>HF986034.1 GCA_000431015.1 Alistipes sp. CAG:514 | reverse complement strand
GCCCGTGCCTCCGCGGACACGAATCCGCCCGAATCCCGCTCTTGGCCTCCCGCCTGTGTTCAAGTCCAAATCCTGTGTTTAGGCTCGGGGCTAACTTGTCCACCGGAGCGGTCTTTTCGTGGACAAAGGCCCGACATCAGTCAGTTTGTCCACCGGAACCGCCATTCCGTGGACAAAGGCCCGGTGTCAGTCGGCTTGTCCACCGGATCGCCATTATTGTGGCTAACTTCTTCGTGTTGAGCCTAGTATTAAGGAAAGACAGTCTGAAAGTTGTATCTTTCCTTGGAAATAAAAGCGGATTGCTGTTTGGTGAAGTCAGAGGTCACTTTCTGCGCATAGAGAAAAGGGTTATGAGGCAGTAGAGGATGTGGCATTGCCTTGTGTAAGGCGGATCTGGCTTTTGGTCGGAGGTGATAGTTGCGGTACCGCGCGTTAAGAAGGCAGAACATCGAGGTGGAGTAGTTTGGTGTAACGCCCCGCGTTAAGGAAGCCGGTCCTACGGGACGGAGGACGAAGGGCTACGGAGCATTGTTCCGCGGGAATGGTGGGCGATGCTCCGGGATGTTGGGAGAGTTAGTGGTTAGTCCTGCGGGAAGTAGGCTGGGCTGTTGAAGGTGGAGAGGATTCCTGAGGAGGGCTCGTCTATGTGGCCGACTATGCGGCGGGCTCTGATCGGTTTTCTGTTGTAGAAGTCTTTGGCTCTGTGATCCAGGGAGTTGATGCGAACTAGTTGGGAGGAGTGGATGAACTTGCCGTCGCCGATGTACATGCCCACATGGGTTACTCTTTCTTTGGTGCTGTCTGTGGCGGCTTTGCCCCAGAACAGAAGGTCGCCCGGGAGTAGACCGCTCCAGTCAACGTCACCGTTGTTCTTGAATATTCCTAAATCCTCCCCGACCCTTGCTTGCTGTGAGGCATTTCGCGGCAGGAGCACGCCGTTGGCGAAGTAGACGTTGCGGACGAGGCCGCTGCAATCCACGTTCTTTATTGAGGTGCCGCCCCACATGTATGGAACGCCGAGGAATCGGAAGCTCGTGGCCAGCAGGTCTTTACGAAACTCGTCTTGAGATGTGGCCCGGTCTTTTCGATCCTTGGCCCATTTGTAGAACACATCCACGTCCTTGGCCGGGACGAAGCCGGTCTTGCCGGACGGTAGCACAACCCCTACGAAATGTTTTTTCAAGACCGCGCGACCTTCCTCGTAGCCGCTGTAACGCCCGTAAGAGTGTGTTTTGGCGCTGTACGAAATCCGAACTATGTCACCAAGCACGAAGTCGCTGACAATCCGTGAGTCGGTCGAAGGCTCCTCGTAGACGTGTGTAAGTGAGGCGGTGCAGATGTATTTCGGTGCCTCAAGGTAGTCCATAAGACCTTTCTCGTCCATCGGCACCAGCCCCATCTCGTTGACCCAGGCGGTGTAAGGTTCTGGACTCTTGATCTTTACCCAGTACCCGGACTTGTCCAGAATCTCCACAACGGTTCCCATCAAGGCTTGGTCGCCAAGTTCGGCGGCGTAGTCCGGAGCCTCGCGCATGAAGTTGGCGGAGAACTCGACCACGGCCCATTTATGGTTGGTTTCTTGAGCCAGGACGGCGATGCCTGGTGACACAAAGGCCACGGAAAGAAAAAGAATTTTTGATAAGAAGCTCATAACAAATCAGTACTGTGAGAAATTGAATCCGTCCTTTGCGCTCTTCCGCTTTAGAAAAGCAACCGCTGCCTCACTGGCGGATTCAAGTTGTAAAAATATTCACAATTCATTAGTTTTGCAAATATGTGGCGTTCTTTCCAGGGCAACCGCATCAAATTCTAG
>HF986033.1 GCA_000431015.1 Alistipes sp. CAG:514 | reverse complement strand
CGTGAGCGAGACGGCGCGTTCTGCTCACGGAAGGGTCTGCCGCTGTGCTTTTGGGCGACGAAGAGTGTGTGTCGTCACCGAAGAGTCCCGTCATCCTTATGTAATTCTGCCCTGCACCCCCGAGCGACAAAAAGGTGCGGAAGTGTCGCCCAAGCGTGCGGCCTGGCACTCTCGGGCGACGAAAAGTGCCAAAAGCGTTGCCCCGGAGTGTAGCGCGGCACCCTTGGGCGACGGAAAGTCCAACAAAATAATCACCACCAAAAAGTCGGATTGTCAATTTGCTGACAGTCCGACTTTTTTTGTATATTTGTCTTTCGAGACTGTTCCTTGGGGCGGGGCGCGCTTTGGGGAAGGGTCTTGACTAAACATTTTTGACACTGGAAAGCGCTATGTACAAGAGAGTTTTGCTCAAACTGAGCGGCGAGAGCCTGGGCGGTCCGGAGGGAAAGGGACTCGACCCGGAGAGTCTGCGGAAATATTCAAAGGAAATCGCGCGGGCGGCGAAGGCCGGGCTGCAGATTGCCATCGTCAACGGCGGCGGCAACATATTCAGAGGCCTCCAGGGGCTTGAGAAGGGGTTCGACAGGGTTGAGGGTGACCGGATGGGAATGCTGGCGACCGTGATAAACTCTTTGGCGCTCAGTCAGTTCATCAAGGACGAGGGGGTGCATGCCGAGGTCTTCTCCGCCACACCGATGGAGCCTCTTGTGCGCTACTACAACCGCGACAACGCAGTCAAGGTGCTGGAGGAGGGGGGCGTGGCTCTGATCGCCGGCGGGACCGGCAGCCCGTTTTTCACCACCGACTCCGGAGCGGCGCTCAGGGCGCTTGAAATAAATGCGGACGTGGTTCTGAAGGGAACCCGTGTGGACGGAGTCTATACGGCTGACCCGGAGAAGGATCCTACCGCCGTAAAGTATGACGAGCTGACTTTCGACGAGGCGATGGCCAGGCACCTTAAGGTTCTCGACCAGACGGCATACGCCCTCTGCAGTGACGGGAATATGCCGATCATCGTCTTCGATGTGAACGTGGAGGGGAACCTTCTCAAGCTGGTGAACGGCGGGAAGGTCGGGACCCTTGTCCACAGGTAGCGGCAGAAGAAAGTCCGCAAGGGCGAGCCTCCGCGGCGCAGCCTGACTGGACACGGCGCTGCCTGACGGATCACAGCACGGCCTGACTGGACACGGCGCTGCCCGACGGACCATAGCGCTGCCCGACAGGACGCAGCGATGCCTGACGGATCACAGCACGGCGCTGCCTGACGGAAAACGAAATAACTGATTGATAACAATTAACACGATAGACTATGCTTACAGACAAAGCGAAAGAGATCATCAATGGAGTGAAGTCCAAAATGGAGGACTCCATCCAGTTCCTTGAGGAAGACCTCAAGACCTACCGCGTGGGAAAGGCCAATCCGTCCATCCTCAACAATGTGATGGTTGACTATTATGGCTCCCAGACACCTGTTCCCCAGGTCGCCTCAGTGACGGTTCCGGATGCCAGGACCATCGCCATCCAGCCTTGGGAGAAAAACATGATCGGGCCGATCGAGAAGGCGATCATCAACGCCAATCTCGGCTTCACGCCTCAGAACAACGGCGAGGTGATCCGTTGCCCTATTCCTCCTCTCACGGAGGAAAGGCGTAAGGAACTCATCAAGAAGGCCAAGGCCACTGGCGAGAACATCAAGGTGGCCGTGCGCAACGCCCGCCGCGACGGCGTGGACGCCCTGAAGAAGGCGGAGAAGGCCGGCGATTTCTCGGAGGACGTGCGCAAGGAGGGCGAGGATGAGATCCAGAAGGCCACCGACGCGAAAGTGAAGGCGGTTGACGAACTCGTGTCAGCGAAGGAGAAGGAGATATTGACCGTCTAATGACCATCCTGGGACGGGCTGAGGAACTTTTCCCACGCCTCTCCCTTCATATTCTTAAAAATTAGAGAACATTTTGTCTCCTTTTTACTATCTTTGCGATGTTATGACAAAGAGCGTGCGATTTTATTCCTTCGGTTTTTATTTCTTTTACCACGGCAGGTAAAGGACTGGACGGGCGTACGCAAGAGTATTCAGAACAAAGGTGAATGAATATACGGCTGTCCGGTGCTTTTCCGGGCAGCCTTTTTTAATCGCTGATAAGGACTATGCCGCCGCGGCGATGGCGGAGAGTCCGGGAAATTATGGCAGGAACGCTCCTGTCTGCTAAAGTTGATTGATGAATATGACAAAAGTTGCGATACAGGGCTATAGGGGCTGCTTCCACGAGCAGGCCGCGAGGGAATTCTACTCGGCAAGAGGAGAGGAAATCTCCATTGTGGAGTGTCCGACCTTCGAGGGGCTGTTCAGGGCGGTGGCCGACGGCGAGGCGCAGGCGGCGGTGATGGCCATCGAGAACACGATCTCAGGTGGCCTCATCCCCAACTTCGAACTTCTGAGATCGAATCCCTACAGGATCAAAGGCGAGGTGTACATCCCCATACATCAGAACCTTATGGCGCTTCCGGGGCAGGACATCCGTCAGATCAAGGAAGTCCGTACCCACTACATGGCGATCAATCAGACCCGGCAGTTCTTCGAGCGCAACTGCCCGTGGATCAAGATGGTGGAGTCTGAGGACACGGCCAAGAGCGCCATCGACATCTCGCGTGGCGGGTTGGCGGGAGTCGGTGCGGTCGCTTCGGAGCTGGCCGCTGAGCAGAACGGGCTGCGGATCCTTGCCCGCGGCATCGAGACCTACAAGCAGAACTTCACCCGCTTCCTGGTTCTGGACGACGCCATCACGGTTCCCCGCCGCGAGATCAACAAGGCTTCCCTCTGCTTCACCCTGCCGCACAAGCCAGGCTCGCTGGCGCAGGTGCTGACGATCCTCTCGTTCTACGAGATGAACCTCACACGTATCCAATCCCTGCCGATTCCCGGACAGGAATGGCAGTACTTCTTCTACGCGGACATCCGGTTCGCGACTTACGACCGCTACCGTCAGGCACTCAAGGCGGTCAAACCATTAATGAAAGGAATTAACATTTTAGGCGAATTTAGTAATCATTAAAAAATAACTTGAACAAT
>HF986032.1 GCA_000431015.1 Alistipes sp. CAG:514 | reverse complement strand
TCGCCAGTCTCTTTCAACACAATCGCCCATGTCGTTTCATTATGGAAGAATGTCCGGATTATCTCCCGACTTTCCTCTACAGACTTATGCGCCGGCCATCCTGCACGTGGTCCTACGTCAGGGTCGGAGGCGTACTTGAAGAGCGCCTCTGCATCTGATTCCTGCCAATGGCGAAGTAAAATTCTTTCTGTTTCCATCAGGTTATTTCAATGCCTTGCCGTCGGAGAAAGCGTTACCGACTTTCTCGCCCAACTGGATATAGCCATGATGAATAGGGTCGAAGACAATCAGTTCCATCTTCTCCATGTCTGGATTTCCGTCTTCTGACAGATACTTCTCATCTACAAGAATATTGATGATTTCGGCAACGAGATAATAGCCGGTTTCGCTTTCGTCATACTTCTCCGAAGACAATCAGTTCCATCTTCTCCATGTCTGGATTTCCGTCTTCTGCAAGATACTTCTCATCTACAAGGATATTGACGATTTCGGCGACGAGATAATAGCCCGTTTCGCTTTCATTGAACTTCTCCTTGATGCGGCACTCCAAAGTCATCGGGAAATCGGTGAATACAGGGGCATTGACCTTCTTCGCCTTCTCAATGTTCCATCCCGTCCTCTCCATCTTCTTCGGGTCGTTCTTGGCGGAAACAATGCCTACGAAATCAGCGGCCACCATGGTTTTCTTGGTAGCGAAGGCAACGGTAAACTCGCCGTCAATCTTCAGGTTGTCTGTGGTGGCGTGCTTTCCCATAGAGATCATAATCTCATTCACGTCCCACTGTCCAGCCCAGGCGGCATTCATTGCGTTCGCGACTCCTTCTTTATTATATGTGCCGATAATCAGCACAGGCTGTGGCACAACCCACGGCTTAGGTTCAAAAGTTTTCATACATGAATTTTTAGAAATGATACATGTGGAAAAATGCCATTAGAACTCAGATGT
>HF986031.1:25436-26322 GCA_000431015.1 Alistipes sp. CAG:514 | reverse complement strand
GCCGCGGCGTAAAACTTATAAAATTAACGAACTATTGTTATAAACCGTTTGTTTAAAAAATGGTAGCGAATCGCCTTGAACCGCATGTTTCTTGAAGGTTGTCCCCGTAGGTTGAATTATTCTAAAATAATCATTCCGTGACAGGCTAAACCGATAAAGTTGAAAAATCTTTTTGCGGTTAGAAATTGATTTCATAACTTGCGGCATCAAATTTTTCAAGGAGTATGACACTCGAAGCCCACACATACCGACAGCAGCGTTTCCAGCAGGGATTTCAGAGCCAGATTGTTCGGGCGCTGAACGCTTTCGTGTGTGCCGGCCTATCAGCCTGACGGCATATTCATTTAGGAAAGCATATTATGATTTAAATAGTTGGAGGCTGGTTCGGATGGATCAGCCTTTTTCTTTTCGTGAGACGCTACGGTTATTTTACACAATATAATAGTTAAGGAAATACACACCTTTAACAAATAGACAGATTATGAGCATTGACAGATTTGATCTGGTGAAGGAATCCTTCGAGAAGAAGGCGGTTCCGGCTGAATGCCCTGCGGGCAAGACCTCCGACTACTTCGGAGAACTGGTCTTTGATCGTGCCAAGATGCGTAAGTACTTGGACGTTAAGACACTGAATGCTTTGATCGACTGCATCGACAAAGGCAAGTCACTGGACAGGGAGACCGCTGACGGAGTGGCCAAAGGTATGAAGGAATGGGCTATGGAACACCATGTCACCCATGTGACGCACTGGTTCCAGCCTTTGACCGAGGGTACCGCCGAGAAGCACGATTCCCTGATCGACTATGACGGCAAGGGTGGAGTCATCGAGACTTTCGACGGAAAATCCCTCGCCCAGCAGGAGCCTGACGCCTCCTCTTTCCCTAAC
>HF986031.1:24518-25229 GCA_000431015.1 Alistipes sp. CAG:514 | reverse complement strand
GCTCTTCCGATCTGCCGACTCTTCGACAAGTCTGTCACGAAGGTGTATTCCTATCTTGGATGGGAGCAGGAATATTTCCTTGTCGATGAGTCCCTCTATGCCGCGCGGCCTGACCTGATGATCACCGGCCGCACCCTGATGGGACATAACTCCTCCAAGAACCAGCAGCTGGACGACCACTATTTCGGCGCCATTCCGACTCGTGTGGCCGAGTTCATGCGCGACCTTGAGATCGCCGGCCACCGTCTTGGTATTCCGCTGAAGACAAGGCACAACGAGGTGGCGCCCAATCAGTTCGAGCTTGCCCCGATCTTCGGGGAGACCAATCTGTCCAATGACCAGAACCAGCTGGTGATGAACCTGATGAACAAGATCGCCCGCAAGCACGGTTTTGTCGTCCTTCTCCACGAGAAGCCTTTCGCCGGGGTCAACGGCTCCGGAAAGCACAACAACTGGTCGCTCGGCACCGACACGGGCACAATGCTTCTGGCTCCCGGCAAGGATGCCAAGGGCAACCTGCAGTTCGTCACCTTCTTTGTGAACGTGCTGGCCGCCGTGCAGAAGCACAACGCCCTTCTGAAAGCCTCCATCGCCACGGCCACCAACGCGCACCGTCTCGGAGCCAACGAGGCACCCCCTGCCATCGTGTCCGCTTTCCTTGGCAGGACGATGACCGAGGTGCTTCACAAACTGCTTGAGGTTCCTTCCGAC
>HF986031.1:21017-24459 GCA_000431015.1 Alistipes sp. CAG:514 | reverse complement strand
CAAGAGCGTCGGCCTCGTGGAGATTCCGGAGATATTCGTGGACAACACCGACCGCAACAGAACCTCGCCGTTCGCCTTCACCGGCAACCGCTTCGAGTTCCGCGCCGTCGGCTCGCTTGCGAACTGCGCCGGTGCGATGACAACCCTCAACGCCGCTGTGGCTGAGCAGCTTATCGCCTTCAGGAAAGATCTTGACAAGGAGCTTGCCACCGGGAAGGCGTTGAATGTGGCCATCATGGACACCCTCAAGCCTATCATCGCCTCGATCATCGATGTCGTCTGCTTTGACGGCAACGGCTACACCGATGAGTGGAAGGCTGAGGCGAAGAGGCGTGGACTCGATGTCGAGACCAGCGTCCCTGAGATGATCAAGGTCTTCACGTCGCCGGAGTCGGTGGCTATGTTCAGGGAGACGGGAGTATATTCAGAGAAAGAGCTCCAGGCCCGCAACGAGGTGAAATGGGAGACCTACAGCAAGATGATCCAGATCGAGTCCCGCGTCATGGCGAGGATGGCGATCAACCACATCATCCCCGCCGCCCTTGAATATAAGTCCAGACTCCTGCAGGAGGTTTCCTTGAGCAAGGAGGTCTTCGGCGGCACCGAGGAGTGCAGGGAGGAGATCTACCTCATCCGCGGCATCTCGAAATATGTTGACCAGATCCGCGAGAAGGCGACCGCGATGGTCGAGGCGCGCAAGAAGGCGAATGTCCTTGAGGATGAATATGCCAAAGCCGTGGCCTACCACGAGATAGCCGAGAGCTTCTCCGCCCTCCGCCGTCCGATCGACAAGCTTGAGGAGATCGTGGACAACCGCACCTGGCCTCTCCCGAAGTACCGCGAGCTCCTGTTCATCAGTTAGTTCCCGCGTCGGTCACTGAATCCCGGTCGGATCACGGTACCCCTTTTGCCGGTCATTGAGCCTGTCGAAGTGACTTTGGCGTTCAAAAATAGAAAATTCCAGAATTTTGCACGTTACCAAAATTCTGGAATTTTTATTTTCTGAACGCGGTGTTTCTTTTTGAGTGGATTCCTTAAAACTCTATTCTCTATGCCTTGCGTCAGGGGCGGAAGATTCTTGGATGATCTCATCAACCAGAAAGGCGTCACTCATATTCTGCAGACCGTTTCTTAAGTCGTTGAGATTGCAGTAGGTCTTTGAATTATAGAAAACAGCCATCGCATTCTCATCGGAAATACCTAACCTTTGGGCCAATAGAGAAATGACTCTGGCATATTTCATTTGGAGCAGGGTCTCATTTATTAAAGGATTTCCGTTCATTGTTCTTCCTCCTTTATTTCACGCGCCTCAACAAATGTCAAGTGATTATCGATAATATCCTGGTTAAGAATGCAGATTTGATTGTTCGGCTTTTCATAAATCAATCTTTGAAGAGCCTCGTTTTCGGAAATCAAGCCAGAGGAGTACAACTCGATTGTATTGAATATCCTGTCGTTTGCTATTCCGCCTTCCACAATGTCAAACTGTCTCCAGTCGGAGCCTCCTTTCCTGTTGGAGATCACAAAATTCAGCCATTCGGCGTTGTATTCATCGAAATGGAGGTATTGGTAGTCTCCGTTTGCAATTGCGGATGAATCCAGTTCATAGACATTGAGATATTTCTGTTTGCCTTGATTCAAAGGTCTTGAGGCCCAGGATATTGCCTGATTCTCCAAAGTTGTCAGATAGAATCCTTTGCCGAAGTCCAGATGATTCCGTCCGATATTGGCGAGCGGCTTGTCGACTATTGATGTGGAGCCGTGAAATACTTTCATAGTTTTATGCTGAGGTTATGGCTGGAGATGTAAGTCTGGATCTCATCCAATATGTATTCCTTGCTTTGTGTATGCAGTGACTCGTAACTTGGATAAAGGAAGCCTGAGATCGCTCCTATGCTGTTCAATTTATTGAATATTACTGAACCAGGCACACCTAAGCGATCCGCAAGATTCTCAATGCAGAACACCACAAATTCTGTTGCCCGTTCTTTTTGGCTCATATTCTTTCAATTTCCGCAAACTTAATCATTATTATGGAAATTAGCAATCGTATTCTGTAATACTTCAGTAATGGTATGTGATGATGCCGTTACCAATAAGTAAGTGAACGTCAATTAAAAAGGCTTTTCTCTTGTGGTGTGGGTACCTTAAGGGAAAAGCCTGATCGCTTGTTTTTCTGCCGGTTATTTCAGCCCTGTGGTCTCGCAGGCATCCATGTCGCCGTAGTCGAGGTTCTCACCGCACATGGCCCAGATGAACGTGTAGTTCTTCGTGGCGCAGGCGGCGTGGATGCTCCACTCCGGGGAGATCACGGCCTGACCGTTTCTCATCCAGATGTGGCGGGTCTCCTGAGGCTCACCCATAAAGTGGCAGATGGCCTGGTCGTCAGGAATCTCGAAGTAGAAATAGACCTCCATCCTGCGGTTGTGGGTGTGCGCCGGCATCGTGTTCCATGTGCTGCCCGGCTTGAGCTCGGTCATACCCATCTGCAGCTGGCAGGTAGGCACCACCTCCTTCACGAGCATCCTGTTGATCACCCTTTGGTTGCTCTCCTCAAGTGTGCCGAGTTCCATATGCACGGCGTTCTCCTTGGTGGTCTTGTGGTCAGGATAGGTGGCGTGGGCGTTGGCGGAACAGAAGTAGAACTTTGCGGGATTTGCCGGATCGAGGCTTCTGAAAGTCACTTTCCTGCTTCCTCGTCCGAGGTAGAGGGCCTCTTTGTAGTCGAGTTCGTACTCTTTGTCGCCGGCGGTGACGATTCCCTTGCCTCCGACATTGAATATTCCCATCTCCCTACGCTCAAGAAAATAGTCCGCGCGGAGGATGTCGATCGGCTTTAGCTCAAGGATCTCGCCAACCGGCATCGCGCCGCCGGCGATCATCCTGTCGTGCATCGTGTAGGTCATGTTGACTTCATCCGCCGAGAACACGTTCTCGATAAGGTAGCGACGGCGGAGTTCCGCGGTGTCATAGCGCTTTGCATCCTCTGGAGAGGAAGCGTAGCGAACTTCCGAATTGATAGTCATAATTCTAAAATTTTAAAAATCAAGCATTTCGGTCGCGGCAAGGAGGAACGCTCCTACTCCGTACACCTCGGTCATGTCCTTGGTGATCTTGCCTGGAGAGCCGGCGACAGGCTGGACATATTCCAGTTTGCCGTCCTCGCGCACGTAGGAGCACAGGGCCTTCCAACCTTTCTCGACCGCTTTCCTGTAGACCTTTCCTTTCAGGATCCCGTGGTTCACGCCCCAGGCAAGGCCGTAGGTCATGAATCCCGATGAGCTGTTCTCAGCGGTAGGGTAGTTTTCCGGTGCCAGAAGGCTGGCGTGCCAGGAACCATTCGCGTCCTGACACTTCAGCACGGCCTCTGTCATCTTGAGGTACAGGCTCTTGAAGTAGTCGTACATCGGATCGGACTCCGGTGTGGTCTCAAGCAGGAATG
>HF986031.1:11729-20981 GCA_000431015.1 Alistipes sp. CAG:514 | reverse complement strand
CAGTCCCGCATAGCACCAGCCGTTGCCTCTTCCCCAGAACACTTTTGCCCCGTTTGCCTCCGTCTTGTCGAAGAAGCGGGCGTCGCGGTAGTACAGTTTGTATTCAGTGTCAAACAGATGGTTGGTCGTGGCGACAAACTCTTCATTCATGAAATCGACATATTTCCTGTCCCCGGTGATTTAGGTGAGCATTGAATATACCGGCGGAGCCATGAACAGCGCGTCGCACCAGCACCATCTTTCCTGGCCATCCTTGACGTGGATGTCCATCGCGACATGGGAACGGAAGTCAATCACGGAGTCCGCCCTTTCCTTGACGTATTGGAGCATTACCGGATCCTTGTATTTCTCATACAGCAGGAGGAAAGCCTGTCCGACGCAGATGTCGTCGGCGTGATAGAGCCTTCTGGCCATGTGCCAGTCATGTGTCTTGGCGATGTTCATCACGAAGTCCTCGGCTGGCTGGTAACCGGTCTTCGCAGACCACTCTACCATGCCGCGGAACAATGCTCCGTTGGCCCAGTCGAGAGGGGCGCGTTTCTTCCCGGTGTAGGAGACGTTGTTGAAATTGGCGATCTGCCAGTCCGCGACGCGGTCGGCGATCTCCTTTACATCATTCCTGTTGATTCCCGCAAATGACGGGACGACGATTGCCAATGCGGCGGCGATGCAGCATATTCTTTTGAGAATCATATTGTTTCGTGTTAGTTTAGTAAGTGTTGAAAAATAAGACAATCAAGGATTGCCAGGTTGTTTTTTAAGAATTACTTAATGTGACCACCTTGTACTTAGGCACGAGCGCCTTCATGATGCACCATCCGATGAGGTACGCAGTGGCGCAGAAGCAGAAGATGATGAAGTAGCCGGCCGGCTTTCCGGAGAATCCGAGGAAGGACAGATTGACCTGCTCGGAGTAGACGAAGAGTTCGCCGGCGACTTTCTGTAGGAACATCGAGCCGAGGCCTCCGGCCATGCCGCCGATTCCGGTGATGGTGGCGATGCTGGACTTAGGGAACATGTCCCCGACGGTCGAGAATATGTTGGCCGACCATGACTGGTGCGCCGCCGCCCCGATGCCGATCAGGATGACCGGGAACCAAGGGGAGATCCTTCCAAGAGGCTGAGCCAGAAGCACCACCAGCGGAAGGAAGGCGAAGATCAGCATTGCCTTCATCCTGGCGGCATAAGGGTCGAAAGTCTGCCCCTTCCTCATCGCGTTGTTGATGAATATGGTAGGAAGCTTGCCGCCGTAGATGGAAAGCATGGTGATGGCGTAGAGGGTGAAGATCAACGCCATGCCCTTAGGATCGCTGGTCTTGATCCCGAACTGGGTGTTCAGATAGGACGGGGTCCAGAAGAGGAAGAACCACCAGACTCCGTCGGTCATGAACTTGCCGACAGCGAACGCCCAGGTCTGCCTGTATCTCAGGCACTCCATGAACCCCAGTTTCTTCGCGGTTCCGTTCTCGGATGTCTTATCGTTGTCAAGTTCCTTGTCCTGCTCGATGTAGGCCAGTTCCTCCTTGCTCACGTGCTTTGAGGTCTCCGGCCTGTCGTAGAGGAACACCCAGAATCCCATCCAGATGAAACCAAGCGCACCGATGATGATGAAAGAGATCTCCCAGCCGAAGTTCTTGGCGAGAAGCGGGATCGTGAGAGGGGCGAAAAGCGCGCCTATGGAGGCGCCGGCATTGAATATGGACGTGGCGAAAGCCCTGTCCTTCTTTGGGAAATATTCAGCTGTGGTCTTGATGGCCGCAGGGAAGTTGCCGGCCTCGCCGAGCGCGAGGATGCTTCTTGCGACGATGAAGCAGTACATGCTGATCGTTGAGATGAGCACAGCCGTGTCTCCTGTGGCCTGGACTAGTTCGGCAGCGGTGTTGAGTCCGACCACGCTTTCGGTCACGACCCCGCACAGGGCGTGGGCGCAGGCGCCAGCCGACCACACTCCGATTGCCCAGAGGTAGCCTTTCTTCGTCCCCATCCAATCAACGAAACGCCCCGCGAACAGCATGCAGATCGCATAGATGATGGAGAACAGGGAAGTGATCGTACCGTAGTGCGATTCGTTCCAGTGGAACTCCGGTTTGATGAACTCGTCCCACGTCAGGGACAGAACTTGCCTGTCAAGATAGTTGACCGCTGTCGCGACAAACAGCATCGCGCAGATCACCCATCTGAAATTGGTCTTAGTCTTACTTGCCATTTTTGTTTGTCAACTGTTAAAGTATGCGAATATATACAGGATTTCCGGGTTGTGGAAGCGATTTTTACAGAAGAGGCGCGAAAAGTCGGATGAAGCTTTCAAGGATCCGGCAGTACCACGGCCGGGCGCTCCATTCCTCAAGGGTCAGCTCGCGGCACTGTCTGGTGTCGTACATGAAGATCTCCTTGTTCATCAGCGCGGTCTGCTCGTCGTAGATGTAGGAGTTGACCTCGTAGTTGATGGCGAAGCTGCGGAAGTCCAGGTTGGCGGACCCGATGCTGGAGAGGTAGTCGTCACTGACGAAGGTCTTGGCATGGATGAACTCGCCCTGGCGCAGGAATATTCTTACGCCTGCCTGCAGCGCCTCCTCGTAGTAGGCTCTGTTGGCCGGGCGCATCAGGATGTTGTCCGCCACCTCCGGCACCATCAGACGCACATCGACCCCGCACAGGGCGGCGGTTTTCAGCGCGTCCATGACAGGCTCTGTCGGAACGAAGTACGGTGTCTGGAGATAGATGTAGCTTTTGGCGTGCTGCAGGGCCCACTCGTAGCTCAGCTGGAGGATCGGCTGCGGAAGATCCGGCTCGTCCGGCACGATCTGTACCAGCTTGTCCCTCAGGGTCGGATGGGTGTCGTGGAAGTCGATCACGCCCGCCGCTTCTCCTGCAGGAACGCCTGTGGAGCATTGCTGCCCTGTCGCTGAACTTGTCGAAGCGACATTGTTCAGGATTAGAGGGTCTTGTGCGGTCACTTCGACAGGCTCAGTGGCCGGGGCGACTTTCTTGGCCATCGGGTAGTAGTCGATCATCGCCTTGTCGATCGTCCCGCCGCCGGTCAGCCATGAGTCAAGGAACGTGTACTGGAGAACCGCCACGGCGTCGCCGGTGATCCTCATGTGGGTATCCCGCCAAAGACGGAAATAATGGTCGTTGATGTTCATCCCGCCAGTGTAGCCGATCTGCCCGTCGATCACGACTATCTTCCTGTGGTTCCTATAGTTGAGCTTGGTAGCCATGTCCAGGACGTGCATCCTCGGATTGGTGAACTTGATGACCTCCACGCCAGCCTTCCTCATCGCGTTGTAGTAGGCCGCGGCGATCGGGAAATTGGCGATGTTCTCGTACAGGAAACGCACCTTGACACCTTCCTTGGCCTTCTGCATCAGCAGTTCCTTGATCGCCTTGCTGCCCTTGTCGTTGCCGAAGTGGAAATACTCGACATGGATCGACTCCTTGGCCGCCAGTATGTCCTCGCGCAGCAGGTCGAACTTCCGCGGGCCGCTCGTGATGATCTCTATGTCGTTGCCCGAGGTCACGGAAGGGTGTCCCTCCGCTCCCATCAGCCTTGCCAAAGGACGGAACTCCTCACGGATTCCGGCCTCGTTGTCATGCCCGAACAGGATTCTGTTGAGTTCCGGGGTGGTCCCGGCCTCGAAGAAGTCCTTGTACCTCTGATGCCGGCGGTTGAAGATCCAGTGGTGCCTGTAGTTGATACCGAACATGAAGTAAAGTATCAGGCCGACCACGGGAAGCACGGCTATGATAAGCAGCCATGCGAATTTCCTTCCGGAGTCCCCGGTGTCCACCAAGATCACTATGAAGACACTGAGGATCAGGAGAAAGTACAGAACTGTAAGAATCCACTGCATGATTATGTCTTTAAACCAACTTGCCTATAAGGGTGGCCGAGGTGCAGGAGACCACTTCCACATCGACATAGTCTCCGGCCTTGTGGCCCCCGCCGGGGAACACGCACATCTTGTTGCTTCCGGAGCGTCCGCAGAGTTCCTCGGGATTCTTCTTGGAAGGCCCCTCCACAAGAACTCTGAACACCTTTCCGATGTCGTTGCGGTTGCTCTTGAGGCTCAGCTCGTTCTGCAGGGCGATGATCTCGTTCAGCCTTCTGGTCTTCACGTCGGGCGGAACATCGTCAGGATAGTGTCTCGCGGCGAGTGTCCCCGGTCTCTCGGAGTAGTAGAACATGTAGGCATAGTCGAAACCGACCTTGCGGAAAAGTTCGAGGGTCTGCCGGTGGTCCTCCTCGGTCTCCGAGCAGAACCCGGCGATCACGTCGGTAGTGATCCCGCAGCCTGGCATTACCTCCCGGATCCTCGCCACCCGGTCAAGGTACCACCAGGAGGTGTAGCGCCTTCTCATCTTCTCCAGAAGCCTGTCGCTGCCTGACTGGACAGGCAGATGAATATGCTCGCAGATGTTAGCGTTCTTCGCCATCGTGTCGATCAGCTTGTCACTGATGTCCTTTGGGTGGTTCGTGGCGAAGCGTACCCTGAGTTCCGGACTGATCCCGGCCACCATCTCAAGCAGATCCGGGAAGTCGCATCCCTGCCCGTCCTCCGTGTTCCAGTTGTAGGAGTCCACGTTCTGCCCGAGCAGTGTCACTTCCTTGTAGCCCTTGCTGAAAACATCCCTCGCCTCGTCCACGATCGTCTTCGGGTCCCTGCTTCTCTCCGCGCCTCTGGTGTAAGGCACCACGCAGTACGAGCAGACATTGTTGCACCCCCTCATGATGGAGATGAACGCCGAGACCCCGTTCCTGTCCGTCCTGACAGGAACGATGTCCGCGTAGGTCTCCTCGTGGGAGAGCATCACGTTGATCTGCGGCTTGTCGGGAGCGATGTCCCTCAGAAGCGCCGGAAGCGTCCTGTAGGAGTCGGGGCCGGCCACCAGATCCACCTTGTGGGTGTCCAGAAGCTTGTCTTTCAGTCTTTCAGCCATGCATCCGACGATGCCGACCACGACACCGCCCCTCTTCTCCTTCTGTTTGTGGAACACCTCGATGCGTCCCCAGATCCTTTGCTCGGCATTGTCCCTGACCGAACAGGTGTTCGCCAGGATCACATCCGCCTCGTCCATGGATTCCGTCCTTTCGTAGCCCTCTTTGCCGAGGATCGAGAAAATCACCTCAGAGTCGCCGACATTCATCTGGCAACCATAAGTCTCTATGTAAATCTTTTTGCTCATGTCTGATTCAACTCTCACTTGTAGGCAATTACCTATTGTTTTTACAACCTTATCTCATGTTCGAAGGTGATTGCCCACCCTCATCAATTCACGTTACCCCTCCCTAAATCCCTCCCCTCGGGGGAGGAATTTGCTTTCACCCTTTCACCGCAAGCGGTGAAGAAAACAGGTTCTCGCAAATGCGAGACTTGAGTTCCTGATTATAACAGTCTTTTGCAAAGATAGATAATTATCCTTGAATAATGGCTTGCTGATGTTCGTCAAATCTGCTGTGGCATGATTTTATGATGGTTCGCAGATTCTGTCAAATCCATTCGGTGATGCTTATTATTTCAAATGGCTTAGATAGGTACACATTTATGGGTTGTCCATCAACAGGCGTGACTGCACATATCAGCTCAAGTAATGTAAAAAGTCGTATCCAACAACCAAACTGGACATACGTGGACATAGAGACCGGAAAAACTCTCTGATTTTCATCCAAGTAAAACTCAAAAGAGCAGCGGCACAGTTCCCGCTGCTCTTTTTCAAAATAATCCTCGCCTGTAGCCCTGAATCAATAGCTTATTTTTGCCAGTTCCTTGTGAAAGTCCCATGCCTGGACATGAGTTATTCCATCCTTACTTGGAAACCTGAACTCATCCATCGTCACGACATATTTAGGATAGTTGTCCTTTATCTGTTCCAATGAATCATACTCCCGTTTCATCGTTTCCGGATTATCCATCTTGTATGACACCTGGACATAGATTCTATTATCCCCCTGGACACCGACAAAATCCACTTCAAGCATTCTGGCTTCTGCAGAGTCGTGAACATTTCCGACATATACGTCATATCCGGCCCGCCTTAAATCCAGATAGACCAGATTCTCCAACTCATATCCGTACCCATACGCGAACCCTTTGTAGAGATAGTTGTGAAAGGCCAGGTCGTTGATATAATACTTGCAGTTTCCGGATATGGTCTCCTTTCCCTGGATGTTGTATCTCTCTGCTCTATGGACAAGATATGTGTCTGCCAAATATGTCAGGTATGCGGTAACGGTTTCATAATTGACTGTTTTGCCTTTACCCTTATAGTATTTCACGATGGTGTTCGGAGTGAAAAGTTTGGTCGCATTGTTTACAAGGTATACGAACAGATCGTCAAGAGTAGTCACATCGCGTATCTTGTGCCTTTCAACGATATCCCTCAAGAGTACGGTATCCTTAAGGCTGGACACATAATGCCTCCTGATTTCCTGGGCGGACAGATGCAGCATCTCCGGGAGTCCGCTTTCATGCAGGTATTCCTCATAAGACCTCATTCCCGCATCTTTCATGTTCGCCCCAATCCATTCCTCGTATGATAGAGGTAGAATCTCACATTCCACATACCTGCCGGACAATAGAGTCGCCAACTCTCCGGACAGCATTTTTGAGTTGGAACCGCTGATGAACACTTCGCATGGGGCAGTAAAATCCTGCGAGATAGAATTGACAACTTTCTCCCATCCTTCCACATTCTGGATTTCATCAATGAAAATATAGGTCTTTCCTTCGGGTTTCAGATGTTCCCTGTATTCTCTGATGATGTCATCCAGATCCGTATACGACCGGATAAAATCAAAACTTGTATACTCCTTGCTGACATAAAGAAGGTTGTTGTCGGCGACTCCGTCGGAAATCAGGTCCATCATTACCTGTCTGAGAATGTAACTCTTTCCGGCACGTCTCTGCCCGGTAAGCACCTTCACCAAGCTGTTGCCGGAGAATGCTTTGATCTTTGACAAATAGAAATCCCTGCGGAATCCACAAGGAACAGCATTTCCGTTCCAAGGGTTATAGCGGGATAAAAGTTCAAGATGTTCGGTCATATCCAAAAATTTTCTCAAAAATATAAATTGTTTCGGTTATATCCAAAAATTTCCTTTAAAACCAAAAAAAGTTTCGGTTATATCCGAAACTTAGGGGACGTGCTTGAAATTTTCTCCTAAGAGGTACTTCGCCTATGGATTTTTTCCTTTAAGATGCAGTTCGGGGGAAAAGTTTTTCCTCTGACGTGCAGTTGGTTTTTGCCGTTACTTCCTTTTTACTATCTTTGTGGTAATAGTGTTGATAAAATGGAGACAATAAAGAGAAATATTTCGGGCATTCTCATCGCTTTGCTGGCGTGTGCCATCCTGTCCGGATGCTCCGGACTGTCCAAGGTCAAAGACATAAAAGTGACCTCCTGCGGTCTGGAGTCCTATTCATTGAAAGGCCTCCGCTCGGTTGACGCCGTGCTGGCCGTTGGGATCGACAATCCGACCTTCGCGTTCAAGATTCTGAATGTCAGCGGCACGGTCAAGTACAAGGGCGAGGATTTCGCCACCTACACTGCCGACTCGGTGAGCGTCGACAAGAAATGCATGAAGGTCTATGACGTGCCATGCACGGCGACCTTGGATGACGGAATAAGCTTGAAGAGGCTGATGCTGATCGCGAAGAAGGGCAGTCTTGAAGGGTTCACGACCGACGTGACGGCGACCGTGAGACTGAAGAGCGGCGCGGGGACGACCTTGAGATTCAAGGACGTGGATCTTAACAAAATGACGGAATAGTTATGAATATTTTTGCTCACAAGATACTTGCCACCCTTGCCGCCGCCTGTGCGGCCTTGTGCGTCACGGTTGCCGCCGGCGCCCAGGAAAGACGGGATTCCGTGATCTACCGGCAGAGCGCGGCCATGGACTCCACGTTGGTAGGCAAAGGCATATTCAATCTCCTTTCAGGAGGTGTCGGTAAGGACACGAAAGTTACGGTCCGCCAGTCGCAGCGCATCATTGATGCTTTTGACGCCCACGTCGCGTCCAATTCGTCCAGAACGCAAAGCGGCTTCAGGGTCAGGATATTCAATGACAACAAGCGGACATCGAGGAACGATTCCGAGGTGGCTTTGACCCGTTTCAAGGGCATGTTTCCCGGGGTGGCGGCCTACCGTACCTATTCTAACCCGTTCTTCAGGGTGACGGTCGGGGATTTCCGCACCAAGTCGGAGGCGATGCAGCTTCTGTTGCAGGTCAAGGGGGCTTTCCCGACCGCGTTCATTGTGAAGGAGACAATCGGCTATCCGGTTGTCGATAGGTTTCATTCCTACACAGTCGAGGCTGTGCGGGCAGACAATCAGGAGTAAGCTATGCTTAAGCAAGGACTAGAACTCAAACAGACTCAGAAGCTTTCGCCTCTTCAGATCCAGACCATCAAACTTATTGAGCTGCCGGTCCAGGAGCTGGAGCAGAGGGTGAAGGCCGAGCTGGAGGACAATCCTGTGCTTGATGACTCTCCCGCTCCCGAGAAGAATGAGGACAGCGACGAGCCAAAGGACATTTCCATCGACGAGATCGACGAGAATGATCCGATTCCGTCGTACAAGCTCAGGGTCAACAACTACGGGAAGGACGAGCGTCCCCAGTACAACACATTCTCGGTCAAGGAGAGCTTCACGCAGAGCCTTATGGAACAGCTGGGCTATCGCAACCTCTCCAAGCATGACCGTGACGTGGCCGCCTTCATCATCGGCAGTCTGGACAGTGACGGGTACCTCCGCAGGGACATTGACAGCATCGTCGATGACCTGGCTTTCAGGGCGAACATAGAGTCCACGCCCGAGGAGGTGACGGCCATGCTCAAAGTGATACAGGAGTTCGAGCCGGCCGGTGTGGGCGCGAGAGACCTTAGGGAATGCCTTCTCCTCCAGCTCAGGACGCAGAAGCAGACCCGGGTCGTGCAGCTCGCCGAGACCATCCTCACGGACTATTTCCAAGAGTTCTCCAACAGGCATTTCCAGAAGATAATCACCAGACTGGGACTCGACGAGGATGAGATGAAGGCCGTAATGGCGAGGATAGTCAAGCTGAATCCCGCTCCGGGAGGTCAGATTGACGACTCCTACAATGACCAGGCTCAGCAGATTGTCCCTGATTTCGTGCTTGACATTGTGGATGGTGAGCTGAAACTGTCCATGCCAAGGTTCAACATCCCCGAGATTCGTGTCAACCGCAAGTACGCCGAGCTGCTGGCCGACGCGCAGGGCTCTTCCGGC
>HF986031.1:0-11706 GCA_000431015.1 Alistipes sp. CAG:514 | reverse complement strand
GGGCTCTTCCGACAGGCAGAAAAAAGAGGCAGCCACCTTTGTCAAGCAGAAGCTGGATTCCGCAAAATGGTTTGTGGAGGCGTTGAAGCAGCGCTACAACACTCTGGAAAGCACGATGAAGGCTATAGTGGACTACCAGCACGACTATTTCGTCGATGGTGATGAGTCTCATCTGAAGCCGATGGTACTCAAAGACATAGCGGCGAAGACCGGCTTTGACATCTCGACCATCTCCCGGGTTGTCAACAGCAAGTACATCGAGACTCATTTCGGAATATTCCCTTTAAAGTATTTCTTCTCCGAAGGTCTTGAGAACCAGGAGGGTGAGGAGGTCTCCACCAGGGAGCTGAAGAAGGCTCTCCGTGAATGCGTTGATGCCGAGGACAAGCGTAAGCCTCTGACCGATGACCAGTTGGTGGCTGAAATGAACAAACGTGGCTACAAAGTCGCCCGCCGTACCATAGCGAAGTACCGCGACCAGCTGGACATCCCCAAGGCCCGCCTCCGCAAACAGCTCTGACGCTGTCCGCGGGACTTGCCGGAGATTCTCCCTCCTGTAATATTCGATTATGCTGTTCTACAGCTTGGCTCCGTAGGCCAGGTCGCCTGCGTCACCGAGTCCAGGGACGATGTAGGAGTGGCTGGTCAGTTCCTCGTCGACGGCGGCGGTCCAGAGGGTCGTGTTCTCAGGAAGGTGCTTCTGGAGGAACTCGATGGCGTAGATGCTGGCGATAGGGCAGACAAAGTGCGTGTGAGCCGGCTCGCCGCCTTCCTCGACAAGCTTGCGGTAGGCTATCTCGATGGATGAGCCGGTGGCCAGCATGGTGTCGGCGATGATCAGGGTCTTTCCTGTCAGGTCAGGGCAGGTGCAGTACTCCACGTTGATGTGGAACTCGTCGCCCTTGTCGTACTTCCTGAAAGCTGCGATGAACGCGTTCTCGGCGTTGTCGAAAACGTCGAGTACACCTTTGTGGAGAGGCAGACCGGCGCGCAGGATGGTGGAAACCACAATCTTCGCGTCACATGTGCGTACCTTTGCGGTGGCAAGAGGTGTGATGACATCCTTCGGGCTGTAGTCCAGCACTTTGCTTATCTCGTAGGCAAAGATGTGCCCTAACCTCTCAAGGTTGTAGCGGAAGCGGAGGCTGTCTTTCTGAACGGTTTTGTCACGCATCTGCGCAACGATGTTGTTGAGGACCGAATCGGTCTCGCCAAGATTGATGACTTTCATTGGTTTTTCGAAATTGTTTTTCGAAAACCAAAAGTAGGGATTAATTTCTTCATTTCCAAATTTTCCCGCCCCAAGGAGCACCCAAGGAGCCGCCAAAGGGCCATAAGGGAAGTCTTATTCCACTATTGTCACCCTGTCGTCCGCGAAGCTGAAATAGCAGTCGTCGCAGATTATTATGTGGTCCAGAAGCGAGATGTCGAAAGTGTTGGCGGCCTTTTTCATGCGCTCGGTCTCGGTCAGGTCGTTGCCGCCGGGTCTGGGATTGCCTGACGGATGGTTGTGGACCATGATCATTCCGCTTGCCCGCTTGTCCAGCGCCATCCTGACCACGAGCCTTGGGTCCACGACAGTGGAAGTCAAGCCGCCCAGGCTGATCATCTCCTTGTGGATGACGTAGTTGGCCCTGTTGAGGAATATTATCCAGAACTCTTCGTGGTCCGCTCCCCTGAGTCTGGGAAGCATCATGCGGAAAACCGTTCCGGGATCCGTCAGCGGCACCTTTTCTATTCCCGGATCCTCCAGACAGCATCGCTTGCCAAGCTCAAACGCAGCCGCGATCGAGGCGTAGCGCACGCTTCCTATCCCTCCGATCTCTTTCATCCTCGACGCGTCCATCCCGGCGATCATGGACAGTTTCCCCTCGTTCGCCGCCAGCAGCCTGTTCGCCACTTCAAGGACATTCTCCTTTTGCGTCCCCGACCCGATAAGGATGGCGAGCAGCTCGGCGTTGCTCATCGCGTCAGCCCCTTTGGAGAGCATTTTTTCCCGTGGCCTCTCTTCCACGCACAAGTCTTTCATCTTCATAGTCTAAAATCTTTTCCGCAGGCGTTTATGAATATTCCGGCTTCTCGGAGCCGCAGCATCCCTCGCGCCTACTGTGTCCGGTGCGCAAGATAGGCATATAAAACAGAAAAAAAGTTAAGAAACATAAACGTCTCCTAACTTTTTTCTGTTTTTTATAAAGAATTCCGTTATTTCCTTTCCAGAACCTTTTTGGCGGCCTCGACGATGTGGGCGGCATCCATGCCGTAGGCGGCGAGAAGCTCGGACGGTGTGCCGCTCTGGCCGAACTCATCCTTGCCGTTGACATATTCAATCGGCTTTGGTGAGGTGGCGGCAAGCACTCCGGCGATCAGCTCTCCGAGTCCGCCGGCCATGTTGTGCTCCTCGGCGACGACAACGGCGCCGGTCTTGATTGCCGATGCAAGAACGGCCTTGGTGTCGAGAGGCTTGATGGTGGCGATGTCGATGATCTCGGCGCAGATGCCCTCGGCCTCAAGGGCTTCGGCTGCCTGAAGAGCCTCCCAGACCATGTGTCCGGTGGCGAAGATGGAAACGTCCTTGCCCTCGTTCAGCACGTAGGCCTTGCCGATCTCAAACGGCTCGTCCGGCATGAAGTCGGCCACCTTCGGTCTTCCGAAACGCAGGTAGACAGGCCCGTCGTACTTTGCCGCCGCGATCGTGGCGTTCTTAGTCTGGGTCCAGTCGCAAGGGTTGATCACAACCATGTCAGGAAGCACACGCATCAGCGCGATGTCCTCCATCGTCTGGTGTGTCGCGCCGTCCTCGCCGAGGGTGACACCGGCGTGGGATGAGGCGATCTTCACATTGGTCTTGCCGTAGCAGACCTCCATCCTGATCTGGTCGTAGACGCGTCCGGTGACGAACTCCGCGAAGGATCCGGCGAACGGAACCTTTCCGGTGAGAGCCATGCCTGAGGCCACGCCGATCATGTTGGCTTCAGCGATTCCGCACTCGTAGTACCTCTGAGGGAACTCCGCGGCGAAAGCATCCATCTTGAGTGAACCCTTAAGGTCGGCTGTCAATGCCACAACTCTTGAGTCAGCTTTTCCTGCCTCAAGAAGACCGGCTCCGAATCCGCTGCGGGTGTCTTTCTTTCCTCTGTCTGTATATTTTTTCATGATGTTCCTGAATTAAAAGTCTCCCAATGTTTCCTCAAGCTGGCTCAAGGCGATGCCGCACTGCTCCTCGGAAGGAACGCTGCCGTGCCATTTGTGCGTGCCGGCCATGAAGTCAACTCCATGTCCCATCTCTGTCTTGAACAGTATCATCTTCGGCTTTCCGTTGCCTTCGCTGGCCTTTGCCTGCGCGAACGCTTCGAGGATCTTGTCCATGTCGTGTCCGTCGGCGACGAAAACATCCCATCCGAAGGCCTTCCACTTGGTCTCAAGGTCACCGAGACCGGCGACATCCTCGGTCGTTCCGTCGATCTGCTGGCGGTTCCAGTCGGTCATCGCGATCACGTTGTCCACCTTGTGGTGAGCCGCGAACAAGGCGGCCTCCCAGATCTGGCCTTCCTCGGTCTCGCCGTCTCCGCAGAGAACGTAGACACGGTGAGGGTCATTGTCGGCCTTCTTCGCGAGAGCCGCTCCGATCGCCACGGAAAGTCCCTGCCCGAGGGAACCGGCGGCCTGGAACACTCCCGGCAGGCCCTTTCTTACGGAAGGGTGTCCCTGGAGCCTGGTCCCGAACTTGCGGAACGACTCCAACTCGGCGATAGGGAAGTACCCGGCTCTTGCCAGGATTGAATAGTACATCGGCGTAAGGTGTCCGGCGGAGAGGATGAACATGTCCTGATCCTTTCCCTCGCGGGTCCAAGTCGCCGGGTTCTGATCCATCACGTTGAAGTACAGGGCTGTCATGAAGTCAGCGCTGCTCATGGATCCGCCCGGATGTCCGGATTTGGCCTTGACGACCATCCTGATGATGTCTCTTCTTACTTGAGAGGCCATCTTCTTCAGATCTTCTGTTGACTGCATTTTATTTGTATTTGAAATTCGTTAAAATATTCCGAGGGCAAAGATAATCCTTTTTATGTCAGAAATTTGATATTTCGAATTTGATTTATGCTATTTCTTGATTCACCTGCAAAGTTAGTACTTTTTTATGTCAGGAAGAAGTCCTAACTTTGTCTTGGTAAGCGTTAAAAAAGTTATTTTTTAAGGATTGCCTGACAAGATGTCGTTCCGGCGATGTGCGCTGTGAACAACCTCCGACAAAGATAATTGATAATCATTTATATTTAATGGCACACGTAGTAATCATGCCCAAACAAGGGCAGTCTGTAGAAAGTTGTATTGTCACGGAGTTCAAGAAAAAGGTCGGAGACAAAGTCGCCGTCGGTGATGTTCTTTTCAGCTATGAGACTGACAAGGCTTCATTCGACGAGGATGCGAAAGTCGCCGGCACCGTTCTCGCCTGCTTCTTCAATGATAATGACGAGATCCCTTGCCTGACCAATGTCATGGTCATCGGCGAGCCGGGTGAGTCATTCTCTGAATATGCCCCTTCGGGATCCGCTCCCGCTGCGGCGCAGGCCACCGAGGCCGCGGCTCCGGCGCCTTCTGCCGCCGAGCCTGCCGCACCTGCCGCCGGGTCTGCCGAAGTTCCTGCCGCCGCCGCTCCGACCGCTGGAGCGCCTGTTTCCCCAAGAGCCCGCAGGCTTGCCGCCGAGAAAGGCGTTGACACCGCCCAGGTGGCCGGCTCCGGCCCTCACGGACGCATCATCGAGCGTGATGTGGTCGCCGCCGAAGGCGCGCCTAAGTCCGGCCTTGCCAAGGCCATGATGGCCGCCGGAGGTCTTCAGGCACCGGCAGCCGGCACCGGCATCGGAGGCATGGTCAAGGGTTCCGATCTCAAGACATGGAAGCCGAGCCACACGGAGAATCTTGCCGGAGAAGGCGAGGAGTTCACTGTAGAGAAGATGTCCAACATGCGCAAGCTTATCGCTAAGTCGATGTACAACTCTCTCCAGAACACCGCCCAGCTCACACACATGCTCGGCGCTGACGCCCGCCGCATCCAGGCTCTCCGCAAGAAGGCCAAGAAGGCGCTGGAGGAAGGAAGGATCGATGCCAACATCACGATCAACGACTTCGTCTGCTACGCTGTGATCAAGGCCCTCAAGAAATTCCCTAAGGTCAACTCCCATTGTCTGGGCGATGCCATGAGGTTGTTCAATGTCGTCAATCTCGGCTGCGCTGTAGACACTGAGAGGGGGTTGATGGTTCCTTGCGTGAAACGCGCCGAGGATCTTAACATCGTGGGCCTGAGCAAGGCTCTCAAGAGGGTTGCCGAGGACTGCAAGAAGGGGTCGATCAACCCTGACCTGCTCTCCGCCGAGGGCGCGTCCTTCACGGTCTCCAACCTCGGAGGCTTCGGCGTGGAGTGGTTCACTCCTGTCATCAACGTGCCTCAGAGCGCCATCCTCGGTGTCGGCACGATTGTCCCTCGTCCGAAGGATCTGGGAGCCGGAGTCTATGCGTTTGTCCCTTATCTCGGCCTGTCCCTGACCTACGACCACAGGGCGCTTGACGGCGGCGAGGCAACCCGTTTCCTCAAGCAGGTGGCCGTCGAGATCGAGAATCTGGAAGTTGAATTTTAACATTTAGTAATATGTACGATTTAGCAGTTATCGGCGGTGGCCCTGGTGGCTACGTGGCCGCGGAAAGAGCCGGAGCGGCAGGTCTTAAGGTTGTACTTTTCGAGAGGAAATCCCTCGGAGGAGTCTGCCTCAACGAGGGCTGTATCCCAACTAAGACGCTTCTGTACAGCGCCAAAGTCTATAACTACGCCCTTACGGGAGACCATTACGGAGTCTATGTCAAGGAACCATCCTTCGACTATTCCAAGATCGTCGCCCGCAAGAACAAGGTCGTGAAGAAACTTGTCGGCGGAGTGAAGCTGGCGATGAAGTCCAACAATGTCGAGGTTGTGGCCGCCGAGGCCATGATCCAGGGTCGTGACGCGGAAGGCATTAGGATCACCGCGGCAGACCAGGCCTACGTTGCGAGGAACATCCTCGTCTGCACCGGTTCAGAGGCTGCCGTGCCTCCGTTCCCGGGTCTCAAGGAGGCTGGCGACGTGATCGTCACCAACCGTGAGATCCTCGCCCTGGACGAGCGTCCGCAGGAGCTCGTTGTCATCGGCGGAGGTGTCATCGGAATGGAGTTCGCTGCCTTCTTCAGCACACTCGGCACGAAAGTGACTGTTGTCGAGATGCTTCCGAAGATCCTCGGGCCGCTTGACGATGAGATCAGCTCCATGCTTCAGAAGATCTACGCCAAACGCGGCGTGAACTTCTGCCTCAAGTGCAAGGTCACGGGCATCGAGGGCAACACTGTTGTCTATGAGGATCCTGAGGGCGTCACGCAGAGGGTCAGCGGGGACAAGATCCTCGTCTCTGTGGGCCGCCGCGCCAATGTCAGCGGATTCGGTCTTGAGAACCTCGGCGTCGAGATGCTTCTCAACAGGGGCGGAAAGCCTTGCGGAATCAAGGTGGACAGCAGGATGCGCACGAATGTCCCTGGTGTCTACGCCGCCGGCGACGTGACCGGATTCTCCATGCTTGCCCACACGGCCAGCAGAGAGGGCGAGGTCGCCGTCAACAACATCCTGGGCAAGGAAGACCACATGCGCTACGACGCCATCCCTGGAATCGTCTACACCAACCCTGAGGTGGCCGGAGTCGGCCTCACCGAAGAGCAGGCCGCGGCTTCCGGGAAGGAATATTCAGTCGTCAAGCTCCCTATGGCCTATGCCGGCCGCTTCGTCGCCGAGAACGAGGGCGGCGAGGGAATATGCAAGATCATCGTCGGCAAGAAGTACCACGAGGTGCTGGGCGTGCACATGCTCGGCAATCCTTGCTCCGAGATCATCCACAGCGCCTGCATCGCCATCGAGTCGGAGATGACCCTTGAGCAGCTCAAGGAGGTTGTCTTCCCTCATCCGACAGTTTCCGAGATCATCAAGGAGACAGCGTTCGCATTCAAGTAATAACAGATTTAAGAATATAGTAATATGCCAAAAGCGCTTTACATCGATCCGAACGAGACCTTGCGTCCGAAGGATCACGAACTCAAGCTTCCGGTGATTCCTGTGATGAAGTACAACAAGACCGTCAAGGAAGAGCTTAAGGAAGGTAATTTCACAAAAGAGGATCTCCTCCGCATCTACCGCGACATGTCCTACATCCGTGAGTTCGAGACCATGCTCAATCTGGTCAAGACCACCGGTGGCTACAACGGAGTCGCTTACAATAACCCGGGTCCGGCCCATCTTTCAGCCGGCCAGGAGGCTGCCGCTGTCGGTATGGCCTACTGCCTCGACACCGATGACTTCATCTTCGGTTCGCACCGTTCCCACGGTGAGATCCTCGCGAAGGGTCTCCGTTCTATCCAGATACTTCCTGAGGCCGAGCTGAAGAAGGTCATGGAGGAGTTCTGGGGCGGCTCAACGCTTAACGTGGCCAGGAAGGCTTACGACGGGGCCGACACCAAGGAACTCGGAATCCGTTTCCTGCTCTACGGTGCGATGGCCGAGATCTTCGCCCGCACGACCGGTTTCAACAAGGGTCTGGGCGGATCAATGCACACATTCTTCACACCTTTCGGAATCTATCCTAACAACGCCATCGTCGGCGGTTCCGGATCGATCGCCGTGGGCGCGGCCCTTTACAAGAAGGTCAACCGCAAGAAGGGCATCGTCGTAGCCAACCTCGGTGACGGCGCAATGGCCAGGGGACCGGTCCTCGAAGGCATGACATTCGCCTCAATGGATCAGTTCAACACCCTCTGGGAAGGCGACATGAAGGGCGGGCTGCCAGTCCTGTTCAACGTGATGGACAACCAGTACGCCATGGGTGGACAGACCAGGGGCGAGACCATGGGCTATGTGTTCCCTGCCCGCCTGGGAGCCGGCTTCAAGGCCGACGCCATGGACGCCGAAAGAGTTGACGGCTACGACCCGCTTGCGGTCATCGACGCTTTCAACCGCAAGAAGGCCTATCTTCTTGAGAAGAAGGGTCCTGCGCTTCTGGACGTTGTCACCTACCGTTACAGCGGCCACTCGCCAAGCGACCAGTCATCCTATCGTACGAAGGAGGAGATCGAGGCCTGGGAGAAGGAGGATTGCATCGTAGCCTTCGGCGAAAGGCTGAAGGAGGCCGGAGTTGCCGACCAGGCTGCTCTCGACGCGATCCGCAACGAGGTGAACGCCAACATATTCGAATGCTATAAACTGGCCATCGATCCTGAGCTTTCTCCGAGAATGGATCTCGTGAAGGACAGCGAGCTTCTTGGTGACATGATGTTCTCCAACCAGAGCGTTGACTCCCTGAGCGATGCCAAGCCGGACGTGAACATGCCTCTTGAGGAGAATCCGAGAGTGAAGCAGATCGCCGGCAAGTCAAGGTTCTATCTTGACAAGGACGGCAAGCCGGCCAGCAAGATGAAGACTTTCAACATCAGGGACGGTATCTTCGAGGCTGTCGTTGACCGCTTCTACAAGGATGCCTCCTTGATCGCCTACGGTGAGGAGAACCGTGAGTGGGGCGGCGCGTTCGCTGTCTACAGAGGATTGACCGAGGCTCTGCCTTACCATCGTCTGTTCAACTCTCCGATCGCCGAGGCCGCCATCATCGGGACCGCCATCGGCTACGCCATGTGCGGAGGCCGTGTGATTCCGGAGATCATGTACTGCGACTTCCTCGGCTGCTGCGGCGACGAGATATTCAATCAGCTTCCTAAATGGCAGGCCATGTCAGGCAACATCCTGAAGATGCCGGTTGTTGTCCGTGTGTCCGTCGGCTCCAAGTACGGCGCCCAGCACTCACAGGACTGGACATCTCTTTGCTGCCATATTCCTGGACTCAAGGTCTGCTTCCCTGTCACTCCGTATGACGCGAAGGGCTTGATGAACGCCGCCCTTCAGGGGACTGATCCTGTCATATTCTTTGAAAGTCAGAGAATCTACGACAAGGGTGAGATGTTCCACGAAGGTGGTGTGCCGGAGGAATATTATGAGATTCCGATCGGTGAGCCGGATGTCAAGAGGGCCGGCAAGGATGTCACTTTCCTGACCATCGGAGCCACTCTGTACCGCGCTCTTGAGGCAGCCGACATTCTGAAGGAGAAGTATGGAATGGAGGCCGAGGTCATCGACGCGCGCTCTCTCGTGCCGTTCAACTACGAGAAGGTGCTTGAGTCCGTCAGGAAGACCGGCCGTATCATCATCGCCGGCGACGCCTGCGCCCGCGGCTCCTACCTCAATGACATCGCCGCCAACATCACCGAGATGGCCTTCGACGACCTCGACGCCGCTCCTGTGGTGCTTGGCTCACGTAACTGGATCACCCCGTGCCACGAGCTTGAGGAGGCGTTCTTCCCTCAGCCGTCCTGGTTCCTGGATGCCATCAACGAGAAGATCGTCCCTCTTAAGGACTATGTCCCGGTGAGCAACCAGACTGTGGCCGAGCAGATCATCCACGCCAGAAAAGGCATCTAACACGTTTGACCATGCTTACAAAAGCCGTTCGTCTATATGGTAAGGAAGACCTTCGTCTCGAAGAGTTCGAACTCCCCGTGATGAAGGATGATGAGATCCTCGCGAAGGTTGTCAGCGACAGCCTCTGCATGTCTTCCTACAAGTCCTCCCATCAGGCCTCCGACCACAAGAGGGTGCCGGATGACATCGCCGAGAATCCTACGATCATCGGCCACGAGTTCGCCGGAGAGATCGTCGAGGTCGGCTCCAGGTGGAAGGATCAGTTCAAGCCGGGTGACAAGTTCTCCATCCAGCCTGCCCTTAACTATGAGGGCGGTCCTGTCGGAGCCCTTTCCGCCCCTGGCTATTCTTACAGATTCATCGGTGGCGACGCCACCTACATCATCATCCCTTCCGAGGTGATGGAGATGGGGTGTCTGCTCCCTTACAAGGGTCCGGGCTTCTATCCCGCTTCCCTTAGCGAGCCTCTGTCCTGCGTGATCGGCACCATGCATGCCTGCTACCACACCCATCAGGGTTCCTATGTCCATCAGATGGACATCAAGGACGGTGGCAAGATGGCGCTTCTCGCGGGTGTCGGCCCGATGGGACTCGCGATGATCAACTACGTCCTCCGCCGCGAGGACAGAAGACCGTCCCTTTTCGTTGTGACCGACATCGACCAGGCCCGTCTTGACCGTGCCGCCGCTCTCTACACCAAGGAGTTCGCCGCATCAAAGGGCATCGAGCTTCACTATGTGAACACCGGCGCTGTCGAGAATCCTGTGGAGACATTGAGGGAGCTTTCCGGCGGCACCGGCTACGATGAGGTTGTAGTGATGGCTCCTGTTCCATCTGTCGTGGAGCAGGGCGACGACATCCTCGGCCATGACGGATGCCTCAACTTCTTCTCCGGCCCGGGCCGCTCTGACTTCAAGGCTCCTTTCAACTTCTACAACGTCCACTACGCCTCCACCCACGTGGTAGGCACCAGCGGCGGCAACACGGATGACATGAAGGAGGCTCTTCAGATGATGGGCGAAGGCCTTGACCCTGCCGGTTTGGTGACCCACATCGGCGGTCTGAACGTAGTCCCTGAGACCACGCTCAACCTTCCTTCGATCAAAGGTGGCAAGAAGTTGATCTACACCCACGTGGAGATGCCTCTGACCGCCATCGCCGACTTCGAGGAGAAAGGCAGGACCAACCCTGTCTATGCCGAGCTCGACCGCCTCTGCAAGGCTCACAACGGACTATGGAACATTGAGGCTGAGGAATATCTCCTCTCCCACGCCTCCGAACTGAGCAAGTAGTACTCACCTTAGTGTGAGACCCGAAAAGGATTTTCCCTATCCGAATTTTTGTAACGTGAAAAATTCGGATAGGGAAAATCTTTTTCGGGCTGCAGCTAAGATCTGCCCTCATCTTTTCGGGTTTCATTGTCGAAACAATCTCTGTACCATGCTGCCAAGCCCGAAAATATTCTTATATTTGTAGCATCCGCTCCATTTTGCCCGCCCACAGGCAGAATCGGAAGGGAAGTGGCTGACTTATCATAATTTTGACATTAAATACAAACAGTTTTATGAAGCACATCAAACTACTTGCGGTCATCGCCGCGATGACCATCTGCGGGACAATTTCCGCACAGCAGACTTTCTTCAAGGTGTCCTATTCAAATGCCGCGATCGAGATGAAATCGGGCAGATTGCCTGTCACGGAAAACATGAACGGCCTCTCCATAGGTGTCTCGCAGGCGAGACCGCTCCCCGGCGAGTTGCCTTTCTTCTATGAATATGGTGTGGATGCGATGGCGGTGTTCGGCGACCATAATTCCACACTCGTCTCCGCGATTGTTCCGGTCAGTTTGATGTACCAGCTCGACCTCGGGCAGATCCAGCTTCTCCCGTTCGCCGGCCTCAACCTGACAGCGCACATCCTGGGTCAAAGCAAGTACGAGGGCGTCACCGGCGACTGGTTCAAGTCAGACAACGGCAAGTCCGCCGCCAACCGCTTCCAGCTCTGCGCCCAGTTAGGCGTCAAGGCCGTCTACAACAGGTACTTCCTGGGATTCGCCTACCACCCGTCCCTGACCAACCTCGCCGACCGCACCAGCCTCAATCTCATCAACGTCTCGTTCGGCTTCATGTTCTAAGTAACCTTCAAAAAATAACCTGCCTCATCTTAAGGAA
>HF986030.1 GCA_000431015.1 Alistipes sp. CAG:514 | reverse complement strand
CTGCTGACCTCCAAGTTCCCGCGGAACATCCTGTACAAAGTCAAGCAGATGCAGACTTTCTACAGGATGAAGGCTTTCGCCCAGAGCGCTGAGGCCGGGAAGGCGGTGCTGCAACTTGACACGATACCGGCCATCGCCGCGTTGGTGGGGGACTCGTTCAATCAGGCGGATATGCTGGACTCCGCGCTGACATACTATCGGCTCACGCTGTCTCTTAAACCATTGAATGAAAGCGTAGTGAGTAAAGCCGCGCGGATTCTCCTCTCTCGCCGGGACTATGATGGTGCGATCCGTCTGACAGATGAATATCTTGCCTTGGATCCCGACAATTTCACCATCGCCCCGATCAAAGGTCTGGCACACTATTCCAAGAATGAATATGCCCCTGCGATCGATGTCTTTGAGCGTCAGGAGAAACTTGGTAACGATTCCTATCCGGTTCACTATTATCTCGGACAATGCTATTGGCACACGGAGGTCATGTATCGTGCGCAGGAAGAACTGCTTGCGGCTTGGCAGATTGATTCAAGCGATGTTAATCTGGCATATTCAATAGCGGCGGTCTATGCCGACAGCAACCGTTCTTTTGAGAAGGAGGTCAAACCGTGGCTTGACAAGGCGATGAACATGCTTCAGCCGGATCCGCTGATTATGTTCAGGCTTTATCAGCAATATGGTCTCGGAGAAGCGAAACTTTTCCATTGGGACGAGGCTATCGCTCATTATCAGAAGGCATACGGTTACAATCCGAAAATCATCTCCGCCCTTACCAACATCGCCTACTGCTACGAACAGAAAAAAGACTACAAATCCGCCCTCGAATGGTACGAGAAGTACCTGAAAGTCGCCAAGCCTGGTTCACGAGGCTACAATTTCGCCACCCAAAGCGTCAAGTACCTCAAAGGTGAGCTCTTTATGGAGGAGAAGTAGAAAGTAGGGCACGTCAAAAGGCTTCTCCGGTACCAGGTTTTTCAATTAACCGGATAAACTGGTCATATAACACGTTTTGTCC
>HF986029.1 GCA_000431015.1 Alistipes sp. CAG:514 | reverse complement strand
GGGGCACGGGGAAAGGATTCCCCGAAACCCCTTCGGTCGCTTCGCTCCGAGTGTTGTGATTTTTTTGGGGGTGTCATTCGTTATTTTGCTATGTTCATTTCCTGGAGGAGGTAGCCGGCGCCGCCGAACTTGTCCACTAGGAAGAGGACGTAGCGGATGTCCACGCAGATGCACCTCTGGAGGTCTGGCTCGAACATCACGTCGCTGGACATCGACTCCCAGTTGCCGTCGAAGGCCAGTCCTATGAGCTCGCCGTCGGCGTTGAGGACAGGGCTGCCGGAGTTGCCGCCCGTGATGTCATTGGTGGTGAGGAAGCAGCAAGGAAGGTTGCCGTCGGCCATCGCGTACTGGCCGTAGTCCCTCTTGACATAGAGTTGCTTAAGCTTGTTCGGTACAATGAACTCGTAGTTGCTCGGATCCTCCTTCTCCATCACGCCGTAGATGGTGGAGTAGTATCTGTAGTTGAGCGCGTCTTTTGGGGAATATGACTTCACGGTGCCGTAGGTGAGCCTCATCGTGAAGTTGGCGTCCGGGTACATTGCCTTGCCCTTGCTCCATTCCATCAGACCGGCGGTGTAGGCCTTTGAAGCGGCCCTGATGCTCTTTGCGGCGTCCGGGTTCTGCTCTCCGCGCAGTTTGACAAACACATTCACGAGCGCTGTGGCGAGCGTGTTGACCGGATCGTGGAGGGTGACCTCCTTGCCACCGTTCTCTATTGCTTCCTTTGCCTTGTCGTAGGACGTGAATATGGTTGTCCTGAACAGTTCATCAACGTACTTGTCGATGTCCATTGTGGCGAAATCCTCTCCAAGGTCAGGATAGTTCTCAGGTCTGGCTTTTTCTCTGTAGAATTTAAGCAGGGCGGCGGTCTCTTCCTTGTCCAGAGGCGCGTAGTAGTCCTCATAGACAGCCTTCATCGCCTCAAGGCCTTTCGCAGTGGCTGCCGCGGTGTCGGAACCGGCCTTCAGGCTGTTGTGCCAAGCGCCGTTGAACGCGCTGGTGAAATTCATGAGCTCAAGTCTGAAAACAGTCTCGCTCAAGAGCTTGACATCGAGATCCACCTGCTCGTTGGCCTTGATCCCGGCGGCGATGTCGGCGATGGCTGTCCCGTAGAGACCGTGGCGCTTCTTGTTCTTGTCCACCCACTTCTGGAAACGAGCCTCCTTGTCGTGTTCCTTCTCAATGATGTTCAAGTCCTTGAAAGCCTTCTTTTCGCCGATCCACTTCTTCCAGCCGTTCGCCGAGCTCGCATATTTGTTGGCATATTTCAGCCTGATCGAAGGATCCTTCTCCATCCATTTCCACATTATGTCCTGACGGAGTGTCCTTGCCTCGATGGCGATGTCATTGAGGGCCATCATGTGGTTCAGCTGTGCCTCTGTCTGGTACCTCTGGGTGCGGCCAGGGTAGCCCATGATCATCGTGTAGTCGCCCTCGTTGATGCCCTTGAGGGAGATCCTCAAAGACTGCTTCGGCACGTAAGGGACGTTGTCCTCTGAATATTCAGCCGGCTCATTGTCCTTTCCCGCATAGACCCTGAACATCGAGAAGTCGCCCGTGTGACGAGGCCACATCCAGTTGTCGGTCTCGCCGCCGAACTTTCCGATGGATGCCGGAGGCGCTCCCACGAAACGGATGTCCCTGAAGACCTTGTAGACGATTATGTAGTGTACATTGTTGTTGTAAAAAGATGTCAACTCCACGTCGCATCCGGGATTCCTCTCCTCGGAGTCTTTCACAAGAGCCTCTGAGACAGCCTTTCTCTCCTCGTCGGACTTGGCACCCTCGATGGCCTCGGTGACATCGCTCATGTTCACAAGGAAGGTGACCGAAAGCCCCGGTACCGGAATCTCCTCGTTGCTGTTCATCGCCCAGAATCCGTCCTCAAGGTAGTTGTGCTCGTCGGAAGAGAGCTGCTGGATGCTGCTGTAGCCGCAATGGTGGTTCGTCACCAGCAGACCTTTGTCGGAGATCATCTCTCCGGTGCAGCCCCCGCCGAAGATGACGATCGCGTCCTTGAGTGAAGAATGGTTCACGCTGTAGATCTGGTCAGGGGTGAGCCTGCAACCGAGATCCTTCATTGCGCCTGCATTGAGTTTCTGGAGGAGCGGAAGCATCCACATCCCCTCGTCAGCCATCGCGCTGAACCCCAGCATAAGGGCGGCGGCGATGGAAACAAATAATTTCCTCATATCAATAAACAATTTATAACCTATAAAATTAGCTATTTCCCACGGAAATAACCAACAAAATTAGCGATTTCCGTCCTAAACTCAAATTTCTGGCTATATTTGCCTTTCCTTGCGGCGCATCAGGAGGTCGATGGATATTCGGCCGCACCTTTCCGGCAAGCTTTTGCCAGCCGTTTTCCGGCAAGCGGCGAAAAAGAGCCGCCGCGGAATGGGCAAGTTATTTTTTATTTACGAATATGTCAAAGGAGATACATCTGCTTCCTTTCATGGAGCCGGGACGTGTGGAGGCCGGTTGTGACGAGGCCGGACGGGGACCGCTCGCCGGACCGGTCTATGCCGCCGCCGTGATCCTGCCGCCCGATTTCCATCATCCGCTTCTGAACGACTCTAAGAAGATGAGTGAGAAGTCAAGGGAAACCCTGAGGCCGGTCATCGAGCGGGAGGCCGTCGCATGGGCTGTGGAGGCGGTAAGTCCGGAGGAGATAGACAATCTGAACATCCTTTGGGCCTCCGTCACCGGGATGCAGAGAGCTGTCCGCAGGCTGGATCCAAGGCCAGAGAGCTGTCCGCAGGCGGGATCCAAGGCCGGATTTCCTGCTGATCGACGGCAACCGTTTCAGGCCTTTCGACGGCTATGGTTTTGACTCCTATCGCACTGTGGTCCACGGTGATGCGACATATTCATCAATAGCTGCCGCGTCGGTGCTGGCGAAGACATGGAGGGACGAGAGGATGCGTCAGCTGGCCAAGGACTATCCCGAATACGGCTGGGACAGGAACATGGGCTACCCCACAAAGGAACACATCGAGGCGATCCGGAAGTACGGGCTTACCCCTTGGCACAGGCGTTCGTTCCACCCGAAGGAACTGGAGCCGACATTATTCTCCGGCCTTTAGTCCAAGTTCATCCTCGTAGCGGAGGATGAGCTTGCGGTTCATGCTGATGATCTCTTCCTTGTCCTTGACTTTCTCTGAAAGGCGCTCGATCTCCTTTCTCAGCATGGCGATCTCCTTCAGGTAGCCGTTCTCAAGATTCCGGATGATCTCACTGTAATTCTCCTTGACATCATCCAGCCCCGCGGACGCGGAACTTATCGGCTCAAAGCCGTTCACGAGTTCGGCCACGGAGACACCGGTCTTTTCCGCGAATTTCTCCACGTGTTCGTTCAGGATCCGGGTCTTGCCTTTCTCAAGTTTCCTGTAGGCGTTCAGGGAAATCTCCAGACGACGCGCCATCTCGGTCTGCGAGAGTCCGAGTTCGTTCCTTTTCTTCTCAAGGTTGTTCTTTATCGTAGCATCGTCCATTTCCAAGAAAGCGTCTAAAGAAATCCTCAAAAACCTTTGCCAGATCTTCGGCGGCTTATTCTTTGCCGCTTGCTGACTGTCACAAAAATATCCAAAAGACCAGTCTTTATGTTATAACCACAGGTTGTAAAATGTAGCCATAGGTTATAAAAAACATATAGAAATTATAAAAAACAGAAATTTTTTGGTTGCTACCCCCAGGCGCACTACAACCTGGGGTTGTTTTTTCGGGAGGAAGTTGGCTTCTTTGCGGAAACACTTTTGCTATGGACAGGACAGAAAGGTATTATGCCGCTTTTGAGAAAGCGATGGACGAGCAGAAAATCTACAGACAGATTCCGGAGTATTCAGGAATATGCGCCCTGATCGGGGCTGATCCGCTTTTGTTGGATGACAAGATCTATGATGAGCTGGGATGGAGGGGACAGGCTCTTGTGGATTTCTACAGGCGGTGCGAAAATATTCATTGAAGATTATGTTGTTATTGGGACAATTTTTTATTAGATTTGTCATTCGGCGTAACTATGCGGCACTTTTTGGGTTAAACCGATTTTCACAAGGAGCCCCGACATAGGGTTTGTACGCTGGTATAGATTTCATAATTAATAACTTATAGTGATGAAAGAATATTCTACTAAAGACATTCGCAATGTGGTTCTGATTGGTAGTGCCAAGTCAGGTAAGACCACATTGTCTGAAGCCATGCTCTATGAGGGCAAGGTGATCGCCAGAAGAGGCACGGTCGAGGACAAGAACACTGTTTCCGACAATGAGGAAATCGAAAAACTGAACCAGAGGTCGATCTTCGCGACTCCGCTTTACGCAGAGTTCATGAACACCAAGTTCAATGTGATCGACGCTCCTGGCTCCGATGACTTCATCGGAGGCGCTGTGTCCGCCTTCAAGGTCTGTGAGAACGGTATTCTTGTCATCAACGCACAACAGGGTGTCGAGGTGGGCACAGACATCTTCGCACGTTACGCAGAGCAGTACAAGCTGCCTATGGTGGTGGCTGTAAACCAGTTGGACTCCGAGAAGGCTGACTGGGAGAAGACTCTCTCCGAGATGAAGGAGACTTTCGGCCACAAGCCGATCGTGGTCCAGTTCCCTGTCAATCCAGGCCCTTCATTCGACGGATTCATCGATGTCCTCAAGATGAAGTACTATCATTTCAAGGACGAGAACGGAACCCGCGAGGATCTTGAGATTCCGGCTGATCTGAAGGATGAGGCCGAGACGCTTCGTCAGGAGCTTATCGAGAAGGCCGCCGAGTTTGACGACACACTCATGGAGCGTTTCTTCGAGCAGGGATCCCTCTCGGAGGACGAGATCCGCGAGGGTCTTAGCATCGGTATCCGCCAGGGCGGAGTCCTGCCTGTTTTCTGCCTTTCCGCCAAGAAGGACATCGGCGTCAAGAGGCTGATGGAGTTCACCATCAAGACCGCTGTTTCGCCAGCCGAGACAAAGAGCCTCACGAAGGACGGCAACGAGATCGAGTGCAAGGCCGAGAATCCTACCTCCATATTCATTTACAAGACAGATGTCGAGCCGCATCTTGGCGAAGTCTCTTATTTCAAGGTGATGTCCGGCCATCTGACGGAGGGTATGGATCTTGAGAATCCTGAGACCGGCGACAAGGAGAGGCTTTCCGCCATCTACGCCGTGGCAGGTGCCAAGAAGGAGAAAGTCACCGGACTTCAGGCGGGCGACACCGGATGTACGGTGAAGCTCCGCGCCGGCAAGACCAACGTGACCCTTTCCCAGGTAGGTTCCGGTATCTCATTCGAACACATTGTGTTCCCTGCATCCAAGTACCGCTGCGCCATCAAGGCCGAGTCGCAGAACGATGAGACCAAGCTCGGCGAGGCTCTCACCAAGATCTCCGCGCAGGATCCTACGATCGTCGTAGAGTACTCCAAGGAGCTCCGCCAGACGATTCTCAGCGGACAGGGCGAGCAGCACATCAATGTCTGCAAGTGGCGTCTGGAGAACGAGTTCGGAGTCAAGGTCGTGCTTTTCGCTCCGAAGATCCCTTACCGTGAGACCATCACCAAGGTCGCCACGGCCACCTACCGCCACAAGAAGCAGTCCGGCGGCGCGGGACAGTTCGGTGAGGTTTCCATCCTCATCTGCCCTATCGTTGAAGGCGTTCCGTTCACGAACAAGTTCAAGATTGACGGCAAGGATGTTGTCCTCAACGTCAAGACCAAGGAAGAGTTCGACCTCGAATGGGGCGGAAGGCTTGAGTTCTACAACTGCGTTGTCGGTGGAGCCATCGACGCGCGCTTCATGCCGGCCATCCTCAAGGGACTCAATGACAAGATGACCGAGGGCCCTCTCACCGGTTCTTATGCCCGTGACATCAGAGTCTTCGTCTATGACGGTAAGATGCACCCGGTTGACTCCAATGAAATCTCCTTCATCCTCGCCGCGCGCAACGCCTTTAAGGAGGCATTCCGCAACGCCGGTCCGAAGATCATGGAGCCTATCTACAATGTAGAGATCATGACCCCTGCCGACTACATGGGAGCCTGCATGTCCGACCTCCAGAACAAGAGGGCCATCATCGAGGGCATGAGCTCCGACAAGGGCTTCTCTGTCCTCAAGGCGCGCGTTCCGCTCGCGGAACTCTACCGCTACTCCACAACACTCAGCTCTCTGACATCAGGTGCGGCGACATTCACGATGACATTCGCTGACTACCAGCCTGTTCCGGCTGATGTCCAGACCAAGCTTCTCGCTGAATATGCTGCCCAGGAGAAGGAAGAGGAGTAATCTCTCAGACCTTTATGGTCAATCATTAACGAATATTCAGCCCTCCGCTCCGGCATCATCGTCGGCGGAGGGTTTTTTGTTTAACCGGACAAAAGACATTTATGAAAAGGACAATCTTCTTCCTGATGGCGGCTCTGACGTTGCTGTCTTCCTGTGAGGTCCACCATTTTATGACCGACTCCTCCTATCGGGCCAAGGTTGAGGCCGATCTGCAAAAAAGGCTGGAGCCGGAGCGTTTGAAAGCCCGTTTCGCTGTTGACAAGGACAGTAGGCGTCTGACGGAATCAGATGGTTTTGTCAGCGATCCTTACCTCACGACAGAAGAATTCGAGGCTTTGGAGTTTCTCTATGCCTACATGCCTCTGGCAGACCTTACCGACTACAGCACAGGCTATTATCTCCAGAATGTCAGGGCGTCTTTCACCGCCCGGAACGAGATGGGATGGAATGTGCCGGAAAGGGAGTTCAGGCATTTCGTCCTGCCGATCAGGGCCAACAATGAGAACCTTGACACCTCAAGAGTCGTATTCTACCGTGAGCTGAAGCCGAGGATCGAGGGCATGAGCATGCAGGATGCCATCCTTGAGGTCAATCATTGGTGCCACGAGAAGCTGACCTACAAGCCTTCCGACGCAAGGACACTGTCTCCGTTGTCTTCCGTTGTCAGTTCTCTGGGGCGTTGCGGTGAGGAATCCACGTTCACCGTCGCTGCCCTGAGGGCCGTGGGCATCCCCGCCCGCCAGGTCTACACTCCACGCTGGGCGCACACGGATGACAACCACGCCTGGGTCGAGGCCTGGGCTGACGGCAAATGGTACTTCCTCGGAGCCTGTGAGCCGGAGCCTGTCCTTGATCTTGGATGGTTCAATTCTCCTGCCAGCCGCGGACTATTGATGCACACGAGGGTGTTCGGCAGCTACGACGGCCCGGAGGAGAAGGTGATGATCGGCCCTAACTTCACGGAAATCAATCTGATCGACAACTACGCCAAGACTGCCCGGGTGGATTTCACGGTCGTGGACGAGAACGGCTCTCCTGTGGACAGTGCTTTGGTGGACTTCAAGATCTACAACTATGCGGAGTTCTATCCGGCCCTGTCGAAGTATACCGACGCCAAGGGGCGCACCTTCCTGACCGCCGGAATGGGAGACATGATGGCTTGGGCCTCGAAGAATGGCAGGTATGGCTATTCGAAGGTCTCTTTCGGCAAGGACACCGAGGTCACGATCACGATTTCCGACCAGCATACATTTGATCCTCAGTCAATGATGATTGTTCCTCCGCCGGAGACCGCCAACATTCCTGACGTGACTCCGGAGCAGAGGGCTGAGAACGACAGACGTTTCGCCCGTGAGGACAGCATCAGGAAGGCCTATATGGCCACTTTTGTGCAACCGGATGGTACGGAGAAAGGGCGTTTGCTCGCGCTTTCGGCGGGAAATCACAGGGTGATCGCCAAGTTCTTGGAGGATCATCCTGACGAGCGGGCTTTGGCATTATTGAAGTCTTTGAGCAACAAGGATTTGATAGATGTGACAAGGGAGATTCTTGACGATAGTTACAACGCCCCGGAGGCGATTCTCTGTCCGAGGGTGGAGAACGAGTTCCTCAGCGCCTACAAGTCCTTCTTCGCCAGGAGTTTCGGAACCGGACTGCAAAAGGAGGAACTGCTCCGTCCTGCCAATCTGATCAAGTGGGTGAATGACAGCATCACGATGCTGCGCGACCCTAAGGCCTGGAGCATTCCGATGTCTCCTGCCGGAGTCTATCAGGCGAGAATGGCGGACGCCCGTTCCAGGAATATCTTCTTTGTCGCCCTTGCGAGGACTCTCGGACTTGATGCCCGCAAGGATCCTGTCACGGGAAAGATCCAGTACAAGGATGCCGGGCAGTGGGTGGATGTTGATTTCGAGGCTTCGTCTCAGGTTGTGGCTCCGACCGGAACGCTGGTGCTGAACTATGAGCCGACGGCCATCCTTGCCAATCCTTACTACTATTCCCACTTCACAATCAGTAAGATAGAGAACGGTCGCACAAGGCTTCTGACCTTTGACGAGGGTCAGGTGGACATGGGAGGCGGCGTCAGCTGGGCTAGCATATTCAAGAAAGGGACTCCGCTTGATGTCGGCGACTATGTGCTTGTGAGCGGCAACCGCCTGTCCGACGGCAGCGTGCCTGTCACGATGCGCCAGTTCTCCGTCAGGGAAGGCGAGACCACGACGCTTGACCTCCGCATCACCATTCCGGAGGACAGGCTTTCCGTGATCGGTTCGTTCGATGCCGAGACAAGGTACTGCATGGAGCCTGACGCTGAGCCAGTTTCGGTCCTTTCGACCACCGGCCGCGGCTTCTATGTGATAGGTTTCCTCACACCTCGCCAGGAGCCGTCCGTCCATGCGATCAACGACCTCATCGCCGCGAAGTCCGGTCTGGAGGCCTGGGGCCGCCCGATCCTGCTTCTGACCACAGCGGAAGGCTTAGGCTGGCTCAAGGAATATTCCGCATCCCTCCCGTCGAACATCCATCTCGGAATCATCCCTGACGGACTCGACCTGAAAGGCCGCCGTATGCCGTACTTCCTTCTGGCCGACACCTTCAACCGTGTCTTCTTCACCACCGAAGGCTACACCATCGGCCTTGGCGACCAGCTCGTCACCGCGATCGCGAAGCTGTAGGTGGTATTGCTAATAGTGCCGTTTCGATGCTTCGACAGGCTCAGCAACTATTTTATACGGTCGCTGAGCCTGTCGAAGCGACCATAAATGTCAGTATTGTTTTTGCTATAGTTAATTGCTAATTTTGCTAGGTTTAATCGCGGAATCATGAAAAGAATAATTATCGCTCTGATAAGCCTGGCGTTATCTGTCAGCATCTATGCACAAGAGATCACCGGAAAATGGAATCAGACCCACCAAGGTTCCGAGAATGGCTCGGAGATGATGACATCCGAGACGCTATTTTTTATGAAAAACAGCACCTTTGAGGATGTGGTGACTCTGGAAATGAAGTATGTCGATGACAAGAACGCCCAGGCTCCGCTTATACTTAAAGTCAGGATCTCGTGCGGTGGCACATGGTCTCTTACCGATAAAACCCTGTCTCAGACTTATGACGCGAAATCCGTCAAGACAGATATTCTGGAGCAGCCGGACGGCTTCCCGAAATTCTTCCTGAATGTACTCAGCAAAAGTGTTGTCTCGGAATTCAAGAAACACTCAAAGAAACCGATACGCTGCAATGTGGTCTCATTGACCTCGGATAAGCTCCAGCTTCTGGAGGTCGGAGCCAAAGACTCCGAGACAGAGACGTACACCCGCGCTGAGTAGGAATATTCCTGGCCTACACCCCGATAAGCCATTTGCTTCCAGGAAGGCGTGAGATGAGTTCTGAGGTCAGGGCGCAGCAGACGAATGTGCAGACCGCGATGAACGGAATCGCCGCCGCTGTGTGCAGCTGGAGAGTCTGGATGGACACCACTGACCATAGGTTCAGCCAGAAGATATGCATCAGGTACATCCCGTAGCTCAGTTTTGAAAGACGGGTGATGATCCTCGGTGCTTCCGAACGCTTTATGCAGGAGAACATCAGGAACGTTCCGGCTGTGAGGCAGGCCACGTTGATCGTGCAGAAATTCCAGCCGATTTCGAGCACATGCACAAAGAAGATATTTTAAAGTCTAGTGCGTAGTACGTGGGAATTTGCGTCCGAAAAATTCGTATCTTTAAACTTTTGTTGATAAATGCTAAGTACGCGGCAGAAAATTAGGAGAATAATTATGGCAGATATAACTCAGAATACCAACGATATTCCCGAGTTGCAATCGCCTTTCGAGCAGCTGCGGGAGGTGGATGCCGATGGGAGAGAATGGTGGAACTCACGTAAGTTGGCACGGGTGATGGGGTATGGCAAGTACTGGAACTTCGAGCGTGTCATTGCCAAGGCGCAGGCTTGGGCTTCGCGGAAGGGTTACCATCTGGGAGAGCATTTCGTGGAGATTACCGAGATGGCGGAACTGGGCAGTGGGGCGGTCAGAGAGGTGACAAGCATTCGGCTTTCTCGTGCCGCTTGTTTGGCTGTGGTGATGAACGCCGACCAGAAGAAGGAGATGGTGAAGGTGGCGCGGCAGTATTTCAACTCGACGATGACTCCTGATGTGGCGGTGAGGAGTATGGAGTCATCCGTGCTTATGTACAAGGGAGGACGAGGCAAAGTACAAGTGCTGGTCATCTTCGACACAAATACTTTCTGGCTCTCACAGCAGAGGATGGCGGAATTGTTTGGGGTGACTGTTCCAACAATCAACTACCATCTTGACCAGATAAACCAAAGCGGAGAGATCCATTTGTCCGACGCGATTAGAAAAATTCGAATACCTTCGGACAAATGGTCTGGAGAGGTGATGATGTACAACCTTGACGTGGTGATTGCGGTTGGCTATCGGGTGAACAGCTACGAGGCGACACAGTTCGTGCCTGGCACGTGGGAATTTGCGCATGAAAAATTCGTATCTTTGAACTTTTGTTGATGAGGGGTAAAAACAAGTTGGTGAAAACAATCAATGATTGCCAACTTGTCATCAACAGGGGAGTGCAAAATAAGGACAGTAAGATGAAGGGAATCTTCAGATGCATATTCATTGGCATGGCGTTGCTTGCGGGGTGCGGACTCCGTGGGTGGGGCGCCACGCCGGAGTTTGTCGATTCGCTGCGGACGGAACTGGGGCGTAGGAATATTCCGGAGCGGATCCTTTTCCTGCCTTTGGCGCTTGCGGACCAGCGGGCGGACGATGGGAGGGAAGGAATATGGTCGCTCACGGCGCTGGACGCGATCCGTGGGGAGACGCGGCTGTCTTCTTCTGAAGCGGCCGGGACATGCGCCGCCGTGCCGTTCCCGGCTTCTGACACCTTGGACATCCGGTTTGACGACAGGGTCTCCACAGAAATCGCCCTCGACCGCCTTCAGGAACTGTTCACTGAATATGATGACTGGAACTCGGCGATGGTGGCTTTCGCCACAAGCCCTACTGCTTTGGCGGCGATGGACTCCATCTCGCTGGCCGACGCTCCTATCCTGAGGAGTCTGCGCCGGGCTGAGGAGGAATATTCAGAAAACATTCCCGCCGCCTACGAGCGGATCGGATCGCTTGCCGCGCGGAGGAGGGATGAGTTCGTGAAACGCCAAAAGGAGCAGGCGGCGCTTCAGAAGGCGCGTCTGGACTCGCTTCGCAGGAAGCAGGCGGCTAACACCGACAGGATCTCCTACACGATCAGGCGTGGGGACACTTTGGGAGGCATCGCCGCCAGGTACCGGGTCAAGGTCTCCGACCTCAAGAGGTGGAACAATCTTCGGAGCGACATGATTCGTGAGGGACGTAAACTTGTGATTTACAGATAGTGTGGCCATGAAGCAGAGTAAGGTTCTTTTGTTTTTCCTGTCCGTTTTCCTGATGCTTTTCATCGTGTGGCTTGTCTATCCGGTCAAAGGCGTACAGGTGGGAGACTTGAAGTTGAGGTTCCCGTCCTATCAGGCGTACCTTGCTGATCTTCAGGACAGCACGGAGGACGTGAATGTGGATTCCGTGCTTCTGGCCGTGCAGAAAAGCTACGAGATGGTCGAAGGCTCGACGGACACACTACGCTACTACTACGACTACATAACATCCAATCCCAACCGCATCTGTCTGCCGGAGGATGACTACACGTTCTTCGACTCGCTGTTCGTGGAGATGGCCGCGGCGGCAGATTCCGGCCGCACCGTCAGGATTCTGCACTATGGTGATTCCCAATTGGAAATGGACAGGATCTCGGCTGTGCTGAGGCAGGATCTTCAGGAACGCTTCGGGGGATCCGGGCCGGGAATGGTGCCGATGATCCAACGGATTCCGACCGTGTCGCTCTCGCAGAACGCTTCCGGAAGCCTGACCCGCTACGCCATGGTGGGGGACTCGCTGACAAGGAAGGCCTCGCACAAGCGCTACGGGCCTCTGACACAGTTCACTGACGTTACCGGCAACGGAACGTTCACTTTCACAAGAACCAAGAACAGATATTCCCAAGAGTTGGTCAAGTCGATCTCAAAGGTTTCCGTGCTTCTGGGGCAGAACACGGCCGGTTTCGGGATGACGCTCAAATGCGACACCCTTCCGGTCCGCAATGCGGTTCTGGATTCCGCCAAAGCTGGAGTCTCGCAGGTGTCCTGGTCTCTGCCTTGTGACGTGGAGAAGGGAACGATCAGTTTCTCGGGCGGTGCCGAGATCTATGGAATAATGTTGGACAGCAAGGAGGGCGGGGTCACGGTGGACAATGTGGCGCTCCGTGGATGCGCCGGATTCATATTCTCGTCCATCAACCGCCAGGTGATGCGAGAGAGTTTCGCAAAGACGGACACTCGCTTGATAATCATGCAGTTCGGTGGTAATGCCATGCCTGGGATCTCCTCGAAGAAGGCCATTTCCTCTTACGTGAGGAAGATCGTGATGCAGTTCGATTACTTCAAGGAGGTCGCTCCGGAGGCCAGGCTGATGTTCATCGGTCCGGCGGACATGTGCAAGAGCGAGGATGGGAACCTCATAACCTGGCCGCTCCTGCCTCAGCTGAACGACTCTCTGAAAGTCAACTGTCTGAAGAACGGTGTGGCCTACTGGGACACGTTCAACGTGATGGGTGGGCCGGGTTCGATGCGCAAGTGGGTAAGCCACGTTCCGGCGCTTGCGGGCCCCGATCATATTCATTTCACACACAAAGGAGCGCTTGAGATCGGAAACGCGCTCGCCAAGTCCTTCATTCTTTACCACGACTTCTACAAGCTCCGCCAGGAACTTTCAGACGAGGCTGTGGGAATATATCTGCGCGACCTGCGGGACAGTCTCAATCCTCGTCCCGCCGTGCCTGACACCTTGACAAAGACAGAGTTATGAGACGTTTCCTGACATATTCATTGCTCTTTTTGCTGCTTCCGGCGACCCTTTGGGGGCAGTCGCTGCGGAAGGCGGTTCCTGAATATGATTTCGCGCGTTTCGAGAAGAACCGGATTGGGTTTCAGGGGGATAGTTCGGCCTTTGAGAGGCTTTTCAAGAAGATGGATTCCGTGCTTTTTCTGGGTAAAGGCAACCTTAGGATTATGCACATCGGGGGGTCTCACGTGCAGGCCGGGACTTTGACGCGGCAGTTACGGAACGACCTTCTGTCTTTGAGAACGGCTTTGGACGGGGGCAGGGGACTGGTTTTCCCGTTCTCCGCCGCCCACACGAACAATCCAAGCAGTTTCACGACAAGTTACGAAGGGTCCTGGAAGGTGACGAAGAATGTCCAAAGGGAGCCGGATCATAGGCTTGGACTTACTGGAATAGCCTTGAGCGCGTCGGATGACAAGGCTTCGGTTATGGTCACCACTGTGGCCAGGGATCCGAAACCGCAGGATCCGACGTTTCGGTTCAACGAAGTGAAAGTCCTTGGATATTCATCAGCAGGAGAGAGAGTTCCGGTGGTGGTTTTGGCTAAGGGTGACACGCTGCAAGGGTGCCGGGCGGATTCGTGCTGGTCTTTCGGCCTTCCCGCGTTTGCGGACTCCGTCAAGATCGCGACCAAGGGACAAGGCGAGTTCACCTTGACGGGAATATTCCTGGACAACCCTTTTCCGGGCATTTCCGTGACGGGAATCGGCGTGAACGGGGCTTCGCTCGGGGCATATTCAAAGTGCCCGGATCTGATGAATGATTTGAGGCTGGTGAATCCGGATCTGGTGATTTTAGCCGTCGGGATCAATGATGCGACCGCCGCGAATTTTTCTGTGGATGATTTTGTCGCGCGCTATAAGGTGCTTGTGTCGCAGATTCGTTCGGTGAATCCCGACTGCGCTCTGCTGTTCGTCTCCAACAACGATAGTTTCAGGAGGATACGCCGTAAAGGCTATGTCGTGAATTCTAACGGCAAGTTGGCTGAGCAAAGCTTTTTGAGGCTCGGAAAGGATTGTGACGCAGGCGTTTGGAATCTGTTTGACATTATGGGGGGACTCGGTTCGATGAGGAAATGGGAAGAGGCCGGCCTCGCCAAGAGGGACAAGATTCATTTTACGGAAAAGGGCTATGAACTGGTGGGAGACCTGCTGTTCAACGCGTTGATGGATAAGTATGTGGAACATTTAAAGAAAGGTAAGTGATGGGATTTTGGGACGTTGCCGCTGACTTTTTCAAGAACCTGTTCTCTTTTGATCAGGCTCACCCGTTGTTGTTCACCCAGTTCTATTTCTGGGCGTTCTTCGCCATCGTGCTGGCCTTTCTGTGCGTTTTCAAGAACAAGGTCGTGCTTCGGAATGCCTTCCTGTTCTTTGTCAGCCTATTTTTCTACTACAAGACGAGCGGACTGTTCCTGATTCTGTTTGGGTTCGTGATTGTCTATAACTATCTGGCAGGTTTCGCTCTGTCCGGTGTGAAAGGAAACTTTGGCCGGAAAGCCATTGTGGTTCTGAGCGTTGTCGTGGATCTGTCGCTGCTCTGCTACTACAAGTACGCCTACTTCCTGACCGATGTCGTGAACAATCTTTTCGGAACGGAATTCATTGTGAGAGACTGGTTTGCGGTTGTGGGTAACCAACTGACAGGCTCTCAGGCGTTCAGCGTTGACTCGATCTTCCTTCCGGTCGGAATCTCGTTCTTCATCTTCCAGGCGATCAGCTATGTGGTTGATGTTTCACGCAGGACAATCGGCCCGATCAAGAACTTCTGGGATTTCGGCTTCTACTTGAGTTTCTTTCCTCAGCTTGTGGCCGGCCCGATCGTGCGCGCCAAAGAGTTTTTCCCTCAGCTTCACAAACCGTTCTTCCTTGGCCGCAGACAGTTCGGTATCGCGATTTTCTGGATTCTGAACGGACTTGCCAAGAAGTTGATCCTCAGTGACTATCTGGCTGTGAATTTCTGCGACAGGGTTTTCGAGAACCCTTTGCTTTACACCGGTTTCGAGAACCTTACGGCTCTCTTCGGCTACTCGCTTCAGGTCTATGCCGACTTCTCCGGGTACACTGACATCGCCACCGGTGTCGCTATGCTGATGGGTTTCTATCTGCCGAAGAACTTCAATTCTCCGTACAAGGCCCGCAACGCCGGAGAGTTCTGGAAGCGGTGGCATATTTCCCTTTCCAAATGGCTTCAGGACTATCTTTACATCCCGCTTGGAGGCAACCGCAATGGCACATTCGGCTCGTATGCGATCATCCTCGGCATCGCCTTCCTGGCCTCGGCTTTGGCCAAGAACTGGTGGGTTTTCGGAGTGGTTCTGGTCATTGCGGCAGTGCTGGCACTTCTGATCACTTTCTGCCAGAAATACCGCAAGGAACTCATCTCGGACATCAACAGGATGGACACGATGCTCCTTGGCGGCCTGTGGCACGGAGCCAGCTGGAACTTTATGATCTGGGGCGGTCTGAACGGCCTAGGAATGCTGATCTACAGGTTCTGGAAGAGCTGCAATGTCTATGTCAGGACGCTCGTCATAGGTCTCGTCTGCATGGCCTTTTATATTCTTAAGACCACGGTCCCGGCTTCGGTGTTCAATATGTTCTTCGTCTGGACATTGATCATATTCATAGGCGCGGCCGTGCGGATGCTCTATCATCTTTGTCGCTTCAAGGCCGCTTTCTCGTGGCTTGAGACAGGTTGGGCGGTCGCTATGACGTTCATATTCATTACTTTTACCCGCCTTTTCTTCCGAAGCGGCTCCAACCTGAATCCTGCGGAAGCGAACGAGAAAGCGTGGAGCACAGCAAAGAATATGGTCGAGCGCATCGGCGGCGACTGGGATTTGTCCCTGATCCCGCAAATGGCTCAGCAGCACATAGGTGTGATCCTCGTCTTCGTCTTCGGAATGATCATCCATTGGCTCCCCGAGAACTTCAAGCGCCGCTACCGCATCTGGTTCGCCTCGATGCCTCTCCCGCTGATGGCCCTCGTCTGCGTCCTCGCCGTCTTCATCATCTGCCAGTTCATCACCGCCGACCTACAGTCGTTCATCTACTTCCAGTTCTGATGATGAGGATTGCGTGTGCCACTTAACCAGTTGAAAATGAGGAATAAGACCGATCATCTGGTGCCGTTTTGGAGTACCACGTAATCCATTTTTTCCTTGATAATCAGCACTTTGGGTGCCACGAGTGTTTGTAGACCAGACCATCTCTAAAAGGACTGCGAATATTGCCGCTAAAACTCCGTCCCGTCGGAGCCGTAAACCTTTCCCGATTACAAAACGCGTTCACGTTAATGTGCCATAGAAGTGGGTGAGTGCCCGCCAGGGCTGAAAAAGTCTAAGATTAGAGCAATAGTTTTTCAGCCGATGTGCTGCTGGAGTGGACTTCAGTGGCACATCGGCTGAAGGTGTTTTGTAAGAAAGAGGGTGCCCGCCGTGATTGTCGGTTGAAATCCAATCATAAAAAGAGGTTGTGTACAATTCTGAAAAAGAACACACTGCGGGCCTATATTTAATTTGGAACGGTCTTTGATGAGGCGATGCCTCAATACACGGGATCAGGGCAGCCTGGTTCGCAAAAAAGATCGCTATGAGCAAGCTTAACAAAAGAGCCATTATTGGCGCGGTCGCTGTGGCTGTTGTCGCCACGGCTGTTGTCATCATTGTTCTCCGGCCAAAGCATCATTTGGAGGATCTTCCTGTTGTCAGCGTTGACACGGTCAGGACAAGGAATGTGGAGATCTACGGGGAGTTTCCGGGAAGGATCCGCGCCCAGCAGTTCGTGGAGGTGCGGGCGAGGGTCGAAGGCTATCTTGAGAAGATGATGTTTGAGGAAGGAACATACGTTAAGAAAGACCAGATACTTTTCATCATTGATCCGAAACAGTACAAAGCTCAGGTGGACAGGGCAGAGGCACTGGTGACTAAAAACAAGGCGATGGCCCTTAAGGCAGAGAGGGATCTGGCGAGGATCAAGCCTTTGTTCGAGCAGAAGGCCTCCAGCCAGCTTGATCTGGACAACGCTGTCGCCGCCTATGAGAGCGCCAAGGCTGACGTGCAGGTCAGCGAGGCGAATCTGACGGAAGCCCGTCTGGCGTTGAGCTACACCACAGTGCGATCTCCTATTAGTGGTTACATCAGCGAGAGGCATGTGGACATAGGCACTCTTGTCGGGCCGGGATCGCAGTCCCTCCTCGCAAATGTGGTCAAGAGCGACACGGTGCTTGTGGAGTTCAAGATGACTGATCTTGACTACCAGAAATCAAAGGCCAGAAATGTGAACCTCGGCCAGAAGGACACCAGCAGGCACTGGGATCCGTATGTGACCATCACTATGGCTGACAAATCCGTCTATAAGTACAAAGGGCTGGTGGATTTCGCCGATCCTCTTGTGGACGCCAAATCAGGGACGTTCTCGGTACGCGCCGAGATGCCTAACCCTGACCGTGAACTCCTGCCGGGTCAGTTCACCAACGTTAAAGTCCTTTTGGACGTGAGGGAGAACGCAGTGGCGGTGCCGACCAAGGCCATCATCATCGAAAAGAGCGGCTCGTTCATATTCGTGTTGAAACATGACGGCATCGTGGAGAAGCGTTTCATCCAGACTGGACCTGAAGTGGAGAACACGACTGTCGTGGAGCGTGGCCTCAATCCCGGAGAGGTCATTGTGGTGGAAGGGGAGCACAAGCTGAGCCACGGAATGAAGGTGGAGGCGGTTCGCTCTTAAGGAATATGTTAACAGACACGAACTTATGAAATCCGATTTCTTTATAGACAGGCCCGTATTCTCGACTGTCATATCCATAATAATCGTACTTGTCGGGCTCATAGGACTGACCATGCTGCCGGTTGACCAGTACCCGAAGATTGTCCCTCCGGTCGTGCGCGTCTCGACATCCTATCCGGGCGCCAACTCGCAGACCGTGTCGCAGGCCGTGGCGACACCTATCGAGCAGTCGCTCAACGGAACGCCGGGGATGCTCTACATGGAGTCAAGCAACTCCAACAACGGAGGCTATTCGGCGACATTGACATTCGACATCTCCACCGATCCGGATCTCGCCGCCGTGGAGGTTCAGAACAGGGTCAAGCTGGCCGAGTCCAGACTTCCGGCCGAGGTTGTGCAGAACGGAATCTCGGTGGAGAAGGAGTCCTCAAGCAAGCTGATGACGATCACCGTGATGTCGGATGACCCGAAATTCGACGAGGTCTATCTCAGCAACTACACAACCTTGAATATTCAGGACCGCTTGAGGCGTGTTCCTGGCGTGGGAGTTGTCTCGAACGTGGGAAGCCGCTACTATGCGATGCAGATCTGGGTACAGCCGGACAAGATGGCCAGCCTCGGGATAACGGTCAAGGATCTGCAGAACGCTCTGAAGGATCAGAACCGTGAGGCCGCGGCCGGAGTGCTCGGGCAGCAGCCGATCACGGATGTGGATGTCACCATCCCGATCACGGCTCCGGGCCGTCTCTCATCGGTCGAGCAGTTCGAGAACATTGTGGTCAGAACGGGCGAGGACGGATCAATCATCCGCCTCAGGGATGTGGCCCGGATCTCGCTTGAGGCCCAGTCGTACAACACCGAGAGCGGCATCAACGCCCGCAACGCCGCAGTGATGAACGTTTTTATGCTTCCCGGAGCTAACGCCGTGGAGGTCGCCGACAAGGTCAAGGCGGAGATGGCCGAGATCAGCAAGGGCTTCCCTGACGGCATGTCCTACGACATTCCGTTCGACATGACCACCTACATCTCGGAGTCCATCCATCACGTTTACAGAACCTTGTTCGAAGCCTTGATCCTTGTCATCCTCGTGGTGTTCCTCTCCCTTCAGAATGTCAGGGCCACGCTCGTCCCGGCAATAGCAGTGCCGATCTCCCTGATCGGCACCTTCGGAGTGATGCTGATCTTCGGCTTCTCTCTGAACATGATGACATTGCTTGGCCTCATACTGGCCATCGGAATCGTTGTGGATGATGCTATCGTGGTCGTGGAGAATGTGGACAGGATCATGTCAACCGAACATCTGTCCCCGTACGAGGCTACAAAAAAGGCGATGGGGGAGATAGGAAGTGCCCTTGTGGCGATGTCGCTTGTGCTCTGCGCCGTTTTTGTTCCGGTAAGTTTCCTTTCCGGAATTACGGGCCAATTGTTCAGGCAGTTTACGGTCACGATCGCTGTTTCCGTGATAATCTCCACCATTGTGGCGCTGACCTTAAGCCCTGTGATGTGTTCCAAATTCCTGAAGCCGCACGATGATGACAAGCCTAAGAACTTCGTGTTCAGAAAGATAAACCAGTGGCTTGAGCAAGGAACCTCGCTCTATGCGAGGATGGTCCGTTTCGCGCTGCACAATTCGAAGAGGATGTTCGCTGTCTTCGGCGTCGCGATTGTGGGAATATTCATACTCGGTCGCCTCGTTCCGCAGAGTTTCATCCCCAAGGAGGATCAGGGCTATTTCACTGTGGAGCTGGAGCTTCCGACGGGTGCCACGCTTGAGCGGACCAGAGAGGTGACGGACCGCGCGATGGATTTTCTGCTCCGGCAGCGCGATGTTGAATATGTCCTCAATGTCACCGGCTCCAGTCCCCGGATAGGTACCGCGCAGTCCAACAGCACCTTGACGGTGATCCTGAAACCATGGAAAGAGCGCAAGGTCACGAATATGTCCAAGACGATAGCGATGGTGAGAGACTCCTTGTCACGCTATCCGGAGAGCAAGGTGTACATCAGCACGCCAGCCGTCATCCCTGGACTCGGTACTTCGGGCGGATTCTCGATGGTGCTTGAGGCAAGGGGGGACGCGACCTATCAGGATCTCCAGAACGCCTCGGACACGCTTCTTCATTATGCGATGAAGAGGAAAGAGTTCACCGGATTGTCCTCCGGAATGCAAAAGGACATCCCTCAGTTGTATTTCGATGCGGACCGTGACAAGATCCAGCTTCTGGGGCTGTCGATGGCCGATGTCTTCGCGACCCTGAAAGCGTTCACCGGTGCGATCTATGTCAACGACTTCAACATGTACAACCGAATATACCGTGTCTACATCCAGGCCGACGCCCCGTACCGCGCCCACTCCGACAATCTGAACCTCTTCTTCATGAAGAGTTCGGGAGGCACGATGATCCCTGTCAATGCTCTGGGTACTACGCATTTCACGACAGGACCGGGTACGATCAAGAGGTTCAACATGTACAATTCGTCCACGATCAGCGGAGAGGCCGCCAACGGAACCAGCTCAGGCGAGGCCCTTGCCATACTTGAGGAGATCGCCGAGGAGCATCTGCCGGACAACATCGGAGTGGAGCGGAATGTCCTATCAGGAGAAGAAGGAGAGCGGGCAGACCGGACTCGTGCTTGCGCTGGCGTTGCTGTTCGTGTTCCTCTTCCTCGCTGCCCAGTACGAGAGCTGGTCCATTCCTGTGGCCGTCATCCTTTCGCTTCCGATCGCGATAGCCGGAGCGTATCTCGGTGTGGCTGTGCTTGGAATGGAGAGCAACATCTATTTCCAGATAGGTCTCGTGATGCTCGTCGGCCTTGTGGCCAAGAACGCGATCTTGATCGTAGAGTTCGCCAAAGAAGAGGTTGAGGCCGGAAAGGATCTGGAAGAGGCTGCGGTCACCGCCGCAAAACTGAGGTTCAGACCAATCGTGATGACATCCTTGGCATTTATCCTTGGCATGCTGCCTCTCGTGTTCGCCAGTGGCCCGGGATCCGAGAGCCGCAGGAACATCGGCATCGGAGTGTTCTTCGGGATGATCACCGGCATAACCGTCGGAATCGTCTTTGTTCCGTTCTTCTTCGTGCTGATCTACAAGTTGAGATCAAGGATCTCGAAGTGGAGACCAAAACTCCGTAAGGCGGGAAAGGCCTTGTCGGTCGTCGCAGTCATGGCCGTGTCTTCCCTGACTTTAGATTCCTGCTCCACATCGAGGTATTGCGATAAGCCGGACCTCGGAGAGATGCCGAAAGCCTATTTCGAGGATTCGAGCGACAGGAGCATCGCTGACCTTGACTGGCGGGAAGTGTATGAGTCTCCTGAATTGCAGAAGCTTATAGACGCGGCTTTGGAATATAACAAAGACATCCTCATCGCTGCGGAGCGTCTGAAGGAGATGGAGTACAGGTACCGTGTGCAAAGATCCGCCCAGCTGCCTTCCGTCTCGGTGAAAGGCTATGCGCAGAATGATCACAGCAATTACGGGGGGACGGATCCGAAACCGGACTCTCCTGAATTCGGAGTCAAGGCCTCGCTTCAGTGGGAGGTGGATTTATGGGGAAGACTGAGATGGTCCAAGAAAGAGAAACTGGCCGGTTATCTCGGCACTGTCGAGGCTCAGAAAGCGGTGAGGACGAGCGTCATCGCCAGTGTGGCCTCCGCCTACTATGAACTGGTGGGCTTGGACAAGAAACTTGAGATAGTCACCAACACTTTGGTCACAAGGCAGAAGTCCGTGAATCAGGCCAAACTCCGTGCGGAAGGAGGACTGACATCTGAGATCCCTTACCAGCAGGCTCTTGTGGAATTGGCTTCTACCGAGGCTTTGGTGCCGGATCTTCAGAAACAAATCGCATTGAAAGAAAGTGAGTTGTGTTTTATTACCGGATCGTATCCGAAGGATGTGGAGCGTGGTTTGTCCTTATCGGAAATGTCAAAGACCGTTGTTCCGTCCGGAGTTCTGTCTGACATCCTCAGGCGCAGGCCTGACCTTATGCAGTCCGAGAACACTCTCAGGGCGGCGGAGGCTCGCGTGGGCGTGGCGATGGCCGAAAGGTTCCCGTCCTTTACCATCAATCTTGGAGCCGGAGAGGAGAACAACGCCCTTAAGGATTTCCTGAAGTCCCCGTTCTGGTTCACCGGAGCCACACTGGCTTCACCGGTCTTCGAGTTCGGCAAACGACGTTCCGCCCTCAAAGCCGCCGTGGCCTCCTACGAGCAGACAAGGCTGGAGTACGAGAAAGATGTTATGCAGGCGTTCAGAGAGGTCTATGACGCCACCGTGACTTTCCGTTCCGCCCGTTCCAACACTGACGTGAAGGTGGAGATGGAGCGCGCGTCCAAGAAATATGTCGTGCTGGCCAACAGCCAGTACATAAACGGTGTGATCAGTTATATGGACGTCCTTGACGCGCAAAGAAAGTACCTTGCCTCTCAGCTGGAACTAAGCGAGGCCAGAACGAAGGAGAATCTCTCCGTGGTCAATCTCTACAAAGCCCTCGGCGGTGGCTGGAAGGACTTTTGATTCAAGCCCTTGCTTCTCTATTGAGAAGAAAATAATTACGTGACCTTCCGGCCGTTGATGCGGCTGGGAGGTCAAAAAGTTCACACCTATTCTTGAATATTTTGATTATTTCGTTAACCTTTATAAATTTACGGTGAATATTAGTAGGTCTCTAAAAGTCCGTAACTTGTAACTATTGACAGATGATACAATGGAACTTTGGAAAAACGAATTGAGAAGAAAGATCAATGGTAATCAGTGGATAGATGCCATTGAATTTATGAAAGAGATAATCTACAATAATCCAGAAAGCGAGGATGCATATCTTAATATGATTTATTTATTAGAACATGTTGCTTTGGAAACCAATGCGGAAGAATCACTACAGGAGCAATGCATGAAGGCGCTTCCAGGAATCTACAGGGAATCATTGCATAAATTCTCAGGCAACGCATCGTTCTTATTCTATCTTGGATATATCACAGTTTGGTGTTGTTGGATATATGGTATTAGCGATGAGGATGCAATGAGGATGGTTGACAAGGCCTACGAAATGGAACCATCAAATAAATTATACAGATTCTCTATTTATCAAAGACTGCAAGGTGATTACAGTGAGATACAAAAGTATGCTATAGATATTCTTAATGATAGAGAATCAATTAGTACGATTGAGGCACTTGGGCCTGTAGGAGATTACAGAATAGACTGCCTAAAAGGCTGGAAAAACAGGCCGATATAGTTCAAAGAATAAATGATATTATAAATGGCCTTGGATTTATAAGAAACAAGTAAAATAGAGTGCGATGAAATTTATTGATTTTTATGATTTGGAGTGGCACGATGCTGCAATCCTCAAAATTGTTGTTGACAGAAGTTACCCTGAAAGCCATAATCAGATACGACTGGACGTTCAGTGGCCGGATTCTGATAATACATTCAGTTCAATATATTTTGTTGATTTTATTGATTTCAAGGTTGATCTTTGCGGTGGGATTATCTGTGATGAGACGATTATGTGTGCTTCAATAGAAGAAATAACCAGAAAAACCACTGATTCAAGGTTCAAATACGAGTATGATGAAATAATCCGCTCTACCGGCGAGAAGATAACTCACCATTCTAATGAAAAAATATACAAGTACGAGATAGAGACCGCTACCACAAATGGTTTGATTGCAATTGTGGCTAAAGGCTTCTATCTTACAGAAAAGTATTCGGAGTATCGTGGTGCTTGAGATGAATAATCAAACTGTGACTATTACGGGGCGTGTTGTTAACGGTGTCCCTAAAGTTGGAACTATGTATATTGTTAGGTAAGTATGAAAAATTGGAAAGCAGAATTAAAAACAATGATGTTGGATGGCCGATGGAGTGAGGCTATAGTCTTAATGCAGAACATTATTAAGAACACTCCTGATAATCGTGAATTTAACATATTTTTGTATAATTAACTCTCAA
>HF986028.1 GCA_000431015.1 Alistipes sp. CAG:514 | reverse complement strand
AGGTAGTGCTTTTTAGCCTTTAAGCCACTATTGCACAACCTCGTTTTTTGAAAAGAACGTAAAATTAATAGTTTTATTGCTGTGATTGTACTTTTAGTAATGTGTAAAAAATTAGTTGCATCAGTTGACCGGTTCGACAAGGTAGTTCCACTTACCGAGTTCCTGGGCGAAGACAACCTGCCTGGCAAGCCTCTTCTGGTACGATTCGTCAATCGGTCGCTTGATGTCATAAGTTTTTGAGTTAATGTGAACATGTACTTTCAATCCCTTCTTTGTGGTGGTCATCGCAGCCCTGTCAGCGGCATTTTGAAGGGACATCAGAGGTGCGCACTGGAATTCGATCCTCCGCCATCGCACAGGATAACAAGCGTATGCGCATCAGGGTATTGCCACTTCAGGTGTTGTTCCCATACTCGTGCGATGTTGTCGCAGACAAATCTGGATGTGTCCTGACTGATTCCCAATGTCATATGGCCGACATTCCTTGTGACATCGTAGATGCCGTGCGGGACAATCTGACCATCAGAGAACGTGGAGAAGTCGTGGTCAAGGGACTTGAGCGGTCCGTTGGACAGCTAAATTTACGAAAATTTCTCCAGTTTTCCTATACTATATCATTGATAATCAATGGTTTAATCTAAATTATTGTCGCTTTTTCGGAGGCAGTTATCTGGGCGGCTTTTCAACCGTTCTCAACAGTATGTCATGGCCGCAATGGCCGCATAAGAGAGCCCCCAAAATGAAGCAGGTTATTTTTTAACATTTACTAAGTGTCAATTTACCTATCAATTTTGTATATTTGTAATTGAGGCCTTGGCTGTCACGGAGGTTCTGTGGCCGCAGGCAGGGCTTACCGAAGTTCAATCACATAAAGACGTAAGAATATGTTCGCAAAGGAAATCTACATCGCAAGACGCAGGACTCTGCTGGAGAAGATGGCTCAGACCGCTCCGCAGGGGAAGCGTGGAATTGCCCTGTTCGTGGGCAATGTCGAAGCAGCCGCCCAGTACAAGGACAACGCTTACAAATTCCGTCAGGACTCATCCTGGCTGTACTTTTTCGGGCTCGACGAGCCTCGCTATGCGGCGATCCTTGACCTTGACAGCGGCGAGGAGACCGTCTTCGCCGACGATGTGGAGATCGGGGACATCATCTGGATGGGACCTCAGCCGTCAGTGGCCTCGAAGGCAGCGGAGGTGGGCGTGGAGAACTCGGCCTCTTATGGTTCGCTTAACGTGGCCGTCACAAAGGCTCTCGCCACAGGCAGGAATATTCATTTCCTTCCGCCGAGCAGGTACTACAACACGATGAAGCTGGCCGCTTTGGTTGGCATCTCCACAGAGGATGTCGCCAGGGTCGCTCCGATTGACGAGGACGGCGGCAAGCACGCCTCCAAGGAACTCGTCCAGGCCGTCATCTCGATGAGGCTCGTGAAGGAGCAGTGCGAGATCGACCAGATCGACGATGCATGCGCCCTTGGCTATCGGATGCACACCGTGGCCCGCGAGAACGTGAAGGTCGGGATCATCGAGCAGGAGATTGTCGGAAAGATGGAGGGCGTGACCCTCAGCGAAGGTTGGGGCGTGTCGTTCCCGACGATTCTCACCCAGCACGGTGAGACTCTGCACAATCATCTGCATGACAAGGTCATCGAGCCTGGAAAACTTATGGTGATCGACGCAGGCGCGGAGAACAACATGCACTACGCCTCGGACTTCACCCGCACCCTGCCGACCAGCGGCAAGTTCACCCAGAAGCAGAGGGACATCTATCAGATAGTCTGCGACTGCAACGAGTTGGCGTTCAAGCTTACAAAGCCTGGTGTCGCCTACAGGGACATCCATCTGGCCGTCGCCAAGCTGATGCTTGAGGACCTGCGTTCGCTCGACATCGTGCGCGGCAACCTTGACAACATGCTTCACGAGGGAGTCGCCGGACTGTTCCAGCCTCACGGACTCGGCCACAATATGGGACTTGACGTTCACGACATGGAGGACCTCGGAGAGGATCTCGTGGGTTACGATCCGGATCAGAAACGCTCCACGCAGCTCGGCCTCGGCAGCCTCAGAATGGCACGCCGGCTTGTTCCGGGCAATGTCATCACAGATGAGCCGGGAATATACTTCATTCCGGCCCTCATCGAGAAGTGGAAGAGCGAGAAGCGCGACAAGGGTTTCGTGAACTATTACAAGCTGGGACACGACTATCTCGACTTCGGCGGCATACGTCTGGAGGACGATGTGCTCGTGACCGAGGACGGAGCGCGCCGCACAGGCCCTGACCGCCTCCCGATCCAGCCGGACGATGTCGAGGCCGCCATGGCTTAGGACTATCTTTAGCCTTGAATATTCATGAGCGTTATTGTCATCATCCTTGCCGTGCTGGCGGGAGTGATTGGGATTGTCGGGAGTGTGATTCCCGCTTTGCCGGGTCCTCCCGTCAGCTGGCTCGGGCTGATGATTCTCTATTTCTGGGGCAACGGCACGGACGGAGCCGGTGACCCCATGTCGCTGACATTCCTGCTGGTGTGGTTGGGGATTACGGTGGCTGTCTGCATCATCGACTACCTCGTTCCCGCATGGTTCACCAAACTTACCGGCGGCACAAAGGCTGCGGGCAGGGGGGCGCTGGTCGGTTTGTTGGCCGGTATGTTCATCCCGCCGGTCGGGATCATTCTCGGCACCATTCTCGGGGCGTTTCTCGCCGAGCTGGCCTTCTCCGGCAAGAACGGATGGGATTCCGCTAAGTCGGCTCTCGGAGCCTTCCTGGGATTCTTCTTCGGAACAGGCATAAAGCTGATCGCCAGCGGAATGATGATGTATTACATAGTAGTGTATCTTGCTTGAACATGGAAAATAAGCATTCACAGTTCCTTTCGGCGGTCAGGGCGTTTGTCCCCAAGACCGCGGTCTACACAGACGGACTCAGGCGGTTCGCCTGGGGTACGGACGCCGGTTTCTACAGGCTCGTGCCTAAGATTGTCATCCGTTCGTCCAATGAGAAAGAGGTCTCAAGGATTCTGCGGGCTGCTTCGAAATACGATGTTCCCGTGACGTTCCGCGCTGCCGGAACCAGTCTTTCGGGTCAGTCGATAAGCGATTCCGTGTTGGTTGTCGCCGGCAAGAACTGGGAGAGGTACAAGGTTTCCGAGGACGGGGAACGCATCACGCTTGAGCCGGGGATCATCGGCTCAAGAGTTAACGCCATCCTGAAGCCTTACGGTCGTAAATTCGGCCCGGATCCGGCCTCGATAGGGAGTTGCATGGTGGGCGGTATCGTGATGAACAACGCCTCCGGCATGAGTTGCGGCACCCACGCCAACAGCGACAGGGAACTGGAGAGCGTGCGGATGGTGTTCGCTGACGGATCAGTGCTGGACACGGGGGACAAGGCCTCCAGAGAGGCTTTCAGGGCCAGCCATCCGGATTTCATCAAAGGAATCGAGGAACTGAGGGACGAAATCCTTGCCGACAAGGAACTCTCCGACCGCATAAGGTATAAATATTCAATAAAGAACGTCACCGGACTCAACATATTCCCTTTCGTGCGGTTTCAGGATCCGTTCGACATCATGGCGCATCTGCTGGTCGGCTCCGAGGGTACGCTGGCGTTCATGAGCCAGGTGACGATGAAGACCTTGCCGCTGCCGGCGAAGGAAGCCTCGGCGATGGTCTATTTCGGGACGATAAGGGAGGCGGCGGAAGCGGTGGTGGCGCTGCGGAAGGACATTGACCCTGCTGCGCTTGACGCCGCAGAACTGCTTGACAAAAGGTCACTTGCGTCCGTCGATGACCCGATGCTCAAGGACTATCCCGACAAGGATCTGACCGCGCTTCTGCTTCGCGTGACCGGTGCGGGTCAAGAGGATCTGGATGCCAATGTGAATAGGTTGACGGACGTTCTGCGCGGCTTCTCCACGCTTAAAGGAGCCGACGGTGACGCATTCATATTCAGTAGCGATCCTGCTGTGGCCGGAAAGTACTGGGCCATCCGTTCGGGAATATTCCCGTCCGTCGGAGGAATGCGCCGCGAAGGGACGACCTGCCTTATCGAGGACATCGCCTTCCACATCGAGGATCTGCCTGACGCGACGGTGGATCTTTCGGCGTTGCTGGACAGGCATGGCTACGACGATTCCTGCATCTACGGCCACGCCCTTGAGGGCAACTTCCATTTCATCATCAACCAGTCGTTTGATTCCGAGGCGGAGGTGAGGCGCTATGAGGCGATGATCCGCGACGTGGCGAAGATGGTGGTCGGGAAATATGACGGCTCCTTGAAGGCCGAGCACGGAACGGGCAGGAATATGGCTCCGTTCGTGAAGTACGAGTGGGGCGAGAAGGCGTTCGGGGTAATGCAGCGGGTGAAGGAATTGTTTGACCCTCACGGGCTTCTGAATCCTGGTGTGATCTTCAACGATGATCCGGAGTGCTTCTTGAAGAATTTCAAGGCGTTGCCGGTGCTGAAACCATGGGCGGATGACAGCAAGGCTGTCGAGCCTGAGTTGGCGGAGATCTACAAGAAACTGAACAAATGCATCGAGTGCGGATTCTGCGAGGTGAACTGCCTTTCCTGCGGCTTCACGCTTTCGTCCCGGACCAGGATCGCCACGCAACGTGAGATCACCGCCCTGCGGGAGTTGCCGGATCCGACCGCCTCGGAACAGACTCGTCTGCGGACGCTTGAGAAGGAATATTCCTACACAGGGGAGCAGACTTGCGCCGGGGACGGCCTCTGCTCGACCTCGTGCCCGATGGGCATCAATGTGGCCGACCTGACTCATCAGCTGAGGAGGGTGAATATGCCAGAGGGCTCTTTCGGCCACGGTTTCTGGAACTTCGTCGCCGGTCATTACGCCGGAGTCAAGAGTGGCCTTCGCGGCGCTTTGAGGATGGCCACAGCCGGCGAGACCGTGCTTGGTGACCTTGCCATGAGCGGCCTATGCCGCTGGCTGCACAACGCCATACGTATTCCGCTTTGGACTCCAGCCACCCCTGAGGCCTACAATATTCCTAAATCGCTTAGGGCTTTGGTAAGTTCCGCCGCCTTTGGCCACGATGGCGCTTCGACTGTCTATGCGGCCACGGAACCTGCCAGGTTGGGGAGCCTGTCCAAGCGCCCGGACTCGCAAACATCCGAAGCGGCCACAGGAATGCCGACCGTCTGCAAGGTAGTCTATTTCCCGAGCTGCATCAACCAGATGATGGGGCTTCCGAAGCATCACCACGCCGTGGACAAGCCTCTTGTCGAGGAGATGGTGTCGCTGTTGGGCAAAGCGGGCTACGAGGTCATATTCCCGGAGAATATGTCGTCCCTTTGTTGCGGTACGATCTGGGAAAGCAAGGGTATGCCGGAGATCGCCGACAGGAAGACAGCCGAACTGGAGGAGGCTCTTTGGCAGGCCAGTGAGCAAGGCCGCTACCCTGTCCTTTGCGACCAAAGCCCCTGCCTTCACCGCATGAAGCACAAGATCAAGAAGATGCGGCTCTACGAACCGGCGGAGTTCATCCTTGGTTTCCTGGCCGACAGGCTGGATTTCCACCAGACCGACACCCCGGTAGCCATTCATCTTACTTGCTCGATGCGCCTGATGCACAAGACCGACAAGATGCTTGAACTGGCAAGGATGTGTTCTACTGATGTGGTTGTCCCTGAGGGTGTTGGCTGCTGCGGTTTCGCCGGCGACAAGGGCATGACCCACCCGGAACTTAACAAATATGCTCTCCGCAAGCTAAAGGACCAGGTCAAAGGCATTCCGGTCGGCTACTCTAACAGCCGCACCTGCGAGATCGGTCTGGCCACCAACTCCGGCATCCCGTACGTCTCCATCGCCTATCTGGTCAACCGCTGCACCACCGCCAAGAGTGTTTAAGGATTATTTCGTATCTTTGTCCCTATGGAAGTACGTGCGAAAAAGGCGCTCGGCCAGCATTTTCTGACTGACCAGAGCATTGCAAAGAACATTGTCGAGGCTCTTGAAGGCCGTCAGACTCTGGAGGTCGGCCCTGGAATGGGAGTCCTGACCCAGTACCTGCTACCGCGTCCGGAACTGGCGTTGAAAGTCATTGAGATTGACGGCGAGTCTGTTGCCTATCTGAAGAAGCATTTCCCGAAATTGGGTGACAATCTGATTGAGGGTGACTTCCTTAAGATGGATCTTGACGGCATTTTCGAGGGGGAATATTCAGTGATCGGTAATTTTCCGTACAACATTTCCTCGCAGATATTCTTCAAGATCCTTGAGCATCGCGACCGCATCCCGGAGGTCGTATGCATGATTCAGAAGGAGGTCGCAGAGCGCATCGCCGAGAAGCCGGGCACCAAGACCTACGGCATCCTGTCCGTCTTCCTTCAGGCGTGGTATGACATTGAATATCTTTTCACTGTGGGTTCGGGCGCGTTCAATCCGCCACCAAAGGTGCAGTCCGCCGTGATCCGCCTGACCCGTAATTCCCGCACCGCTCTCGGCTGCGATGAAAAGCTCTTCCGCACGGTAGTGAAGACCGCCTTCGGCCAGCGCCGTAAAACCCTCCGCAATTCCCTCAAGCCGCTGATAAGACCGGATCTCCTGTCCGACCCAGTCTTTGATCTCCGCCCCGAGCGCCTGAGTGTGGATGATTTCATAGCCTTGACTCTCAAGCTTCAGAATCGCTGACCCCTGCCGGTAGAGGTCCCCGATGACAGCCCGTCTGCTGCCCGTNNNGGGGCCCCCGATGCCAGCCCGTCTGCTGCCCGGCGGCCACTCGACTACTACCAGTCTGTTGCCCGGCGGCTGCCCGCCTGCTACCCGTCTGCTACCTGCCTGTTGCCTTTTGTGCTGATTTTGTCGAGATTTTCCCCAAGATTCTTGTAAACCAAGAAAAATTTGTATCTTTGTAGTCCAAACAGTGACGAAAGGTTTGACAACCGTTCGGCCAGAACATCCGGAGAGGTGGGAGAGTGGCTGAATCCACAGGTTTGCTAAACCTGCATACGGGTAACCGTATCACGAGTTCGAATCTCGTTCTCTCCGCTGAAAAGTGGCTTACAGGCATTTGTAAGCCACTTTTTCTATTTAATATCCCAAAAAATATCCCATTT
>HF986027.1:13147-66029 GCA_000431015.1 Alistipes sp. CAG:514 | reverse complement strand
ACGTTACCCCTACCCTAAATCCCTCCCCTCGGGGGAGGGACTTACCTTCGCCACTTCGTGGCTCAAAGGGTTTCTTCCGCGACTAAGATAAACACTATAATCTACAATTCCTTTTCAAGCTGTTCTCCTTCGTCCTTGTGGGCGGTGTAGTAAACACGCAGAGGGGTGGAAGTCACCTTAATGAAGCCCTTGGCGTCCTCACTGGTCCAGCCTTTCTGCATCTCGCCATATTCACCGAACTTGGTCTTGACAAGGTCGCAAGGGGAATCCACACCGACGGTCGAGAACGACCATGGACGAAGTTCCATCGTCACCTTGCCGGTCACGTTCCTCTGGCTGCTCTCCAGCATCGCCTCGATGTCCCTCATCACAGGCTCAAGGTACTGACTCTCATGCAGGAACATACCGTACCAGTTGGCAACCTGATCCTTCCAGTACTGCTGCCACTTGCTGAGGGTGAATTTCTCCAGGAACTTGTGGGCGGCGATGATCAGCATCGGAGCGGCGGCCTCAAAGCCGACACGACCCTTGATGCCGATGATGGTGTCCCCCACGTGCATGTCGCGCCCGATGCCGTAAGGAGCGGCTATCGATTCAATCTCCTGAATGGCAGCGACTTTGTCAGTGAACTTCTTGCCGTTGACAGCTGCGATCTCCCCTTTCTCGAACTCGATCTCTATGGTCTCGGAGCCGTCCTTCGTAATCTGCTTCAGATAAGCCTCCTCCGGAAGCCCCTGAGTGGAGTCCAAAATCTCGCCGCCACAGATGGATGTACCCCAAAGGCCGACGTTGTAGGAATATTTAAGTTTCTTGAAATCAGCCTTGAAGCCGTGCTCATTAAGGTAATCAACCTCAAACTGGCGGGTCAGAGCCATATCCCTTGTCAAGGTGATGATCTCTATTCCGGGAGCCATCACAAGGAAAGTCATGTCAAAACGGACCTGATCGTTGCCGGCGCCAGTCGAACCGTGGGCGATGGCGTCAGCGCCAATCGCTTTCGCGTAGCGGGCGATGGCCATAGCCTGGAATATCCTCTCGGAAGAGACCGAGATCGGATATGTACCGTTCCTCAGCACATTGCCGAAGATCATATAACGGAGACTCTTGTCGTAATATTCCTTGGTCACATCAAGGGTGACATATTCCTTCGCACCCAGTTCGTAGGCATGCTTCTCATTGTCTTTCAGCTGTTCGGCGCTGAATCCGCCGGTGTCGGCGCACGCGGCGTAAACCTCATAGCCCTTTTCCTTGGCCAGATACATCACCGTGAATGATGTGTCCAGGCCGCCACTGAAGGCGACCACAACTTTTTTCTTTTGCATATTGATCAGTTCGTTTTGTTGTCTTTCGCAGCCTCGTCGATCCTGTGGATGCGCTCCAGCACGTCCTGAGGAATCTTGGCCGGCAGATGCTCCTCCGGATCGAAGAGCATCCCCGTGCAGATGCAGTACTTCCTGTCTGTGCGCTTCAGCACATCCACGTTGACGCATCCATCGCAGCCTCGCCAAAAAGCCTCGTCGCTGGTGAGTTCGGCGAAGGTCACCGGCTTGTAGCCAAGCTGGGTGTTCATCGTCATCACGGCGGCGCCGCTTGTGAGGCTGAATATCTTCGCGTGAGGCCAGCGTGTACGCGCCAACGAGAAGGTCAAGTCCTTGATTCTCTTGGCAAGGCCAAGGCCACGGAAATCCGGATGCACGATGAGTCCGGATGTGGTCACGTACCGTTTGTGTTCCCAGGTCTCAATGTAGCTGAAGCCGGCGAACCGATCACCCTTCAGAGCGATCACCGCCTTGGCTTCCCTGATCTTCTGCGCCAGATACTCCGGCTTCCTCTTCGCAATGCCGGTACCCCTGACCTTCGCGGCCTCCTCGATCGTGTTCAGAATCTCATCGACATAAATGAGGTGCTTCTCCGAAGCGACCTCCACAGTCAATTCGTCGTCCTGCGTCATCTTTTGTAAAGTTCGTTAAAGCGCTTAGTTAATTCTTTTTCCACCAATGCCTTTGAATATTCCGGAAAGTGACAGTGCCACCTCGTCGTGCGTGTAGCCCTCCCGCAGCACCATCAGAATGGTGTCATCTCCCGCCAGCGTGCCGAGCACTTCCGGAAGATGCCCCTCGTCAATGATGGAGGCGATCATGCCGGAATGTCCCGGTCTGGTCTTGAGCACAGCCAGCGAGCCGGAAAACTCCAGGCTGTCTATGCTGTCAGACGTCATCGACGAGTCACGCAGGGAACTTCTCAGCATGCCGGGTTGGGGAAGGCTGTAGCGGTAGCTGGTACCGTCATGGATCTTCGTGATGCTCAGCTCTCTGATGTCTCTGGACAATGTCGCCTGCGCGACGCTCAGTCCCTTCTCCTCAAGAAGGCCTGACAGCTCCTCCTGATTAGACACCCTATTGTCCTTGATGACCTCTCGGATGATTCTTTGCCTTTCAAGTTTACTTTTCATCTCAAAAGCATATTTATTCAAATACCTCGCAAATATATGGATATATTTCCAAAAACCAAGGGAAATATCTGCATATTTTTCAGAAAAGCACGCCAACGGACTCTTTTAGTAACGTGAGAAAAATAACCTGCTTCAGATTAGGAGAAGATTTTCGAGGATAGATTTCTTTTCGAAGAAGGAGTGTACTGGACGTACACGACTGATGAGAAAAGATATATAGACCGAAAAGATTCCCTTAGATGATGCAGGTTATTTTTTGAATGTTACTTAGAAGCTCAGTCCGGCGCCGAAGACCAGTGAACGCGGGAGGGACGGGCCGTAGATGTAGCCCGAGTCTCTTTTCTCCCCCTTGTCGAAGTCCTTCTGGTAGGCATTGAGAATGTTCTTGATTCCGGCGTGCAACTTTAGACGACAGATGTCCAGGACGCTGAACCCGTAGCTGATCTTGCAGCCCATGTCCCAGAACGAAGGAGTGCGGACGGCGACATCCACTTTTGTGCCGCTACCGGCCATGTGCTGAGTAAGCATCGATCCGGTATATGTGCCGGAAAGGTCTATGTCAAAGTTCCTGAACGGACTGTAGGAAGCCACCATGTAGCCATAGCAATCCGGCGAGCGGAATAATTCCTGCGTCGGGGCGACATCGGGATCGTCACTCCATTTCTGCGCGATGTCATAACGGCTTCTCTGCAAAGTGACACCTGCCTGGAGACTGAGTTCATTAGCGACAGCAAGTCTTCCCTCCAGAGTGCATCCGTAAACCTTAGCGCCCGAGCCGTTGTATCTTTCCATTATATTGCTCTTTCCCCCATCTGCCTTTTCTCCGGTCTCCCTCAGCGCATAAGTATCTTTCAACACTGTAAGGAATCCTTCCGCCATCAGATTCAGAGAGGCGATACCGAAAGTGTGGTACCAGTCGGCGGAAGTGCTGAACGAATGGGAACGCTCTTCCTTCAGGTTATCCGCAAGCCTGATGCGTATCCGTTTACCGCCTGCGACGGAGATGTGCAGATCCTCGTCAAAAGCCTGTGGCGCACGGAATCCTCCCGCATAGATGGCGCGGAAGCTCAGATCACGGAAAGGACTGTAGCGGACATTCACCCTCGGAGAGAGCACTGGCCGTGAAATAAGGCTGTGCTTGTCCATGCGAACTCCGGCGAGGAGGCTCCAGCGGGCGTTCTTCCACTCATTCTGAATATAGGAGCCGAAAATGCGTACCTTCTGAGAGGTTTTGTAGTCATAGCCAAAGGAGAGATCGTTCAGGTCATCATAGTTATATTCCAGACCGGCGGTCAACTGCGCCGGCATGAACAGCAGACAGTCAAACTTGTAGGAATATTGACCGCCGAAGACCGCGGTGAGGTCGGTGGTCTTTCCGTACGCATTCGGATCTTTTCCTGTTCCGTAATAACTGCTCCTTCTGATGTGCTGGGCGGAAGCATACGCGTTCCAAATTTGCCGGCCATCCTGACTTTGCCCGTCATAGCTCAAAGATCCGCTGTTGTTCGTGTGTTCCGTCTGCTCCGCGATAAGCGCTTCATGAGCCGGAAGATCCAGACGATCTCCCCCTCGCCGGAACTCCTTGGTTCCATGATACTCCAGCCTGATTTTTGAGAAAGGACTCACGCGGAGGTGCCCTCTTGTGCCTACTGTGATGGAATTGATCATAGGAATGTCCGTGAACCCGTCACCGTCCGCGTCATAGCCATCCCTCAAACGTTTCTGCCCGAACACGAACAGGCCCCCTCTTCCGTCATCCGTCACCATTGATGCGTTCAGGCTGGTGTTGTTGTCCAAGGCACCGCTTACCCCGATGGAGGTGAGGTCATGGCTGATTCCGGCGCTTGAACTCATCGCTTCCTTTGTGATTATATTGATGGTGCCTCCGATCGCGGATGCTCCGAACAACGCGGAGCCACCCCCGCGCACCACTTCCACGCGGTCAATCATCGAGGATGGGATCTGCTCCAGACCATACACGCCCGCAAGCGCCGAGAACACTGGTCTGGAATCGATGAGGACTTGTGAATAGTGGCCGTCCAGGCCATTGATTCTGGCCTGCGTGAATCCGCAGTTCTGACAGTCGTTCTCCACCCTGACACCAGGCTGGAAAGTCAGTCCTTCCGCCAGGGTCGGAGACGAGGTGGTGGCGAAAATCCTGCTGTCTATGACATTGACAAGCGCCGGCGCCTCTTTTCTGGAGGAATGATTCCTGGTGGCGCTGACCACCACCCCGTCAAGAGACAGATTCTCCCGCTCAAGGCTGAAATTGGCCTCGTACGACTGACCGGCCTTGAACTCAAGAGTGACAGAAGCGTCTTTATAGCCAATTGAAGTCGCGATGATCTCATGCTTGCCCAAAGGAAGGTTCCTGATTGAATAATGTCCGGAAGATGATGTCTGGATGCCTATCTGGGTGCCGCCTATCATCACGGTAACGTAAGGAAGATGCTCTCCGGTCTTCGCGTCGATGACGTGACCGGAAACGCTCGCGTCTGTTTTTCTGCTCTCTGCATAAGTATGTCCACTCATGGACACGATGAGTATAGCCACAACAGTGGCGAAAATATGTGTTGTTTTCATGAATATTCTATCGTTATATCAAATTCGGGAATAGGCACGACCCGGCAGCGGGCCATGCTGACTACGGCTCTACTTTTCAAGTAGACATGTGATTATGTAACCTTCAAATAATAACCTGCCTCATCTTAAGGAATCTTTTCGGTCTATATCTGTTTTCTCATCAGTCATGTGCCACCGGCACGCTCCTTCTTCGAAAATAGATCTATCCTCGAAAATCTTCTCTTAATCTGAGGCAACTTATTTTTTTCATGTTACTATAACGATAGCGGAGGAGCCCTGAGTCCAAGAACGTGATGGAATACTGTCTGGGCTACTTCCGGCAAGACCCCTGACGGATGATACGGAACAACCGGGCTGTCTGACACCGTGACACTGATCCGTTCGCTCGCCTCGAATATATTGCTTGAGATGAGTTGAAGGAGGTGCAACTCCGTGTCGCTGTGACTATGCGCCTTCCCGCTCCACGGATGAGAATGCACAATCTTTCCCTCCGGACCCTCATGGACATGGGTGAAGAGGTTGGTTGATGCAAAGAAGAACGCGAACAACACCAGCGCCAATGCGCTCAAGTATTCCAGATGTTTTCTCAAAGCGATGGCAAAGACAGCACATTCCGTGCCTGAAATTAAAGCATTACTCCCACTCGATCGTTGCCGGCGGTTTGGAGGAGATGTCGTAGACTACGCGGTTGACCCCTTTGACCTTGTTGATGATGTCGTTGCTGACCTGGGCGAGGAAGTCATACGGGAAATGGAACCAGTCGGCGGTCATGGCGTCGGTGGAGACAACGGCGCGGAGAGCCACAGGATTCTCGTAGGTGCGTTCATCACCCATCACTCCCACACTCTTGATAGGCAGCAGGATAACTCCGGCCTGCCAGATGGCGTCATAAAGGTTCGAGGCCTCCACACGTGGATCGGAAGCGGACGGAAGGTGAAGGGAGGAGCAATCATATTCACGAAGCCCTTTTATGAATATGTCGTCGGCCTCGCGGAGAACGTTCAGTTTCTCTTCGGTGATGTCGCCTATGATACGGATGGCGAGTGACGGTCCCGGGAAAGGATGCCTGCCGACAAGTTCCTCCTTGATGCCCAAGGCTCTGCCGACCCTGCGGACCTCGTCCTTGAAAAGCGCTCGCAGCGGCTCGACAATCTTCAGGTTCATCTTCTCCGGAAGACCGCCCACATTGTGGTGGGACTTGATCTTGGAGGCGATGCCCTCGATGCCGGCGGACTCGATCACGTCAGGATAGATGGTTCCCTGGGCGAGCCAGCGGGCGTTCTCGATGGTGCGGGCGTATTTGTCGAAGGTCTCCACGAAGAGCCTTCCGATGATCTTTCTCTTGGCCTCAGGCTCGGTAACGCCGGCGAGAGCGTCAAGGAACTCCTTGGACGCGTCCGCGCCGATGACATTGAGGTCCATGTCCTTGTACGAAGCCAGCACATCCTCATATTCATTCTTTCTCAACAGGCCGTTGTTCACGAATATGCAGGTGAGGTTGTGGCCGATGGCCTTGTTCAGCAGCACGCCTGCCACCGTCGAATCGACACCGCCGCTGAGTCCGAGGATTACCTTCTCGTCCCCGATCTGTTCCCTGAGGCTGGCTACTGTCGTCTCGATGAACGAGGCAGGAGTCCAGTCACCCTTGCAGCCGCATATTCCCAAAGCGAAATTGCCGAGGATTTTCGTGCCTTCAGTCGTGTGGAAGACCTCCGGGTGGAACTGCACGGCGTAGGTCTGCTCGCCCTTGATGTGAAAAGCAGCGTTGGTGACGCTCTCGGTCGAGGCGATCACCTCCGCGCCCTCCGGCAGACGGGCGATCGTGTCCCCGTGCGACATCCAGACCTGTGAGTGAGCCGAAACTCCCTTAAGCAGAGGTGATTCAGGGTCAACGACATCCAGCATCGCACGGCCATATTCACGGGCCAGGGAGCCAAGCACCTCGCCGCCGAACTTGTGGGCAAGATACTGCGCGCCATAGCATATTCCCAGAAGAGGAAACCTGCCTTTGATGCCGCCGAGGTCGATCTGCGGGGCGTTCTTGTCACGCACCGAGCAAGGGCTTCCGGAAAGGATCACTCCCTTGACGGAGGAGTCCAGCGCAGGGACCTTGTTGAACGGGTAGATTTCGCAATAAACGTTCAGCTCGCGGAGTCTGCGCCCGATGAGTTGCGTCACCTGCGAACCGAAATCCAGAATGATGATTTTTTCTGCCATAGACGGACGGGGTTTTAGACTTCAAAATTAATCCAATTTTTCCAATGCGGCAAGAAATTGTTGCACCGGACGCGAAAGCATCATTCGGCCAAAGCGCCGGTGAGCGTGACCTGACGGGACTCGAAAGGGTGAAGGAGGCTGTCGATGATGACGGCGAAGTCGCCGCGGGTGAGCGAATCCAACGAAGGAAGGCCCAGATCGGAAAGGGATTTCCCCGGATAATAGTCATCAAGGAATATCTCATCTTCCCTCACCGGATCATCTATCCTGAACCAGGTCTCGTTGGACCAGCCGACAGACCGGCCGTCTCCCCTCATGATTCCGGTGGCGCCGATCCTCTGGACCGCAGCGAAACGTGGATCGTCCGGAGTGATGTCCAGATAAGGCATCAAATACCCGCCGGCGGCAAGGATCCCCTCCTGCACCTCTCGCACAGAGACTTCCCTGAGACACGGCTGCGCCCCACCTGCCCTCCGCGCGGCCACCGCGGCGGCGATGCCGGCGGCCTGGCCGATCTCCATCACGACCGGCTGGAGCCTGGTAGCTCCATTCGCGACGCAGGTCACGGACACCGCCTTCTCTATCACAAGAATATCCTCGGCCTCCTTCGGAACCATGACCCCGAAAGGAACCGAGAAGGACGGGACAGGATGGAACTCCAGCTGAGGAAGATCCCTCCAATCCGGATTGCGATAGTGATGATGGTCAACAGGATAGTCCCCCACCGCGATGGCCGTGCGGTAAAGGGTGTTTGAATATGGCCGGTCAATGTCCGCCAAGGAGAACGTCACCTCCCCCTCGATCCGTCTTGAGTCCCTGTAGTACGGAATCATCGGCAGACCGTCATCGGTCGGATACTCGTCCTCCGCAATGCCTATATTCCTTAGTCCCAATTCTTTCTGAATATAATAGAGATAGCCGAGCGCCACCCTTTTGGCGCTGTCAACCGCAACGGCGCGGTCGGACGGAGGCATACGGGTGACATCCTTGACATAGCAGTCATTGCCCGCGATCGGCCAATTCAGCATGATCTTTCCGCCCGGCAGCCGCCCGTAGGAAAGCATCATGTCCACGGAATGGCCTCTTGACAGGCAATCCTCGTACAGTTTAGCGTCATAGCCTTCCGGACAAGGGATCGTCTTGTCGGAACCGGCGCCGAAATCCTGTGCCGTGATGACGTAGGTCAAGTCCTGTACCGCTGCTATCGTGTCAACAGGAGAACTGTTGCAAGGCACTCCACACATTGCCGCGATGTCACCAAGTTCGGTTCCGTCAATCAGAATCCCCGCCCTGACGCAGCGACGACCATCCGGTCCGTCCAACGTAAGCCGCCAGCCTTCGTCCAGTTTCTCAGCCCGGACGCAACCCGTCTCCATAGCAAGGGAAAGTCCGTCAAGCGGCCCTGCCATATTCATGAATATCTCCGCCCCGACTTTCGGTTCGAAGAGGATGTTGCTTACCCATCCGGTCTTCAAGGCCTCATAGCCCCCGTAGCGTCCGGCCAGAGAGTCGCAGAACTCGCCGAACAGGCCACCGCGGAGACGATAGTTACCGTCAAACGCCGAGACTCCCGCGGATGTGAGCATGCCACCAAGCCAGGGAGTTTCCTCGACAATCAGCACTGATGCCCCTGAGCGGGCCGATTGTATGCCCGCCGACGTTCCGCCGGCACCGCCACCGACAACCACCACGTCATAATAAGCTTCAGTTCCGCCGCACGAGTGCAGCAGAACCGAAGCGATCATAAACATCAACAGACCAATTGGATAAGGCTGTCCGCGCATCAGATGCAGGCCTCCTTCCCCTTAGAGATGTCCTCCAGCATGGAGCCTATCTGATAAAGACCTCTCGGAACATGGAAGCATCCTTTCCACTTTCCGCCCTTGAGCGGTAGCAGGACTTCCCCACGGCGGTTCAGGTAGCCGAACCACTCGGGATACTCCTTGTCCTTGAAACGGGTCCAAAGGTAGTCATCCAGCCTGAGGAACCACTCCAGACACTTCTCGTTGCCCGTGAGGCGGTAGCCTTTCAGCATCGCGATCGCGGACTCTATGTGTACCCACCAGAGTTTCTGGTCCCATTCAAGTTCCTGGGTCGGATAGCCCTTGCGGTCCATGAAATAGAAGATCCCGCCATATTCCTTGTCCCAGCCATAGTCGATCACGCGAAGGGAGATCTCCACAGCCTTGTCGATCAAGGCCTTGTCCTTGCGGCGGATTCCGAGATTCATAAGGAACCACATCGCTTCCAGATCATGTCCAGGGTTCACCTTGCGGCCCTCGAAACAGTCGATGAGGGAATTGTCAACGGCGGAGACGTTCTCCACCATCACTCCAAGATCCGGCTGGTAGAACACATCCAGAACCTCGTGCAGACATTCGTCGATCAGGCGGTCCATCATCTCGGGGTCGTTGATGATCCTTTCGACCTCCAAAGCCATGTTACAGATGATCATCGGAAGCGCGAAATCCTTCAGCGGCCTTGTTCCCGGCACAGCCTTCGACCAGATTCCCTTTGGATTGGAACGGCGTTCCAGAATCCGGCGGAAAGTCTCCTTGGCGTAACGGGCATATTCCTCATCGCCTGTCGCCTCGGCCAACTGGGCGAATCCCATACAGGCGAATGTGTTGGAGAATATGTTGTAGGGCTGGATGACCGGCTTTCCCTCCCTTGTCAGGGAGAAGTAGAAGTCATAGTCGGGAGTGTGGCCGTATTTCATGAGAAAACGGGCGCCCTGCTCGGCACACTTCAGCCATTCCTCGTTCTTCGCGAGCTTGTTGTACAGCATCGCGAACATCCAGACCTCACGTCCCTGAAGCCAGATGAACTTGTCCTTGTCGTAGACACTTCCGTCACGGTTCAGGCAAGTGTAGTAACCTCCGAATTTCGTGTCCTGGGAATGTTCCAGCCAGAAAGGCAGGACATTCCCGAGGAGTTCCTCCTTATAGCGCGACGCCATCGCGCCGAAATCAACATTTTTTATATTCATAGATAACATTATTGTGCGGTGAACCTTATGCAGGTGATGCAGTCATAGTTGCCGTCCGTGACAAACATGTCCATGGACTTACCGTCGGCCGAGGTCTGGAGAAGGACATCCCCGCATGCTCCGGCATCCGTGAAGGTGCCTTCACCGACAACGGTCGCTCTTTCAGCATAGTAAGCCTCTTTCACGGAACCAAGATTCGTAATGTCAAGCAGATAGACCTCAGGGCAGGATCCATATGAGAAGTGGGCTCCACGTTCGACGGCGCAGAAACGGATCCCGTTAAGAGTGGCCACGGAGATGCAGTTGTAGTTCTCGTTGCCGTCACTGGTGGTGTGGAACACGGACTGCCACTCGCTCTTCGCCACTTCCTTGCACCAGTTCAGGTCGTAGTTGCCGTTGGCGTCGGCGGAGTAGCCAATGAACAGTAGTCCGTCATTCAAGTCATCAGAAACCGGCGCGACACACGCTCCGTAAGGATTCCAGACCGTGATGGCGGCTGGAGCGATCGATCCGAAGACCGCATCACCGACCTTTCCGTCAGTAATCTGCCATCCTACCCAGTACTGGCTCACATCGACGAAAGCGGTGACGACTGCCTTCCGGGTCACGTCTCCACGCACCCTGATGTTGCCCATCGAAGAGCTCCAGATAGCGTTGTGGGTGTATTCCAGAAGCATTTCAGGAGCGGATTCCAATGACTTGAACGTGTAGATCCGGAGCGTGCCGCCGTATGGTGTCAACGCGGCGGCAAGGACGTTGCCGGCATCATCATTCACAAGCGAGTGGACGGAAAGGCCTTCAGGGACAGCTATTTCCTTCAGATATTCACCGGTCTGGCGGTTCAGGGCGTAGAGTTTGTTCCCGCCATTGCCGACAAGCAGGATGTCATCCTTCACGGCAAGCCTGAGAGGTCCGCCGGCCACGGCGATCGCGCCAAGGTCAGCCGAATACATCTTCTGCCAAAGCACACTGACATCAGCCGTTCCCTTCTGCTTAAGTTCGACAGCCGCGGAGTAATCCTCCAGCTCAGTGGTCACATTGATGACGCCGGTCCTGGAGCCGAAATCAGGATTGGCCTCAACCTTATAAGTAAAGGAACCATCCTTCCCGGAGACTCTTGTGATCCATTCAGAATCAGGATCCTCGACCTCATAAGGGAAGTTGGCCTCGACCTTAAGGGTCACCTCGCCACCGTTCTTCTCGGCAACCAGGCTCTCAGGAGAGACATTGAAGAATCTTTCGTTAGGGGCCTGGTTGACAACGATGTCTTCCGACCCTTCGCTGCTGGTGAAGGTTATCACTCCCTGACGGGCCTCGAACTTGTTGTAGATCTCGTTTGAGGCCACGGCAAAAGTCACCGTGTTCTCAACAAGACCCTTGGTCGTGACAGCGGAGATCCATTCCTTGGCATCATCGGCGATCTTGTAGTCGAAGTCGATGTTGGACACGACCTTGATGTCGATGGAGCCTCCCTCCTTAGGAATGTCGAATGATCCCGGCGTGACGGTTATGGAGTTCAGCTGTTTCTGAGTCACTTTGATAGTCTTGGAATCCAGTCCGCAGCGCAGGTCGAACGAATATTCCCTTCCGTCGTGGCCGGGGTTCCTCAGGGCAGTCACTATCACCTGATTCTTGCCGGCTCCGCCGCTGGTCGGAGTCACCGAACTCCAGGTATAGTGGTTCGTGTTAGGAACCGCCACCCTCCATTCATTGTCAGCAGTGAACTCAACCGTGTAGGTGCCTCCGGCAGACGTGAACACCGGATTCATGGCCTCTCCGGAAATGGTGATGGTCCCGGAGTCGTTCGAATCATCTTTGCAGGCGGCTAAGGACAGAGCCATCGCCGCTGCCAGCATTATTATGGATATTCTTTTCATTTTTAGCGTTTTTGTTATTTTTTCACAGTTTTCAGATAGTCATCGAATCCCTTTTTGAAGGCATCCCAGTAGTCGTACATCTTGATGTGACAGAGGTCGAACACAAAAAAGCCATCGCCCTCGTTGATGCAGGCCTTGATCGAATCCGGGATCTTGGAAGCCTGACCGCCGTTCGTCCACCCCGGGGAGTTGCCGATGTCCGGCCCGCCGCAGAACTTGACATCCCCCTTCAAGAGAGACCTGCCCTGCTTGCAGAACCCTTGCATCGTCCACTCACCGCTGCCCCAGATGCTGTCGGCGCCGGCATAGGCTCCGAGAAACATGAAGTCGCAGTGGTCGGCGTAGCCACAGTTCTTGTAGTTCGCCGATGCCCAGAAATAGCCGTCCGCCTTTGGATCGTACTTAGGGCTTGCCCAGTTCACGCCGGATGTGTAGTAAGTCGAGTACCAGGCCCCGACATACACGCCGAAGCGGATGTCCTTGTTGATCCGGTGGACAGCGTCGGAAGCCTCGGCGACGAAGTCGTGGATGACGCTCGCGCGGAACTCCAGCCACTTCTTCACAGTCTCGCCAGCCTTAGACCCAAGCGCCGTCGTGCCGGGAGCCATCACATCACCAGGCCATGAAGAGCAGGTGATGCCTGAATATTCCTCGAACTTTCTCTTCGAGACATCCGAGAAATCGCTCTGCAGGCCATAGTCATCGTAACGGCAGCGGTCCAGGATGATGCCGTCAAGATCGTATGCAGCCAGATCCTTGATGATCTGAAGCACATAGTTCCGCACCTGCTCGTTGGCAGGATTGAGGAATCTGGCTCCGTAGTCTTCGGAGCCGGTCAGATCCATGACGCTGACAAGGCCGTCTTTCGCGTTGATGACCGAAGCCCAGGACTTCCTTCCCGACTCGCGGAAAAGCATTCCGTCGCTTCCAAGGCCATAAGGGCAAAGGTAGCCGCCCACGAAGGTGTTGATGCTGGCGTTCACCTTGAGACCCACCTTGCGGGCCTCGTCGATGAAGGTCTGGAGGTAGTCGTATGTGCCGGTTCTGGAAACCCACACATAACTGCTTCCCTTCCAGACATCTACCTTCTTCAGCGGACTGGCGACAGAGGACTTGAACAGCACGTCGCCGCTTGTCGGCCTTACATCGACAATGATGTCCGTGAAACCAACGTCCTTGATGCGCTTCAAATCCGCGGCTATCCTGTCCTTGTCGTTCTCGTAGTCACAGAAATTGGCCGCCGCGTCAATCCACACGTACCTCGGCTTGCCTGTCTCTTCCGCAGGTTTCTCGGGCTCCGGTTTCGGTTTGTCCCAGTCGGGGTTCCAAGGGTTATCCTTGGAACCTCCGCAGGACATGATTGTCATGGCGGCAAGAACGATCAGGGAATATATCCTCAAAGGGTTCATCTGACTATTTCTTTATGCAATCCACAGAATAGCCACCGAGGACTCCTGAATTCTGGTCGTAGTAGTACAGATACATCTTGAATCCGTCCTTGGTCGGAGCCAGAACGACATCTCCGGCGGCAAAGCCGGCGTCAGCCTTCTGGAACCAGTCAACGGAAGACTTGCCGAGGACTATCGACGTGGTCTCGTTCAGATTGCCGGACAGCGCCGCCGGATCCGAGATGTCGTACAGATAGAGGGCAGGGCCGCATCCCCAGTGAGGGAAGTGGCTGACCACGAAGAGCGACATGTAGGTGGCGTGATTGAACTGCTTGCTGTCCAGGTTATTGACATTCAAGGCCCACGATGATCCGTCGTTGAACGGTAGCGATGACTTCAGCGTGCCGTCGGCCATGACATAGTGCAGGACGTTAGGATCATAGTAAGAAAGGAACATCCCGGCGTTCCGCGTAGGAGCCACGGCCACAGCGTCGGTGTTGTTCACCGGAGCGCCGCCCCATGCGAGGCCGGCTCCCGCGAGATCGAGCACCGAGACATCGGCGACGGATCCGCCGGCAACAGTGACCCTTGTCACCTTGCTTGAGGATGTCACGCCCGCGATGCCCTCATGGGTTATGTCAATCACAGCGTCACCGTCAATGTCGCCGATGACCTTTATTGAATACCCCATAGGAAGATCCGTGCTGTTGGTGAACGAATGGAACAGTTCCGGAGCGGTCTTAACAGAGGTAGCCTTCCAAATCTTGAACTCGCCGCCGCCGTCAACGTGGTTGCAGAGGATAAGGTTCTCCGCCTCGTCATTGGTGACAGCCGCCGGAGCGACGCCGCCGGCATTGATCTCGCCTTCCTTGACACCGGTGATGCCGTTCAGGAAGACAGGAGCGGAACCGTTGCCGTAGCAGAAGACAAGCTTGCCGCCCGTCACCGCAAGGCTCGGGAATATGTCAGCCGTGTTGTAGGCCGGGAGTCCGGCCATGCTTACAGGCTCGAAGTTGAACAACGCCTCAAGCGATGACTTGTCAAAGCCCTTGTCAATCTTGTCAGGAACAGTCTTGATGACGGTATATTCAGAGAAGGTCTGACCATCGTGGGCGGTCACCCTGAACTTGACGCCCTTGTTGTAGTCCTGCGGAGTCGAAGGATCCGGGGAGATGGTGGCATGCGCCGAAACCTGTGCGGATGCGGTGCAGGCGCTCAGATCCTCGGCGGACACCAGGGTGACGGTCTTCTTGTTCTTGTCCACGATGCCGGAGACGGCGGGGTCATCCAAGGAGAAGACAAGAATGTCGCAAGCCTTGGACTTCACCCTCTCTCCGGTGATGCAGATGTTCCTGCTCTCACCCTTGGCGTTGGTGAACCTGAACATGTTGTCCTTGGTCAGATCCAGAAGGGTCAGCGCCGGCTCGATGGTACAGTTCGGCTGCAAGGCAGCCTGCACCCTGACCTTGGTCATGTAAGGTGATGTCTCGTTGTCCGATGTCTCAGGGAAAAACCAAGGGACAGGGATGACGAACCGATCGGCGTTCTCGTCCGTGATGTTCAGCTTGCACATCGACTGATCCATGAAGGGGCCGAATGTGAAGAACGCCTCGAAACTGGTAAGGTTTTGACGCTCCGCGGTCGACTCGACATATTCAGGGCTATGGCACGAAGCCGCCACGAGAAGAGTCAGAACCGCTGTCAGTATGTGGATCTTTTTCATATAAGTCGTGATTATTTCCATTCCGGGAATTGTTCTACTGCATTGTTGCTTGACAGCTCGCTGTCCTGGAGAGGGAATCTGTTCATCTTCTCAGGATAGTTGCGGTCCTTGTCATCGACAGAGACATAGGTGTAGATGAAGCCACTTCCTGCGCTCTCGATCTTCAAGCCATGCACCTGATAGCCGGAGAGTCCGTCAGGATAGTTGTTCGGAGCCACTCCCCATCTGCGGAGATCCCAATAGGAGAAGCCTTCGAACGCCAGCTCGACCTTGCGCTCCTGACGGATGGCCTTCCACAGGTTGTCCCCCGCCTTGTCAGCGTACGGAAGCCCGACACGGGCGCGGATTTCCTTGACGGCGGCATTGGCTCCCGCGGCGTCATTGAGACGGTAGCAGGCCTCGGCCCTGTTCAGAAGCACCTCGGCGTACCTGATGATGACAAGCGGCTGGGTGCTCTCGTGTCTGGCGATCACGTCATGCGTCTCGTCCACACCTTTGCGGAGGTAATAGCCCGTGGTCGTCTTACCCTTAGGCTCCTTGACCACGTTCCATTGGCACCAGCCGTCGTCTCCGCCCACAAACGGCTCGATCGTGCGCCCTTTCCACTTCGCACCGTTGTAGAGCACGGATGCCTGGAAACGAGGCTCAAGCAGCTCATACGGAGGATTCTGATCGGTTCCCTCGGCGGTGTGCCAAGGCGACCAGTCCGGAAGACCGGAGCCGTCGGCATATTCATAGGACTCCACAATCTCCTGTGTCGGCGTGCCGAAACCGCCGCCGGAAGCATCCTTGGTGGTGTAGTCGCCTCCCGGAGAGTAGTAGTAGTCGAAGCTGTGGGTCACATTGTCGGAATAGTTGAAGACATATTCAAGTATGACCTCGGAATTGTTGCCGTTGAAGACATCAGCATAGTTTGAGATCAGAGAATAACCCAACTCCTTCACTTTGTCCGCGGCCGCGACGACCTTGTCATAACGTTTGGCGTACAGCATCGCCCTTGTCATGAAGGCATAGGCCGTACCTTTGTTCAGCCTTCCGTTCGCTTTTTCTTTCTCAGGCAGGTTCGCGGCGGCGAACTCAAGGTCGGATTCGATGAAGTTCCATCCTTCCTCCTCTGTCGAGAGAGCCTTGTTGGCCGTGATGGCGCTCAGATCCTCGTCATAGATGATGACATCCTTGTACCTCTTGACAAGGTCGAAGTAGAACCATGCGCGCATGAACCTCAGCTCGGCCGAAAGTCTCGTCTTGTCCTCACCGGACATCTCACCGTACTTCTCCAGATAGTTCAGACCCTGGTTGGTCTTTCTGATCGCGCTGTACATCGTGCCCCAGTTGCCAAGGTACGTGGACACGTAGTTGGCTGTCAACACAGATCCCCCGTAGGCGATCTCGCTCGGTATGTAGCACAGAGCGTTGAAGTTGTAGGAGCCGTACTTCAACTGGTCGGTGAGGGCGTCGGTCATGCCGGCCATACACTGTCCGGAGTTGGCGTCGGCCATGTCCAGGATGTAGCTATAGATGTAGTTCACTCCATATTCCGCATTCGCGGAGGTTTTCCAGAGCATCTTGTCCGAGACGCTGTCGGTCGGAGTCATGTCGAGGAACGAGTTGCAGGAGGACACCCCCATCGCCACGGCGATTCCCGACACTGTCAAAATCAGATTCTTAATGTATTTCATATCAAGCTGTCCTTTTAGAATGATAATGTCACACCACCCATCAAGAGGCGCTGCTGAGGATAATAACCGTTGTTCACGCCCGGAGACTCAGGGTCGATTCCCTTAGGAAGACCATCGATGGTGAATATGTTCTGTCCCTCGACGAACAGCCTGAGGGAAGACACGCCAAGATGGCTCATCCATTTCTTCGGCAGGGTGTAGCCAAGCTGCGCTGACTTCAGACGGACATATTTTCCGTCCCTCCACCAGAATGAGCAGCTTACACCGTTGTCGCCACCGTGTCCCGGAGAGCCGAGGGTTAGACGCGGGAAGGTACCGTCAGGATTGTCCACGCTCCATGCGTTCTCCACAAGATAGAGAGGAGAGTTTCCTCCCTCCTTGAAAGTCTGAGTCCAGATCGTGTTGTCATCATAGCCGTTGTAGTACGTTCCGGTAAGGGAAACGTCGAACAAGGCGCCGCCGGTGAACTGGGCATTGAAATCAAAGCCGTTCCACTCGAAATTGAGGTTCAGGCCGAATGTCAGCTCAGGCCTGTTGGAACGTCCGAAATAGCCCCAGTCGTCGTAGTCGATCTTGCCGTCGCCGTTGATGTCCACGAACTTGATGTCGCCCACGTTAGGGCGTGATCCCCACCAGGCGGAATTGTCAATCTCCTCCTCGGAGCGGAACAGCCCGTCGGTCTTCCAACCCGTGATGGAGCCATAGGTCTTGCCGACAATCTTCCTGTTGTCGCTGACCTCAGGATTGTCCTTGTACTTGATCCATCTGGTCTTTGAATATGTCAGGCTGGCGCTCACCCCGTAGAAGAACGGCTTGCCGCCGAGAGAGAACTGATTCTTGTGAGTGACCATGAGGTCAACACCCTTGGCGTCGATCGCAGGATAATTGATGTAGGTCGGATAGTACCCTCCCATGGAAGCCGGGAATCCGGAGCCCTGACCGGTCAGGATTTCATAGGTGTAGTTGTAGAATCCGTCCACCTCCATGCCCAGAAGCCCGTCCCACAGGGTCGCGTCGAATCCGACGTTGTAGGAAAGGTAACGCTCCCATGACAAGTTGAGCGACGGCACGACATCCGGCTTATAGGCAGGATTGAAGGCAGCGCTTCCGTCAACCATCCTGTAGCCCACCTTCTGGCCATAGCGCGAGTAGGTGCTGAGGAAGGCATATTCAGGAACACCGTCGTTTCCAAGCATTCCGACGGAGGCCCTGATCTTCAAGTCATTGAGAAAATCAGCAGATTTCATGAAATTCTCATTGGAGATTCTCCACGCGACGGATGCTGAAGGGAAGAAGCCCCAGCGGTACTTGTCCATTCCGCTGAAAAGGTACGAGCCGTCCTCGCGTCCCGAAAGTTCGATGAGGTACCTGTCCGCGAAGTTGTACTTGAGTCGGAAGACTCCGCCGACGCTTCTGGACGCTCCGCTGCTTCCGGAGACAGGGTTCTTGGTCGGGTTGCCCTGGCTGATTTCCGGGAGCGAGGCGAAAGGAAGATCCTTGACGTAGGCCGCGAGACTGTTGCTCTTGGTGTCACGGATCTCCATGAGCGCCAAGGCCTCCACGCTGTGCTTGCCGAAGGTGTTGGAATATTCAAGACTGGCCTGTCCCACCATCTGCTGCCAATAGGACGTTCCCTCTCCGAGGTTTATGCCGTTGTCCACTCCCCTTGGGTCATTCTTCTTCGAATATGCTCCGTCCACGAAAGCCATCGTGCTGTAAGGGGTGTTCAGATTCTTGTTGTAGGAGTTGCTCCAGTCATAGACACCGGCAACCTTGGCGACCAGTCCGTCCACACCTGGAATGTCATAGGCCAGCGTGGCGTTGACCGAAAGATCCATCGAGCGGGTCTTCTTGTAGCCTGACTCATAGATGGCGGCGAGAGGACTCTGAGGAAGTCCGGTGTTCTTCTTGATCGTCGAAGTGTACATGCCCTCGTACCTCTCCGGGAGATACGGATGCATCACGATTGTCTGGTTTGCCACCGACAGCCATCCCAGCTCGCTGTATCCGCCGTCCGTGCCTCCCGAGGCATAGCCCGGAGTGTCCCTGTGAGCCAGCGTACCCGACAGGCCCAGCTTGAAATGCAGCCTGGAAGTGATGTCCGAGTCAATGTTGGATCTCAGGTTGTAGCGCTTGTAGGTGAAGTTGTCGATGTTACCGTCCTGCCCGTAGTAGCCGAAAGAGGTGTAGTAGCGGGCCTTGTCGCTTCCTCCGGTCACGGTCACGTTGTGCTTCTGCGTGAATCCGGTGCCGAACACCTTGTCGATGTAGTTCACGTTGTCCCAACCGTCGGTAGGGTCGCCGTTGGTCATCGCGGCGACATTCTCCGAAGTAAAGTACGGATTGTACTGGGAGCGGTCGGTGATGGCTCCGCTGGCCAGCTGGTCCATCATGTCCGCCATATTATAATAGTAGGCGAACTGCGGGCCGTTCATGAACTCCGGGAAATTGGCGTTCATCGACACACCGAACGAGGCGTCATAGGTGATGGAGGTCTTCTCCTTCGCTCCCCTCTTGGTCGTGATGATCATCACGCCGCCCGCGCCTTTCAATCCGTACACAGCGGCAGACGCTCCGTCCTTGAGGACAGAGATGCTCTCGATGTCATTAGGATTGATGTCGTTGATGTCACTCACCGGAAATCCGTCCACAACGTAGGCGATTCCGTAGATCGAGCCGCGCAGACGCAGGGAAGCCTGATCCTGACCAGGTTCTCCGGACTCCTGCACAGAGGAGATGCCCGGAAGACGCCCGGCAAGAATCTGAGAGACGTTCGAGGCCGGAGCCTTCAGGACCTCGTCCCCCTTGATCGCCGAGACCGCTCCCGTCAGGGATGATTTCTTGGATGTACCGTAACCCACGACAACCACCTCGTCAAGATAGGCAGTGTCCTCTTTCAGGGTCACGTTCAAAACCTGCACGGTTCCGTCACATAGTTTCCGGAACGATGTCATGCCCAGACACTGGAACTCCAGCGTCTGTCCTTTTGCGACGGAAATCACATAGCTTCCGTCCGATCCGGTCATCGTGCCGTTCGTGGTTCCGGCCACAATGACAGAGACACCGGGCAGCGGTTGCCCGTTCTGGTCTGTCACCCTACCCTTGACGGAAGGCTGCGCCGACACGTTTCCAGAGAACAGGAAAAACGACAGAACCGACACAAGCACCACCTTTAGGAAAGGGAATGAATAATTCGATGTTGCTTTCATAAAAGAATGCGTTATTATTAATAATAGTGTCATCTATCCACAAAGGTTAGCCTAACATTTTTACAAAGTTATAATATTTCATCAAATATTTAACAAATAAATTAATAAATATTAAAATAATTTAAGAAATAAATTCTTACCTTTGCGAAGACAATATTTACTAAGTTATCTTTTAAGGATTACTAAGGATTACTTAAGGATCACCTATCACATAAAGAAAGCACCATGACAGACAGAAGAACTTTTCTGAAGAAGGCCGGAATCGCCGCCGCGACCGCTATGGCGGCTCCAATTGCCGCCAACGCTATAGGAATGGCCTCGAAGAACGGTAAAGACCTCAGGCTCAAGGCCGACGAGAGCATCAACAGCAGGCTGATCGTCCCTCACGGTAATGCCCTCCCCATCACCGGCACATTCCTGGACGAGATCTCGCATGACATTCCGCACCAGAACTGGGGCGAGAAAGAATGGGATCTTGACTTCCGTTACATGAAGGCGATGGGCATCGACACCGTGATCGACATCCGCTGCGGTTACCGCAAGTTCATCACCTATCCGTCACCTTACCTTCTTAAGAAGGGGTGCTACATGCCTTCGACCGACATGATCGACATGTTCTGCCGCCTTGCCCAGAAATACGGCATGAAGTTCTGGCTCGGACTGTACGACTCCGGAAAATACTGGGACACAGGAGACATGTCCTACGAGGTCGAGGCGAACAAGTACGTGATCGACGAGATCTGGCAGCGCTACGGCAGCAAGTACGACAGCTTCGGCGGCTGGTACATCAGCGGCGAGATCAGCCGTGCCACCAAGGGCGCTATAGAGTCCTTCCGCACGATGGGGCGCCAGTGCAAGGAGGTCTCGGGCGGACTGCCGACCTTCATCTCCCCGTGGATCGACGGCAAGAAGGCGGTCGACGCGGCCGGCGGCAACCTGACCAAGGAGCAGGCCGTCTCGATAGAGCAGCACGAGAGGGAATGGAACGAGATCTTCGACGGGATCCATGAATATGTCGACGCATGCGCCTTCCAGGACGGACACATCGACTACGACGAGCTTGACGCGTTCTTCTCTGTCAACAAGAAGCTGGCGGACAAGTACGGTATGCAGTGCTGGACCAACGCCGAGAGTTTCGACCGGGACATGCCGATCCGCTTCCTCCCGATCAAGTTCGACAAACTGAGGATGAAGCTTGAGGCGGCGAAGCGCTGCGGCTACGACAAGGCCATCACCTTCGAGTTCTCGCACTTCATGAGTCCTCAGTCGGCCTACCTTCAGGCGGGACATCTCTACGACAGGTACATGGAATACTTTGACATGCGATAAGCGATGGACAAAAGCATAAATATGACCCGGATAGTGTTCCTGGCCATTGTAGCTGCGATTGGCGGAATCCTGTTCGGCTACGACACCGCCGTGATCTCCGGCACGACCGAGATCGTGAAGAACCAGTTCCGGCTGACGACGATCGCCGAAGGGTGGTACGTGGGCTGCGCTCTGATCGGCTCGATTCTGGGCGTGATGACGGCCGGAATGATGAGCGACCATCTCGGCAGAAAGAAGACGATGCTCATCTCGGCTCTGATGTTCAGCGTCTCGGCCATAGGCTGCGCCGTCTGCGACAACTTCAACCAACTGGTTGTCTTCAGGATCATAGGAGGATTCGGCATAGGAATAGTCTCGATCGTCTCGCCGATCTACATCTCGGAAATCGCTCCGGCGCAGAAAAGAGGCTCCCTCGTGTCGCTCTACCAGCTGGCCATCACGATAGGGTTCCTGATGGCCTACCTGATCAACTACTTTGTCCTGAAGGGCGCCGACGTGACCTCCACCTCGACGGATCTCTGGACAAGAATATTCAATTCCGAGTACTGGAGGGGAATGCTTGGCTACGAGACTGTTCCGGATCTTCTGTTCCTCCTCGTCATATTCCTTATCCCCGAGAGTCCGCGCTGGCTGATCACCAAGCACAAGGAAGATAAGGCCGCAAGGATCCTCGGCGGGATATTCACATCCCCGGAGGAAGTGGCAAGGCAGATCGAACAGACCAGAGCCTCGATCGCCGGCGAGACCAAGTCCGAATGGCGGACTCTTCTGGAGCCGGGAATATTCAAGGCTGTCCTCATCGGTTGCGCCATCGCCATCCTCGGCCAGTTCATGGGAGTGAACGCCGTGCTGTACTATGGCCCCAAGATATTCAGTGACGCTGGTTTGTCCGGCGAAGGTTCAATGTTCTCGACAGTTCTGGTTGGGGTTGTGAATATGCTCACGACGGTCATCGCTCTCCTGATCATCGACAAGGTCGGCCGCAAGCAGTTGGTCTGGTGGGGTGTGGGCGGAATGATCCTCTGTCTGCTGATGATAGGCCTGTACTTCTGCTTCCCACAGAGCCTTCCGACCTGGTTCCTGCTGACATTCTTCCTGCTCTACGTGTTCTGCACTGCGATCTCGATCAGCGCAGTGGTCTTCGTGCTGCTTTCCGAGATGTACCCGAACAGGGTACGCGGCCTTGCTATGAGCATCGCCGGCCTCGCCCTTTGGATCGGCACCTACCTGATCGGCCAGCTCACGCCGTGGATGCTTGAGACACTCACTCCGGCAGGCACATTCTTTCTCTTCGCCGCCATGTGCGTCCCGTACCTCCTCATAATGTGGAAGTGCGTCCCCGAGACCACCGGCAAGACCCTTGAGGAGATCGAGGCCTACTGGACAAGCAGGAAACAGATCCGATAGTCAATCACCACAATGTGACCTTTCCGGCAGCCCCGAGGTCAAGTGTCGCGGACTCGACCCCGAGGGCGCGGAAAACCCGGCGCATCGAGCGCAGGGACATGTCGTCCCCTCTCTCCAGCTTGGAGATCTGGGACTTCTTCACTCCCATCCGCCTACCGAGCTCCTCTTGGGTCAGATTCTGATCCAGGCGACGCTCCCGGACGACTTCTCCGAGCCTGAAGGCATTGACCGCATCTGTGACCTCCTTTTCGAAGGTGTCCCTTTCCGGAGTCCCAATCTTACCAAAATGCCCATCAAGAACCTCCTCCAACGGATATAATTTCATTTCAGCCATAATCGTTTATCTTTCATTAAAATAAGACTTCATAATCGTTTCCGCTTTCGCAATCTCCTTATGCGGAGTTTTCTGTACCTTTTTGACAATTCCGTGAGTGACTACCACCAACATTTCCTTTCTCGTGTCCCAAAACGCGAACAAACGATAAGTCATATTGCCATAGAGGGTACGGAATTCCCAAATCTTGGTTCCTGTCAACTTTTTAAACAAATCAGCATCACGCTCACCATCTACAACTCTACGAATATTGTAGTAGATTTTATTTGCGGCAGGACGGGGCAATGATTCTATAAAATCACGTGCTTCCTCCATCAACACCAATCTTAACTTCCCACAAGCCATCTTTCAATGCAAAAATAATAAAAGTTTCCAAAATGCGACACCGTTCCGGAATTATTTTTCAGTCAATTCCGAACCGGACAAAAAGCAATTTATGCGATTTGTCACAACCGACCAAACATCACAGGGGTTAACAACCGAACTTTTTATGTTTCTTTGCAATTATATATGTTTTTTATCCTCTCGTTGAATTTTACGGGAATTTTACGTAATATTACATTATGTAATTTTACATAAATGTTGTTTTACATTATGACAGCATTATGTCGGAAATGGCCAACTGAAGCAGATCAATGACTTGATTTTAAGAGACTGGCTTCGCAAATACATTTAGTTTATGAATCTTACGGTGATATTAGTTTTGATCTCGGCGGTGGCGGTGGCTGCCGTGGTGGCGCTGCTTGTCGTCATTCAGAGGAATGCGGCGGAAAGGCAAAGGATTGCCAAGGAATATGAGGACGCGGAGGACGATCTCCGGAGGCGGCTGATGGAACTGACCGGAGAGAAGGCGGCGCTGGAAAGCACACTCAAGGCCAGGGATGAATATGAAAGCCGGCTCAGGGAGGAGCAGGAGAAAGCGCTTGAAACACAAAGGCAAGCTCAGGAGAAAGCTATGGCCGCCCAAAGGGAAATCCAGGAAAAGGCGATGGCGGAGCAGAAGGAGGCGCAGGAAAGGGCTTTGAATATGCAGAAGGAGCAGCATGCAAAAGAACTTGAGAATATGAAGGATGCGTTCAAGGCCCTGTCGGCGGACAACAGTTCCGAGTTCAAGAGGCAGAGCGCGGAGTCGATCTCCGATCTTCTGAAACCGATACAGGAGAAGTTCGCCGAGTTCGGCAAGGCCGTGCAGGAGTCCAGAAAGGAGGCCGTGGAGCAAAGCGCGCAGCTGAAAGAGCATATTCACAATGTGATGGAGCGGTCGCAGGCGGTGGGAGACGAGGCCAGGAACCTGGCGAACGCGCTTACGGGATATTCAAAGGTGCAGGGGGACTTCGGCGAAATGCTGTTGACCGACGTGCTGAAGAACGCCGGGCTGGTGGAAGGCGTGCACTTCTTCACCCAGAGCGTGATGACGGACGAGGCTGGGCATGAGATCAAGAGCGAGGGCGGCAGGACGATGATCCCGGACGTGATGGTGCTTTACCCGGACGACACGACCGTCATCATCGATTCAAAGGTCAGTCTGAACTCTTACAAGGAATATATCAACGCGGAGAAGGTGGAGGATCGAGTAAGGCTCGCCAAGGCCCATGTTGAGAGCGTCCGCAAGCATGTGGACGAGCTTAAGACCAAGGACTACGCCTCGTATATTCCGGAAGGGAGGCGGAAAGTGAACTACAATCTGATGTTCATCCCGGTCGAGGGGGCGTTCAGGCTTATGCTGGAGGAGGATCCGATGCTCTGGCAGGTGGCCAAGGACAACAATGTGCTGATCGTGAGCCAGATGACTCTCGTGATAGTTCTGAATATGATCCAGATGGCATGGAAGCAGGCGAACCAGGAGAAGAACATCGCCGAAGTTTACAAGACAGCCGAGGAACTGATGAGCCAGCTCAGCGGCTGGATGGAGAGCTATGTGGCGATCGGAACCATGCTCGGCAAGGCCCAGACTGCCTACGAGACCTCGACCAAGAAACTGACCGAGTCCAACCAGAGTGTCGTCAAGAAGATCCAAAAGCTGGAGAAACTCGGCCTCTCCCCCAAGAAGTCCCAGGCCAAAATAAAACCCGGAGCCCGTAAAACCGGCCCCGAATCCATAATTCCACCCGAGCTATCACCAACTTCCGCCCAAGACACCGAATAAGCCTCTCATTTGCCCAGTCTCGTGAGCAAAACCCGGCTTTCCACGCACCAAAGCGCCTTAGAGCCCAGTCTCGTGAGCAAAACCCGGTCTTCCGCGCACCAAAGTGCCTTACAGCCCAGTCTCGTGAGCAAGACCCGGTCTTCCACGCACCAAAGCGCCTTACAGCCCAGTCTCGTGAGCAAGACCCATATATTTGCTAACGGAGATCTATCCTGTAAAGGCTAATTATTATATAACTAATGATCTTCCTTCCCCACAGCGCTACAGCCTCACATCAATCAGATTCGGGTAATGGTCTGTGATCCCGACAGTATAGCTCTCCATTATGCAGTCGAACACCTTGACTTCGGTCTTGCCGCTCGGATCGTAGATCAGACAGTGATCAATCGCTCCTGAGGTACGGTCTTGCCCGCGTCTGCGGCTATCAACGGAATATCCGTCCGAGGGTCCGCAGATATGATGGCCATTGTGCGTGTCGCCGTATAATGTGGCGGCTTTGTAGCAAGGCACATAACCGCCCTGGATAAACTGCTGGATGGGGACAGTGTCCTCCTCGCAGTTCATGTCACCGACCACGAACACCGGAATGTCACCGAACTTCGCTCTGATGATTTCGGTCTCCGCCATCACGAGACGCACCTGAGACGCTCTCGCCATCGTGCTGCCAGGTTTGGCCTTGTCACTTTTCCACCAGAGATGTGTGCCTATCAATGCAAAAGTCTTTCCATCAGCTTTCCTTTTCATCACGGCGGAAGTGAATGATTTAGAGCCGTGGTTGCACCACTGCTTGGGAGTGTAGAGATTGTAGTTCACGTACAGGAGCTCAAGGGTCTTGCTGTTGTAGAAGATCGGCGTGTTGTTCCAATCCCTTTTCGATTCCCAAGCAATGACATAGCCATTATTCCGCACAAGATGATAGAATTCTTTGTGCATGTGGTCAGAATACTCCTGAAAAGCGAAAACATCCGGAAGATAGTCCTTAATCAATCTCGCGAACAGGGGTGCTCTTTTGAAATCACGCGGATCCTCTCCGATCGCCTTCCATTTCGGAGGAATCGTGTCCTTGCTGTAGTCCCAGATGTTGTCGTCCAAAATGCGGAGATCCGCGCCCTCGGCGATCTTGAATCTCGCATCGAATGCCGTGCTTCTCTGCGCATCGGCTATCGGTCCGTGGACAGAAAGCCCGATGACAAAGGCACAAGACAGAATGAGTTTTAATATCTTATCCATTTTTCTTTCCTCCGAATAATCTGTCAATAACGAGTGCTATCGCCGCGTCACCACTGACGTTGCAGGCAGGGCCGTAGCCGTCAAGCGCAAGGTAGATGGCCATCATCAGGGCGCACTGGTCAGGGGTGAAACCGAGTACCGACTCCAGAAGGCCGATCGAGGCCATCAGCACCCCGCCCATCACCCCTGGAGCAGCCACGGCAGCCACGGCCTGAAGAAGGGCGAAGTTCAGGAACAGGCCAAAGCTGATGTCTATTCCGCAGGCAAATACACTGGTCGGAGACCAGATTTCCCGCTCCTACATATTCATGGAAGACACCTTAAAGCGAGGGCTTGCAGGTGTGGCCTCCTTGAAACACCTTTCACCCGTCGCCAACATCAAGGAAGCCGCCCTCTACGGAGCGTTCGCCACTTTCGCCCGCCAGTACCCCGACATTCTGTAACGAGAAAGGCTCCGTGGGGAGCGCGACACGCGCGCTATGATTATCCCATCAGAGGATGTTCATAGACTGCTCGCGGATCTTCTCCAGCTCGTCCTTCATACGGACAACGAGCTTCTGGATGCCCGAATGGTTGGCTTTGGAGCCGGTCGTGTTGATCTCGCGGCCCATCTCCTGGATGATGAAGCCAAGCTTGCGGCCAGGATATTCCTCACCGTCAATGGTGTCCATGAAGTACTTGCAGTGCTGGCGAAGACGGACTTTCTCCTCGTTGATGTCCAGTTTCTCAAGGTAAAAGATCATCTCCTGCTCAAAGCGGGACGGATCAACCTTCTGCTGGAGAGCCTCAAGATTCTTCATCAGTTTCTCCCTCACGGCGTCGATCCTCTCCTTCTCGAAGCCCTCCACCTGATTCTCAAGGTCAAGGATGTTCCGCACCCTTGAGGTGACATCCTTATAGAGAGCCTCCCCCTCCTTCGCACGATAGTCATTGACGGCGGCAAGAGCCTCATCAATAGCCTTTTCCACTATCGGCCAGTTCTCCTCGGTGATGATGTCCTGCCGGGAGTTGTCCATCACGTCAGGGAAACGGAGGATGGAGGCAAGCATCTCGTTAGGATTGAAAGACAGAGAGTCAAAAACAGGAAGCGAGGCGCTGAAGTCCATCAGCTGGTCGTAATATTCCCGAAGAAGTTCCTTGTTGATCTGCTTGGCCACACCACCGGCCTTAGGCTCCCAATTGACATAGAAGTCAATCGTGCCGCGCACGAGCGAATCCGTGAGTTTCCTGCGCACAAGCAGTTCCTTGTCCTTTGGAAGGAGTGACGACTTGATGTTCGCGTCGGAGTTCTTGCCGTTCAGCGTCTTGATCTCGATGGTGAGTTTCCCTGTCTCCAGGACGGCCTCAGCCTTGCCGTAACCGGTCATTGACTTGATCATATTCAAAAATTTTACAACCCGGACCGGGATTCAACAAGCACGAATCCCGTTTCCGCCGCAAAGATAAGCCTTTCCTGCCAGAAATCAACTCCACCGCCCCATGAATTCCTCCGATAACGCAAATTTCTAATCAGGAAGTCTAAAAAATATCATTTTATCAGAATACGTTTCTATTCAATAGTATTTCATGTTCCAAAGTAATCGTTCAGTAATGAATAAGTAGGGGTTCGGTGATAATCATTAAAGTTCACAGGCCATGCAATTTCCGTATAAAACGTTTATAATCAAGTACTACTAGAATAAAGAATTTGGATTTTTGAAAATCATTTGCTTTCTTGCAAGCCCCGACGAGAAATCGTATATAAAACAACTAAGACAAATGAGACAGATTTTCAAATGCATCGCGGCAACCGCTATCGCCGCTTGCTTCGCATCCTGCGAAAAGTCCTACGAGGAACTGGATCCTCAATTTCCTGCCATCAGCGACGGCAAGTCCGTCGCCATCAGTTCAGGCGAGACGGTAACCATTGATTTCACGCTGAATGATGTACGCGGCAATGACATCACGGTCAAAATAGATGACAATGCCGTAGAGGACTACAAGGTCAGCTACACCATCAACTCCGGGAATGACGATGGGACAATCAGCATAGCAGCCCCGGCCATGATTCTTGACGGAACCCCGTTCAACGTCAATGTCACTTTCAGCGACGAACTCAACAACAGGACAGCCTCGAAAACAGTGAACGTGACTCCGACGGTTCTTGAAGGCTACGTAAAGCTCTCCGAGGCAGCCAACTCTTTCATCGTGGCTCCTGGAGCATACGTCCAGTTCCCTACCTTCAAGGGCAACAGCGGACTGAAATCAGGAGCAGTGTCACTTGCCCTCGCCTGGCAGGATGCTGTCGGCCTCTTCGCCGAGGTCGCGCAGGTAAATGAATCCGACGCCATCGTCCACTTCGCCTCGGGCAAGGAAGGCAACGCCGTCATCAACGGCCTCGACGCTTCCGGCAATGTCGTGTGGAGCTGGCTCTTCTGGGTAACGGCTGACGCTCCGAAGGATGTCAAAGTCGGGGACTTCACATTCCAGGACCGCAACATCGGCGCGCTGAACCTCGACGAGAAGAGCGAACTCTCCGTAGGTCTCGTTTACCAGTACGGCCGCAAGGATCCGTTCCCGGGAATCAGGTTCGGTGAATATGCTACAAGGCCGGTCTATGACGCTTCCGGTGCGGAGGTGGAGATCACAATTGTGCACAACACCGAGGCAAACAACCTGGAGAACGCCATCAAGAATCCTACTGTCTACTACAACAACAAGTATTTCAGCGGAGCGAAGCACGGCTACAGTTGGATCACCACGGACGCCACCACCTTCGGAGCTGACAACTTCAAGGCTCTTTGGGAGAACGGCGGAAAGAAGAGCGCCTACGACCCGTGTCCGGCGGGCTACAAAGTAGCCAGTGCGGCAGCATGGACAGCAGTCAAAGCCTCCACCGATGTCAAGGAACTATGGGACTCCAGCTACGAGACTTTCGACCAGTCCGCCATAGGCACAAACGAAAAATACGCTGCCGGCAACAGAAAGAAAGTCCAGTTCAGAGGGTGCGTCTACGATGGTCTTAGACTCACGGTCACTGGAGAGATGAACTCCACCTCCACCTCATTCTCTTATGCCAACTGCATCGGCAAGCCTCTCCCTACCGCTGTGGTCTGGTGCTCTGACGTGGACCCTGACTATGCAAGCAAGTTGAATGCCTCGTACTTCAGGGGATGTGCGTTCAAAGTCAACACCTCCGGCAACGGGAACTACGATGACATCTCGGCGATCAAGGTCAACGCCCTGACTCTGAGCAAATACGGACTCAACTACGCCTTCCCGACACGTTGCGTCAAAGAATAAGATTCCACAAATTACCAGAGCAAGATGAACAGATTCATTAACCGCGTCTTACTTTTTGTCATAGGTGCGGCCGCGCTGATTGGTTGCACCTATAATGAGATGACTGATTCCTACGGCGAGCTTGACATCCTCTTCGACACCGAGGACGTTGTACTCAACGCAGGGGAAAGCATAGAGATTCCATTCACTGTCACGGGAACCGAAGGAGCCGCCATCGACCTTGAGCCCTACACGGACAACAGCAGACTGACCTGCAAGCTTAGCAAGGTTGACTATGGCAACTCACAGGGTGTCATCAGACTGACCGCATCAAAGGCAATCTCCAAAGACCTGGAGGCTCAGGTCTTCCTCAAAGTCTCCGACTCACATCACAGAAAGCTTACAAGGTTTGTGGATGTGACTGTTATCGGCAACGGTAGCGGAGGTGGCGAGGATCCAGGAGAAGGCGGAGGCGACAATGACTACGGCGACCTCGGCATATTCTTCGACACAAGCGCCCCGGCGGTAAATCCTGGACAGACCTTGGAGATACCTTTCACTGTAACCGGTTCAGAAGGTGCCACTCTCAGTCTGGTTCCTTCCGTTGACAACGATGAATATGTTTGCGCGCTAGGCAAGGTAGACTATGTCAACTACCAGGGAATCATCAAGCTGACCGCTCCGGAAGTGATCACCGAAGCGACAGAGGTCAAGGTTTCGCTCACGGCGAGCGACACACACAAGCGCAGCCTGACGAAGAGTGTCAGCGTGAAAGTAAACGCCTCCGAGCCTCTCACGATCAGCGCTCTCGGCGAGCCGGCCTCGATGGCCGTCAAGGCAGGAGGTTCCTTCACCCTTTCCTACAAGGTTCTCAATCTCGCCCCGGCCAAGATCACCGGCATCCCGACTGTTGAGGTAACCTCCGGCTGGAGTGCGGAAGCAACCGTCGATCAGGACATCATTAAGGTTAAATACAATGCGCCTGCATCCATCGGCCAGCGGATCGACATCAAGATCAGCGCGACAGACGATCACGGCAGGACGGTGGAATATTCCGGATCACTCTCCATCGTAGAGATCACGACCACGGCGGGAGCCGCCAACTGCCACATTGTGAAACCGGGCGGAATCCTCACGATCAAAGCCGTGAAAGGTAACTCAACGACCGCATTGGACTTTGACAACGCGGCACTCGTATGGCAGGATGCCATCGGACTTGTAAGTTCGGTTTCCGGAAACGGAAGCGAAGGCGTCGTCGTGGTCAAGATCGCCGACGGCAAGGAAGGCAATGCCGTGGTGGCCGCACGTGACGGAGGCAGGGTTGTCTGGAGCTGGCATGTCTGGGTGACAGACTACGATCCCGAGGCGGACATTTTCGAATGGCAGGACGCCAACGGTGTCACATACAAATACATGGATCGCAATCTCGGAGCTATGAGCGCCCAAATGTTCAGCAAGGAATCAATCGGACTGATGTACCAGTGGGGACGAAAGGATCCTTTCCCTGGAGGAGACAACGTGGAGTCCAGCGTACAGAAGCGCATCTACGACATCAACGGCAATCAGATCTTCATGAAGACCGAGGAAAGGCCTACATACAACGACAACACAAGCACCAACCTCCAGTTGGCGATCGAACACCCTGACGTGTTCTACCATGCGCCTTCAAGCTCCTGGCCGGCGGTTGACTGGCTGACAAACAAGACCTCTCTCCAGAACAACGACCTTTGGGGCGGCAAGACCAACGCGAAGACAATCTACGACCCTTGCCCGGAAGGCTGGTGGATGCCTGCCGCCGGAAGCGGCTGGGGATTCCGCAGCGAGTACAAGAAAGCCGGAAAGCTCAATGACGATGGCAAATACGACGAGACGTATCCTTGGTACCAGGACTACGACAAGAGTATCGGATTCCGTTACAAGACGAAAGCCGGCAAGGTGTACTGGTTCCCGCTTGTGGGCAACATTGACCCGAGCAAGGGTACTCTCCAGAGCGTCGGCGGAAGCGCGTTGTACAACACCCGCACAGACAATTCCAACACCGTGTTTTACGAGAGCATGGCATGGGGTAACCCTGCCAGCGAGGCAGGACTCAACCGTTCCTACGGAGCGGCCACACGTTGCATAAAAGAGTAATATGAGAAAGAAAACAGCTCTGCTCTCATTGCTGGCGCTGCTTGCAGCCATGCAGTCTCTTTGGGCGCAGAAAATATCAGTCACTGGTCAGGTGACTGATATTTTTGGCGGTTCCCCCCTCCCCGGAGTGGCGGTACTTGAAAAAAACGGGAGCGGATATTCAGTCACTGATCTGGACGGCAAGTATTCCATCTCAGTTCCCTCAGACGCGTCACTGGTGTTCTCTTGTCTGGGAATGCAGGAACAGACCATAGCGGTAAAAGGACGCACAACCATCAACGTGGCGATGACAGCTGATGTCAATGTCCTTGACGATGTTCTTGTGGTGGCATACGGCACGTCAACGAAAGAGTCGTTCACTGGTTCCGCCGAGACAATAAGAGGCGATAAATTGCGGGACAGGCCTGTAGCGGATGTCTCCAGAATGCTTGACGGGCAGATGTCCGGAGTCATGACGACATCGGGAAGCGGGCAGCCAGGCAGCGGATCAGGAATCATGGTAAGAGGATTCGGATCCATCAACGCAAGCAGCTCTCCTCTCATTGTCGTTGACGGCATCCCTTATGACGGAAGCCTTAATTCGCTCAATCCCAACGACATCGAAAGCATGTCCGTACTTAAGGACGCCTCAGCCGGAGCCCTCTACGGTTCCAGAGGAGCCAACGGTGTGGTCATCGTGACGACCAAGAGCGGAGGAAGTGCCGACGAAAGAATCTCCATAGACTTCACCGCGCGTGTCGGCTTCAACTCGATGGCGATCAGCCCCTACGAGACTGTGAACGCATCACAGTACATGGAACAAATGTATAGGGCGACATACAACGACCTTCTCTACACGGAAGGGCATCTTCCTGGCGAAGCCGCGGCTTTGACCCCGTCACGTCTTGCGAAAAACATTCTCGGCATCAACAACAAGTACAACATCTTTGACAGGGATGTCGAGAGTCTTTTCGACGCTAAAGGGAATGTCGTCGGGGACGCGAAGACGAAATACGACGCTGATTGGCTTGGAGAGGCGAATGCCAAGCTTCCGACACGTCAGGAATATCTTTTCTCGATGTCGGGAGCTTCTGATGTCAGCAAGTATATGGCCTCATTGGGTTATCTCAATGAGAACGGCACCATCACGACAACCTCCTTCCGACGCATAACAGCCAGACTCGGAGCCGAATTCACTCCTTATGAATGGTTGGAGTTCGGCCTCAACGCCAATTACTCCAACACAAGAAGCGACTATCTCGGAGCGTCCGGCACAGAAGCCAACAACATCTGGTACACCGCCATGATGATGGCTCCTATCTACCCGGTGTATGAAGTGGATGCTGACGGAAACGAGGTTCTTGACAATGGCGGGCGCGTGTTCGACTATGGATCATCAAGACCGGCCGGAGCACAGAACAACCGCAACTGCGTCGCGACACTTTTCGATGACGACTACTACATGATCGGCGACAACGTCAACCTCCGCGGGCATCTTGGCATCAGTTTCGGCGACTTCAGGCTGAGCACATCGCTTGGCGCCGACATAGTGAGCGAGAGCAACTCGACAAAGTACAACCGCAACAACGGCAACGCCGCCGGCACGGGACGTCTGACCAAGGAACATCAGCGCACCCGCAGCTACACCTGGAACCAGCTGCTGTCCTACAAACGCGGTTTCGGAGACAGCGACGTGGACTTGATGGCAGGTCATGAGTTCTACAACATCGAGACAAACTATCTGATGGGACAGAGGACAGGTTTTCCGTTCGACGGTTTTAAGGAACTTGGCATGGGTTCCACCATAGCGGACGCGACTTCGACAGGCGACATCTACAGCATCAATTCTTGGTTGTGCAGAGCGAACTATAATTTCTCGGACAGGTACTACCTGTCAGGGAGTCTGCGGGCAGACGCCTCCTCACGGTTCATAAAGAAACACAGATGGGGGACTTTCTGGTCCCTGGGAGCATCCTGGAGGATTTCACAGGAACCTTTCATGAAAGATTTCGGATGGCTTGACAACATGACGCTGAAGGCCAGTTACGGCATACAAGGCAACGACAACATCGGCTCATACTATGCCTGGCAGGCTCTTTATGACATGACCTACCCCAATGCCACATATTCAGGAGCCGTGATCTCATCTCTGGAGAACCAAGATGTGACATGGGAGAAGAACGGCAATGTCAACCTGGGTGTCGAGTTCAAGATGTTCAAAAGATTCAGCGGAACCATAGAGTGGTACAAAAGAACCACCACAGACATGCTGCTTGAGTATCCGATCGCTATTTCATTAGGATTCCCGGGCTATTATGCCAACGTCGGCAAAATGTACAACACCGGCATAGACATGACCTTGAGTTATGACATCCTCAATAATCCGGATCTGTTCTGGAGCGTGTCACTAATGGGTTCCACCGTCAACAACAAGGTCGTGTCACTCACCGGCAACGGAGAGGACATAAACAACGGCGTTTACCTGATCCGTGAGGGTGAGACCGTCAACACTTTCTACATGGCGCGCAGCGCAGGCGTTGACCCGGCGACCGGAGAACAGCTTTACCTTGCCTACAGCAAGGATGCGGAAGGCAATCCGATCAACGGCAGCGAGTTCGTGACAAACGACGCGACCGTGGCCTCCGGCTGTAAATGGCTTTGCGGCAGCAGAATCCCGGCCATCTACGGATCCCTGTCATCCAGTCTTCACGCAAAAGGCATTGATGTTTCCGCTTTGTTCACCTATTCGCTGGGTGGCAAGATCTATGACAGTACCTACCGCTCTCTTATGGAGCCTTCGTTCGTAGGACAGACCTACCACATCAACTCACTCCGCGCATGGACAGAGGCCGGTCAAATCACGGATGTCCCGAAGATCACAAGCACCACGACGACTGTCATCAACGACCGCTTCCTAATCGATGCGTCATATTTCTGCATCAAGAGCATTTCCGCCGGCTACACATTCAAGACAGCATGGCTGGAGAAATGTCACATACGCTCTCTCCGCCTTTATGTCTCCGGAGACAATTTACTGATGCTCAGTGCGCTTAGGGGTCTCAATCCTCAGAGCAGCTTCACAGGATCCACCTCCTACACTTACACGCCTAACCGCACAGTCACACTCGGCGTGGACGTTAAATTCTAAGCTTTATGAAAAGATTTCCAATCGTTATTCTATTGGCTGCCATATCATGCGGCGCATGTTCTTCTTTGATGGAGACATCCCCTACCACAGACGTGGCGAAGGAAGAGATTCTGGCTGACGCCGAAGGTCTTCAGGTCGCCATGGATGGGGTATATGCGACAATGTACAACCGCCTCGACTTCGTCGCCGCGAACGCTCACCAGTGCTTCGGCAACATGGCTGTAACACTTGCCGCCGATCTCATGGGCGACGACATGGTGCAGACAGCGCAAGGCGCAGGCTGGTTCTGGAAAGACTACAACTACGACCAACGCAGCCGCTACACCAGCAAAATCTGGCGATGCTATTTCACATGGAAGTATTTCTATGAGATCATCAGCAACGTCAACTACATCATCTCAGCCTCCGAAACGGCTACCGGCGACGAGAATGAGATCCTTTGTACGACAGCCCAAGCTTATGCGGCACGCGCGTTCAGTTATTTTATGCTGATCCAGTCCTTCCAGCAGACATTCGTCGGCCACGAGGATCTCCCTGGAGTCCCAATCTACACCGAGCCGACCAGCGCATCCAGCACAGGCAACAAACGCGCTTCTGTCAGACAAGTCTACGCGCTGATCGACAACGATCTTGAGATAGCTGTAGCCATGTTCGGGAAATGCGGGATCAAGCGAAAGCACATCTCCAACTTCGACCTCTACTCCACTAGTCTGCTTCAGGCTCGTGTCGCATTGGTCGAGAATGACTGGGGAAAGGCCGTACAGGCTGCGGAAAAAGCCATCAGCACCCCAGACGCTTCCCTGCTGACCAGGTCGGACGCGACAGTAACCAAGGGAACATTTGACGACAGCACCACAGAATGGACCACAGGCAAGACACCGTTCAACAGTGTCCAATCATCTTCAGTCATGTGGGGAGCCGAGATCATCTCCGACCAATCGACAGTGTTCGCGTCATTTTTCTCGAATATGGACGCATGCACCAATGTCTATTACGCGGCGGAAGCTCCCAAGTGCATCAGCAACTGGCTCTATGCCCAGATCCCGGACTCCGACATACGCAAGGGATGGTGGAACGGCAACATCGGCAAAAGCGCAAAGGAATGGAAATACGGAGCCAACATCAACTACAACCAGTTCAAGTTCCAATGGGCGGATCAGAAGTCCTATAAGGGAGACTACATATTCATGCGTCTTGAGGAAGCGTACCTGATTCTTGCGGAAGCGCTTTGCCGCCAGGGAAATGACTCCGAGGCCAAGGACGCCCTTGGAGAAGTCATGAGCCGCCGTGACCCTAACTGGCACGACACATTAGGGGCTTTGAGCGGCAGTGAACAGACTTTCGGAACCGTAGGAACCGTCAAGACCCTTATGGACGAGATTCTTCTGCAGCGCAGAATAGAGCTATGGGGTGAGACCGGACGCATCTTCGACATCCTCAGACTTGCGAAAGGATGGACACGTTACTGGAATGTGGGCGGAGAGGAGTCCAACCACACGAACTACCTCAGAAAGTATCCGGAGTATCTCAATTTCCCGGCAGACTACATCGAGTGCATACTTATGATCCCGCAGGCGGAAATCGACAACAACCCCAACATCAATCCCGAAGACCAGAATCCTTATGTTCAGAACTAGAATATTCACAATCGCCATCCTTTGCTCCACCGCTCTGACCGCGATGTCATGCGCCAAGGATAATAAAGGGGCGGTTTACGAGGGCGAAAGCGGATTTGCCTTCGCCTCCACGGTACTCTACGCCGAAGTGTCCCAGGACGACAGGGGCACATTGGAGATTCCCATCTACAGAGGACACGGCGGCACGGCCGAGCAGGCTCTGATCTCCTTCAAATATGACACGGCTCCACAGGACGCTCCTGATCCCGTTTGGGAAGACACCGACCCTGACGGCGTGTTCTCCCTGGTGTCGTCAAAAGTGACATTCTCCCCCAGCTCATGCAGCGCCCTTGTACGCCTAAGATTCGGAGACACCGGCAAACTGAAGACTTCCGAGAAATACAGGATGAGACTTGACATCATAGACGGCGTGTCCCCTTCCGGACGAAGCACGGTCACCGTGACGGTCTCCAAGAAACTTGTGTTCGAGAAATATGGCGACTGCACCTACTTCGACGAGTGCATCTTCGAGAGAGCCTATACGACAGAAATCTACAAGGCGCAGGGAGAGGAGATCTACCGGGTCATGGATCCGTACCGCGAAGGCCTGATCGCCGAGGAATATGCCGCCAGCGGATGGATGGGCAGCACCCCGGACTATGTCGAATTCCATTGTACGGGCAATCACATCACTTTCAAGGAGTTCCCGACAGGGATGCTCTTCAACGCCAAGCACATGGCCTACGCATACTTCCCGAGTGACTACAAATGGGGACGTGATTTTTCCAAATACGACAGCCAGAACCTCAAACTCGACGACAAGCATTTTCAACTGTACGCTGTCTATTGCCTGCCATCATTCCAGTACGGCTACATGAACGACGGCATCTACAAAATCGACATAAATGTTCTGTGATCCCAAATGAATATTCAGAAAATATTTTGATTCTCTGAAAATTATGAGTATCTTTGCACGCTTTTCCGCAGGGTGCGGGGAAGAAAACGTTTATTAATCATCAACAAAATTTTTTGCGAAATGGCAGAGTATTTACAAGCCGACAAGAAGCAAGAGATTTTCGCTAAGTACGGGAAGTCTAATACAGACACCGGCTCACCAGAGAGTCAAGTTGCTTTATTTTCCTACCGTATCAATCACCTCACCGAACACGTGAAGAAGAACAAGAAGGATGTTGTCACCCGTCGTTCCCTTCTCCGTCTCGTTGGTAAGAGGCGTCAGCTTCTGGACTACCTCCAGAAGGTTGACATCGAGAGATACAGAAACATCGTCAAGGAGCTCGGTCTCCGTCGATAACTTTACGATAGGAACAGAAAAGGGATTGGCCGCGCTTTATGACGCAGCCGTCCCTTTTTGATTAAATGGAATCGAAGATATTCCACGATTTAGAAAGACGCTGAAGTTTTCAGATATATTTTGTTGAGGACACGCGGTAAAAACAGTAAAATGAACATCATCACAAAGAAGATTGAATTATCCGACGGTCGGGTAATCGAGATCGAAACCGGCAAAGTTGCCAAGCAGGCAGACGGTTCAGCGGTGGTCAAGATGGGAGGCACGATGCTCCTGGCCACTGTAACATGCGCTAAAGAAGCAGCAGAAGACACAGACTTCCTTCCACTCCAGGTGGACTACAAGGAAAAATTCTACGCCGCGGGGCGTTTCCCTGGCGGATTCATGAAAAGAGAGGGCAAGGCCTCAGACTATGAGATCCTAATCTCACGTCTTGTGGACAGAGCCCTCAGACCATTGTTCCCTGAGGATTTCCACCTCGCCGTGTTCGTCAACATCTGGCTGGTCTCAGCCGAAAAAGACATCCAGCCTGACGCCCTCGCTGGTCTCGCAGCTTCCGCCGCGCTGGCAGCCAGCGACATTCCGTTCCTCGGTCCTATCTCCGAGGTACGCGTGGCAAGGATCGACGGCGAGTTCAAGATCAACCCTACGTTCAGCGAGACTGAGAAGGCTGACCTTGAGCTGATGGTAGCCGCCACCGAGGAGAACATCATGATGGTTGAAGGAGAGATGAAGGAGGTTCCCGAGGATGTCATGCTTGAGTCCATCAAGTTCGCCCACGAGGAGATCAAGAAGCACTGCCGCATCCAGAAAGAGCTCAACAAGGAGCTCGGCAAGGATGTCAAGAGAGACTATCCTCACGACGAGGAGGACGAGGATCTCAGGAAGAAGATCCACGACTTCGCCTACGACAAGTGCTACGCTCTCGCCAAGTCCGCGAGGCCTAAGCACGAGAGAGAGGACGGTTTCGAGGCCATCAAGAAGGAGTGCGTCGAGTCTCTTGGTCTGACCGAAGAGGAGCAGGATACCAAGAAGATGATGATCAACAGATATTTCGGTCACGAACAGAGAGAGGCTCTGAGGAATCTTGTCCTCGACGAGGGCCTTCGTGTGGACGGTCGTCAGACCACACAGGTACGTCCTATCTGGTGCGAGGTTGACTGTCTGCCTTGCGCTCACGGCTCGGCTATATTCACCCGTGGTGAGACACAGGCCCTTGCCTCCGTCACCCTCGGAACAAAGATGGACATGAAGGAGATGGACGAGGTTCTCGTACAGGAGACCCAGCAGTTTGTCCTCCACTATAACTTCCCTCCGTTCGCCACCGGAGAGGCCAAGGCCCAGAGAGGTGTTGGCCGTCGTGAGGTAGGTCACGGAAACCTGGCATTCAGAGCTCTCAAGGCCGTTATGCCTAAGGCTCCGGAGTTCCCTTACGCTGTACGCGTTGTCTCTGATATTCTTGAGTCAAACGGATCTTCATCACAGGCTTCGATCTGCGGTGGCTGTCTCGCTCTTATGGACGCCGGTGTCCAGATCAGCAAGCCGGTTGCCGGTGTGGCTATGGGACTTATCACCGACGAGAATAACCCTAATGGCCGCTACGCCATCCTTACCGACATTCTCGGCGACGAGGATCACCTCGGCGACATGGACTTCAAGGTAGCCGGCACCAAGGACGGCATCACCGCCACACAGATGGACATCAAGGTTGACGGTCTTTCCTACGAGGTTCTTGCAAAGGCTCTCCAGCAGGCTCATGAGGGCAGAATGCACATCATGGGCGAAATGATGAAGTGCCTTGACAAACCTCGTGAGGACTACAAGCCGTTCGTTCCGAGAATCAAGTCCTTTGAGATCGACAAGGAATTCATCGGAGCCGTCATCGGAAAGGGTGGCGAGACCATCCAGAAGATCCAGGCAGAGACCGGTGCGGTCATCTCCATCGACGAGGTTGACGGCAAGGGTGTCGTTGACATCGCCACGAACGACGCGGAGGCCATGCAGAAGGCCTACGACTGGATCCAGAGCATCTGCGCTGTTCCGGAGGTCGGACAGACCTACCACGGAAAGGTTGTCTCCATCCTTGAGTTCGGCGCGTTCGTCGAGATCCTTCCTGGCAAGGAAGGTCTTCTCCACGTGTCAGAGATCGCTTGGAACAAGACCGATAATGTAGAGGATGTCCTTACAGTTGGCCAGGAAGTTGACGTGAAACTCCTTGAGATCGATGCCAAGACAGGCAAGATGAGACTCTCCATGCGCGCCCTCACCCCTAAGCCGGAAGGCTATGTGGAGCCGGAGCGCCGTCCACGCAACGGTGGCAATGACCGTGGCGGAGACCGCAGGAACGGCGATGACCGCAGGAATGGCGGAGACGACCGTCGTAACGGTGACCGCAGGAACGGTGGCTTCGACCGCAGAAACGGCGATGACCGCCGCGGCTATGACCGTGGTGGAGACCGCAGGAACGGCGATGACCGCAGAAACGGCGGCCACAGGAACTTCGGCCCGAAGAACGACTTCAACGCCAACTCCGAGGATCACGCCGACAACCTCGACAAGAACACAGAGGAATTCTTTTAATGAATATCCCACCTCAGTCTCTTGAGGTGGCAGCTGAATATGATGATGGTGACTAAAAAGACAATTTTAGTCACCATCATCTTTCATTATCAAGGAAGAACTCGTATATTTATAGTCCAAGACAATCTTGCCAAGAAACAACATAAATATTCATGAATCATAACCGTTCCTTTGTGGTGATTGCCACCACCATCATTCTGGCCATTGTACTCGCGTCCTGCGGCGCGGGCAGGAGAAGTGTCGCCACCGATGCGAAAACCAATGACACGACTGTACTGGACTACCCTGCCGTTGACCTATACAGTCCTGGGCGAACCCTGGACGTAAGACGCATAGTGTTGACGGACTCTTCCACTACAATTCATTTCAGCGCGAAGTTTCGTCCTAAATATTGGATCAAGATCGACACATCATCCTACATCGTTGCCAAGGACGGGGAAAAACTGCGGATGAAAGGTTATTCCGGCTGCCTCACTCCCGGGAAGAAGCACTTCATGCCGGAGAATGGAAGGGACTCATTCGCGCTTGTGTTTCCGCCGGTACCAAAGGGGACAAAGTCAATCGATTTCATTGAATCCGAAGCAAAAGATGGATTCAAACTATTCGGAATAGATCTGACAGGCAGGCAAACCGTTAGACAGTTCAAGGAGTTGCCCGATGAGCTAAAGACTTTCCCTGACAGAAACACTCCACTTCCCGACCCACAGTTCACAGCAGGAAAGACGACCGTAGTGTTTCATTATCCCGCCGGAAGCGAGAGACTTGTCAAAAGTGTGAATCTGGTCGTGAATCGATTGTTGCAGCAACGTTTGGACATGGAACAGGAAATTGACACCCTGACCCACACCGCCACATTCACATTCGACATCTGCGGACCTTCGAGCGCGTTCACCTTCACAACTAAAGTGGAGACTCTTCTGCTGCTCACTCCTGGAGAGACCGTCAATGTCTATGTGAACCCTTTCAGCGATGCCGTGAGAGTCAGGAACACACATTTCCCGAATCACAAACTGCAGACGGTGTCAAAAATCCACGCCGACGGCTATTATGCTGCGTTCAACAACTACGCGAACAACGAGAGACTGCGCAATCCGCCAAGCATGGACGTCTGGTACAGCGACCTGACGGACTACAAAGCGAGCGATGAGGAATATGTCAGGAAAATCAAGGAAAAATATCGCAAAATCATGAGCGACCTGGAGTCCAAAGATATTCCATTGAGTGTCAAAGAGTATTACGAGTACCAAATCAAGAACGAGACAGTAATGGCTTTCGGGAATGCTTACTATCTCAGAAAAAGAAACTACAGAACTGTCCACAAGGTCAAGGACGGGGATATTCCGTTCAAGTTCACCAATCTTCCTCCTGCTCTGTTGTCTGAAATCGACTCTTTGTTCGACATGACTGATCCAAGGCTGCTTGAAGGAGGCAATGCGGAATATCTCATCTACGGCGTGAATGACTCAGACTCAGACTGGGAGTCCGTGCTTGGAGACCGCGGGAAACTACTCTACGACCTTAAGGATGCCGACCTGGTGTATATTCCAAGAATCAAGGCGGGAAGCATGACGGAAGAGGAACTAAAAGGAATCACATCAAATTGCCATCCTTTGGCCGCAGCGATTCTGGAAAGCATGTATTCCGAATTGGCGGAAGCCAGAAAGATCGACAGCCACAAATTCGGATTCAAGGACACTCCTGAGAGCCCGGGAGACAAGCTGTTTGACGAAATCATCGCCCCATACAAAGGGAAGATCGTCCTCGTGGACTTCTGGAACACATGGTGCGGCCCGTGCGCGATGGCAATGAACGCTATCGAGCCTTACAAGTCCAAAGAACTGAACAGCGACGAGATTGTCTGGCTCTACATCGCCAACACGACATCTCCGTACGCCGAGTATCAGAAAAGGATCCAGGACATCAAGGGCGTGCATTACCGCCTAAACAAAGAGCAGTGGGATGAAATCGCCCACAATAAATTCAAGATCTACGGCATCCCCGCCTACGTCCTTGTCCACAAGGACGGCACCTACGAATTCCGCGAAGACTTCCTCTTTCACGGCAATCTGATCTCGACATTGAAGTCCATGCTGTAGCCGGATCATCTATGAATATTCCTCCTTTAGGCGATCAAAAGGTGGAATACGCCTCCTATAAATGATAAACAATTGCCAATAAAGTTTCCGGATCAATCCATGGTCCGGAATATTTTGATCTATAAGAAGAAATTTGTGTATCTTTATAGTCTGAACCAACATTCGGACAAAAGACTGACACAGAACTTAAGAATCTGAAAGATAACCTTTGGCATTCCGCCGACATTCTCCGTGCCGGAGCACACTTGGCTGCCAACAAATATGGTCAACCAATCCTCGGTCTAATCTTCCTCCGCTATGCCGACGTGCTCTTCAAGCAGCATAAGGCCGAGATAGATGATGAATACAACAGCCACAAAGGCACCCGGATGGAGCGTGAATATAAGGACATCGCCGTGGAGAAATGTGGTTTCTTCCTGCCCGAATGTGCTTACTTCGATTATATCAATGACGCGCCCGATGATGCCCGCAAGGCGGTGCTCGCAGAAACGGCGGCCACAGGAACTTCGGCCAGAAGAATGACTTCAACGCCAACTCCGAGGATCACGCCGACAACCTCGACAAGAACACAGAGGAGTTCTTCTAATGGCTTACAACACCTCAATCCATCGAGGTGAGACATGAATATGAAACCCCGAGGCTGAATAAAGCCCCGGGGTTTTCTTATCCGGACCAGCGCCGGGATATTCTGCGATTAAAATGTTAAAAACCTTTGGCGATATTGTCCGCTATGGACTGAATGAGCCGCTCGCGGGCCTCGATGCTGGCCCAAGCCACGTGCGGAGTCAGGCTGAGGCGTTCCGGATGCCTGGTGTGAAGCAGCGGATGATCCGCCGGTATCGGCTCCACGGAATAGACATCCAGGCCGGCACCGCCTATCACACCCTCGTCAATCACCTTGGCAAGTGCATCCTCTACGACAATGCCTCCACGACCCATATTCACGATGATTGCCTTCGGCTTCATCATACGGAGTTCCTTCTCCCCCACAAGGCCGGCGGTACGCTCGTTGTAAGGAGCGTGTACCGAGATCACATCCGACTCGCGCATCAAGCGCTCCAAAGGCACGGAAGGATATTCCGTGCTGTGGCTCGTGCCGGAAGTGGAATAATAGACGACGTTCATACCGAAGGCTGTGCCTATCCTTGCGACCTTCGAGCCGATGGCTCCAAGACCGATAACGCCCAGCGTCTTGCCTGCCATCTCGATGAAAGGCCTTGAATAATCAGTGAACAACCCGCTGCGGGAATACGCTCCGGACTTTACGACCTCGTCGAAATAGGCCCCGTTACCCAGAAGGTTAAGAATATGCATGAATGTTTCCTGGACAACAGAGTCGGTGGAATAGCCAGCGACATTCCTGACCAGCACACCGCGTCTTTCGCAGGCATCTACATCAATATTGTTGATGCCGGTACCAGCCTCACACACCAGACGAAGCCTTGGTGCGGCGTCCAGCAGCCGGTCATTCACTTTTATCTTATTGACAATCAAAACATCACAATCAGAGACCCTGGCAACGGACTCCTCCGGAGTGGAGTTAGGCCACGCCACAAGCTCACCTTGACTCTCAATCGGAGCCAACGACGATGTTCCCATCGTCCCGGCATCCAGAAACACAATCTTCATCGCTTCTGTAATTTTTCACGAATATAAGAATTTTTGTAAGCGTTAAGAAATAAGCCGGTAAAGATTCGGCAGTATTTTCGAGAATAGATGTCTTTTTGAAGAAGGAGTGTGCCGGTGGCACATGAATGATCGGTCGCCGCGGTTGGTGGGAATGGCAGGAAACAGAATCGCACGGGACGTGCTGCCATGCGCCTTCCCGGGAGGTCTACCGGGGCAGGAAGGAGAGATAGCGGCGGCGGACTGTGCCGTGGCGGGAGACTTCTATGATCAGGGGCATCGAGGAGAGGTCGAAGGTGTCCAGAAGTACCTTGGCCAGAGGGGGATTAGAGGCCATGATCTCATCGATGTTCACATCCACGATCCTCAGGCCAAGGGAATCGGCGGCGGAAAGTTCGGACTTGCAGACGGGACAGCCTTCGGTGTGGAAGACTATGTAGCCCCCTTTGCGGAGAACACGGTTCCAGCCCTTGGCCGGGAAAGCCGAAGAGGAAGTTACGGCGGAATCTGCCATGCGCGCCAGGGTCTTTGCCTTCGGGAGCGCGGAGCCGACAGGAGTACGCGAGAGGAGGTCTTTCATCATACGTGCAAGGCCTACGACTTTGAGCGTGTCCTCGGGGGTGTTCCAGATCCCGGGACGCGAGAGGACATATTCATTGATGAACGGGATGGTGCCTTCCTTGCAGATTTCGTCGCGGCGGGAGGTCAGCCAGTAGAGAAGGTCGCCTTCCAGATGCTTGAAGAATATGGTGTCGCCTTGGGCTAAGGTGCGGTCTTCCAGAGTTTTGGCGATGGAGAGGATGCGATCCGCAGACGGACGCTCCGACAAGGGCACCGACCGGGCGTAATCCTCATACGACATGAAGAGCTTGTCCATCAAGACGGCGGAGGCGGAGCCGCCATATTCATAATCCTCGCGGGAGAGGACTATGCCTAGAAGCCGGTCCAGGGCGGCGGTGTCCATTCCCCTGCCTATTATGGTGCCGGAACGGTCCACAAGGAACATCCGGGGGGTCTGCAGTACACCGTATTTCATCTGGTAGTCGGACTTGACCTCGGGATCCCAAAGATGGATGACCCTCGTCTGACTGGCCCTGACAGTGAATCTGGTCTCGCGCCATTCCTTCCAACTCTCCGCCGACACACCGGTGTAGACGGCATAGACATCTATCGGCCAGTTCTTCGAATTGAGCTTGGAACGCAGCATGACCGTCTCCAGCCTGCACTTGGCGCAATCCGTGTCGTAGAAGAAAAGCACACGGTAGCGGCTTGACGACCCGCCTATCTCAACGACCTCTCCATCAGGAGTTTCCAGCGTTGCGGGAGGTGCCTTCATCCCCAGAAGCGACTGACGGTTGAAGTCGGCGAAGATCTTGGCCTCCAGAAGCACGTCATCCCCTCCCATGTCGATCAGGCCTGGAGCGAACCAGGTGTCCGTCAAGTGGATGGCCACGGCCTCGTCGCCCATTACCGGGGACATCAGATAGTGGTCGTAGATCTTCAGGGCGATGTGACGGCGGAGAAGCGAATCCGAGGCCGAACCGATCAGCAGGTCACACTCCCGGTTCTTCACCTCGATCCTCTCTGGCTCAAGGGTGCGGAAATATTCCTCCAGCCGCCCGTCCAACTCCCTCAGGCGCGTGGAGTCGATCTGTCCCAGGCAGCCGAAGGACGGCAAAAGCCACAGGACGAGGCCAATGAATATTCCCGCGACCCCTCTCATCTTACCTCCGGCAAAGAGACTCCCTTAGGGATGAACTGCGACAGATCGCCGTGGTGGCGTACAACGTCACGGACGGCGGATGAGGAGATGTGCGAATAGCCTTGGGCGGTAGGTATGATGATGGTGTCCACTTCGGGAGCCAGATGGCGGTTCGCGTCAGCGATCGCCTGCTCGTTGTCGAAATCCGTCATATTCCTTACTCCCCTGACAATGTGGCGGACACCGAGTTCGCGGCAGATGTCGATGGTAAGGCCTTCATAATGAATGATTCTAACACCGTCAATGCCTTTTGTGGCCTGACGGATGATGTCCTCACGCTGCTCCATCGTGAAGAAGCCGCGCTTGTCCTGATTGATTCCCACGGCCACGATAACCTCGTCGAAGATGGTCAAGGCCCTTGTGAGGATGTTCAGATGGCCTGCCGTGAATGGATCAAAAGACCCAGGAAACAATGCTATGCGATTCATTTGCACTAAAATAAGTAGTCGTTAACAAACTTGTCAAATCCGCGGCCAATCCCGCCGCTTCCCAAACCGTGACCGCCGTCGGCAGTCCGTCACAGCCGCCAGTCGATCGGAGCCTTGCCCTCGCTGACAAGGATCTCGTTAGTCTTAGAGAAATGCCGACAGCCGAAAAAGGCTCCCCGGGCAAGCGGAGACGGGTGCGCGGCCTCCAGCACATGGTGCCGTGAGGTGTCGATCAGCTCCCTCTTGCTTCTGGCGTAGTTGCCCCACAGGAGGAAGACCACACCATTGCAATTCTCCGAAATGTAGCGGATCACCGCATCCGTGAACTGCTGCCAGCCGATGCCGCTGTGCGAAGCCGCCTCGCCGGAGCGCACGGTGAGGATCGAGTTCAGGAGCAGGACTCCCTGGCGCGCCCAGCTCTCCAGGTTCGGACGGCCGCTCATGCTGACTCCAAGATCGCTCTCTATCTCTTTGAATATGTTCTTGAGCGACGGCGGGGCCGGCACATTGTCGGGCACCGAGAAACTAAGACCCATCGCCTGTCCGTAGCCGTGGTAGGGATCCTGACCAAGGATCACGACCTTGACCTGATCCACCGGAGTCAGCTCGAAGGCCTTGAATATCTCGGGGCCGGGAGGGAATATGACCTTCCCTTGCGCCTTCTCTTCATGGAGATAACGCGAAAGCGCGGCAAAGTAAGGTTTCCCGAACTCACCTTGCAGCGCTTTTTTCCAACTTTGTTCTATCCTTACGTCCATAAGATGTCAAGCCTGATGGCACCGCTAAGATAGAAATTAATCTTTGAATATGTACGCTATCACGTCGTCAATGTTCTTGACGTAGTGGAACGAAAGGCCTTCCACGTAGACCGGCTTGATGTCCTCGACATCCTTGCGGTTGTCCTCCGAGATCACGATCTCGGTGACTCCGGCCCTCTTCGCCGCGAGGATCTTCTCCTTGATGCCGCCGACAGGAAGCACACGGCCTCTGAGCGTCATCTCGCCGGTCATGGCGACTCCCGGCCTCACGGACTCGCCGCGAAGGGCGGAGACCATTGAGCTGACCATTGTGATACCTGCTGACGGGCCGTCCTTCGGTACGGCTCCCTCCGGCACATGGACGTGGATGTCCTTTGCCCCGAAGTCCTCGTATGTCATTTTGGCAAGCTGAGGATGGGCCTTGATGTACTGGTAGGCGATCGTGGCGGACTCCTTCATCACATCGCCGAGGTTGCCGGTCATCGTCATGACACCCTTGCCTCCGCTGACAGAACTCTCCACGAACAGTATCTCGCCGCCCATCTGGGTCCAGGCCAGCCCCGTGACCACTCCCGGAGCCTCGTTGCCCTTCTGCAGGTCATGGAAATTGGTCGGCAGTCCGAGATATTCCTTAAGATGCTCCTTCTTGATGACAGACGGATAGTTCTCGCCCAGGGCGATCTTCTTGGCAGTCACACGCGCTATCTTGGCGATCTGCTTCTCAAGGCCGCGGACTCCGGACTCGCGGGTATACTCATCGATGATCCTCTCCAGCGCCGCCTTGTCGATGCGGAGTTCCTTCTTGCCTATTCCATGCTCCTCCAGCTGCTTAGGCACCAGATAACGCTTGGCGATCTCCATCTTCTCCTCGGCAAGGTAGCCGGTGACGTTGATCAGCTCCATCCTGTCAAGAAGCGCCGACTGGATCGTGGAGATGTTGTTGGCCGTGGTGATGAACAGGACGTTCGACAGGTCGTAGTCAATGTCCAGATAGTTGTCATGGAACGCCACATTCTGCTCCGGGTCAAGTACTTCCAGAAGAGCAGACGAAGGGTCGCCCTTGTAGTCGTTGCCCACCTTGTCGATCTCGTCAAGGACGATGACGGGATTGGATGTCCCGGCCTTGTTGATGCCGTTCAGAATACGTCCAGGGAGAGCGCCGATGTAGGTTTTCCTATGGCCACGGAGCTCCGCCTCGTCGTGCATGCCGCCGAGGGCTATCCTGACATATTTCCTGCCGAGAGCCTTGGCGACCGACTTTCCGAGGCTGGTCTTGCCGACTCCCGGAGGGCCGTAGAGGCAGAGAATCGGAGACTTCATGTTGCCCTTCAGCTTGAGGACGGCAAGGTACTCGATGATCCTTTCCTTCACTGTGTCAAGGCCGTAGTGGTCGCTGTCGAGAACCTTCTGCGCATGCTTGAGGTCAAGGTTGTCCTTCGACATCTCGCCCCAAGGCAGGTCAAGCATGAACTCTATGTAGTTGTACTGGATGCTGTAGTCCGGCGAGGACGGATTGTACTTCTCCAGCTTGGCCAGCTCCTTCTCGAACTGCTTGCCAACGGCCTCCGGCCACTTCTTGGTCTTCGACTTCGCGCGGAGCCTCTCAAATTCCTCCTCCTCGTCCATTCCAAGTTCCTCCTGGATGGTACGTAGCTGGTTGTTGAGGTAGTATTCCCTCTGCTGCTGGTCGATGTCGCTCTTCACCTTCTGGTTGATCTCCTGCTTGATCTTAAGCAGCTGGATCTGCGTGTCCAGAACCTGCAAGAGCTTCATCGCCCTCACGGTAACATCATCAACGCCAAGAAGCTGCACCTTCTCAAAGAAGTTCTCGACCTCCACCGTCGTCGCGATGAAGTTGACAAGAAACGCATAGTTGTCGATGGATTTCAAGGCCCCCACGGCCTCCTTCGGAGCGAAGGACGAGGACTTGATGATGACGGAGGCTTTCTCCTTGAGCGACTCCGCTATCATCTTCGTGCTGTTGTCATTCTCAGGGACAATGTCCTCGATGTACTTCACCCTCGCCGTGATGTAAGGCTCGTAGGAGATGACACCGTCAAGACGCAGGCGCTTGATGCCCTGGAGGATGGCAGTGATCGTGCCGTCCGGCATCTCAAGAACCTTCATGATGCGGCAGACGGTGCCATATTCATAGAGATCCCTTTCCTCCGGCTCCTCCACCGTGACATCCACCTGCGGCACGGCTCCGATGAAGGAGTCGCGCTTCTCCGCATCCTTGATCAGGGTGATGGATTTCCGGCGGCCTATCGTGACAGGATAGACCATACCCGGGAAGATCACCGCGTTCCTCAACGCCAGAACAGGCAATGTGTCAGGCAGATCGCCTGCGTCAACCTTCATCTGATCCTCCCCCTGCATGACAGGGATTATGTTCACTTCCGCGGTACCTGCCGGGAAGAAAATGTCCTTATTATTATCTGTAATCATAATGTCCAATTTAAAACAACCGAGTGCCGTCTGCCAAATTGGCAGATTAATCCCGATCCAAAACGCATCCGTGAATATGGTCAATCACCGTGCCAGAAAAATATGGTCAACAATTTATCTATATGATTTTGAATATTAAAAAAATAAGTCTATTTTTGCATCCTCAAACGAACTTTGAGTACTATTTAGATAATTCTTAATATATTAATATAGATATTATGACAAAGGCAGAAATCGTGAATGAGGTTGCAAAGTCAACCGGTATCGAAAAAATCGCAGTTCAGTCTGTAATCGAGGCTTTCATGGAGACCGTAAAGGGTTCCATCGTCAGAAAGGAGCCTGTCTATCTTCGCGGATTCGGCAGCTTCATCGTAAAGCACAGAGCCCAGAAGGCAGCCAGGAACATCACCAAGAAGACAACAATGACCATCCCTGCACACGACATCCCGGCTTTCAAGCCAGCAAAGGTGTTCGTGAACGCTGTAAAGGAGGAGAAATAATTTTTAAATTTCTTTTATTATGCCAAGCGGAAAAAAGAGAAAGAGACATAAGATGTCGACGCACAAGCGTAAAAAACGCTTGCGCAAGAACAGACACAAGAAGAAGTAGTGCTTCTGTGCCTGCCATTTTAGCAGTCTGCTAGAAGAAAAGGGCTGACCGGAAGTGCCGGACAGCCTTTTTTTGGTTAGCGTTGAAGAATAAACCGGCCAGAGCGCCGAGTTATCTTATTACCATTGTTATTTCCTTATGGAGTCAGAAAAATCTGAGAAAGATTTGATTGTCGATGTCACATCGACCGAAGTTCACATCGCCTTGATGGAAAACCATCGGCTGATTGAACTCAACAAAGAGTCCAGCAAGGGGCACAGTTTTTCCGTCGGGGATGTCTACCTGGGGAAAGTGAAGAAGATTCTTCCTGCGCTCAACGCTGCCTTTGTGGACATCGGTGACAAGAAGGAAGCATTCGTACACTATCTGGATCTGGGGTTCTATTTCACCGCGTTCGACGAGTTCGTGAAAAAGAGCAATCCGAACACGAACCTGGACGCCCTCTATTCCGGCATCAAGATCGGCCCTGTCCTTGAGAAGGAAGGCCGCATCGAGAACGTGCTGAAGCCCGGCCAGATGATGATAGTGCAGATTGTCAAGGAACCGATCTCCACCAAAGGATCAAGACTGACAGCGGAAATTTCATTGGCAGGACGCAACATTGTACTGATTCCCTTCGCAGAGAAGGTGAGCATTTCCCAAAAGATTTCCTCGAAAGAGGAGAAAAGAAGGCTTGAGACGCTTGTCAGAAGCATTCTTCCAAAGAACTACGGAGCCATCATCCGCACAGCCGCCGAGGGCAAGAAAGCCGCGGTGCTTGTGGCTGAGCTTAAGTCTCTCATCGAGAAATGGGAGTCATCATGGAAGAAAGTCGCCAAGTCTAAAGGCATTCAACTGCTCTTCACCGAGTACAGCAAGACCACCACTATCCTCCGGGATCTCCTGAACGACTCGTTCTCAAACATCTACGTCAACAACGAGAACATCTACGAGGAGACTAAGAAGTATATTTCCTTGATCTCTCCGGATCAGGAAAAGATCGTGAAGCTGTACAACGGAAAGGATCCGATCTTCGACCACTTCGAGGTCACAAGACAGATCAAGAGTTCGTTCGGCAAGGTGGTGCCGATGAAGCAGGGAGCCTATCTGGTCATCGAGACGACAGAGGCTCTGAATGTGATCGATGTGAACAGCGGCATCAGGGCGAAGACCGCCGATCAGGAGGAGAACACCTTCGAGGTCAACAAGATCGCCGCCGAGGAGATCGCCAGACAGCTGAGGCTGAGAGACATGGGAGGCATCATCATCGTCGATTTCATCGACATGGCCTCCGGCGAGCATCGCAATGAGCTGCACAAGTACATGCAAACACTCATGGAAAGCGACAGAGCAAAGCACAACGTGCTGCCTCTCACCAAGTTCGGGCTGATGCAGATCACCCGGCAGAGAATCCGCCCTGTGACCGAGATCAACACAGCCGAGGTCTGTCCTTTGTGCCACGGCACCGGCAAGATCTCGTCCAGTGTCGTGATCGACGAACAGATCGAGCGCAACATCGCCTACTGCGTGGAGCATGGAAAGACAGTCCTTACACTTAAGGTCAGCCCGATTCTGGGCGCTTACCTGAAACGTGGAGCATCCATGCTCTCGGACAAATCCTTCCTCGGGAAATGGAAGAAGAAGTACAAGTGTCGGATCGACCTCGTGGAGGTCACCGACTTCACCGTTCTGCAAAATGAACTTTATGATGAGAAAGGGGACAGGATCTAGTCCCCTTTTTTTGTGTCCTTAAGAGCGGGCGGGCTTCCTGTCTTCGGTCGCCGGGCGGCGTGTCCAAGCGGCTTGGAATCCCTGCGCCGGAAGCGCCTACCGTGTAAAGCGGCGGACGAGGGTGGCGAGCAGGATAAGGGCGGCCATCAGGGTGGCGAGACGGCCTATGAAGTCACCGTGCAGCACGAAGAAAGTCTTCCCGTCACTTAGACCGACCTTGCCTTTCAGAACCTCCGGCTGCCACCAGGATGTGTGGCTCACCACTTTCCCTGAAGGATCGATGATGGCCGAAATACCGGTGTTGGCGCTGCGGGCGATCCAGCGGCGCGTCTCTATGGCCCGGAGGCATGAATATGACAGGTGCTGCACGTAGCCCGGGGTGTCGCCCCACCAGGCGTCGTTGGTGATCACGGTCAGAAGACGGGCGCCATTGCGGACATATTCAGTGCAATACTCGCCGTAGACGGACTCATAGCAGACCGCGCACCCGACGGGGATGGTCTCGCTCACCGAGACGGAAGAATCCCCCGCGGTGGAGTCGCGGACATATTCATTGAAATGCAGCGGGCCGATCTCTTTCTGGCCGATGCAACGCCCCATCACACCGCCGAGCCAATCGTCTATCTTACAGAAGAATGCGGGGTAAGGTGTCATCTCCACGCCCACGACCAATCTGCTTTTGTGGAACAATTCCGGAGAGCTGAACGCGTCCAGCATCAAGGCCGAGTTGTGCGATTCCATCCACACTCCGTTGCCGGCGCGCCTGGCAGTGTGCGAAGGCCTCAGCGCCCTTTTCAGATAAGTCCTCGACGATGCCCCGACCAGCAGGTTGGCGTTCGGATGCTCCTGCAGGAAT
>HF986027.1:0-13122 GCA_000431015.1 Alistipes sp. CAG:514 | reverse complement strand
TGCAGGAATGCGGTGAACCTCCGCACGGTCGGGCTTGAGGACGGGTCGTTCGTCACCACGTCGCCGGTGAACGTCTCCGGAGCGACAAGCAGCACCGGGATGCTGTCAGGAAGATCACCGAACTGACGCAGCAGCAACTCGTTCTGTTCCTCCTGCGTCATGCCGCCGAACTTGTCGTACGGGTCGATGTTCGGCTGCGCTACAATGACGTCAAGCGTCTCCTCACAAGGCTCCGGCCTCAGGAACAAAGACACGACCGGAGGAGCGACGAACAAGGCCAGGGTCCCAAGCAGGGCCGCCGACTTCGCCTTCCGGTTGAATGTCATCCAGCGTCCGCAAGCGAGAGACTCCAGAATGCCGAACACACTGAGGTTCGCCGCCCAGACGAGGAGCGAGCCGCCGAGTGTCCCGGTATATTCATACCACTGGATCCATCCTGTCGTGCGGGCGAAGGCATTGCCCAGCACAAGCCAAGGCCAGCTGATCTGCGCGCTCGTGAGATACCACCGCTCCCAGGCGATCCAGGCAAAGGCGAGGAATAGGTAAGGAAGCGCGCCGCTGAGCCATTTCCTGCTCCAACGGAACAGCCCGAAAACCAGCGACATCTGAAGGGCGTTGGCAAGGATCGCGAATATTCCTCCGCCGACCGTGGCGTTGCAGACCCAGAAGGTCGTCGCCGCGTTCCACAGCACGAAGCACAGGTAGTGCCACCAGCAGAATCCCTTCATCCCGTCCCCGGTGGCGATGTCCTCCGCCCAGAGCAGAGGCACGAAAGCGACCAAAGACAGCCAACCCGTCCCAGGAACCAGGAACGGAACACTCAGAAGCGCCGATGAGATCACCACCAGCAGCAGTATCGTCAACTTTCTAGGCATAGCAACCGCAAAGTTATTTAATTTCAGTATTTTTATCCAGCCCCGCGGGTTTTTAATCGTTTTACACCAGCCCGGCCCGTAAAGAATCCGCACGAGAAAAGACGGTCAGGGAAGACACACGCATCAGAACCTGAACTCAAGTCCCAAGGTGACGACGAAACGGTTGTCGTGAGGGACTTTCACACCGTCCTTGACCTCGTAGCGGTGAGTCATACGCCAGAAGGCGTCGACGCGGAGGAACCTGAATATGTTCGTGATGCCGGCTCCCATCTCCACGTACGGGCGGTTCAGTTTGCCCATCTTCTCGGGGAAGAGCATCACGGAGCCGAAATTGTCATCGTCACGGATGCCGTTGTTCTCGCTCCGGACCGTACCGTAGGCCGCCTTCAAAGAAGCCACCTCCCTCCATTGTAGACGCTTCAGGAGAGGGATCTTACCCAGGAAGAAACCCTTGAAGTTATGCTCCCAGAAGAAAGTCGCCCAAAGGTCGGAGGCGAACTCATAGTAGTCCATACAGTTGAAGGCATACCTTGAGAATGTGTAGGTTCCGTTGCCCTCATGAATCTTCAGCATCGGATAGGGAACCTTGCCCACGATCGTCCCGACATTCAGATCGAACTTGGATAGTCCGACCGGAGGGATCGTCAGCGTGTAGTGCAGGGAAAGCTCGGGGCGGAAGTAGGAATATTCATTCTTCCCTATTCCCTTGATCGAACCGATGAGATCGATCGTCGCGACAGGGTATTTCGAGTACACGTAATGCTTCTCGAAAGTCCCTCTTGTGACAATCTCCTCCTTGGAGAATCGAAGCTGAAGGTGGGCCTGGTTGTAGCCTACGGAGTTGAAGACGGAACCTTCCGGCGTGACCATCGGCACAAAATGATTCGAGAATATCCTTCGGCTTTCCACGGCGATGATCATGTTGAAGTTCTGCGACCATTCCTTCTGCCAGGAGAGGGAATAGTCGTTCACCATGCTCATCTTCTGGCTGTTGGCCTTGGCCAGGACGGATGACATAAGGCTTCCGCTGCCGTAGATCGACGGCCCTTTGCCCAACTGCATCGCGTCGTGCTTGTACGAAGCCATCAACTTGCTCGTGGGCTGGTTGTTGAACATGTACTCAAACGTGCCGCCACCCTTGAAAGTCCTGTCCTTGAAGCCGTAGGCGGCATAGCCCATAAGACGGAACCTGCGGCTCAGATCCTTGGTGGTACGGATGCCAAGCTGCACCCTGTCTCCCTCCAACTCATTGAAGCTGTAGACTGAGGAATATGGTCCGAATCCGACGTACTTCGTGTTCAGGAAACCATTCACGATCATGTCGGCAAGAGCATAGACATCCTTGTAGAGCGGCACATTCTTGATCGAATCGACCATGTTGTAGATTCCCTGTTCCTTCTCGCTCAATGGGAACGGACGGACAGCCTGCCAGTAGGCCTCATCGTTGTTGATGACATCCTTGCCGGCCTGAACCTGGGAATTGATGTCCCCCTTGTCCTCCCTGTAGGTCGTGACAAAATCCGGATTCGAATAGTCTATCTGCCTGTTGCCCAGGAATGTCACCATCTTAGAGGAATCCCGCATCGTCAGCGAGAAATCCACATACATCCTGTCCTGCTTGTAGAACCACGTGGAGTCAGGCAGGCGCTGGTTCGTCACCTCGATGGTCATGTCCCTGACCCAGTTGACATTGGAGCCTTTCTTAAGCCTGACGTGAATGTCCCTGAGGGCATATTCCTCTGCGTCGACCGACATCTCCCCGTCAAAGGTAGGAGAGGACACCCACTTGGACGGATGGAAACGGATCTTGTAGGTCTTGCGTCCCTCGACATTCAGGCTGTCAACGAGGTAGTAGTTGTAGTAGGTTGTGCCGACCGATGAGAGAGGCGACGGAATCTCGACCTGGAATATGTTGATGAAGTTGTCGTAGAAGTTGGTCTTCACGTACATGTTGCCCGTGAACTGCGCCAGGACAGGGTTCTTGTCTATTCCGGAGATCCTGGTCGCCTTGATGACCTCCCTGTTCGAAGGGGGATCCTTGCGATGGTAGTACTTGGATGTGGACTCGGAGATCAGCACCGGCAGGAATGGCATGCCGGACACCACGGAGGTGTCCATGTAGTCGTAGACAAACCTGAAGTCCTTCGGCAGGAAACTGCTGATCAGCGGACTCTCGGGATTGGTGACATCCAGCTCCATCTTGGTGTAGACATCGCAGTTGTACCTTGGGCGCTTCTCCGGATTGTTCCTCGACTTGGCCTCATCGATCTTCCTGAGGATGGAACGGATGTAGCGGTCGTCAGGCTTCACGACGGATGCCGCCAACTCGTTCACAACCGGTTTGAGCGAGAAGTTTATCTCGTTGAAACTATGACGGTTGACCTTGGCTACCTGCTCCTCGTAGCCCAGAATGGATGCTGAAAGCAGGGACAACGAGTCACGGGTCTCCAAGAAGAAATAGCCGTCGATGTCCGCCGAGACTCCGACCGTGGAGTTCTTGAAATACACTCCGGCGAAAGGTATCCCCTCCCCTGTCGATGAATCCACAACCCTGCCCTTCACCTTTGTGGCCTGCGCTGATGCGTCGGGACTTAAAAGGCTGTTCGTCAGCAGGATGATAGTCACAGATAGGAGTTGGTATATGTGTCTTGAGGGAAATGTCATTATCAGGAATAAAGAATCAGGTCATCGGATCCGGTCTATCTTCAGTTGCTGGATCTTGTAGGTGCCTCCGCAGTCACTGACGAAAATGGTGACCTCGAAGACCTCTCCCCCCGCGTTCAGAAAACCCAAGGCGTACTTGGAATTGGATCTCGACGCCGTGTGGCTTATCTCAAACGAGCGGGGAGTGTGCTTGCTGAAGAAGGCCTTGAGGATCTGCTTCGCCTGATTCTTGCTTGAGTCATTGGTCGTGGACATTATCGTAATCTCCAGATTGTCGTCGAACCAGGCGGACAGTTTCTCGGCGTCCCCCTGCCCCAGATACTTGGCGATCGGGACAAAAACATCGTAGCTGTCAGAGGCGGCATAGCCGCTGACACCCGACACGAAGAGGGACAACACCGTGAATATCTTTGTAAAAACCTTCATAGCGGACGGTTTTAGTTGCAAATACCGAGCCACTTTCTTATTTTTGTAACAATGAAAATCTGCTTGCTCACAGTCGGCAAGACCGACATCGGCTGGGTCCGTGAAGGTCTGGAGACCTATTCCTCCAGGCTCTCGCACTACGTGCCTTTCTCTGTCTGCGAGATTCCGGAGCTGAAGAACACCTCCGCGCTGACAAGAACACAGATCAAGGAGAGGGAGGGTGAACTCATCCTGAAAGCCATCAAGCCCACGGACAGGGTAATCCTTCTTGACGAGCGCGGCAAGGAGTACCGCTCCGTCGAATTCGCCGAGGAGATACGCAGGCTTTCTCTTGCCGGTGGCAAGGATATTGTGTTCGTGATCGGCGGAGCCTACGGGTTTTCGGAGGCTGTCTACGCGAGATCCGTCGGAAAGATCTCCTTGTCCAGGATGACTTTCTCGCACCAGATGGTCAGGACGATCTTCGCGGAGCAGCTTTACAGGGCATTCACTATAATCAAGGGAGAACCTTACCACCACGAATGAGATTCAGAAGGATTGGCATAAAGAACTACCTGGAAGGAGGATTTCTGGCATTGGCCATGATTCTCCTTGCCTTCTCGCTTTCCGTAGGCAAGTTCCCCGGCAACACCGGGCGGGAGGCCGAAAGGATCAGCAGAGCCATCGGCAAGCGGATGCACATCCTCGACAAGCACATCAGCTCGGCCTTGGTGGCCGGCCAGAGGACTTGGGCGGGGCATCACGACCTGCCATCCGACATGGTCATCTACAGGTACATTGACGACACGCTGCAATCCTGGAGCAACCAGTTCCCGGTCAAGGATGACAACATAGCCTCAAGGATCGTGTTCCCGAGGCTGTCCAAGCCGGGAGAGAGCATCTCATCTCCGCTGGCGGATGTCACGGAGACCCCGACCTTCGTCAACTACGGGCAGAAATGGTACCTGGTGAAGTCCGAGAGGCTGGGAAACCGGAAAGTGATCGCAGGACTGGAGATCGTGGATTCCATGTCCGACGAGAGTCCCAACGGGGTGAACAGGAATCTCCGGGCCAGACGCAACTATGCCATTGTCCCTCTGTCCGAAAGCAGCGGATCCGCGGTGACGCTGGACGACAGGCCCGTGTTCAAGGTGACGGCGGCCTCGATTCCAGGCCAGTCATCCACCACGCATTCCACGATGATCTGGTTCGCGATCGGATGCTTCGTCATCGCGTCCCTGTTCCACCTGGCGGAGAAAAAGAATCTGAAACGGCTTCTACTCGTCCTTGCGGGACTCTTCGCGGTGATCCTCGCCACCTACATCTGGGGAGAGAGCATGAAGAACAGCTCGAAACTGTTCTCGCCGACAGTCTACGCCGACGGGCAGCTGTTCAACTCCCTCGGAGCGGTGATGGTCACCTCGCTGCTGATCATCTTCTTCGTCTGGTGCTCGTTCGTGACCAGAAACGACATATTCAGAAAGATCCTCAGGACAAGGCACACAAGACGCACGCTCTGGCTGTACGCCGGAGCCATTTTACTGATGATCGCCGGGGTGTTCCTGTACGTCCACGTGATCTTCAGAAGCATCATTCTGAACTCGAACATATCGCTTGAGCTGTATCGGCTGAACGACCTGAACAGGTTCAGTTTCCTTGTCTATCTGACGCTGACAGGGCTTCTGATGATGATTCCGCTTCTGGCGCAGATGCTCATGCCCGCGCTGAAGCATCTGTTCGGATTCCGCCACAACATCTTCTCGGCCAAGAGCAGGACGGTCACGGCATCCGTCTTCGCTGTCTACATGGTGGCGATGGCAGGGACGCTCGGATTCAAGAAGGAGCAGGACAGGGTGACCGTGTGGGCGAACAGGCTGTCCATCGACAGGGACATCAGCCTTGAGCTTGAGCTACGGCGGACGGAGGACAAGATAGCCTCCGACCAGCTGATCGCCACACTTTCGGCCATAAGCAACAGCAACAGCATCATCCTGAACAGGGTCATCGAGAGCTACATGCCAAGAGTCTCCCAGAACTACGACATCATGGTGGAGATCTTCCCCGAGAACGAGAAAGACCGTAGGACGATCGCCTACATCACCGACATCATGACACGGGGAGTCCCTATCTCGGAAGGATCCAGATTCAGGTACATGAGGGATCCAGGTGAGCGCAGCCTGTACATCGGTGGATTCGCCTACTACAACCAGGGCAGCGGCGTGACGATGATGATCCTCAGGGTGTCGCCGAAATCCAACCGGGAGAACAAGGGCTACGCCCACCTGCTGGGCTATTCGGCTCCGGGAGACGTGCTGATACCGGCAAGATATTCCTACGCCAAGTATTCGGGAAAGGTGCTCACCTCCTACAAAGGCAACTACTCCTACCCGACAATCGTGGACGATGATCTTCAGCGCACGATCGACGAGACCACTAGCGGCGTGGTCCGGGCCAACGGCTACACCCACTTTGTCAACAGGATCGCGGATGACGACCTGATCCTCATCTCAAGGCCGAAGACAGAGGATTTCTCCTACATCGTCACCTTTCTCTTCCTGACGCTGATCTTCTACTTCTGCCTTTCGCTCCTGACACTCACCAGGACGCATCCGAGGAAGCGCGAGCGCAATTACTACAAGTCCAAGATCAACTCGGCGATGATGATGGCGCTGATCATGACGCTCATCACGCTCGCCACCGTCAGCGTGCTGTTCGTCTACAGAAGGAACAACGCCAACCTCAGATCGTCGATGGCGGACAAGATCAACTCCCTCCAGACCTTGCTTCAGTCAAGGTGCCGGTACGTCAAGGACTTCACGGACTTCAACACTCAGGAGGCATCAGGAATATTGGAGGACGTAAGCACCACCATGAAATCCGACATCACGCTCTACACGACCGGCGGCAAGGAACTGCGATCGACGACCCCGGAGGTGTTTGACCTGATGCTCATGGGATCAAGGATGAACCCTGACGCTTTCGAGAACATCATCTACAAGAACAAGAGGTATTACATCGGCAAGGAGACGATAGGCTCCAAGGAGACCTATTTCCTCTACGCGCCTGTGTTCAACATCCAGGGCAGGATGATAGCGATCATGTGCTCGCCTTTCACCGACGAGAGCTTTGACTTCCGATCCGAGGCGGTGCTGCACTCCATCACCGTCATCACCGTGTTCATGATCCTTCTCATCCTGGCAAGGTTCATCACCGCCACGGCGGTGGACAAGATGTTCAAGCCGCTCACGGAAATGGGGCGGAAGATGAACGAGGCAAGCATCAACAACCTTGAATATATCGTCTACGAGCAGGAGGACGAGGTCGCCCGCCTCGTCAGGGCCTACAACCTGATGGTACACGACCTCTACAACTCCACAAAAAAGCTCACACAGGCCGAAAGAGACAAGGCCTGGGCGACGATGGCGCGTCAGGTGGCCCATGAGATCAAGAACCCGCTGACACCTATCAAGCTTCAGATTCAAAGGCTCATCAGGATGAAGAAGAACGGCAATCCGGCATGGACGGAGAGGTTCGACGAGATCTCCGCCGAGGTTCTCAGGCAGATTGACATGCTTGCCGACACAGCCAACGAATTCTCCACTTTCGCTAAACTCTACACGGAAGAGCCGGTGGAGATCGATCTGGACCGTCTGCTAAAGGAGGAGATCGACCTGTTCGACAGCAGGGACAACATCCGGTTCGCCTACATGGGGCTTGAGGGCGCCACGGTCATGGGACCGAAGCCTCAGCTCACCCGTGTGTTCGTCAACCTTATCAACAATGCGGTACAGGCTATCGAAAACGCCCAGGCGGAGGCGGGCGAGCGTGGCGGGGAGGCGTTCATAGGCCGCATAGTGATCTCCCTGCGTCTGTCCACCAAAGAAGGGTTCTACGACATCGTGTTCGAGGACAACGGGCCCGGGGTCAGCGACGACAACCACGCCAGGCTCTTCACGCCGAACTTCACGACAAAGAGCAACGGCACCGGTCTGGGTCTTTCCATCTGCAGGAATATCCTTGAGAAGTGCGACGCGGAGATCTTCTACTCCAAGTCATTCGCGCTTAAGGGAGCCTGCTTCACGGTACGGTTCCCGCGAAAGCGAAGCTAAAGAATCAGCATGACCGCGCAGAGGACAAGGGCGGCGGCAAGAATCCCATCGACAAGGCGGCCATGCCTCTCGGTCAGCCTGTTAAGCCCCGAACCAGCCAGCATCCACACAAGATTGGCGACAGGGCCGGCGAGAGTCAGGATGACCCCTACCTTGGCAAGATCCGCCAAAGAGCTTGAATATGGCAGCACAAATGTTCCCAAAGCAGTCAGACAGAACATCCAGACCTTGGCGTTGGTGACTTCTATGATGACACCGGCCCGTATCGTGCATGATTTAGCCATGTCCTCCTTCGGCTTGCCTGACCTGACAAGAATCATGACGGCGAGCGCGACCATGTAGAGCGCTCCCGCATAGGAGAGCCACTTGACGTAGGAGCCAAGGAAGTCACCGAGGAAGTGTGTCAGCAGAACAAGGGTCGTGTCTATGAAGGCGAAGCCGATCGCGAATCCCAACCATATCCTCATCGCGTTCCTGTGGCCGAAATGTATGCCCGAATGGAAGGCGCACAGATTGGACGGCCCCGGCGTGTAGCCCAGGGCGAGGATGTACAGAAGTAATGACGGAAGCATCTGTGACGGCATGGTCGGGAATATCTCACACGAAATTAAGAAGAATAATCAAATTCTCCAAAAAATGCAAAAGAGACCCGCCTGACAAGGCGGATCTCCTTTGTAGTCCCAATAGGAATCGAACCTATATTTAAGGTTTAGGAAACCTTCGTTCTATCCGTTGAACTATGGGACCATTAGTTTTCTACCAAAGAGGCGGCTCTACTCAGCGCTCTTCTCGATGATCTGACGTCCCCTGTAATAACCGCACTCAGGACAAATGTGATGATACATCACAGTGGCGCCGCAGTTAGGGCAGGTAGCGAGCGTAGGAACCGGAGCGAAGTCATGGGTCCTTCTCTTGTCTCTTCTCTGCTTTGAGACTTTGTGTTTCGGATGTGCCATAGTTAAATATTCTTAAATTATTATTTCACTTTTTCCATCAGATCCTTCAGTGACGCGAACGGCAATGAAGACTCCGATCCTTGGGAATCATCCCTTTTCCCATCCTCAGAACTCAGATATCTCAACGCCTCAGGGTTACATTCACCTTCCGGGTGAACTCTCTGCACAGGAAGATAAAGGCACACATAGTCATAGACTACCTGGCCGAGATCAAGGTCGGCGTCCGATTCCGGAAGCCAGACGATCTCCCTCTCCCCTTCCGTGGCATCGCCGCTGTCGGCAGGTTCCTTACCGAATTTGACGCTCAAGCGGAATCCGGTCTCTACCGGGATTCTCAGCTCCTCAAGGCATCTGTCGCACGTCACCGTCACCTCGCCGTTGACATCGCAGTCAACCCCTATGAAGTGGCCGGACTTTTCGGCGGAGACCTCCACATCAAGGTCGGCGGCTAAAATCTCCGAATTCTCAAAATGTTCAAAGAACTCCTTCCCTACCCTCCAACGGAAGTCCTTCCGTCCTTGGGTCAATCCATTTATTGGAACTATAAAATCATCTTTCATCGGTCCGATAGACAGATTAAGGGTTGCAAAGGTATAAAAAATTTTCCGTAAATAAAATCTTTTCGCGAATAGTTTGTCTATTCTTCGTCTCCGGAGTTGCCGGAACGCTTCCTGTCCATAGGATCAAGAAGGATCTTGCGCATCCTAAGATGGTGCGGAGTCACCTCCACAAGCTCGTCCTCGCGGATATATTCAAGCATTTCCTCCAAAGACATCTTCACCGGCGGCGGCAGGACAACTTTCTCGTCGGATCCGGCGGCGCGCACGTTGGTGAGCTTCTTTGTCTTGCAGATGTTGATGTTGAGATCCCTCTCCCTCGTGTGCTCGCCCACAACCTCGCCGCAGTAGATGTCGTCGCCCGGATCGATGAAGAACTTGCCCCTGTCCAGAAGCTTGTTCATCGAGTAGGCGATGGCGGTGCCGGTCTCAAGGGAGACGAGCGAGCCGTTGGTACGGTTCTCGATCTCACCCTTGTACGGCTGGTACTCCTTGAATCTGTGAGCCATGATCGCCTCGCCCTGTGAGGCGGTCAGAAGGTTGCTCCTCAGTCCCATGAGTCCACGGGTAGGGATGTCGAAGTTCAGAAGCGTCCTGTCACCTCTCGGCTCCATGTGCAGAAGAGCGCCCTTCCTGCGGGTAGCGAGCTCGATAGCGGCTCCGACGAACTGCTCCGGAACCTCGATCGAGAGATCCTCGATAGGCTCGCAGCGCTGTCCGTTGATGGTCTTATCCAGCACCTTCGGCTGGCCTACCTGCAACTCGAATCCCTCACGGCGCATTTCCTCGATGAGCACGGACAGGTGAAGCACACCACGTCCATAAACCACGAATGAATCGGCGTTCAGCCCCGGCTTTACCTTAAGGGCCAGGTTCTTCTCCAACTCCTTGTCAAGACGATCCTTGATGTGCCTTGAAGTCACGAACTTGCCGTCCTTGCCGAAGAACGGGGAATTATTGATGGTGAAGAGCATGCTCATCGTAGGCTCGTCGATGGAGATCGGAGGAAGGGCCTCAGGATTCTCGCTGTCGGCGATCGTGTCGCCGATCTCGAAGCCGTCAATGCCCACGACGGCGCAGATGTCACCGCACTGTACAGTGTCCACATTGGCCTTTCCCAGACCGTCAAACACCATGAGCTGCTTGATCTTGTGCTTCTCTACCACGTCGTACCTCTTGCAGAGGCTGATCTGCTGACCGGTCCTGAGCTCACCACGGGTAAGCTTGCCGACGGCGATACGTCCGACGTAAGGAGAATACTCAAGGGAGGTCACCTGAAGCTGCGGCGTACCCTCAACCACCTTAGGGGCAGGGATTTCCGCAAGAATGGCATCCAGGAGCGGGGTGATGTCCGAAGTCGGTTTCCTCCAGTCTTCCGACATCCAGCCCTGCTTGGCGCTGCCGAAGACAGTCTTGAAGTCAAGCTGATCGTCGGTGGCGTTCAGGGAACACATCAGGTCGAACACCTCTTCCTGAACCTCGTCAGGACGGCAGTTCGGCTTGTCCACCTTGTTCACGACCACGATCGGCTTCTTGCCCAGTTCAAGGGCTTTCTGCAGCACGAACCTGGTCTGAGGCATGCAGCCCTCGAAGGCGTCCACGAGCAGAAGGACTCCGTCCGCCATGTTCAAAACCCTTTCGACCTCACCTCCGAAGTCGCTATGGCCCGGAGTGTCTATAATGTTGATCTTGACACCTTTGTAGATGACAGACACGTTTTTCGCGAGGATGGTGATGCCTCTTTCCCTCTCGATGTCATTGTTGTCGAGTATCAGCTGGCCAAGATTCTCGGGCTGACGTACCAGATTAGCCTGGTAGATCATCCTGTCCACAAGCGTGGTCTTGCCGTGATCGACGTGCGCGATGAGCGCGATGTTCCTAATCTCTTGCATATACTATTAAAAATCTTGCAAAATTACGGATTTCCTATGGAAAACCGAAAAATTGCAAGACTTTTTTATCATTGTCCGCAGGCTCACCAACCGTACCACCAGGTCAATGAGCCTGCCGAAGCGGCCTTATCACCAGTTGTCAGTCCTGAACGGTATTACCGGAAGGCAGCGGCGACCAGTGAAGTTTCCAACCTGGAAATCCCGGAAGCAGTAGCGCACCGCCACAGGAGCCGGAACCTTGTCACTCTTCACAATCACCGTGTTCAGCTGGGTGCCTCTGCGGATCTTGGCTGGATGGAAGACCTTGTCCTCACCGGCAATCTCGAAGCCTACGATGTCGTGCCAAGGGCTGAACCCGCTCTCGCCATTGTAGAACGCGACCTCGATCTCGCCGCCGCGTACCTCGTAGCTCTTGAACCTCGGTCCCTCGCACGGAAGGTAGTCCATGCCGTAAGTCCTGTTCAGAGCCAGGTAGGAGAGGCGCTCTCCGACCTCTTTCTTGCGGCGAGGATGGATCTCGTCATATTCATAAGGATAGGCCAGGTCGTTGATGCTGGCTATTCCGCTGCCCGGGATCAGTTCCACCGCCTTGTGCTGCGCCTCGCGGATTCTCGCGCCCGTGGTGCCGTCGCCGCCATAGGTGAACGGAGCCAGCTCAACCTCGTAGAACGGCATCTCGCCCAGTCCCCAGAGGTCTCTCCAGACCTTCACCATGTCGGCGAGCCTCTGCGCGTAGTACTGCGGGAAGCCGGAGTTCGTCTCACCCTGGTACCAGATGAACCCTTTCAAGGTGTAGTTGCGGATAGGATAGATCATGCCGTTGTACATGACTGCCGGGCTGGCACAGTTGTACGATCCGTCCGGATCCTTCTTGGATGCGTACTGTCCCGAAGGCAGAGTGTTCTCCGGATAGGTGTACACCACATCCTTCGGAAGCCAGCTCTCAAGCGCCGAGCCTCCCCAGTTGCATGAGACCAGACCCACAGGCACGTCCAGCACAGCATTCAGCATCTTGGCGAAATGCCAGCCCACGGCGGTGAACGTTCCAGAGGCCGCCGGCCCGCTGACCTGCCACCTGCCCTCGACGGTTTCCTGAGGCGTCTCGGCTCCCGTCTTAGGAATCTTCACCAGCCTGATCTTGTCCCTGAACTGTCCCGACAGGGCCACCTCCTCAAGGGAACCCTCAACCGGGCAATGCCAGAATCCGTTCAGCGGCATCTCCATGTTGGACTGCCCGCCGCAAAGCCAGACCTCACCGACGAGGACATCACTCAAGGTGACGGCGCCGTCCTTGTCGGCGATGGTGATTGAATATGCCGTGTAGCCCGCCGCCGGAGTCTGCACGGCAAGTTTCCAATTGCCTTCGCGGTCGCTCTTGACTGAATATTCCTCCGTCCCCCACGAGGCTTTCACCGTCACCTTCGACGAAGGCGCGGCCTTGCCCCAAAGATTGGCCTGTGATTTCTGCTGGAGGACCAGATGGTCGCTGAGGATCTGCGGAAGCTCAACCTTGGCCTCCGACGTGGCGGTGGCGGCCGTTCCGGCCACTACGATCGCCAAAATGGATTTTAAGATTCTGTGGTTCATTGTAAGTTGCTTTTATACAGTGATTATTAACATTATTCTACTCAACTTTCGCAAGTAGGCAATCACCTGCTGTCAAA
>HF986026.1 GCA_000431015.1 Alistipes sp. CAG:514 | reverse complement strand
TTTTCAACTTCTCAAACACAGGGTTTTGCACATGAGCCCACCTTTGGGCGACGAGATAGGGCGTTATCGTTCCCGAAGAACGCCGCACTGTCACCCGTCCCCGATCTAACTGGTGGATCCATGATCGGTTGAAGGGAAGCATGATCGACAGAAGGGTGAACCCAGGAATGGCTGAAAGGGGGCAGGATAGGTCTAAGGGCGGATCCGGGGTGGAGAACAAAAAAGAGACCGACTATTATGTCGACCTCTTTTTGTGCTCTGCTAGGGACTCGAACCCTAGACCCACTGATTAAGAGTCAGTTGCTCTACCAACTGAGCTAGCAAAGCATTTATTTTTCGAGCTTTACACCTTACGGCCTTTGCTCTGGAAAGAAGCGTCGCTCCTTTTAGTGATCCGTTCGGGGCTCGAACCCGAGACCCCAACATTAAAAGTGTTGTGCTCTACCAACTGAGCTAACGAATCTTTCCAACCTTTTCAGGAAGTGGTCTTCCTGATTGGGATTGCAAAGGTATAGCATTCCGATGACTTCTCCAAATATTTCCGGGAAAATTTTAAGAAAAAGTCAACTCTTTCAGGAACACGGAATCGGCAGATCTTGCCCAGTCCGGGAAGGATTTATCCGCTACAAACTCATTATCAGCGAAGTGCAACAGCAGGTCAAGGTCGAATCTGTCGGAAGCCACTGCCGGACAAGGAGCCTCGCCCTCTCTTCCAGAAGCCTTATCCCCACCGGAAGCCTCGTCCCCTCCACAAGGAGCCTCGCCCCCTCCTCCAGGAGCCTTATCCCCACCGGAAGCCTCACTCCCTCCACTAGGAACACTGTCCCCACCGGAGGCCATGCGACATCCTTCCGTGGCGTCGTAGGCGTTGCATTTCTGCTCGATGTGCGACGGCACCATCAGCAAAGGCTTGCCCAGATACATGGCTTCGCAGACAGACTCGAAGCCGGCGGTCGAGGCGTAGGCGTGGCAACCGGCCATCTGGCGCAGGAACTCCTCGTCGTTCAGATAGTAGAAGGACAGAGTCTCATCGACCACTTTGACAGGAGCCTCGTCCGCCCTGTCCCAGAAAAAGCGCAGCGGCACCTCGGGATGGGCGGCATGCCATTCCAGGACATCCTGCGAGAATCCGGCGTTCAGCATGTAGCCATGAATATACCCGCCGTCCCGCACGGCCGGGTCATCCGCACCGGAGGCCGGCCGCAGATCAAGGACGGCAGGACGCAGAAGCGGCGGCACAACCTTGATCCTGCGCTTCTGGTCATCTGGCATTGGTCTGAAACTCAGGGCCAGGATCTTGGCCGATCCCCAGGCGACCATCCGCGTGAACATATTCAAAGCATAATGTCCCGAGTAGCCGGTGCGGGGGAACCTGAAGTCCTTGTGCAGGAAGAGAAACTGGTGTCCAAGGCACACCATAGGCGCTTTCAGACCGCTGAGTCTGTAGCCCATCGTGCCGAGTATGTCGTAGAAATTGACCACCACATCAGGACGTATCTCCTTCAGCCTTCGTGAGATAAACCGGATTGATGGGATGAAACCCGCCATGTGGAGGATGTTGTAGAGTCCGGTCTTCAGCGAGCTGGCCTTGCGGTTCGACGCCGAAGGGACGAAGTTGAAGCTCTCGAACATTTCTACAGGAGCCTTGATCGTCCCGGCGAAAAATGCCGGCAGCTTCCGGGCGGGACTCTTCCCCACCAGCACCGCCGCCACCTCATGGCCGCTCTCGCGCAGAAGCCGTTCCATAGAAATGGCCTGGGTCAGATGACCTCTTCCTTCTCCCTGGACAATGAATACATATCTCATAGCTTTACTTAGTAAGCGTTAAAAAATAAGTTGAACTAAATTCTGTGTCAGATTTATGAGGATAGATTTCTTTTGGAAGAAGGAGCTTGCCGGTGGCACATGAATGATGAGAAAAGAAATATAGACCATAAAGATATACAAATGGTTCAAGTTATTTTTTAATGATTACTTAGGGGCGGAATATTCCTTGATCCTCTGCTCGTCAGCGAGTGGGCAGATAAGCACATTGCCATCCTTGACGGCCACGACATAGTCCTCCAATCCCTTCACCACGACCCTGTCGGTCCCGTCGGCATGGACAATGCAACCCTTGCAGCCGAAAAGCCGCACGTCCTTGCCGATCACCTTGTTGTCCCCGCTGGAGCCGTCTTCCTGGCATCCGTCCGGAACAGGATCGTCTGATGATGAAGGAATATGTGCCTTGACGGAACTGAAACTGCCAAGGTCAGACCAATCAAGGTCTCCTTCAATGACATAGATGTCATCCGACTTCTCCATCACGGCATAGTCGATGGAGATTTTCTCGCAGGTCGGGAACAGTTCCCTGACAGTCTCTCCCTCATCGCAAGTCCCGAAGGACGCGGCGATCCTGTCCATGACCCCTGCGATCTGAGGCGCATGGGAGCGAAGCTGAGACACGATGGTCGCGACACTCCAGATGAATATGCCGGCGTTCCAGAAATAGGTGCCGGCGGCAAGATATTCCTTGGCGGTTGCGAGGTCAGGCTTCTCCTTGAACTCACGCACCTTGACAATCTCCTCGGGACGATTCTCTTCTGCGAATATGTAGCCGTAGCCGGTCTCCGGACGAGTCGGCTCGATCCCTACCGTCACTATGCGGTTCCCTTCTGCAGTGAAATTCAACGCCTTGCGTACAATATTGGAGAATCGCTGCTCATTCATGATAAGCGCGTCCGCCGGTGTCACCACAACATTGGCCTCCGGGCAGACAGACGCGATCTTCCAACAGGCGTAGGCGATGCAGGGAGCCGTGTTACGAGGCTCCGGCTCGGCAAGGATGTGGCTCTGCGGGACCAACGGCAACTGCTCCCTCACGATTCTGACGTAGTCCTCCGAGGTGACAACCCAGAAGTTCGCCGGATCGCACACCGGCGTGAACCTATTGAAGGTCAACTGTATCATCGTCTTACCTATTCCAAGCAGATCCATGAACTGCTTAGGCCTTTCCGGTGTGCTGACCGGCCACAGACGGCTGCCGATCCCTCCGGCCATAATCACAACATGTGTTTCCATAAAATCAAGCGGTTTAAAGTCTGTTCCGATGGCAATCTCCATCAAAACAAGATGATAGTCTCCGTAAATTTAGAAAAAATCGGCGATATACCATAAAGTTTATTATCTTTGCGTCAAGGAGAAGATCTTTTGAAAGCTGTAAACCCGTCCGTGGCTGAACAAGGGGTAGCCAGCCCCTAAGGCTTGCGCGCGTCGTCTGAAAAGCCGGCCGCCCAGTTAGAAAGCTCCGGAAACATAAGGTTAAACAAGCCGGGGTTGGTCAACCCCGAGCCTCGTAAGAACCGGACAAATCGGTTTCCATGGTCTGATGGCTGTATCCGGCTGGAGGTAATCACCCCTCCCATCCGCCAAGGGATGGAGTAGCTAACCGTCCTGGATGTGACTGAACAATGTGCCGGAGCCGCTATTTGCAGGTAGTCAGGAACCCTGCCGGACGGGTTTACTTTTCATTCTCCTGATCTCCTATCCATCATATTCAGACCCCTGATCCCCGATCCGTCATATTCAGAAAGTGACATGGTAGGCCATACCCGGCTTCGTGTCGATGTCGAGGGTTGTCCTGCCGTAGCGCAGGGAGCAAGGCCCTCCGAGGCGGGAGTGTATCACCGCCTTCCTCAGTTTGCCGCCGGACCATTCCATGTCAACCTCGAAGCCGCCCCGGGCCAGCAGTCCGGCCACGCTGCCGTCAGCCCATGCCGAAGGGAGGGCTGGAAGCAGGTGGATGAATCCCATGTGACTCTGGAGGAGCATCTCCGCTATTCCTGCGGTCCCGCCGAAGTTGCCGTCGATCTGGAAAGGCGGATGGGTGTCCCAAAGATTGTCCAACGTGCCGTTGGTCAGAAGGTTCCTGTACAGGGTGTAGGCTCTGTCGCCGTCAAGCAGGCGCGCCCACTGGTTCAGTTTCCACCCCATGCTCCAACCGGTTGCCCCGTCTCCTCGGTGATCCAGCGTCACGCGGGCGGCCTCGGCGAGTTCAGGTGTCGTCACGGGAGACATTGTGTGTCCCGGATGAAGTCCGAAAAGATGGTTGACATGGCGGTGGCTGTCCTTAGGGTCATCGATGTCGCGGGACCATTCCATGATCTGACCGAAACGGCCAATCCTATACGGAGGCAGATGGCTCTCCACGTGGAGCCATTCCTGGCGCTCCTGCTCATCAAGTCCAAGAAGTTCCGCCGCCGCTGCCGCATCAAGCAGTATTTCCCTCGCCACGGCATGGGAGAATGTGGCTCCCTCGTCTATCGGCCCATGTTCCGGGGATGTCGAAGGGGTGGCGGTGTAGGTGCCGTCCGGACGCTTCCAAAGATGGTCGACGGTGAATCGGGCGCTTGAGCGGAGGACATCGTAGCCGATCTCTCGCAGGAAAGTCGTGTCGCGGGTGTAGTCGTAGTAGTCCCAAAGATGGGTGGCGAGCCAAGGCCCGACCATCGGGCAGAGGTTCCAGGTCATGCTCTCGTCGTTCAGAGGCGAGGCGAAACCGAAAGGATTGCCGGAGATCGATGCCGTCCAGCCTCGCGCGTTGTAGTACGAGCGGGCCACCCTCTCGCCAGGCTTCACGAGCGCGCGGACATAGTCAATAAAAGGTTCGACGCACTCCGGGAGGTTGGTCGGACAGGCCGGCCAGTAGTTCATCTGGACGTTGATGTTGTTGTGGTAGTCCACGCGCCACGGACCGTCGACGTTGTTGTGCCATATTCCCTGAAGGTTCGCCGGGAGGTTGCCTCCGCGCGACGAGGCGATCAGCAAATAGCGCCCGAACTGGAAGAAAAGCTCCTCCAGACCGGGGTCGGAAGCCCCTGAGCGATAGCGCTCCAGGCGCTCCGGAGTAGGCAGGTCCGCGGAAGCCTGGTCGCCCGCCAAGGACAGGTTGACCCTTCCGAAGAGCGAGGTGTAGTCGGCGGTGTGCTCCCTCAGCAGGGCGGCGTACCCCTTCGAGGCGGCGGTCTTCACCCACTTCCCGGTCGTCTCCAGCGGATTCACCCCGACATAGGTCTTCGGATCCGTGAAGTCTGGCGAGAAATTCGCCTTGTAGTCAGTGTCGGCGGAAAGATAGAACACGACCTCGTCGGCGCCGGAAGCCTCCAAAACGCCATTCTTGTTGGAAGTCTTGCCGCCGTCCGCCGCCATCCTGATGCGCACGGCAAACTCCATCACGTTGTTCTTCAAGGCTCCTGAATATACCAACCCGTCCTTTCCGTCAAGGGCGACACCGCCGTTGGCGGCTGGGTTCGATGAATATTCCAACCTGAGGTTCTGCATTCCGGGACGGTCGGCACGGAAGCGCATAACCATCACGTTAGCCGGATAGGAGATGAAATATTCCCTGACATAATTGACTCCGCCGCTGGTGAAAGTCACCCTCGCCATGCCCTCGTCTAGTGAGAGAACACGGTGATAGTCAGTGACTGACGATGAGTCTACGCCTGTCCAGACCTTCAGCTCTCCGGCGGTGGTGAAATTCCCGAAGCGGTACTCCTTTTCCTTCGCTGCCGAGTAGGCCACCTTGCCGGTGAAATTGCGCTTGGTCAGCTCCGCCGCCTTGTCCGGATTGCCGTCCACAAATGCCTGGCGGATCTCCGGAAGGTATTTCGCGGCCTCTCTGTTGGCGTCCCAGTAGTGGGCAGCTCCGCCGGATGTGCCCGGGCCGCCACGCCAAAGGCTCTTCTCATTCAATGTGATACGCTCCGCCTGGATGGATCCCAGCACACTCGCGCCGATGCTTCCGTTGCCAAGCGGCAAGGACTGGGATTCCCATTCCGGATCCTCGGAGGTGGCCTTGGAGCCGCCAGAGAAGATCATTTTGCTATCCTTGGCCTTAGCCGTCCAAATCGGATGCTCCCTGAGTGAGGTAGGGGTGTCGAAACGTATTTCATGACGGATTCTGCCTCCGTCGCCCACGTTGCCAGCAGCAAGGGGAAGGAGCGTCCAAAACAATGATACTGTGGTTAGTAGCGTCCTGTTCATAATTCTTATTGTCTTTAGCCATCGGCTTCGCCGGATGGTCGGTGGGACAAAAATAGTGAATAATGATGAAAGCAGCGGGTTTATTGCTGACTTGTTGCTGCATATTGCTGATTTGTTGCTGCATATTGCTGATTTATTGCTGATTTATTGCTGATTTATTGCTGATTTGGTAGTCCTTAAAATAATACTTGATAATCTTTGATTGTCTTTTCGGTCTATCTGTCTTTCCTCATCAGTCATGTGCCGCCGGCAACTACTTCTTCCAAAAGGCAACTGACCCGGAAAAATGCCGCCAAATCTTCACCAACTTATTTTAAGTAATCATTAAAAAATAAGTTGAACAATTTGTGAATCTTTATGGTCTAGATTTCTTTTCTCATCAGTCATGTGCCACCGGCACACTCCTTCTTCCAAAAGAAATCTATCCTCATAAATCTGACACAAAATTTAGTTCAACTTATTTTTTAACGCTTACTAAACGCTTACTTATTGTCAAAAATGTTTGTCAATCCACAAGTTTTTCCTAAATTTGCAGTCTGTTTACAAGAACAAACAATTTTTAAAACAATAAAGCAATGAAAAAAGGACTTCATCCCGAAACCTACCGCCTTGTAGCTTTCAAGGATATGTCGAACGACACCGTGTTCATCACCCGTTCATGCGCGGAGACCAAAGAGACTCTCGTAGTTGACGGAGTTGAGTACCCGGTAGTGAAGGTCGAGATCTCGAACACCTCTCACCCATTCTACACCGGTAAAGTCAAGCTCGTTGACACCGCCGGCCGCGTCGACAAATTCTACCAGAGATACAAGAGCCGTCAGAAGTAATTTCTGTCACGGAGAAAACGATAGTGAAAGAGGAATGGCCGAAAAGTCATTCCTCTTTTTTCTGGAATACTTTGGCTCGTCAAGAAAGGCTGACTCCTATACTTTAATGATTCGTGCGCATTTTTCTGCATAAAAAATTTGGAGGTTAAAGATTTTTACCTATCTTTGCAGTCCCAAAACCAAAGAACGCTGGGTTCGTATAACGGTTAGTACTCAAGATTCTCAATCTTGCAATAGGAGTTCGATTCTCCTACCCAGTACAAGGGTGCCGGAAACGGTGCCTAATGAATAAGAGGGAATGGCTTTTAGTCATTCCTTTTTTTCGTGTACCCCGCATCAAGGGCCGCAACAGGAACCCTGCGGGCGCGAATCGTGCCAAGAGACGCTTCCGTGGTCACGTCGGTGACCCTGCGGGCGCGAATCGTGTCGAGAGACGCTTCCGTGGTCACGTCGGTGTCTCTGCGGGCGGTCTGTATTTCTGTATTAGGGGGGAGAAAGCAAAAAAGCCCACATCGCTGCGGACTTTTTTCGGTTAGTTAGTAGTGTATTACCTTATTTTGAAAGAAGGTCTTAGTCGTTAGAGTGTGAAAAACTCTCACATTTTTTCTGATGCAAATGTAGACAAAAAAACGTTTAAAACAAGACTTTTTCGGGAAAAGTTTTAAACGTTTTACGTCGATAACGGTCTTTAGCGCTGATTTTCAGCTTTTTCCAACAGCTCCGGGCGCAGTGCTTTCGTGCGTTGCAGGGCTTGCTCGTCCTGCCATTCCTGGATCAGCTTCGGGTTGCCGCTCAGAAGGACTTCCGGGACTTTCCAGCCTTTGTAGTCGGCGGGGCGGGTGTAGACGGGAGGGGAGAGGAGACCGTCCTGGAAGCTGTCGCTTAGGGCCGAGGTCTCGTCCGTCAGCGCCCCGGGGATCAGCCTGACGATCGAGTCCGCCAGAAGTGCCGCCGGGATCTCGCCGCCGCTGACCACATAGTCCCCGACCGAGATCTCACGGGTGACAAGATGTTCCCGGATCCGGTGGTCTATTCCTTTATAATGACCGCACAGCAGGATGAGGTTCTTTTTCAGGGAGAGCTCGTTGGATATTCCTTGATCCAGACGCTCGCCGTCGGGAGACATGTAGATGACTTCGTCATATTCCCTTTCAGCCTTTAGTTCCTTGATCATTCTCTCCACCGGCTCGATCATCATGACCATGCCGGCGTCGCCGCCGTAGCAATAGTCATCCACGGTCGCACGCGGTCCCAGACCGTATTTTCTGATGTTCTGGACGTGTATTTCAACCAGCCCCTTCTTGATGGCCCTTCCCACAATGGAGTGGCTCAAAGGACTCTCCAGCAATTCAGGAACAACTGTAAGAATGTCAATACGCATAGAATATTAGTTTGCTTTTTGCAAAAATAGACTTTTTAATTGTTTTTTTAGGTATCTTTGCGGATAAGTAGAACTCTTAATTAAACTGCTTTATGAGTGAAGGTAATATTCCTGAGGTTAACAAGACCTCAGATGTAGAGGAAGCTCCAAAGGCTCTCAATGAGAATGTGGAAAGTCCTGAAGTGCAGGAAGTGGCGGCGGAAGCCGTTGATGCCGCGGCGGAAAACCCGCAGGCGGAGGTGACGGAGGTTGCCAAAGAGGCTGCGTCGGTCGAGGCTCCTGCCGAGGCCGAGGCTGAATCAGGCGTTGAGGTTCCTGCCGAGGCTCCGACCGGGACAGAGACTGGTTCCGAGGCTCCGACCGAGGCTGAATCCGGTGTCGAGGCTCCTGCGGAGGCAGAGGTTCCGGCTGATCTTGGCAATCTTTCCCTTGCCGAGCTGTCAGACTTGTTCGACAAGCTCTCGCAGGCTGACGACAGGATGAAGAGGTACAAGGAGGCTGAGGCCATCAAGTCCGCATTCTACAAGAGGCTTTCAAAGGAGAAGGCTGAGGCCGGCCTGGGAGCGAAGGTCGATGAGCCGTCCTCACGCGAGGATGTTGTCGAGGAGGTCGCTCCTGTGACCCAGACCTTAGAGGTCAAGGACAACCCGTTCGAGGCTATGGAGACCGCTTTCAAGGGTGTCTATGCCAACTATAAGAAGGAGCGTGCCGAGTACAACCGTCAGCAGGACGCCCAGAGGGAGGATAACTTCGCGAAGAAGCAGGCTGTCATCGAGGATCTGAAGAATCTGGTCGAGAAGCAGGAGGATGTGAATTCCACCTTCCCTGCCTTCCGTGAGCTCCAGAACCGCTGGAGGGAGATCGGACCGGTTCCCGCCACGAAGTTCCGTGATCTGAACGACACCTATCAGTTCTATGTGGAGAAGTTCTACGACATGGTCAAGATCAACAGGGATCTGCGCGATCTTGATTTCAAGAAGAATCTTGAGGCCAAGGAGGCGTTCTGCCAGGCTGCCGAGAAACTCTCGGAGAACGAGAATGTCGTCGAGGCTTTCCGCGAGCTTCAGAAACTGCACGAGCAGTGGAAGGAGTTCGGGCCTGTGGCCAAGGAATTCCGCGATTCCATCTGGGATCGCTTCAAGGCGGCCACGGCTGTCATAAACAAGAAGTATCAGGCTTACTTCGAGGGTCAGAAGGAGAAGCAGCAGGAGAACCTTGCCGAGAAGACCAAACTCTGCGAGCAGGTCGAGGCCATTGCCGGGAAGGAGGTCAAGTCATCTAACGAGTGGAACACGCTTTCTACCGAGATCGAGGAGATCCAGAAGACCTGGAGGACGATCGGTTTCGCCACGAGAAAGGAGAACCAGAAGATCTACGACCGCTTCCGCGCCGCGTGCGACAACTTCTTCACCCGCAAGAGGGAGTACTACTCTCAGTTCAAGGACTCCATGAATGAGAACATGGAGAAGAAACTATCCCTGATCGAGCAGGCCGAGGCGCTTAAGGACAGCAAGGAGTGGAAAAAGACCACCGAGGCTCTGATCGCCCTGCAGAAGCAGTGGAAGGAGATCGGCGCCGTCCCTCGCAAGAAGTCGGAGCAGCTTTGGAAGAGATTCCGCGCCGCGTGCGACGAGTTCTTCAATGAACGCGACAAGAACGCCAAGCCGGAGAACGACTTCTACGGCAACCTCAAGGCCAAGAAGGCCCTTGTCGAGGAGATCAATGAATATGCTCTCTCAGGTGACGCCGCGGCTGACCGTGAGGCTGCCCGCGCCTTTGCCGACAGATGGCAGGGCATAGGTTTCGTGCCGTTCAAGGAGAAGGATGCCATACAGGCTTCCTACACCGAGGCCATGAAGGCTAAGTTCCCGGATTTCTCGCCGAGGGGTCCGCGTCAGGGCGGCGGCAACGCCGGCAGAGGCGGTGGCTCAAGAAAGCCGCTCAGCGAGAAGGATCGTCTTGTGCAGCAGTACAATAAGCTCCAGCAGGACATTGACACCTACGAGAACAACATCGGTTTCTTCTCGACATCGAAGAATTCCGCTCCTCTGATCCAGAAGATGCAGGAGAGGATCGATGCGGCGAAGCAGGAACTGAAGGATCTTGAGGCAAAGATCCGCAAGGCAGAGGAGAGCGAAGAAGAGAAGTAATCAAGAATGGATAAGAACACTATCACTGGTATCGTCCTGATGGGCTTGCTCCTGTTTGGCTTTACCTTCTATCAGAACAAACAGTATCAGAAACAGGCGGCCTATCAGGCGCAGTTGGATTCGATAGCGCTTGTAAAGCAGATCCAGGCAGACTCGATCGCCGCTGTGGAAGCGGCTCGGATGAAGTCAGACACGGCCTCGGTCGCCCATGTCGCCGCTCCGGTGAGCATCTACAAGGACTCTCTCCTTGAGGTTGCCCATTTGGGTGAGGAGCAGATCGTGACTTTGTCGAACGACAAGTTCGAGGTGGCCTTCACCACGAAGGGTGCGCAGCCATATTCAGCAAGATTGAAGGACTATAGCGCCTACGGCGGGGAGGAACTTTACCTTTTCAAGCCGGGAATGAGCCGCTACGATGTCCAGATCTACGCGGGGGAGAGCATCAGCACGGACGATTTCATCTTCACTGTCGCCGAGAAGACGGACACGTCGCTTTCCATGCGTCTGCCGTTCGCCGGCGGCGGCTACATCGAGCAGAGGTACACGATCGAGGAGGGATCATATTCAGTTAAGAACTATCTCTCGTTTGTCGGTATGGAGAATGTCATTCCCAAGAATGTCTTCTCGTTCGATGTGGACTATTTCGTGACCATGCCGAGGATGGAGAAGGGCTACAAGAATGAGGTCCAGTACTCCAAGCTCGACTACTATTTCAACGGCGAGAAGAAGCCTGAGGCCATCGCCAAGGGTCGCGGCGCGCAGAAACGTGTCGACGCCAAGGTGTCTTGGTTCGCCTTCCAGCAGCAGTTCTTCTCGGCCATCATGAGGGCTCCTCAGGAGTTCGCCTCGGCGGATTTCGCACTCAACTATTTCCCTGAGGATGACGAGAGCCACAACCTGATGACCGGTGAGGCCAGGATGAGGATGGATTTCGAACCTGGCCATAGCGAGACCGTGGTTCCTTTCGAGTTCTATTTCGGCCCGAACCATTTCAAGACCTTGAAGTCCTATGGCCAGAAGTACGAGAAGATCATTCCATTGGGTGGTTGGCTCGTGGGCTGGTTCACCAGATTCGTGATCATCCCGCTGTTCGACTTCCTCCACAGGTTCATCTCCAACTTTGGTATCATCATCCTCTTGATGACCATATTCATCAAGATTGTCGTGCTTCCGTTCGCCTACAAGTCCTACTCGTCCTCGGCCAAGATGCAGGCCATCAAGCCTGAGATCGACAAGCTGAACGAGAAGTACCCTAAGCAGGAGGACGCGCTCAAGAAGCAGCAGGCCCAGATGGATCTCTACAAGAGGGCCGGGATCAGCCCGATGGGCGGATGTCTGCCGATGCTTCTCCAGTTCCCGATCCTGTGGGCTATGTTCCGTTTCTTCCCGGCATCCATCGAGTTGCGCCAGCAGTCCTTCCTTTGGGCCGACGACCTGAGCGCCTACGATTCGATCGTCAGCTTCGGGACGAGGATTCCTCTGATCGGTGACCACCTCTCGTTGTTCGCCTTGCTGATGGCTGTGTCCATGTTCTTCTATTCGAAGATCACGACAGCGTCGCAGCCGGGAGCCAACGATCCTCAGATGGCCTCGATGCGCTTCATGAGCGTGTGGATGATGCCGATCATGATGTTCTTCATCTGTAACAGCCTGTCCTCAGGCTTGAGTTACTACTACCTGCTGTCCAACCTCATCACCATGCTTGAGACCTGGGTGATCAGGAAGTGGTTCGTCAATGCTGATGAGATCCGCGCGAAACTGAAGGCCACCGAGGGCAAGAAGATGCCGAAGAGCAAGTGGCAGCAGCGTCTTGAGGAGGCTCAGAGGATGCAGGCGCAGATGCAGAGGGAGCAGCAGAAGAAGGGTCGCCGCTAGTTTTTTACGAATATGATAGAAGAGAATCTAAGGGCTATCCAAAAGGAACTGCCATCAGGAGTCAAGCTGGTGGCAGTTTCCAAATTCCATCCTTTCGAGGACATACTGACAGCCTACCAGGCCGGACAGCGCCGTTTCGGTGAGAACCGTCCGCAGGAGTTCGCCCAGAAGGCTCTCCAGCTGCCGCAGGACATCGAATGGCATTTCATCGGCCATCTTCAGACCAATAAGCTGAAGCTGGTCCTTCCGTACGCCTCGCTGGTGGAGTCCGTGGATTCCCGTCACCTTCTGGATCTGATCGACAACTGGGCTTCGGTCAACTCCCGTGTGGTCAATGTGCTGCTTGAGCTCCATCTGGGTGCCGAACTCACCAAGGGCGGCCTCTCCGAGCAGGAGATAGAGTCCATCCTTGATGAATATGCCGCCGGACGTTCCTACACCCATGCCCGCATACACGGCCTCATGGGCATGGCCACCAACACCGACGACACCACAGTCGTGGAGTCGGATTTCGCCCGCATCCAGTCCTTCAAGCAGCGTTTGGATGCCCGTTATCCTCAGCTGACCGACTTCACGGAACTTTCCATCGGCATGTCCCACGACTGGCCCCTCGCCGTCCGTCACGGCGCCACCATAGTCCGCATCGGCACCTCCATCTTCGGCCCGAGACAGTACTGATCCCTCAGCCCTGTCACTCTTAACACTTTCCTCCTCGCCTTTTCTCCACACGCCGGTCTCACCTACCGCATGCGGGGTTCGCTCTGGTTTCATCTTGTGTACAAATCCTTCATTCCACACATTTCGTACACCAGAATGCATTGTGGTGTACCAACCGCTTCCTTCACCCCGTTCCGTACCTCGGAAGCCCCTTCTGTGTACCAACTATGCCCCTGATCCCGTTCCGTACCGCAGAAGCCCCTCCCGTGTACCAACCGTGCCCCTCACCCCTTTCCGTACCTCAGAAGCCCCTCCTGTGTACCAACCGTGCCCCTCACCTCGTTTTGTGCCGAGAATCAACCTTATTTGAACCGAACTCTGCTCACAATATTAGGCGAATGGCAGTCATTTGTTTTTGTCTGCGCTTAAGGGAAACAATGAGTCCACTTCGTACTGTGTCAAGCCAAGCGTGCGACGGATCTGCCCGTTGGATGAACGGTAGTCGTAGTGGAGTTTTCGTGCCAGATCCAACTTCTGAGCCTTGCTTAAATCTTTCAAGGCATTTAGCCCGTAGCCGGACTTTACAATCTTGGTTACCTGTGTAAATAGTTCAGTGTCTGTAAGAAACTCTCCATCGTCAATCTCGGCGGCCAATTCGCAGTAGGCCTCTACGTTCTTGCTGACCATAGAAAAATAATGATGCGCATCTCTGAATATCGCCATTCCAAATATGATCGTACAATAGGATTTTGGGGCGATATAGCCATCAATCATTTTCCAGTCTCCTGGAAGTTTAGGTGCACGTCCTCTGAACATCTTTCGTCTTGGTCCGGTGTAGAGCTCTGAATATGTTTTTTCCAGTGGAAATTGTGTGAAGTAATAACCTCCTGTTCCCCACGGATAGCTGAACGGAGTGTAATTGGGATCCGCCACGTAGCCGTTTCTGTTTGTGTAGATGATGTTGTTTCTCAGAGATTGAAGATCTTTGATAGGCTTTATCGTCAACTTGGCATACTTGATTCCAGGTACCGATCTGAAAATCCGTTTCCGGATAAACTCAAAGAATGCTTGGATGACTGACTCGCTACCGGAAATCACGAAATGAAAATGATTGTTCATCACTTCAAAGGCGATAATCCTTAATTCCGGGAACTTGTCCGCAGCCTGAGCTATAACGTTCATCGCAAATCTTAAGTCATCAGAGCCTGTAAAGAGAATCGGGGTCTCTTTCCCTGATGTGTAAGCGTGCCAATAAGGCCTGGCACTAAAGAACGTTGCCTCGCAACTTCTTTCCTTTTCATTGTAATTCTTCATAGTTGTCGAATATCTCAGTTAATATTGTAATCGTTAATCTTATAATTACGTCTCCCTTGTACCTGCATTCTCTTTGGATTCGTTCTGTACCCCAGAGGCTCTTCTCCTGTACCGAACACGTTTCGGAGTGCGGTTCGTAC
>HF986025.1 GCA_000431015.1 Alistipes sp. CAG:514 | reverse complement strand
GAGGGTCTGCCAAGGCTGTCTCGTGAGCAGGAAGGCCTGGTTCGCTCACGGGAGGGCCGGCCAAGGTTGCCGCGGGAGCGAAGATCGGATTTCCGCGCACGAAAGTTTCGGATTCCGGGGCTTTTGTTGTAAATTGCGGACGAAAGCATTAAGAAAAACACTATCTTCGCATCAATGAGAATCATCGGAAATATTCTTTGGCTCATCTTGGGCGGGCTGCTGGTCAGTCTGGGCTACTTTATCGCCGGACTTCTGTACTGCGTGACCATCATCGGGATTCCGTTCGGCTACCAGTTGTGGAAGTTCGGAGTGTTCTCGCTATGGCCATTCGGAACCGAGGTTGTGGACAGAGACAACGCCGGAGGCTGCCTCAGCATATTCATGAATGTGCTTTGGATCCTGCTGGGGTGGTGGGAGATCGCCGCGACGCACCTCGTCTTCGGTCTTATCTGCTGCATCACCATCATCGGCATCCCTTTCGGTCTCCAGCACTTCAAGATGGCTCTCCTCTCGCTCACCCCATTCGGCAAGACCTTCAGAAATGGTTAGCCGCCCAAGGTCAGCGGGATTCCGCGCGGGTTGAGCGGCCTCTTCCTTCGGCAAAACCTAAAAAAAGGTTAGCGCCACCCAAGGTCAGCGGGATTCCGCGCGGGTTGAGCGGCCTCTTCCTCCGGCAAAACCTAAAAAAAAGGTTAGCCACCCAAGGTCAGCGGGACTCCGCGTGGGTTGAACGGCCACTTCCTCCGGCAAGTCCTTTAGAAAGAGGCAGATTGCATTCGGCGGAACCGGCTTCAGCGCTTAAGAGCTGCTCGCCAAAGTTGCCAGACCATAACAATCCGGCCATGATATACCATAATAATCCGGCCATGATAGAGAGAGATTTGCCGTCACTGGAATTGGCGGAGAGAATCAAATGACACAATGACTTTTAGTAAGCATCAAGGATTACCAAATAAGCGAATATGTACACACTTTACTCATTGACTTCGGGGCTGCACAGCGAGACGGTGGCGGAGCCGGCGGACGAAAGATTTATTCAGGACATTGAGAAGGCGCTCGGCGAGGCGTTCAAGTTCGGCCGCACCGACTTTTCCGAATATTCCAGGACACGGAACAACATCATCTACGTCAGGACCGGAGGGACGGAGGGAATATTCAAAAGCATCTTCTGCAAGGAAGGGTCTCTGAATATTCCTGACGGCATGCCGGTCAGGCTGCTTACCAGCGGGAAGAGCAACTCCCTCGCCGCGTCGATGGAGATCCTATCGTTCCTGAACCGGGCCGGATGGCCGGGAGAGATCCTTCACGGAAGCGCGGAGGAGATCGCCCTCAGACTCCGAGGCGGCTTCATGAAGGGCGGGAAAAACCATGTGAAGGAATATGACATGGGCCGCATTCTGGAAGGTTACAAGGTTGGCGTTGTCGGAAAGCCTTCCGACTGGCTGATTTCCAGCGACGTAGACTACGCCGTGGCCAAGGAGAGACTCGGTGTCGAGATCGTTGACATCGACATCAACGAACTGGTGGGGCTGGCCGAAGAGCCTGACCGCAAATGGCTGGAAGGGCTGAAACTCAACCCGCCTAACAAGCCGAAGTTCGGGAAGAGCATCTCCGGAAAAGACTTCAGTGGCTCAATGGACATCTACTGCGCCATGAAGACGCTGGTGGAGAGGTACGGGCTGGCTGGGGTGTCACTCCGCTGCTTCGACCTGCTGACAGCCCTCGGCAACACCGGCTGCATGGCTCTGGCAATCCTGAACAGCCAGGGGGTCGTGGCCACGTGCGAGGGAGACATACCCACGCTCCTGTCAATGTGCATCGCCCACCGGAAGTTCGGAATCTCTGGCTTCCAGGCGAACCTTTCACGCATCGACGGCGACAAGATGCTGTTCGCCCACTGCACCGTTCCACTGAACATGGTGGAGGAATATTCCTACGACACCCACTTCGAGTCAGGAATCGGTGTGGCGGTCCATGGAGTGCTGCCCGCCGGAGCCGCAAGGATATTCAAACTCTCTCCGGATTGCTCGGAAATGTTCCTTGAAGATGTGGAAATTCTTGAAAACCAGTACAATGATTGCCTTTGCAGGACGCAGATACTGGTGGACGCACCCGGACTCGCGGACTACTTTCTCCGCTCCCCCATCGGTAACCACCACGTAATCATTCCCGAGCGGCGGCAATAGCTACGGCACCGCCTCGGCCACTGAGCATCAGTCACTAAGCATCGGTCATTGAGCATCGGCCACTGAGCATCGGCCACTGAGCCTGTAGAGCGACTCCATCCGCCAGCCACCGGCCTACGAAGCGGTCTTCCGCAACGCCCTGACCGTCTGGGATTAGTAGGAGGAGTTGGCTGACTTAAAGGCACCCTCTACGAAGCGGTCTTCGCAACGCCCTGACCGTCTGAAGCAACACGCTGAGAATCACCAGGGAAATGCCCATGTAGAAGGAGGTGTTCAACTCGCGGGCCTCTCCGAAGGCGAGGAAGGCGATTATGACGGTGTAGCAGGGCTCAAGATTGTAGGTAAGGTTGACGGTGAACGCGGACAGCTTCCTCAGCACAATGATCTGCAGGAGGTAAAGACCGACCGTGCAGAACAGTACCAGACACAGCATCCACCACAGGTTCGCACCTGTCGGGAAGACCATCACCGGCTGCGTCGAAGGATAGATCAGAAGGTAGACAGGGATGATCACAGTCACGCCGAGCAGTCCGCCCGCCATCTGATAGAGCAGCACCGTCCGGGATCTCACGCCCTCGCTGGCAATCTTATTGGTTATTGAGTATAAGGAACAAACGGCGGCGGAAATGACTCCCAGTATGATTCCGGTCCGGTAGCGGGAGTCAAATGAGAAGATGCACACCAGTCCCGCCACGGTGATGAGTGCCAGCAGCATCTCGACCACCGAGATCCTCCTATGGAAGACCAGCGGCTCGAAAATCGAAGTGAAGAATCCCAGACTGGCGAAACTGACCACACCGATCGACACGTTGCTCGCCTTGATGGAGGCGTAGAACAGGATCCAGTGCAGCCCGAGCAAAGTCCCGTTCCCGGCGATCTGAAGGAACTTCTTCCAACTGACCTTAGGGAATCCGATGAACAGAACAAGCACGGCTGTCGTGAAGAACAGCCGGTACCATGTCAACGTGACCTCATTGAGCGTGATCAACTTGCCGAACAGCCCCGTAAACCCAGCCAGCAGCACACTCAGATGCAGCTGAAGAAAAGCCGTCCTAAGATTAGTATCTCCCATTCCCTGAAAATGCGTGCGAATATACTCATTTTTCTCCGGACTCCAACCCCACCAGTGTCAATCTGGGATTCCGGGTGACGCGTAAGACAATCCCGCCCGCCACCGAGCCGCGCCGTACCGGCATCAACCCTGTGGCTAAAATGAATAGAAGGACACTTCGACATATTCGTTGACCGTTTTCCGGCAAAGCGTCGGTGTCAGCCTTTCAGGAGCTTGCCGAAGAGGGCGAGGATGCCGGTGACGGTCTCTTTGTCGGGAACGGGGATGCGGAGCTCAGACTTTCCGGAAACGGGGTCGGTCTTGACCAGGGTCTCGGTCAGATTCCGGACACCTTCCTCCGAGCGCAAGGTCTCAGCCAGACCGGAAAGGAACGCGACACCTTGGCTGACAAGGACTTCGGGAGATGCAGGACGGACTTTCCCAACCCTTTGTCCCTCTTCTGCCGGCTCATTTTCGCCCGCTCCGCCCCCTGCTACTGCTTCCTCAGCATTCCCGACTCCATTCACGACGGCAGCATCTTCCTTTTCAGGGACGACTTCGGAACCAACGCCAGACTCCACATCGGAATCCTCAACAGGATCCATTATTCCAAAGCCCACCTCCGGAACAGGTTTCTCAGCCAGCTCCTTCTCCATCGTTTCGGCTGATCCGTCATATGGTTCGGTCTCGGAAGGCGCGTCAACATATTCAGAAACCCCTTCCAGCACCTTGCCGAGGCGGCTGTCATCCAGTACGACGGTGTCATCGCCGCCATCGAATATTCCTTCGAAGAGCGAGGATTTGAAATTGAGGGTCGAGAGCATCCGCTCCTCGAACGAGTCGCGCGCGACCATGTTTATGACCTGGATGCTGCGTTTCTGGCCAATTCTGTAGATTCTGGCAATGCGCTGCTCAAGGACCGCCGGATTCCACGGCAGATCCAGATTGATCACGAGGGACGCAGCCTGAAGGTTCAGACCCGTGCTGCCAGCGTCCGTCGAGATGAAGACCCTGCAATCCGGATCCTCCTGAAAATCATCGCACAGCTTCTTGCGCTTCTCCGACGGCACCAGCCCGTTCAAGGAGGAGTAACGCACGCCCGCACCCGCAAGTTCGGCGGCGATCAGCCTGGTCATCCTCTCCCACTGGCTGAAAATCACCACCTTCTCATCCCCGGACTCGAACAGGTCGTGGAGGATGTTCATCGTCTCCTCAACCTTGGTGTCGTACCGCGTCTTCTGGTCAAGGATGAAAGTGCTGTCGCAGACCATCCTCATCTGGCTGAGCATGAGCAGCAGCCTTCGCCGGTCGGTCTCGCTGATGAAATGCATTCTCTTCCACTTGTACACAATCTTGGCGACGGCGGCCTTCCACTCATCGTGCATCTCCCTCTGCTGAGGGGTCATGGGCACGAAAAGCAGTTTGTCGGTGCGTGCCGGCATCTGAAGCGAGACATCCGCCTTGCGGCGGCGTATGAGGCGGGAGCGGATCTTCTCCGACACCATATTCAAATTGCGGTAGGACAGCACCTTGCCGGTGTCATCCCGGACCGTGGTCTCTTCCACGAACTTGTAGTAAGGGCCGAGGCAGTACTGATCCACCAGCTGCATCACTGAATACAGATCCTCAAGCTTGTTCTCCAGCGGCGTACCCGAAAGCACGATGGAATAGTCCGAATGAATATGTCTGGCCGACCTCGCGATCTGGGTGTTCCAGTTCTTCAGGCGCTGGACCTCGTCCATGATGACACATTCGGCGAACATCTCCCCTTTCAGGCGCACGTCCCTGTTCATTGCGTGGTAGGAGACTATCTTGTAGAACACATCAGACTTGTACATCTGGGCGCGCTTGACCGGATCGCCCTCTATCACCAGGGCGGAGGAGTCCGTGAATTTCTCGATCTCCTTCTGCCACTGGTACTTAAGCGACGTGGGGCAGATGATGAGTACGGAAGACACCAAGCCGGCCTTGCGGAGGAGTTCCGCCGCGCCGATGGCCTGGACCGTCTTTCCAAGCCCCATCTCGTCCGCGATGATGGACTTGCCCTTTGCGAAGGCGAAGCGGATTCCCTCCTTTTGGTAAGGGTAGAGACTGGTTTTCAAAAGGCCGTCCAAGTCCTTGTCCGTCAGTTTGGACAGAAAGCCCTTACGGTAATCCGAATCCTTCGTCTCCGAGATGTAGTCAAGCACATCAGGGTAGCAGCGGAAGTCCGGGTCGAGTTCCTTCGCCCTTATGATGAAACCCTCCAGCTCTGACACCTTGCCTGGAAGCGCGACCCCGTCGGCGGAAAAATATTCACTCGCCAGAAGCCTCATCGAGGCTCTTCTGACCGACCCTATCCTGATACGGATGGTGCGGCACTCTGAATATGTCAGATAGAGCGATGAATATGGCGGCAGATCCCCGAGTCTGCCTTTCCTGTGGTCCGTCCGCCAGATTTTCACCGCTTCTATGTGCTTGCATGTTCCCAGCTGATTGGTCTTGAAATCCGGACACGAGCAGAAGTTCCATTTGCTTGCCAATCCCCTGTAAACGACTTTGTAGACACTGCGGCTGAGCGGGTTGCTCACCTCGTAGACCCCGTACCGTCCCTCGTCCACAGGCTGCCGCACTATAAGGTTCTCCTTCTGCGCCGCCTGCCGCCGCAAGGCGACCTGCCATTCCATTGATGTCAAATCCGACGGACGAACAATGTTGGAGATCCGCTTCTCCCTGACCGCCGGCTTCTTCCCGGCCTTACGTGGTGCTGATTTCATTTCTGTTCGAATTTAAGGTCTTAAAGATACACAACTTTATCCACTTTCTGTCTCTTCGTATTCTTTAACGAAAGAATTTAACGAAGGAAAAAACCTAACATCAATGGCGGCGGCTGGACAGGCTTACGAAACCCGTTCATGGCGTTGTGCCACAGAAGGCGATGAAGGGCAGAACCGGCTGAAAAAGTCCACAGCAAAAGTGAAAGTTTTTCAGCCCATGTGCGGCTGGAGCGCGGCATACGGGGGATGGGGCTGAAAGTGATTTGTAAAACTCGAGACAGTCCTCTCTTCCCTTGCGCAGGATTCACCGAAGTCCCTCACGGGCAGATCAGGCGCGTCCTCGGAAGATGACCTCCAGGCCATCGTAGGCGGCGCGGAGCGGGGACGGGAGGGTGGCGTCCAGCTGGGCTTGCGTGCCGTGGAGGGTTCTGGCCATGTGGGTCAGGTAGACGGGCTGGCCTTCCGGGGCGGTGAGCCGTCCCGTGGACAGGAGGACGTGGGTCGTGCGAAGGACCGTGCCGACACTGGAGTGAGTGTAGATCCGGAAATCCTCATCATAATCGATGCCCATGGTAGCCTCCATGATCAGTCCGGTTATCGGCTTACCGTCAGCGATGTGGGCGTCGATTCCGACAAGTCTGGCGGCCCTCACAGGGATCCCTCCGGTGTCGGTCGCATAGAGGACACGAACGGAGCCTTTCTCTATCAGGTAGATGAGAGTCTGCTCGCTGTCGTCCTTCGTCGCATGGTTGCCGGGAAGAGAGGTGATGGTGATGTCGCCGCACCGCACCTTCCTGCCCACCGGGATGCCGACAACCTCCGGCGAGGGTTTTCCGAGTTCCGAAGAAGCGGCGGCGAAATCCGCCTTCGCCCTCTCCAGCCAGGTGTCGCCGACATAGACGACCTTGGCATTAAGGGTTCCGATCGCGGACTTGGGATTGTAATGATCTGAATGCGAATGAGTATAGAACACGGCATCCGGAGCCACGAACCCTTCCGGTAGCATGTCGGTGTCGGTAGGGGTGAAGTCTATCAGGATGCGGTTGTCAAGCAGGACGCTTGAAAGCCTTCTCAACTCTCCCCTCTCATCCACGCCGTCCCAGTCCGCGGCGCCCGTCCCGAGAAACCTCACAAGAAGATCATCCTTACCCGCTTTTCCCGATTCCGATGAATATGTCCGTTCTCCCGAAAGGCCTTCCAACGACCCGGAACCAACGGAACCAGCGTAAGGCCCGATTTCAGCGGAACGTTCGGAAGCCCGCATAAGCGCGAACCCGCCCGACACCGCTCCGACAGTGACGGCGCCGGCTCCGACCTTGATGAATTTTCTTCTGTCCATAATCTTCACTGTTTAAGAGAATCTGTTTTGTTTAAACCCACGGGCACAAGCCCCATCCCTGCGGCCTTGGCGCGCATGAGGGCGTCGGCCTCCTCGAAGTTGTTGCCGATCTGGCCGTCCAGGATGGCTTCCTTGACATATTCCTTCAGGACACCTATCTCGCGGCACGGACTCAGGCCATAGACCTCCATCACATATTCACCGGTAATCGGGTTCTTGAAGTTGCGAATGGCGTCCTTGGCCTCGACCTCGACGAGCTTGCGCTTCACCAGTTCAAAATTCTGGCGGATCTGGGCGACCTTCACCGGGTTCTTGGATGTGATGTCGGCGTTGCACAGGAGCATCAGGTCATCAATCTCGTTGCCGGCGTCGAACAGAAGACGGCGCACAGCTGAGTCCGTAACCTCCTCGTCCACAAGGGCGATAGGCCTATGATGGAGGCTCACGAGCTTCTGGACGTACTTCATCTTCTCGTTCAGAGGCATCTTCAGGGCCTTGAATATTCTCGGAACCATCTTCGCGCCCACCACCTCGTGACCGTGGAATGTCCAGCCGACCGAAGGGTCGAAACGCTTGGACGCCGGCTTTCCGATGTCGTGCAGGAGGGCGGCCCAGCGGAGCCAGACATTCGGCATAGTGCGGACGGACTCGACGAAACCGTCACCCCCCTCTTCGGGCGCATAATCCTTCAAGACACCGGAGGCGATGCCCTCGATCTCCGAGGCCGCCACGTTGTCAACAACCTGGAGCGTGTGCGAGAATATCTCCTTATGTCCCTTTCCGTCAACGGATTCCACACCTTTGAGATTCAGAAGATCCGGGAGGATATATTCAAGAAGCCCGGTCTCGTCCATCAGGAAGAATCCCATCGAAGGGTGCGGCGTGACGAGGATCTTGTTGAGTTCCTCGACGATGCGCTCCTTGGAAAGGATCGTCATCCGATCGCGCATATTCCTCATCGCGCGCAGGGATTCCGGGACGATGGTGAATTTTTGCTCCGGCGTGCTGAGTTTCGTGGCAAAGCGGATCGCGCGGAGCATCCTCAGAGGGTCGTCGCTGTAGGTCCGCTCGGGTTCCAGAGGAGTGCGGATTATCCCCGCCGCGAGATCCCTGATGCCGCCGAACGGATCAACGAGAGCGCCGTAGTCCTCCTTCTGGAGGCTGAAGGCCATCGCATTGATGGTGAAGTCCCTGCGTTCCTGATCCTCCTCAAGCGTCCCGTCCTCGACGATCGGCTTGCGGGAGTCGTGGCGGTAGGACTCCTTCCGCGCGCCGACGAACTCGATCTCCGCCCCGTGCCATTTCAGCATCGCGGTACCGAAGGTCTTGAATATGGACACGTTGCAATGCCGCCTCTCCTTTTCCTCGATCCTCGCGGCCACCGCCTCGGCGAGCTGGATTCCGCTCCCCTCCACCACGATGTCTATGTCGTCGTTCGGCCTGCCGAGAAAGCAGTCCCGCACGTAGCCTCCGATCACGAAAGCCCTCACGCCCAACGCCTCGGCCGCATCCGAGACTATTCCGAAAATCGGCCTGTCAAGATAGCCTTGTGTTATAGTAGCACCCATTTATTTCTGCATTGTCTCCCAATCCGGGAAAGTTTTCATCTGTGAATATGATTCGCCGTCGCGCGCGAAGCCGAAAGTCTTCAACCCATTGGTAATCACCACATATTTCACATTCAGCACCAGATTGTACCGAAGCGCCTGCTCCAGCACCTCCCGGCTCATCTGAACATCCTCCCGCTTGCACTCCACCACCATCAGCGGAGCCGTGTCCCGCCTGTAGACGAGGATGTCGGCACGGAAATCCTTCCCTCCGAACTTCATCGCCACCTCGCTCATCATCATATACTCGGGAACCTTCAGCCTCTCCCGCAGCACGCCGATGAACCACTGCCGCACCTTCTCCTCCGGCGTCAGCGCCACCTCCTTCTTCCTCAACGGATCCCAAACCTTTTCCATTCTTTCTGAATATTTTTATGAATATGCTCACCCGGCCTCCGGCGTTTTCCATGGATTCCGCACCCTGGAGATCTCAGAAGCGCCCTCCGCCCCGGCGGAGTTTCCTACCACGTCATCGGCAGTGGCTCTTGCCTCTTCGGACTTATACGCCAAACCGTCCGACGTTCTTTCTGCCCCGGCGGAATGTCCTGCCGAGGAATCAGCGGTGACCTCCGCCTTCAACGTCCGACGGTAGATGTCCTCGATGATAAGTCCAGAGAGCGTCATTCCGAATATGGCTGTGACATGGACGGTCGTGCCGTTGATCTGCGCCTTAGAGGAACACCATTCATGGTTCAGCAGATCCGGATTCCCAGGCCCGTCCTGAGCCTTCGGACACATGCATTTCTCCGTGCCGCAACTCCGTACACTACCCCTGTTAGGCAGCACCTCGTCATCGTACACACAAAGGAACTCCTTGGAAGGCAGCGTCTTGGCACGCTTCATCTTCTTTCTCAGCGCCGCCCCCAGCGGACATCCCCTCACGCTCCAGAACTCAGCCACCCTAACCCTGAGCGGATCCACCTTCAGCGCCGCTCCAAGCGAGCAGAAAAAATGCGCCCTGCTGGCCGACGCATTCAGTATCAGAAGCGCCTTATCCTTCAGAGAATCAACAGCGTCCACCACGTAGTCATATTCATCAAGATTGAACTGGCCAGCCGTTTCCTCGCAGTAGATCTGCTGGATCGCGGTGACCTCGGCCTTGGGATTGATCTCAAGCAAGTGATTCCTAAGTGCTTCCACCTTCACCTGACCAACGGTCTTGGTGGTAGCCATCAGTTGCCGGTTCACATTGGTGATGCAGATCCTGTCCGAATCCACAATCGTCAGCCTGGTGACCCCGCTCCGCACAAGCCCCTCCGCACACCAGCTTCCGACCCCGCCGACTCCGAAGATGATCACCCGAGTCCCCGCAAGCGCCCCCATCACATCCTCTCCCAGAAGCAGTTCCGTCCTGTTGTATATTGCCTTTTCCATCGTGTTCGTTGCCATAGTTTGCAAATTTAATCATTTCCGCGCATCTATCCGCCACCAAAGCAGATTAGCATGAAAAAAACGGCAGGCAATCTCAGATTGTCTTTCAGGGCGGAAGAACCAATTATGTTACCGTGCCGATATCCTACTTTTTCAGAGCGCCTGTGTAAGTGACCGGATAGTCTCCGAAATTGAGGCCAAGGAAGAGACCGGTGGCGGTCAGAGTGCCGGACAAGGCTGTCACCGTGTACTTCGGGAACGGGACAGTACCTCCGGAAAGAGGGACGATTCCGTCACCGGAGAACACGACCGTGCCGTTTTTCTCAGTATAGGCGACATCAGGAATTGTCACGTCAAGAGTGATGGGCATCTGAGGGACGAACTTGACTTTATGGAACAAGATCTTCATGGTTCTGGTGTCCTCGTCCAAAAGGCAATCCACTGTCACGTTCTCCGAGACATTGTCAGATCCGCCGGACGTGACGGTCATAGTGCCTGAATATTCATATTCATTGGCGACAAGAGGTTCCTCGTTCGATCCGTTCCCTTTGGAGCAGGACTGGGGCAGCAACATTGCCGCAGCCAGTAAAAGCATTGCGATTCTTTTCATAAAATACTACTAATTAAAGATTTATTGACATTCCTATCGTCAGTCTGCGAGGCTTCCCCATCTGAAAGAACGAGTTGCCGACAGACTTGAAGTAAAACACTGAATATTCCGCCCCGGTAAGGTTCTGCCCTCTGAGCCAGAACTCCATCTTCGGAGTCGAGAGGCGGATGTCGGCTCCTAACAATGAATATGGCGACTGCCAGACATCCCCAGACTCGTTCCAATTCGTTCTTCCGTAATGATTCAGATCAGCGTTCAACGACACGGAACGAAGATAGCGTCCATTGAGCGCTAACTTGTACCCAGCCATTAAACTAAAGGTTCCGTTCGGAGAATAGGGTATCCGTTTGCCGGACCAATCGTTGCGTCCGTCGTCATATTCAATGAAACGGGCATCCATCAGACTTCCGGAGATTGTCAGCGAGATCCCTTTCCAGATCCAGCACGTCTCGATCTCCACTCCGATGCTCCGGGATTTCCCGGCATTCGTCATTATACGGCCTGTGCCTTTCTCGTAGGGGAACACGGTCATCTGCTGATTCCGGCAATCGATGCGGTAAGCGGTGAGAGAAGATTCAAGAATATGCCCGGCTGACCTCATCCGGTATTTCCCGCCTACCTCATAGTTAAGACAACTCTCCGGCTTATATGTCAGTCCATCGGTTGACAGATCTCCTTGACCGTCAAGATGCACGCCGAGCGACTCCATCATTCCAAGCATCATTTTCCGCTGGAGGACATCCGAGAAGATCTGCGTGTTAAAGCCTCCGCCCCGATAGCCCTTTGACACGGTGGCAGAGAAAGTCAACCCGGTTCCCAGGGTTTTCATCCTCTCGCTAGCGGCATCGTAAATCGCTGAGATCTTGGGTTGTAGCTGGACACAGCCAACCAACTCGTTTCCTTCAAGGGAAGTGCTGAAAGGAATGTGGTCAGGCATCACAGGAGCGAGGATGAAATGGATGTTGGAATCGGAATCATAGCGCATCCTTCCGCCCTCATAGTCAAGCCTGAGTCCTGCCGTGAGCATCAACCTGCCAAAGGTGAGAACGGACTCGTGATAGACGGCCAGATTGCCTGACAGAATGTCAAAATCGCTCGAGATCCGAAATCTGTCCTCAAGGATGTCCAGTCTTCCAAAATCCGCAGGGATTCCGGAGTTGGCGTTGTCAAGGATCAAGGACTTTATCCCACCCTCGAGAAAATCCACGGGGGCGCTCATCCTGTTGAACTTGGCCATAAGGAATACACCCGTCTGGCTGTCCCACCAGTCAGGATGGACCGAGGGCTTCAGGATTAACTCCTGAGTGGCCGCGAACTGCCTCTGGGTCTGATTAAGGGTGAAAATGGACTCCGGAGTGAAGTCCTGATCCATATTCATTGAATCGAAAAGCTTCTGAATGCTTGTGACAGAGCTTAGTTTCCAGCTTCCAAGATCTGCTTTAAGGCGAAGTCCATCCATCACGGTCAGCCTTTTGTAGCCGCTCTTGTCATTATAGTCAACAGGCAGCAGCCGTTTCTCATCCGGAAGCCACAACCTGTAGGGGTAGCCGATCTGGTCCGTGAAGGAGATGGTCAGTATGTTGTCATAAGCGGCTCGCCCAACCTTTCCGACGTGGACCACACGGAGTGAGGCTGCATCCGACAGGCCGCAATGGGAGTCGTCATACTCATTGACATAGAATCCGTTGCTATGGGAGCATGTCGCAGCCAGGCCGAGTTTTCCCTTGTAGAACGAGACTTTTGCGGACATCGTGGCTGCGCCGCCATATTCAATGCTTGCCCTTGTCCCTTGATAGACAGCGGGAGACAATGTCTCGACCGATAGCACACCAAGCATGGAGTTGCGGCCGTAGAGCGTGCCTTGCGGGCCGCGCAGGAATTCAAGGCTGCGGATGTCCGCGAACGAGAAATCGTAGCAGTTCTTGTCCAGAAGCGGCACATCATCGACATAGAGTCCGATGACAGGATTGTCCATCCGGGAACCAAGTCCTCTGACGTAAATGGTTGAAGTCATTGATGTTCCGTAATCGGGAATATTCAGTCCCGGCACAACCGCAGACAGGTTCTTCGGGGATGCTATTCCGCGTTCCTCGATTTTTTTCATCAAGAAAGTGGAGACTCCGGGAATGTCTGAGATGAAGTCTTCGCGCTTCACGGAAGATGTCACAACCGAGCCGGAGATTGTGTCTTTGACCTCTGCCACGGGGGCGGAGGCTATCAGGAAAGATGTCAATAAGGATGCAAGCATATCGGACAAATTCGGGCGCAAAGATAGTCCAGACGCTTCCTGCGGACTTATGATAATCAGATTTCGGCTTGGACTTTTTATACAATCAAGTTAAATGTTTTCCGATACCGATAGGTCATGGCGGCCTATGCGCTTCGCGCTCCCTATCCGGGTGAATGGCCGCCATGACCTGCCAGCTCCGGAACGCCACGTAATTATTTAAGGAGCACCTACATGCTTCTGAAGTCAGTCGGAGACATCCCGACCAGTTTCCGAAAGAAGCGGGAGAAATAGGCGGGATCCTCAAAGCCAAGTCTGTAGGAGACCTCGCTGATAGGGATGGACGGATCATGCAGAAGGGTTCTTGCCAAAGACAACCTTGCATTATCCACCCACTCCCCCGCACTTCTTCCGGTCTCCGACTTCACGGTGCGGTTCAGATGGCTTGGAGTCACACTGAGCTCGGCTGCATATTCAGATACTTTCCCGAAAGTGTGAGAGGGGTCGAAGACTTTGCCGAGATAGGCGGCGCTAAGTCTGGACGAAGCCGAGCCGGTGCTGCGAGGGACAGCATTATCGAATTGGCACAGAATGACTTCCAGCAGACTTTGAACCGTAGGTAGGTCTTCGGCAAATCTGGTCAAGCGGATCATCAACTCGTCAAAGAAGACCTTGTCTTCCATCGGAACCGTCATCACGCTCGGAGCACCAAGTCTCAGGATTCTGTGACCTGTGTTGCGCAACAGTGTCTGCGAAAACGCACCCATATACCCGACCGAATCCTTGAAATGCTTCACTGAATATGCCTCCCCTGGCTGAATCAGAGCGCAGTCCTGCCCCCGCAGCAGATAAGGCTTTCCGTCAACATCAGTAAGAACCTCTCCTGAAATAAGATAGATGAATGACCAGTCATCCCTGACCATCCTAGGCATCGGCATTGCCGTCACATGTCCCGCCGCATTGAGCGGACGTATCACAAACTGTCTCATTCAAGCGCAAAGATACGGCAAATGTTTAAGAAGCAGTCTATTTTGAAAGTTTTTTCTTCACTTTATCTTCTTCATTTTATCTTCTTCATTTTATCTTCTTCACTTTATCTTCTTCACTTTATCTTCTTCACTTTATCTTCTTCACTTTCATCAACTGCCATGCGCCACAAGCACACACCTTCTTCAAACTGACACCTACTCTCGATATTATTGTCAAATCTTTACCGTATTATTAGAATTTGCTTGGATTTGTTTGAAATGCTCTTTGAGGTGAAAAAATATTCATTTCCTTCCCGTTCCCTCAGTCAGACTGCATCGCTATCCTCCTTGGAAGAAACAGTCGAACATAAAGTACTTCTCTCTCAACCCATCAAACTTGTTTTTACAGGTTAGGCGAGCCGGTAACAGTCACCTGATTTTTTTTGCACTTTGTTGAAACAAATCCGGAATATTCATCGTATATTTGCCACAAATCGCTTGGGGATGTTCTGGTTTTGACAGCAATGATTCTGAGCGGTAAGCACGTCGGGCTCCCGGAGGGCCGGCCCGCAAAACTGGATCTCCAAAAATTTAGTTGCTGATAACAACTTCGCACTCGCTGCCTAATCGACCAAGTCGCATTAGCTTAATCCGAGCCGCCTAGGATGCGGTTCCGACGAGTATCCCGCGGACTTTACGCCTTCTCTGTTCCGAGTTCGGGGTATCATTCAAGAAGGACGCACCGGAGGACTCCTTTAAATCCGGCCAAGCCTCAAAGGATAAGCTTCGGTTAGCCCGTCTTCCGGCAGGCCGCGGCCGACAACCAAAGGACGACTAAACGTGTAGAAAGCCTCTTGGTGCGTTGTTTGGACGGCGGTTCGACTCCGCCCATCTCCACTAAACACTAACCAAACATCAATTGACCATTTTTTACGAACAAATTTACCGAACAAGCAAGTTTGTTCGTATTTTTGTGTCTCTCCCCTCCCCACAGACTGTCCGAAAAGTCCCGGCGAGAGCTGAAAATATGCCCCTACAGGGGGTTCTCAATCCTCACAAGGGGTAGTTTTACTTTTAAAACAGTCTCTCCCGACTGTTTCAAGTTCCTAAGTAAGCGTTAAAGAATAAATTGGTAAAGATTAGGCAGTATTTTCGAGAATAGATGTCATGGGGGAAAAGAATTGCGCCGATGGCACATGACCCGATGAGAAATCCAGACCGAAAAGACTACCAAAGACTACCAAGTTTTTTAAGGATTACGAAAAACCTACTTTCAGGCTTGATCCCTTGATGGGACGGACCGACAGATTTGCGGTCGGACATGTCCGTACAGGCTTCCGGCTGCAATTCTGTCGTGGAATAAGGCGTTTTACGGCAAATGTGGCGACAGAATTGCAGCAGAACTCCGAGATAAACCCTTTGAAGACATCTCAACAATGAAATTCCGTCATCAACGCGGGCTTTCCGCAGAAGACCCTGAATAACGCCTCCTACATTCTCTCGTGCACAAACAGGCTTGAAATCCACGGGAAAGGCGCCCGCGGAGGAGCTGGCGGGACGTTGAGGGCGGGAATCTTCGGGAAAGGCGCCCGCGGAGACACAAGCGGGGCGATGGGGGCGGGAGGGCGGGAATCTGCGGGAAAGGCGCCCGCGGAGACACAAGCGGAACGATAAGGGCGGGAATCTGCGGGAAAGGCGCCCGCGGAGACACAAGCGGAACGATAAGGGCGGGAATCTGCGGGAAAGGCGCCCGCGGAGACAC
>HF986024.1:24917-38585 GCA_000431015.1 Alistipes sp. CAG:514 | reverse complement strand
CGTGTGTGTGTGTGTGTAAAACGCTCATATCGATTGATGTTTTGGTTATAGTCTCGTGAGTCCTATGAGTTCAGCGATGCTTTGGTAAATAACTTGGCGACCATCGGTCACCCTTTCGGTCTGTATCTCGTTCCAGCCTTGCGTCACCGGCACGGGACGTGACGCCGTGTGGCAGGCGTCAGGACAAAAATAATAAAAATTTCCAAATATCAAACGAATATGGCCGGAGATAATGGCCGCCAGTTGTTTTTTAAGTTGTTTTTTAAGGATAACCAAATGCTTACTTATCGGCGATATTCATTAAATTTGTAATCTCTAAAACAAAAAAAGATGAAGATGAAAAGAATATCACTTCTTGCGGCGGCACTTCTTGGTGCCACCTTCATGATGGCCGCGCCGAAAGCGACCGAGAGTACCATCAAGGCTTCCGATTCCAGAATCACCTACATCGGAAGGACCGAGGTCAAGGGCGGCGATGTCTCATTCGACTGGACAGGAACTTACCTCAAGGTTAGATTTCAGGGCAACGCATTGAGTTTCAAAGTGTCCGACACCAAGAAGAACTACTACAACGTTTGGCTTGACGGCTCGATGGACCAGGCTCCGGACAAGGTCGTGGCGGTTCACGGAACAGACACCACAATCGTTCTCTTCAGCGCCGGGGAACTCAAGACCCGGTTCGGCAAGGACAGGAAGGCGGCGAAAGCCCCGCATCTGGTGATTCTCCAGAAGCGCACCGAAGGCGAGCAGGGCATCACGACCATCAGTGAGTTCATCACCGACGGCGATTTCCTGCAGGCCGACGCCCCGAAGGAAAGGATCATTGAATATGTCGGCGACTCCTACACCTGCGGCTACGGCACGGAAAGCCCGAACACAGAACGCTTCAGGCCGGAGACCGAGAACCAGAACCTGACCTACGCATGCGCCGTGGCAAGGTACTTCAACGCCGACCAGATTGTCGTGGCCCACTCCGGAATGGGAATAGTCCGCAACTACAACAGCAAGTTCACCGACTACTGCATGCCTGAGCGTTACCTCCAGACATTCGACAGTGACAAAGATGTGAAATGGGACGCCAAGTCATGCGGTCTCAAGCCGGGTATCACTGTCATCTATCTGGGAACCAATGACTTCTCCAGAGGGATGCAGCCTTCCGAAAGAATGTTTGTCAGAAACTACCACAAGCTCATGCGCGAGATCAAGGACAACTACGGCGAAAGCCATCCGATCCTCTGCATGGTTCCGAAACACGACTATCTGATGTTCGAGTACATCCGTAAGGCCGTGGACGACTGCGGGCTTAAGAACGTCCACCTTGTGGCGCTGACGGATTCCGTCCACAACAACGTGGAGGACATGGGAGCCGACGGACATCCGAACTACAGCGGACACCTCAAGATCGCCCACACCGTCATACCATATGTCTCCACCATAACCGGATGGGAACTTACCGGCAACGCCATCAGGTAATCGCCGGAACCCTTTGCAGAATCCGCGGCGGCACATTCTTCCGCCGCCAAATCTTACCAACTTTTTTAACGCTAACTAAATAAACCATCATGACAACAAAAGGCAAGATATTCACTTGGGTTGGAGCCATCGCGGCCCTCAGCCTGGCGGCGTTCATCTACGTCAGGTTCTACTTCGTCTTCGGAGACGGCGTGAAAGCCGGAGAACTCAACCAGTTCATGTACAAAGGCTACGTCTGGAAGACCTACGAAGGCAAACTGATCCAGTCCGGGTTCCGCGGCTCAGGAAAGGGTTCCGGCGGAGCGGCGGTCGAATCCTACATCTTCGACTTCTCCGTGGAGAACGAGGAGGTCGCCAATGAGCTGATGAGGTGCAGCGGGAAAACCGTCGAGCTTCATTACAAGGAATATCTCGGAACACTTCCTTGGCGCGGAATGCAGAAGTACGTCGTGGACAGAATAGTCTCAACCACATCACAAACAGGCGAATAATGAAAAAAATCCTCTCAATCATCGCGTTCGCGACACCACTCGTCCTCAACGCACAGACCGGGGTCTACACGACACATCCGGCCAACCCGGAAGGCAGACTCCTCACGACGGAGGAAACCGAACTGGGCAGGCACATCAGACCTGCGAGCGTGTCGGCATCCTGGAAGGACAGCGACACCTTCACCACTTTCAAGGACGGCAAATGGATCCAGGAGAACCTCCTGACCGGGGAGATCTCCGACTATTCAGCCACCCGTCTTCCGGAAGGTTTCCCTAAGGAAGCCGGGAACATCACGCGGAGCGATGACGGAACCTTTGCCTACACCATAGGCCAAAGCCTCTACATCTTCGACAACGGCCCCGTCAGCGTCGCCGTCAGCGAGAATCCCGACATCACCTACGGGCAGTCGGTAAGCCGCAACGAGTTCGGAATCGGCGAAGGAATATTCTGGGCGCCTGACGGATCGAAGCTGGCGTTCTACAGGAAGGACGAGAGCAAGGTCACGGACTTCCCTCTTCTGGACATCACCACCCGCACCGGCTCGCTGAAGAGCATCAAGTACCCGATGAACGGCATGGACAGCGAGAGGATAAGCCTCGGAATCTATGACAGGGCAAGCGGCAAGACCGTCTGGTGCGATGTCAATGAATATGGCGACGACCGTTACCTAACGAACATCAGCTGGTCGCCGGACAGCAGGAACATATTCATCCAAGTCGTCGACCGGTCCCAGAAGCACATGAAACTGAACATGTACCGCGCGGCAGACGGTTCCTTCGCGCGCACCATCCTCACCGAGGACGACTCCCGCTTCGTCGAGCCACTGGATCCGCTGCGGTTCATCAAGGGGACATATTCATTCATCTACCGCACCGATATCCGCGACGGCTACCGCAACCTTTACCTCTGCGACACCCTCGGGACTGTCAGAAGGCTGACCGGAGTTGATGCCGACGTCGAGTACCTTGGCAACGACGGCAGGTTTGTCTACTACACCTCGGCGGAGGTCTCCCCTGTCGAGAATCATCTGTTCAGGATCGAGGTCAGGATCCCGGGAGCCGGCAAGGCCAAGGGACGCGCCGACGCTGTGGCGAAGGCCAGGCTCGGCAAGCCTGTCAGGCTGACCTCCGAGGAAGGCTGGCACACGATCTCCCTCAACGAAGACTGCACCAGATTCATCGACAACTACAGCAGCTTCAACGTTCCGCGCGTGATGAACATCGTCTCGGCTGACGGAAAGCTGATCCGCAATCTGATCACAGCCGAGGATCCGCTCAAAGACTACAAGACCGGAAAGGCTCTGCTCGGCACAGTCAAAAGCGCCGACGGCAAGTACGACAACTGGTACAGGATGTTCCTCCCTACGGACTTCGATCCAGCGAAGAAGTACCCTGTGATCATCTACGTCTATGGCGGCCCTCACTCACAGATGGTCCGCAACTCCTGGCTTGGACAGGTCAGGATGTGGGAGATGCTCATGGCACAGAAAGGCTACATCGTCTATGTCCAGGACAACCGGGGAACCCAGAACAGGGGCGCCGAATATGAGAAGGCTATCCACCGCCACTGCGGCCAGGCCGAGATGGCTGACCAGATGGTAGGTGTCAACATGCTGAAATCTCTGCCTTTCGTGGATTCCGACAGAATCGGCGTCCACGGATGGAGCTACGGAGGATTCATGACCATCTCATTGATGACCAATCATCCGGAGACATTCAAGGTCGGCGTGGCAGGCGGTCCGATCATCGACTGGAAGTGGTACGAGATCATGTACGGCGAGCGTTACATGGACACTGAAGCCACCAATCCGGACGGATTCGCTCAGACAAGCCTTCTTAACAACGTGAAGAATCTCAAAGGCAAGCTTCTCATCTGCCAGGGAGCCATCGACAACACTGTGCTCTGGCAGCACAGCCTGAGCTTTGTCCAGCGATGCATCGAGGAGAACGTCCAGCTGGACTACTTCCCTTACCCTCGCTCCGAACACAATGTCTTCGGAAGCTGGAGAGTCCACTTGATGGACAAAGTGACAAACTACTTTGACGACTACCTGTAGTCACCCGAATGATCAGTAAAAAGGACTGTCCGGACCGGGCAGTCCTTTTCCATCACAAGCCGTCAATCATCAAGGCAGGCGCTCCTGGCATCCTTGATGGCCTGGAAAACCAGGCTCTCACCACCCAAAGTGCAATCCGCCTGATAAGGAGTGGACTCCGAGTAGCGGAACTTTCCACTTTTCCCTCCATAGTAGACATCCCTGAACATAAAATTACTGAAAGTGATGTCAAAACCGTCATAGACATTCCTGATCAAGAAGATTTCGTCAGGATTCTGAATGACACCATCCTTGACGGAGAGGATGACCTTGACCGTGTTCCTGATCTTGACATCATTGAGGTTGCCACTGTTCTCAAACGTGGTCACACACATGTCTGACCATGTTTCGTCCGTAGCCTTCAGATAATCAATCATGGTGTCATAACGCGTGAACCTGAATGTCTTTGTCTCCTCGTCGTAGTAGGAGTTCCTTCTGTACACATGGCCGAAGGTCGAATAGTCAAAAGCGAAGCTGAACGAGGTCTGACCCAAAATCAGCTCGTAGTTGGTACGGTTGACCGGCACCTTGGCCGCCCCGTCATCAGACAGCACAAGCTTGTTGTTGTGACTGGTGTACGCCTCGTCTCCTTCCCCGCCCTTCTTACCTTTGATGTCAAGGGAGCCGATCAGGCAGTATTCCGGGATGATTGTCTTGGATTCAGAGACGACCTCCATTCCGTAGTCCGGCGTGTGACTTTCATAATACATACCATTCGACCGTCTTACAACCGGAAGATAATGGATGTCAAGCTTTGACGGAGCCACACCGTCTCCAAAAGAAACCGATTGCGTTGTCTTGCTCGCCTCTGTGCCGACTGGCCTGATCCAGAAGCTCTTCACGTTGTCACTGCCAAGTTCGAGAAAATGATCGCCTGCCATACGCGGGGCGCCATAGACATCCGTCATAAGTTTCCCCAACCTGGCAATGTCGCCGACACTCCGGTAGAAGAAATATCCCTGCCCGGAATTGATGTCGCAATGAGGATACTCTATACCTGACCAAGAGGTCTCTGTCTTTCCCTCAACGACTCTCGCAATGTCATATTTCACATCAACGGTGCTTTCTCTCCATTCAGAATCCGTCATTTCGACAGTGACTCCGACACGGTACGGGACAGCGCAAGTGGCGGCTATCAGAGATGGATCAGTAATCTCCTTGTCCCCGACCCTGAAACTTTCCGGTCTGGTTCTCATTGACAGGTCGCCGGCGCCCGGGCTTCCCTCAGTCCATACCGGAAGCTCGTTCTTGTCCAGATAGATGTAACCTAAAGCATCGGATGTCTTCGTGTACGAGTTACCAGCCTGATCCTTGAAAGTGACCTCGCATCCGGCAAGCAATACCGGGCCCGGGCCGGTGACGACAAGCGAGGCTCCACCGGTGTAAGGGTTGACATATTCATAAGTAGTGTCTTTGACCGCCGCCCGTCCTCTTGACGCGACTTTGGCAAGCGCTCTGACCGGAGCCACATTATACTTCGTCCAGTCCGCTTCCTCCACATACATGGTGTCCACAGAGGCCATCTTTGGCGCATTCTTGCCGTCTTCGCCGTCCCGGCCTTTGAGATACTCGTAAAAGTCTTTCTCCGTGACCGCGGTCCTCGGCCACTTAGGATATGTCTCGATGTCATAGACACCGTTCCCCGGATTGTCAAGCCCATTGTCGCTCAGAACAATCTCTTTCCAGAGCTCATAGGCTGACCTTCCATTGCTCCCGTCCTTGCCATTGGCACCATCCTTGCCGTCAGAGCCGTCCTTGCCGTTTTTCCCGTCAGCACCTGCCGCGCCGCGGAGATATTCATAGAAATCAGACAGCGATGTTCTTGAAGAATCCCATTTGACTCCTGGATTCTTAGGATCCTCAAGGCCCACCGGTGATGTAACGTCCAAGACCCAAAGCTCATAGGCGGATTTTCCGTTCGACCCGGAGGATCCGTCCGATCCGTCCTTACCATCGCTGCCGTCTTTACCGTCCTTACCGTCTTTGCCATCGAGACCGTCCTTGCCATTGAGGCCATCCTTGCCGTCTTTACCGTCCTTGCCATCCTTACCGTCAAGACCATCTTTACCATCCTTGCCGTTGAGGCCATCCTTGCCGTCAAGACCGTCTTTGCCATCCTTGCCGTCCCTACCGTCCAGACCGGAGTTCCCTTTCGCCCCGGCTTTTCCTGTAAGATATTGGAAGAACTTCTGGATCGACAGCTCCTCGAGGGTTATCTCATTACCGTTCTGGTCTTGTACCCGGCCACCAGCCTCGATTGTTTCCCTGACATATTCCTTCCACATCTCATAAGCGCTCAAGCCGTCCTTCCCGTCATCGCCTTTTTCACCCTTATCGCCTTTGTCGCCCTTGGCTTTCACGCCGGTGTCCTTGTCTCCTACCCACCAGTTTCCGTCCTTAATGTAAGGAATAAGTCCGTCAGCTCCCCTATTTCCGGTCAGGAACCAATAGAAATCAGCCATCGAAGTGTGCGACCTATCCCATTGTTTTCCAGAGTTATGAGGATCATCCACACCCGAAGCGACATATTCCTTCCAAAGTTCGTAGGCAGACTTGCCGTCCCTGCCGTCTTTGCCGTCAATTCCATCCTTGCCGTCTTTGCCATCCTTGCCGTCAATTCCATCCCTGCCGTCTTTGCCGTCCTTGCCGTCAATTCCATCCCTGCCCTTCAGATAGAGGAAGAAATGGGTGAGATCCACGGGGCCGGAATAGTCTATGAGTTTCTCTTTCACAGCTTTTACCCAAAGCTCGTAAGCCGACATCCCGTCCTTTCCTGGCAAGCCCTGCACTCCCTGCTCACCACGCGGGCCGACCGGCATAGTCACCTCAAGAGAGTTGCAGGCGGATGCCATAGAAACTCCCAAGAGCATCATAATCAGTGATTTAAAATTCAATTTCATAATATTATTGATTTATAATTGGTTAAGGTAGTTCCATAATGACTCGGATGTCACCCTTTCTATGACAACTTTGCGGTCGCCCCTGCGCTGCTCGTCAGAAGCCGACTCCGGCACAAGGGCCATGCGCTTCCCGAAGCCCCTGCAGCATAGTCTGTCCGCGCTGACGCCTCTTTGGACAAGAGCCTCCAGCACGGCCTTGGCGCGCGCCTTCGACAACTCCTCGTTGTACCTCACCGAGCCTCTGGCATCCGTGTAGCCGGCCACGAGGAACCTTGAATCCGGGAATCCTGAGATGATGTGGGCGATCTCGTCCAGCACGAATTGTGACTCCGGTGTGATCGTAGCCTTGTCAAAATCAAAATTCACATTGTCCATCAGCTCAGCCAATGTCCTCTCGCAAGGGATCTCTTTGACAACCTCACGGACCACATCCACCGGCACCTCGCGGATCACCTCTTTCTCCACCACGCGCTGCGGATAAAGTGCGGCATAGTCATCCAGATGACTTGTGATGTAACGGTCGGCAACCTCTTTACCCTTGCTATGTCCTCCGAGCCTAAGCAGGACCCCGGCAGAGACCTGGGCGAAATTCACCCCGTCCGTACCAAACGAATGATGGTACTGTCCCTGAACACGTACCCCCACCCTCTCGCTCATCCAACCGATGACACCGATGCCTACAGACACAGGGAAAAACAAGTCAGAATCAAAGGTATGGCCTTTGTTCCATGCATCCTCCGTCTTCCACAAGGCTTCCTTCGTGACATCTCCCTTGAACTGTCCGAAATACGATGTCGGATAATTCTTTTTAAAGGCGTTGACTCCGAGCCTGAAATACGGCTGGATCCATTCGCTCCGCACAAAAGGCCGGAACTGAATCCCGGGACTGACCATAAATGAATATCCCTGCCTGACTTTTTGCGAATCATTATAGCGGGCAAGCCCGAGTGTCCCCTGCAGATCGGCATACAGCCATCTCTTGAGTTCCATGGCCGAATAGATTTCGGCTCCGCCGTAGATCAGTTTCTCGTCAAGGTTGAAAATGTAGTCCCCGCCGGCAGTCTGGTGAAAGTCCGACACGGTGGTCCTTGTTATGTTCATGCCTGCTCCACCCAGGCCTAACTCCCACGTTCTGGGATAGATCCTGCCTTGAGACAATCCCGCCAGCGGGCACAAAAGAGCAAGCGCGACGGCGAATGCCGTCCTGTTTAAATTCTTTCTCATAAATTATGAATATTACTTGGTGTTCTACTGCCGGGCAATCCTTACTTAAGGACGAACTCCGTGATGTTCTCTATGCCCGGAATCCCGTAATAGGCTGCGATCAGATCCCCTTTGAGATAGATTTTCCTGCCAAGGATCTCCGGATGGTCAACAAGGTTGATCGCCGCCCGGACATCACCCTTAGGCAGTTTGACGGACATGCAGGAACTCTTGGATGTCACGGATGTGCGTGATGCGATCGCTATGCAAGTCATTGATGAAAAAGGGTCTGTAAACGAGATGCCTTCCTTAGCGGAAGACAGATCCCCGCCAACCACGAATCCACAAACCCACACACATTTCTCCCCGACATGTTCTTTTGCCTGTGACACGCCATAGGCGGTTGACTGCGTGGTTCCGGGATCCGCTCCGGATCCAGACCCTATCTCATAATCATAGCTGTTCCAAACGCGGGTTGTGTCAAGTTTGATCGACAGTCCGGAGCCTTCGCCCTGTTCCGGAGGTGTAATCGACGGGCAGGACAAGCCCAATGACAGAATCTCGCAGGCTTCCAGGAAGCGGTTCATCAAAACACGTGACGATGACCCGTCGTACAGTTTCACCGCGACCGTTCCGGGCTTGAAATAGCCTATCCTTCTCTCGGTCTGGCCGTATTTAAGGTCACCGTCCGGCGACGAGACCGTCACCACACCGTCGGGATAGGTGGCCTTGAAATCCGGTCCAAGAACCAGTCTCAGGCCGGAATTTAGTTGAGAGCAATTCAGGCAGGCTCTTGTACTCATTCCTGACTGGACGACCACGACCTGCTCATCGCCGAACTGCGGAGCCGAGAACTCCGGCTTATCGAATCTCCTTGAGACAGCCTTTACAGTGTAGGTGCCGGGATTGACCAACATCGACTCGGGGGAATCACCGTATCTCCCCTCATACAGAACCTCTTCAGCCGAATTTCTGACCGTAAGAATAAAAGCATCCGTGTCCGGAAGATCAACCGTTGACCTGGTGGACACCCCCGATGAGAAATTCCAGCATAACGTGCCCTGCGCGTTCTCAGTCGGAATCTTGTTGCAGGATAGCACGCTGGCTGTCAAGACAATGACTACCGCCACGGCTAGCCTCGAAAGAGCTTTAACAGAATTATCCATACTTGAAAAAGTTAACGGTCCGCACCGTTGCGGGCCGCTTGCAAAAGTATGGCGACTAAACGTAAATAATTAAAAGAAACAGAAATAGATTTTTATAAGAAACAGAAATTTCTGTTTTTTATAAGCTCGTGGACAAAAATTCACGGGGCAATCGCAGTCACTGCGATCACCCCGCTACTTAACCTAAACTTAAACTATGAAAAACTTCACGTCAAATATACAAATTCTTTTAAAGAAAACAACTATTTGAAACGATTTTTTACACCGTTTCTACTAATACCCTCACAAAAACCACCAAATTATTCCAGCGAATCATGATTTGCCGGCAAAAACCCGGTCGGTCACTTTGCCTTGCTCACTGTCTCCATAAGATCCTTGATGGCTTGCTGTGCCTTCACGCTCGGTCGCAGACCAAGGATGACAACAGCGGCGGCAGCGGCGATGCCGGCAAGAACAGTGAATATTCCGGGAACACCTTTGACACCAATCACCCCAAGAGTCACAAGAGCCGCAGCCAACGCCAGGACAATCACCACCTTGGCCACACGGTTCTTGTTCCCTTCCTTGAAGGAGGCAGCATAATGGCGCAGTTCAGCGCCTTCGGCGTTGGTTCCCGCCGGCCCCGCATCCTCCAGCCGGCAGGAGATTGCCCGCCACCTCAAAGGCGTGGACCAGTCCACGAACAGGTCACACTCACCCGTGGTGTCAGGGATCTCCTCCGCAGAGATCTCATTAGCCCTCCTGACAGCACCGTACTTGCTCATCTCCATCTTGATGCCCCCCAACACTGTCCCGAACGGTTTCTCGCTAGTGAACAACGTCATCCCGGCATCCATCATCTGTGTCTTGATATTCATGCCACAAAGTTACGAAAAAAACAAAAAAAGGGACTGGCAAAAGTAACCAGTCCCCTTCCTGCTATCACGTCTCAATATTACGAGAAGTTATCATACAAAATGCTCTCAGGCTGCACTCCAAGGCTGTCAAGCAACTTGTTGACGGAAGCGACCATCATTGGAGGTCCGCACATGAAGTACTTGATGTCTTCCGGAGCGTCGTGATCCTTGAGGTAGGTCTCATACATCACGTTGTGTACAAAACCGGCCGTGTACTTGACACCCGCTGCATCAGCGGCAGGATCAGGACGGTCAAGAGCCAGATGGAAGTGGAAGTTCGGGAAGTCCTTCTCGATCTCGGCAAAGTCCTCAAGGTAGAACGCCTCGACAAGACTGCGGGCACCGTAGAAGAAATGAACCTCCTTCCTGGTCTTGAGAGTCTTGAACAGATGCATGATGTGGCTACGCAGAGGAGCCATGCCGGCTCCACCACCCACGAAGATATATTCCTGAGAATCAGGATCATTCTTCGGAAGAAGGAACTCACCGAACGGACCGGAGATCCAAACCTTGTCGCCTGGCTTGCGGGTGAACACATAGGATGAACCGACTCCCGGAGGAACAGGCAGCATCTTGAAGACACCCTTAGGCTGACTCCTGTCAAACGGAGGAGTGGCGATACGGACATTCAACTTGATGATGTCACCCTCGGCAGGATAAGAGGCCATGGAGTAAGCCCTGACAGTAGGCACCTCGTTCTTGGCCTTGATGCCGAAGAAACCGTACCTCTCCCAGTCCGCCTTGTAGATGTCGTCGACCTCGATTGTCGAGAAGTCAAGGTCGTAGGCAGGGATGTCAATCTGGATGTACTCGCCGGACTTGAAGTCAAGATGTACTCCCTCAGGAAGTTTCACGGTGAACTCCTTGATGAAGGTGGCCACGTTCTTGTTGGAGATGACCTCGCACTCAAGTTTCTGGACGCTGAGGGTAGACTCCGGAACCTGGATCTTCATGTTCTCCTTGACCTTGACCTGGCAGCCGAGTCTGAAACCATCCTTGATCTGCCTGCGGCTGAAGAAGCCGGTCTCGGTAGGGAGAATGGTGCCGCCACCCTCAAGAATCTGAACCTTGCACTGACCGCAGTTCGCCTTTCCGCCGCAAGCGGAAGGAAGGAAGATCTTCTGGTCGGCGAGAGTGTGGAGAAGGTCACCGCCCTGAGGAACGTCAAGAGTCTTCTTGCCATTGTTGATGTCAATCTTGACGGTTCCGTCAGGAGTGAGCTTTAACTTTACGAAAAGAAGCAGAGCGACCAGAACCACGGTCACTACCACAATTGTGATGATTGCTGCAATTACTGTTGAAAACATAGTCACTGCCTCCTATTAGATTGTAAGTCCCATGAAGGTCATGAAGGCCATAGCCATCAGACCGACGGTGATGAATGTGATACCTGTGCCTCTGAGTCCCGCAGGAATCCTGGAGTAAGACATCTTCTCCCTGATAGCGGCGAGCGTCACGATGGCGAGGAACCAGCCGATTCCCGAACCGAGCGAGTAGACCGCAGCCTCCCCGACATTCACAAACTCCTTGTTCTGCATGAAGAGCGAGCCACCAAGGATGGCGCAGTTCACGGCGATCAAAGGCAGGAAGATACCCAATGATGAATACAGGGTCGGAGCGAATTTCTCTACGATCATCTCGACAAGCTGCGTGAACGCGGCGATGACGGCGATGAATATGATGAAGCTGAGGAAACTCAGATCCACACCTTTTATCAATGCGTCAGGCGCCAGGACGTACTTGTTCAGAAGATAGTTGATCGGCAATGTCACAAGAAGGACGAAAATAACAGCGACACCAAGACCGGAAGCTGTCTTCACATTTTTCGATACCGCCAGGTATGAGCACATACCGAGGAAGTACGCGAAAATCATATTGTCAACGAATATTGACTTTACGAATAAGCTTAAATATTCCATAATCAGTACTTGTCTTTGTCGTTATTTTTCCTGAAGGTCCTTCTGGATGCTTCTCTGGATCCAGATGATGCAGCCGATGAGGATCAGCGCCATCGGAGGGAGGATCACGAGACCGTTGTTGACATAACCTGCCGCATAGAAGCTTTCAGGGATGATTCTGAATCCGAGCAGGGTGCCGGAGCCGAAGAGTTCACGGAAGAAAGCCACCACAACGAGGATGAGGCCGTAGCCCACACCATTGGCGAGTCCGTCAAGAAGGGACGGAAGCGGCTTGTTGCCAAGGGCGAACGCCTCGATACGTCCCATGACGATACAGTTGGTGATGATCAGACCGATGTAGACTGACAGTTGCTTGTCGATTCCGTAGGCATAGGCCTTGAGGAGCTGATCGACAAGAATAACCATCATGGCCACCACAACCAGCTGCACGATGATACGCACGCGGTTAGGGATTGTGTTTCTCAGGATCGAGAGGACAAGACTGGAGAGTCCTGTCACCGCGATCACGGAAAGAGCCATGACGAACGCTCCCTTGAGCTCGACAGTTACAGCGAGGGAGGAGCAGATACCCAGCACAAGGACAGTGATAGGGTTGCCCTTGAAGATCGGGTTAAGAATCGTTTCTTTGAGTTCTTTGTTCATATTACTTCCTCCATTTTATTCTGTTACAGTAGAGTCTTGGCAATGGCCGTCACACTCGGCGGCATCGTCACAATGACCGTCACCGGAGCAGCAAGACTGGGAGCCTTCGCACTCCTGACCGTCACCGGAGCAGCATGACTTGGAGCCTTCGCACTCCTGACCGTCACCGGAGCAGCACTGCCTGGCTGGAGCGGCGGAAGAAAGGAACGGAGTGTAGGCCTTGAACCACACAGCCATAGCCTCACCGAGTCCCTTGCAGGTCATCGTGGCGCCAGTGATGGCATCAACTGAATATTCAGATTCAGCGACCGTGCCTGTCTTTACGATTCCGAACGCAGGCTCTGAGACCAGATTGACCTTCTTGCCGATGAACTCAGCTCTGAAGTCAGGATCGTCCTTGATCTTCGCACCGAGGCCAGGGGTCTCGCTATCGTGGTCGAAATAAGCGCCAACGATGGTCTGAAGATCCTCATCCAGAGCGATATAGCCCCAGATGGCTCCCCAAAGACCAGCTCCGAAGACAGGAATGACAGTCACGGTCTTGCCGTCCTTGCCGAAGACATAGACAGGAAGATCCGCACCCTTTCCGTTCTTGATGTTCTTGTTCTGAGCCTTGAGACCATCCTGAAGCTCGATGTTCCTGACATCTGTGCAGAGGTCACGAACCTTCTTACCTTCGAGGTCAACGGTGTAGGCTTCCTTGATGTTCTGTGAATATGCTTCCAGAACCTTGTCGTTCCCCATAGCGCTGCACTCGTCCTTTGTGAAGAACTGTGCGGCTGTCAGCATCTGGCTGATGGTCTCGGCCTTGATGTTGGCGTCCTGCTTTGGTTTGAGCGTCATTGCCACGAAGGCAAGAATCGCCGCCCCAAGGGTCACGAC
>HF986024.1:10117-24888 GCA_000431015.1 Alistipes sp. CAG:514 | reverse complement strand
AATCGTCGTGTAGATTACTGTGTATGCGTTACCGTTAGTATTCATATTCCTTGATGATTAAGCGATTGTTACCTTTTTTGCCCTTCTGCCGGTGGCCGTTGATGTGACATAGTGGTCAATCAGCGGAGCGAAGGTGTTCATAAGAAGGATGGCCAGCATCATACCCTCGGCGTAGCCAGGGTTGAAGAGTCTGACAACCACGCAGAGAGCGCCGATAAGGAATCCGTAGATCCACTTTCCGGTCTCGGTCTGGGCGGAGGTGACAGGGTCGGTCGCCATAAAGACTGTACCGAAAGCGAAACCACCCATAACAAGCTGATAGTAAGCAGGAACGTCAGTCACTCCACCGACATTGCCGAGCCAGCCTACGAGAAGGGCGCCAGCCACGGATGAAACCATGATCTTCCAGCTTGCGACACCTGTCCAGATGAGGATGACGGCACCGATGAGGATAGCGATCACGGAAGTCTCGCCGACAGAGCCAGGGATGATTCCGGAGAACATATTCCAGAAGCTGTAGCCGGCATTGTTGATGGCCTCAAGGGCACCCTGTCCCTCTGTAAGATAAGAAAGAGGTGTGGCGCCAGAGATGGCGTCAGCTCCGCAGCGACGCGCTACCCAAACCTCTGATCCAGACATTGAGATAGGATAAGAGAAGAACAGGAAGGCGCGGCAGAGGAGCGCAGGGTTCAGGAAGTTCATTCCCGTGCCGCCGAACACTTCCTTACCGAATATTACCGCGAAAGCCACCGCGATGGCAAGCATCCAAAGCGGAACGTCCACAGGAACGATCAGCGGAATGAGCATACCGGAAACGAGGTAACCCTCATTCACCTCCTCGCCCTTGATCTGGGCTGAGGCGAACTCGATGCCGAGACCCACGATGTAGGAGACAAGGTAGAGAGGGAGAACCTTCAGAAGTCCCCAGAAGAACTGGTTCCAGAATCCCGGAAGGTCTCCGACCGCGAGATTGTGCTGGTAGCCGACATTCCACATACCGAACAGAGCGGTGTGCCGTGCTTGTCAATCGACACCCAGAGCGGCGGGAACAACAGCCAGCACAACGATGATCATAATTCTCTTGATGTCAACGGCATCCCTGACGTGAGCGCCTTTGGCTGTCACGGTCGCAGGGACGCGGAGGAAGGTGTCAAAGGCATCCCAGGTAGAATGCAGCCACCCCAACTTACCGCCTTTCTCGAAAAGGCCTGGTTTTACTGTGTTTTCTTCCATAGCGATAATCCTTTAAGCCATTTCCTTTATCATAAGGTCGATTCCCTTGGCGATGATAGCCTGGATGTCGTTCTTTGAAGGATCCACGAACTCGCACAGGGCGAAGTCCTCAGGAAGAACCTCATAGATACCGAACTGCTCCATCTTCTCGATGTCTCCGGCAAGGCAGGCCTTGATCAGATAGACAGGGAACAGATCCATAGGGAGAACCTTTGAATATACGTCTGAAACCACGAACGCGCGCACGCCGCCGTGGGTGTTGGTGTCCATATTGTACTTCTTCTTAGGCAGAAGCCAGGAGAAGTAAGTCATAGAAGAGCTGAACTGATTGAACCTGAACGGTTTCGCCCATCCGAGCACTTCCCTTTCACGGCCTTCCTTGATCAGAGAGACCTGATTGTCGAAGAATCCGAGGTAACCGTCCTCGCCGACATTCTCGCCGGAAAGCACGTCTCCGCTGATGAAACGGGTCTCCACACTATTGTCATAGAATCCCTTGAGAGCCTTGATCGGCATTCCCGGAAGGGTAACGACATAAGAAGCGTCCTTGACAACCGGTCCGGTGACGGCCACCTTGCGGGTAAGGTCGATCCTGCCGGTCTTGAAGAGCTTGCCGATGGCCGCGAGAGCGAGCAGGGACAGAGTCCAGACGGTCTCACCTTTCTTTATAGGAGAGATGTGGCTGATCTGCACACCAACATTTCCGGCCGGATGCTTCTTTCCGTTGACCGTGTGGACAGTCGCGTCGGTGAGTTTGGCGAAAGCCGAAGCATCGCTGTTCACGCAGACGTGAACCTTGGCGAGCTTTGAAACGGCTGTGACACCAGCCTGGATCGCGGCAACCTCATCCTTGAAGGCGAACTCCGCGTCAGCCGCGAGAGGAGCCGTCGAGAATGCGGACACGAAAATAGCCTTAGGGGTCAAAGCCGGATCGGCGATGATTCCATAAGGCCTCTGAATGATGAATGGCCACAGACCGCTCTTGAGAAGGGTCTCCTTGACCTCCTCGGCCTTCATGCCGGAAGGGTTCTTCGCTCCGAAATCCACGGCCTCATTGGAGCCGTCGGCTTTCACGAGCACAGCAAGGAGCTTTCTCTTCTCTCCCCTGACGATCTCCGCGACCGTTCCGCTTACCGGTGAGGTCAGGAGAATGTCCTGGTGCTGCTTGTCTGCCAAAACAGGGGATCCTGCCAGAACCTTGTCACCTTCCTTCACGAGAAGTCTCGGGGACAACCCCTTGAAATCCGTGGGTTTGATGGCAACTGTGTCAGGCACGATCGTCTTCTTTGCTTCTAGGGCCGCAACTCCGCTTATCGGAATATTCAGACCCTTTTTCAAATCGATGATGTTTGACATATAATAAGTGTTGACTGTATTGCAATCACATTTAAATTACAACCTGCAAATATAGCAATTATCCCAGCAATTCCGAAATCATATTGCAGTTGTTGGCATTGGCTTTCCTGTGCGGACTTTCAGGGGTGGTTCATTTTTCCTTTATTTTCCATAAGTTTCCGCAAAACCTTAATAAAACCTTAATGGAAAACAGACATTCATAGGAATATGTCCGCACAGCAAGACCATCCAGAAGGCAATCGAAAGCTACAGAATCACACCGATTCCGCTTCATCGTGCTTCTTGGCAGCATCTTCCAGCGCCTTTGTAAGTGCATTAAGTTTTTGGGTGTCGATCTTGATGTTTTTGTTCAACTGATCTGGCCAATTCTGAAGACCTCTAAAATAATTAAAACTTCCGGCCATCTGTAATGATAATGACAAACGGCGCTATGCCGGCGGAAAGACATTCTTTGGCGCAGGCCTCATATTTAATGATTACTTAGTACTTACTATTGGGAAATTTTCCGTAATTTCGTACCCGTTATGGAAAAGAAAGAAAGCGCTATTTTTGAAGGGCTGAACGCCGAGCAGAAGAAGGCGGTCGGCAGTGTGGACGGACCGGTGCTTATTGTGGCTGGTGCGGGATCCGGGAAGACAAGGGTGTTGACGAGCAGGATCGCCTACATTCTTGAGAGGGGATGTGATCCGGCGAGGATCATGGCATTGACCTTCACGAAGAAGGCGGCCAGCGAGATGAAGGAAAGAATCGCCGTGATGGTCGGGGAAAGGAAGGCCAGAAGGCTCTACATGGGAACTTTCCACTCCATATTCATAAGATTTCTAAGGGAATATGCCGCCTTGCTCGGCTACCCTTCCACTTTCACCATCTACGACACCAGCGATTCGGTGAGCGGCATAAAGGCCTGCATAAAGGAACTCGGGCTGGATGACAAGGTTTACAAGCCGAAGGATGTCCTTTCAAGAATATCCATGGCCAAGAACAACCTCATCACCGCCGCCGCCTATCGGAACAACCAGCAGGCGATCATCAACGACACCCACGCACGCAAGCCAAGAATATGCGACATCTACTCCCGCTACGCCGAGAAGTGCAAGAACTCCGGCGTGATGGACTTCGACGACATATTACTGAACATGAACATCCTGCTTCGGGACTTTCCCGAGGCGAAGGAGGCCATCGCCGCCCGCTTTGACTACATTCTCGTGGACGAGTATCAGGACACGAACTTCGCCCAGTACCTGATCCTGAAGAAGTTGACCGAGAGGCACCGGAACCTCTGTGTGGTGGGTGACGACTCGCAGTCCATCTACGCCTTCCGCGGGGCCAAGATCGAGAATATTCTTAATTTCAAAAAGGACTTCCCCGAGAGTCAGATCTTCCGTCTTGAGAGGAACTATCGCTCGACGGCCAATATCGTGAACGCCGCCAACTCATTGATAGCCAAGAACGAGAACAGAATCCCGAAAACATGTGTGGCCGTCGGCGAGGAAGGTGAGAAGATCCGTCTTCTGAAAAGCTGGTCGGAGCAGGACGAGGCCGTCGCCATCGCCTCCGGGATTGTGGAGAGGATGCAGTCCGACCATGCTCGGTACCAGGATTTCGCCATCCTCTACAGGACGAACTCCCAGTCAAGGGCCTTGGAGGAGGCTTTGAGGAAGAGGAACCTTCCCTACATGATCTATTCCGGCAACTCCTTCTTCGACAGAGCCGAGGTCAAGGACATGATGGCCTACCTGAAACTGGTCGTGAACGTCAACGACGACGAGTCCTTCAAGAGGATAGTGAACACCCCGTCCAGGGGCATCGGCGAAACATCGCTCAACGCCCTGGGAGCCTTGGCTTACGACCTGAAATGCTCGCTGTTCAAGGCGGCATATTCAGAAAGGTTCGCCGAGTTCGGCCTCAAGCAGGCCGCCGTCGCGAAGATCCGCTCATTCTGTGAGATGATCGACGGATTCGCGTCGAAGGTGGCCTCGACCAACGCCGACGAGCTTGCCACGGGCATCTCCAACGCCTGCGGCCTGTACGCCTTCCACAAGAACGACCCGTCCATCGAGGCTCAGTCCAGGGCCTCCAACATCGAGGAACTCATCAACAGTGTCACCCATTTCATCGAGGAAAGGAGGGATGAATATCTCCGCGACCTCATCGTCGAGGGAGAGGCCGAGGAGGACACGGAGGTCAGTTACCCTGTGTTCACGTTGGGAGATTTCCTGGAGAACATCTCCCTGCTTTCCAATGTGGACGTGGAGGACGAGGAGGACACCAACAACAAGATCGCCCTTATGACTGTGCACTCGGCCAAAGGTCTTGAGTTCCCCTATGTCTATGTGGCCGGCCTGGAGGAGAATCTGTTCCCGACCGGAGGCATGCTGGCCTCCCCTGCCGACATCGAGGAGGAGCGCCGCCTTTTCTACGTTGCGATGACGCGCGCCAAGAAGGCCGTCTGCCTCTCGTTCGCCAACACCAGGATGCGCAACGGCAAGCACGAGTCCAACTCCCCGAGCCGCTTCATCAAGGAGATTGATTCTGAATATGTCGCCAATCCTCTGAGGAACGACGACTTCGCGGATTCCACCACCGATGACGACTTCGGTGGCTTCGGCTCGCGCGGATTCGGTTCCGGTCATGGCTCCGACCGCTTCTCAGGCGGAGGTTCAGGCAGGTTCGGCGGCAATTACGGCGGAGGCTCAGGCAGGCTCGGCGGCAGCCATGGCACAGGCTCAGGCAGGTACTCCGGAGGCAATGGCCGCTCTGCCAACAGATTCGGAATGGGCGGAGGCAATCCCTACGGTTCTTCCGGCAGTGTCAGGTACGAGAGCAGGCAGACCTCTGCGGCCAACCCGACAGCCTCCAGGATCGAGGCCCTGCGCAACCGTCCTCTCCCTCCGAAGATCTCCGACGCCGACTTTGTCCCGGCTCCGATGACCGACTTCAAGACCGGCCAGCGGATCGAGCACAACCGCTTCGGCCCAGGCAAGATCCTTGAGATCACCGGCACCGCCCCCGACCTCAAGGCCAAAATCGCCTTCGACTCCTACGGCGAGAAACTCCTGCTCCTGAAATACGCCAAGATGCGCGTGATCTAAACCTTCTGCGGTTCGGTACTTCGACAACAGACACACTGACCCTGCCAGCCGCTGAGCCTGCTCCTTCAAAGATCCAGTCAGCTACTGAGCCCGCCAATAACTGAACCAGCCGAAGCGCCGGGAGCGGGATCTTGACAAATACCAAAAGCGGGAGATCCAGAAAGACCTCCCGCTTTTGGGGAGCCACTCATCAGGCTCGAACTGACGACCTGCGCGTTACGAATGCGCTGCTCTACCGACTGAGCTAAAGTGGCTTGCTACATTTCTCTTGGAAATGGACTGCAAAGATAAGCAAAAATTTTTAACTTTGCACCATGTATTCAGACATTATCATCATCGGAGGCGGAGCGGCAGGACTTATGGCCGCCTACGGAGCCACCAAAGCGCTTCCCCTTGGGAGTTCAGCACGGATCACAGTACTTGAGAAGATGCCCCGGCCTGGCAGGAAAATCCTGTTCACGGGCAAGGGACGGTGCAACTTCACCAATCTGAAGGACTGGAACGAGTTCTCGCAGCACATCCGCACCAATCCTAATTTCGTCAAGCCGGCGTTCTACAACTTCACTCCGGAGAACACGATTGATTTCCTTGAGAGCAACGGTCTGGAGACCGTCGTGGAAAGGGGGGACAGAGCGTTTCCATATTCACACAGGGCTTCGGACGTGCTGGACACCATCGTCGAGGTGGTGCTGCGCCGCGGCGTGACGCTGCTGACCGACAGGGAGGTGACGGATGTCCTGCCAGGCTTCTCGATCCGATGCGCCGATGGCGAGACATTCGAGTGCTCTAAACTGATCATCGCGACGGGAGGACTTTCCTATCCGGGAACCGGCTCGACCGGCGACGGGTACGGATGGGCAAGGCTTTTCGGCCACAATGTTATCCCGTGCTTCCCGTCGCTGACAGCCCTGGTTCCGAAGGGCTACAAGATCATCGACAGGCCGGAGACGGATCTGAAGGGACATGTTCACAGAGAGACTCCGATGACCGGCAGCGGCGAGGCTCTCAGAGGCGCCAAACTAAAGAATGTAAACCTTACGGTGACATTCGACGGCTCGAAATCGGAGACGGAGTTCGGTGATGTGGACTTCACGGACGGCGGTATCGAGGGGCCGATCGGCTTCCAGGTCAGCCGCAAATGTGTGAAAGCCTTGATGAACGGCGGGAAGGTGATGTTCTCGCTGGATCTTAAGCCGGGTGTGCCGCAGGAGGAGCTCAACAGCCGCATCAAGACCATCTGGCAGGAGATCAAGAACGATCCCCGCACCCGTCAGTGGAAGGATGGCCGCGGACTGAACGGCAAGGAAATGTACAGGATCCTTCTTGGAAAGCTGATGCCGTGGGAACTCATCCCCGGCTTCCAGGCGTGGAATCCCGACATCATGAAGGTCGATCTGAAGAAGTCTGAATATGCCCCGTCAAGGAACCGCCGTTTCAGCCGCCAGCCGAGGCGCTACTATGACATCGACCTTGACCTGCTGGCCAAGACATTGAAGGATTGGAGGTTCGAGATAATCGGCTTCGTGGGCTACGAACGCTGTGTCATCACGGCTGGAGGAATATCCACGGACGAGGTGATGCCGAAGACGATGGAGTCACGCCTCAAGCCCGGCCTCTACCTTTGCGGCGAGGTTCTCGACATGGACTGTGACACCGGCGGCTACAACCTTCAGTGCGCCTTCTCCACCGGCTACATTGCCGGCGAGTCAGCGGCGAAATCCCTGAGCGACGCTCCCGGACAGTAGACTGGTTGTGGATTAATAGACTCCGGAGCCAAGCATCTCGCCGTCACGGGAGTACCAGGCGGCGAACTGGCCGTTGGAAATGCCGCGTTGCGGGATGTCGAAGAGGATGAATATGCCGTTCGGCCTCTTGATCAGGAACGCGTCCTGAAGTGGTTGGCGGTAACGGATGCGGACCCGGTAGCGGCGGATTTCGCCGTCTGCCATCGCAAGGTCTGTCCTGATCCAATGAATATCTTGGGACGCGATCCGTAAACAACTGCGTGACAACCCCTTGTGAGTGTGCCCCTCGCCGACGTATATGATGTTTCGCGGAACATCCGTGGCAATCACAAAGATGGAGTCCTTATGTCCTCCGATGTTGAGACCTTTCCGTTGGCCGATCGTGTAGAACTGCGCCCCGTCGTGCCGTCCGACAATCTTTCCGAACGGATTCTCCTTGTATCGTGTCTTCTTGATGTGCTTTTTCCCAGCCCGGTAGGTCTCCGTCTCGAACTTGATGTCATCGTACCGTATCGGTTCTGACAACCTCATCAGTTCCTCATCGCTTAACCTGGCGATTTTTTCCACATCGAAGTCATTCCGGTGCGATAACCCTCCGGTTGGAGTGGATGTGGTTCCGCACCCGTGGCCGCCCGTGGCCTCGTGAACGGGTGGCTCGCCGCAGGCGAGACGGGATGGAGCGCGAAACGCGGAAGGTGCGGGGCCACTTTCACTCCAATCGGCCTTTCCTGTAGATTTAGCCACTTCGACAGGCTCAGTGGCCGGACTGTTACTGTCAGTGACCCGGCGGTTGTTGAACGGCTTCCCTCCGGAATCCTCGGAGGAATATTCAGTGACCATCATCGGCTCGCCTGGAGTCTCCAGCAGCGAGGAGAGGGTGTCGTGGACGAAGCGATACTGCTCGCTCTGAGCGTAGTAGGCATCGTACACCTCCACCACGTCGCCCTCCGCGGGCTTGAGCTTCTGCTGAAGGAACGTCGGAAGATCCACCTTGCCGACGAAGCATATTCCCTGGGAATCCTTCTTGTCGGCTGACGGAAGGTCGGCCTGGCGGGCCAACTCCCTGACTTCCGGCTTCGTCAGGTGGCCGATCGGAAAGAGAGCCTTGCCGAGCTGCTCCTGACTGAGCTGGCAAAGGAAATAGCTCTGATCCTTGTTCGGATCTACCCCTTCAAGTAACCTCCACTGAGGCTGGCCGTCAATCATGACCTGCCTGCCGTCAGCGTCCAGCAGCGGGACGCGGCGGCAATAATGGCCCGTAGCGACCATGTCGGCCCCAAGCTTTCCGGCGGCCTTGAGGAAAGCGTCGAACTTGATCTCGCGGTTGCACAGAACGTCCGGATTAGGGGTACGACCGGCGGAATATTCATTGAACATGTAGTCCACCACCCTCTGGCGGTACTCCTTTGATAGATCGACGAAATAGAACGGGATACCGATCTTGCGGGCGACCATCTCCGCCACGAAGCGATCCTCCTCCCACTCGCAGTCCCCGTGCAGCGTGGCGTCCGCGTCGTGCCAGTTCTGCATGAACATGGCAAACACATCATAGCCCTGCCGCTTCAGAAGCAGAGCGGCGACACTGGAGTCAACTCCTCCCGAAAGACCGACGCAGATTCTCATAACTTACTTCTTCTCTCGCTTATAGGCGATTACGTCCTATTAAATGTATCTTACGTTCCAAGTGACTGCCCACTGAAAATCACTTTACGTTACCCCAACCCTAAATCCCTTCCCTCGGGGAAGGGACTTGCTTTCACCGCAGGCGGTGAAGAGGCTTCGTGCGATAAGGGCCTACAAATTTACTCAAATGCTTGAATATGCACAATTTTTGCTAACTTTGAATGATGTTACACAAAACCACTGAACATGAAAGCAGTAAAGCTGGACATAAACTACACAGAATATTCCTCCGCCGAGGAAATGAATCCTCAGGACAGGCAACTTGTCGAGGCTGCCATCGAGGCTCAGAAAGGCTCCTACGCTCCATATTCCAGATTCAACGTCGGCGCCGCCCTTCGCCTGGAGGACGGGACGATCGTGAAAGGCGCCAATCAGGAGAATGCCGCCTACCCTTCCGGCCTTTGTGCGGAAAGAACCGCGATGTTCTCAGCCAGCGCCAATTATCCAGGTAAGGCCATGGTTTCCCTGGCAATCGTCGGTGGCTTTGAGGGAACGGTCAGCGACGGCCCGTGCTCGCCTTGCGGCGCATGCCGTCAGGTGATGGCCGAGTACCAGACTTTGTCCGGCCAGGCGATGAGCGTGATCATGTACGGAACGAAGAAAACGTGGAAATTTGACAAAGTGGACGACATCCTGCCATTCATTTTTGACAGTTTCAACGAAAAGTAGTATATTTGCAGTCAGGGAAAGTCGTACACGACCAGCTCCCTCTGAATTCCCCCAGGGTCGGAAGGCAGCAAGGGTAGGAGGTCGTAGCGGTGCGATGTACTAAGCTTTCCCTTTTTTTGTACCCTATTTTGAATATTCCAGATCCCGCTCCCGGCGCTTCGCCGGGTTCAGTGACCGGCGGGCTCAGTAGCCTGCTGGATCCTTGAAGGAGCAATCTCAGCGGCTGGCCGGGTCAGTGACAATCAGATAGTTGTCCTGGTTGTATGGGGTCTCGATACGGACTCCGAAGATGTGGGCGTCGTTGCCGGACTTGACTTTCAGGCGGGAACGCAGTTCATCGCTGGACATTGGGATGTTCTTCGCCGAGACTTCGGAATGCGGATAGCGCTTACCGATGTCCTTGATCGAAGCCTTGTCAAGAGGGAGGATTTCTTTCACGCGGTAGACTTTGCCGAAGTCTCTGAATTCCTTGACACGATCTTCCAACTCGCTGTCGGACAGCGGCTCGCCGATGGTATAAAGGTGGGTGAAACGTCCCAGTTTCACAAGGCTGAACCTCTCGCAGAGCGCATTGAAGGCTCCGGCCTTGGTCAGCGACTTTCCCGGTTCGAAGATGATCCTCGCGAATGTTGAGTCCGGAAGCGCCGCCTTCGCCTCGGCGATCTCTTTCGAAGTGAATGTCAGCGTGTTGCCATCCTCGCGACAGGTCAATGAATAACCCCCGTTCCATTCCCGGTCCAGGAGGATCAGCAGTTCCTTGCACTCCCCGCCGCTGGCGACCACATGGACTTCCCGCACCCATTGTCCGTTCCAACCCTCCCCGGAAGTGGCTTGCAGAAAAGCCTCGTAAGACCTGTCCAACCTCTCGACAACCATCGTTATGTCGGCCATAGGGGAAAGCTTCAGGAACACGAACCTACTGATTCCAAGCAGTTTCGGGAGCATTTTCAGCACGTCGGGCGAGCAGTCCTCCAGCAGAAAGACCTTTTTCCCGGCAAGGTCCCTTCTCGCCGGATCAAGGAATATGATGTCTGGCCAGAAGTCCCCGATTATGCCTTCCACCGAGTCCGCCGTCGCCTCAGAATTCTTTATGAATATGTTCGTGGCTCCCAGAGCCTTGAAGTTGTGCCTCGCCGCCGCAGCAAGTTCCGGATTCATCTCATTGTAAAGCACTTCCGCCGCCACCTCGCCGAACGCCCACGAGTCCACTCCAAGCCCGCCTGTCAGGTCGGCGATCCTGCCGGTCTTTCTGATTCCGCTGGTCACTTCGACAGGCTCAGTCACCATTTTATTTTCGGTCGCCGAATCCGCCGAAGCGGCTGAACCAACATATTCATTAAAGATTCTTTTTACGATCGCCGCCTTGTAACGCGCCGTGTCCGAAGAGCTGCACTGTTCCGCACACAGCGAAGAAGGGTAGACCAGCCCGGTGCATGCCACCCATTCCGGAAGCTTCTTCCGCAGTTTCCTTCGCGCCTCGATTGTGTTGACCACCAACGTCTTCGCATCGATGTCCGCAAGAAACGGATCCTCTGGGACCGGCCATTCCCGCCGGGCCATCACCAGGCGCACCGTGTCCGCGGCCTCGTTCTCAACTATGAATTTCTCAAAACAGTCCATTACTGTTGCAAAAATAGATAAAAAAATCTGATCGCCCTTACTGTCCGTATACCCCGAAATAACTGTCAAATCTTTACCATTATATTTTTAAACATTTAATAAAAGCCGATTTTTTGAGTAAATTTGTAATCCTTGTGGGCACAGAGCGCATGAAGGATAAATTATTTAACGCATAAATTATGGCACAGGACTACAATGAGAACGCCAGGAAGTGGCTGGAGGGGGATTTTGATCCCGAGACAAAGATGAAGGTTCTGGAACTGCGGAACAACGACCCGGCCGGGTTCGAGGATGCTTTCTACAAGAATCTGGAGTTCGGCACCGGAGGACTCAGAGGCATCATGGGAGTCGGAACCAACAGGATGAACAAATATACTGTCGGCATGGCGACCCAGGGGCTGTCCAACTATATTCTTAAAAAGGCGACCGGCGATGACATCCGCGTCTGCATTTCCTATGACAGCCGCAACAACTCCAAGCAGTTCGCCAAGATCGCATCGGACATATTCAGCGCCAATGGCCTGCATGTGTTCATCTTCGACAATCTCCGTCCTACGCCGGAATTGAGCTACTCGATCCGCAGGATGGGAGCCATCGCCGGCGTGATGGTCACGGCCTCGCATAATCCTAAGGAATATAACGGCTACAAGGTCTACTGGTCCGACGGAGCGCAGATCACAGCGCCGGTCGATCAGGAGATCATCGACGAGGTCAACAAGGTGACGGAGCCTTCGCAGGTGAAGTTCGAAAGAGGAGAACGCTGCGGTGAGGTCGAGCTTATGGGCAAGGCGATGGACGACGCCTACATCTCGGACATCCTCTCGCTGACCCTCAGCCCTGAGGCCCGCGCCAAACACAAGGACATGAAGATTGTCTACACTCCGCTTCACGGAGCGGGTGTCCGCATTGTTCCAGAGGCTCTGAAACGTCTTGGTTTCGAGAACATTATCCACGTACCCGATCAGGACATCAGCGACGGGGACTTCCCGACTGTGGCCTCTCCGAACCCTGAGGAGCCGGCCGCGATGCAGATGGCTCTTGAGATGGCCGAAAGGAAGGGTGCGGATCTCGTGATGGCGTCCGACCCTGACGCTGACCGGCTTGGAATCGCCGTGCGCGACAACGAAGGCAGGCTGGTGCGGTTGAACGGCAACCAGACGGCCTCCATCCTGACATATTACATCCTGACCCGCTGGAAGGAACTCGGCAGGCTGGATTCCACGAAGTACATCGCCAAGACCATCGTCACAACAGAGTTGATCGCCGAGATAGGCCGCGGCTTCGGCGTGAGGTGCTACGACGTGCTGACAGGATTCAAGTACATCGAGGAGATCGTGCGTGAGAACGAGGGCAAGGGCGAGTTCATCTGCGGAGGAGAGGAGAGCTATGGCTTCAACGTGGGCGAGTTCGTGCGCGACAAGGACGCTCCTGTGGCCTGCGTGATGGTCGCCGAGTGCGCCGCCTGGGCCGCCGAACAGGGGCTGACCCTCTACGGACTGCTCCAGAAAATCTATTCTGAATATGGCTACCGCAAGGAGTCGCTGGTCTCTCTGGTCCGCAAAGGCAAGAGCGGAGCCGAGGAGATACAGAGAATCATGGCGGATTTCAGACAGAACCCTCCCGCGGAGATTGTCGGCTCGAAGGTCATCAAGGTCATCGACTACAACGAGCCGGAAAAGACCGGACTCCAGAAGTCCAATGTTCTCCAGTTCTTCAACGAGGCCGGAGATGTCGTCTCTGTCCGTCCTTCCGGCACCGAGCCGAAGATCAAGTTCTACTTCGGAGCCAAAGGCCCTGACGCCGACGCGAAGCTGGAGGCTCTCAAAGCACAGTTCATCAATTAAACTAGACTTTTATGGATTTCACCATCCGTGATGCCCGTCCGTCTGACGGCGAGTTCATCGCAAGGAACGTCCTTGCCGCAATGGGTTATGATGTTTTTCCAGGAGCCGATTCCGATCAGAGGATCGAACTCGGAGCCGTGTCAGTGGGAGTCGAGGAGGCTGTCAGGGCTTTCGGGGCGATCTGTGCCAGACCGGACACGCTTTATTCCTTCGCCAGAACCAGGATCGCCTGTGTCGACGGCAAGGCTGTCGGCTCGCTGACGGCATATTCAGGAGATGACTATCCGGCAGTCAAGAACTTGACCTGGAGCCTTCTGGATTCCGTGTTCGAGGGCAGCGGTTTTTCTTGCTCCTCGCGGCAGAACGCCTCAACAGATGAAGACACACCGAAGACAACAGATAACAATCAGGCCAACGCCTCCGAGCCTGAGTGCCTTCCAGGTGAGTTCTACCTTGACAGCATGGCCGTCCTTCCGGAGTTCCGCAAGATGACATTCGAGCATTCCGGCACGACCGACCGCATCGGCCACCTGCTGATGCTGGACGGCATCGAGGAGGGCCGCAGGAAAGGCTTGCCTCGCATCAGTCTGATTGTCGATAAGATAAAGCCCCGTCTTTTCACCTACTACTCCGCCCTCGGATTCCGATCCGACGGCGAGACCCTGTTCTTCGGCCACATCTACGACAGGATGATCAAGGATCTTGACTGACAATGCCTATAGAACACCGCGGATGAAATCGTTGATGTCGGATGCGGGGATGGAGAGGGTTTTGAATATGTCGGCGTAAGTCCGGCATCCAAGAAGCTCACGAGTCTTGCGGGGACCGTACTGCGTCAATGAATATTCGACAATGGCGGCTCCGACCAGGCCTTCGACCGGAACCACGGCGGCGGTGACACCGTCCCTGCCGGCAACGGGGATCGAAAGGTCGTAGAAGTTGTCATCGCTCGTCAGGTCAAGATTCCTGTTCGTGGCAAGATAGCGACGGAGAGAGGACTTAAGATCCGAATAAGACAGATCCATGTAGCCGCCGTGATAGGCGGCGATCCCTTCCTGCACCATCGGCAGGGCTTTAGGCCAGGCTGACCGCAGAATAAGAAGGGCGATGTCGCGCCTGTCATCGTAAAAGTTGGACAGGATCAGATCCGTGCCGAAAATCTTTCCGTAAAACACTCTGTCAGAAACTTTTCCGGAAGCGGAGGACATCATTGGGTTGGAATAGGCGTTGAACAGAAAGCCGGACATCCGTTCGCACTGGTCCAGGGACGGAGCCACCACATAGCGGATCCGTCCTGAGAAAGCGGGGGCATATTCATTTATGAAATCAGTAGTGAACCCGGACATCGCGACGGCGGTGCGCTTTGGCACCTCGCTACCGGGAACGCAGTAATATTCAATGCCTTTGAATGGCATTGCCGTCAATGAAGCCACCTCCGCGTCAAGCCAGTTGCGGAGTCTGAAAGGATTGGAACTTCCTCCGCCGCCGGAAGCAACGGCCTCCGCGCGCAGGCGGAAGACCGTCTCCAT
>HF986024.1:0-10052 GCA_000431015.1 Alistipes sp. CAG:514 | reverse complement strand
CGGAACGTCGCCGCGACGATTTCGTAGACACCGTCGCCTATCTTACGGATGTCGATGATCCGGTTCTCGCGGAAAGAGGCGTAGAGCAGGTTGCCGTCATCGAATTCCTGAAGAAGGTCTGGTGAGCCGTCAACCCAGTAGGAGCGCCGGCGGCTCTCGTCCACTTCAGATGAGGTGAATGACTCGACATAGCCTTTCCAGAGTTCGGCGACCATGCGCACAGAGTCCTTCTCGGCCTTTGGAAGTGTCGCCAAATCAACCTTATAGGGGCGTAGGCCGGGGATCTGGGCACTGCCGGTCACCTGCTGGGCGGCGCAGAAGGGCACCGCAAGAGCCAGCAGGACGCAGGAGAAGACTATTTTCTGAATATTCAGCCTCATTGTTGTCTGTTTTAAGAAGTTGTCGCCTATTCGGTTTGAGGTTGCCGAAGCAAGGTGGTCACTTCGACAGGACCGGTGACCGGCAGCGGCTATTCCCCCTTGAGGTACTTCAGCCAGAACGCGCGGTTAGCTTCGTTGAAGTGGCGCCCCTGGTAGCCGCGGTAGCCGTGCATGCCGTCCGGATAGATCATCAGTTCAAACTTCCTGCCAGCTTTCTGGAGAGCGTCCACCAACAGCAGGGTGTTCTGGAAATGCACGTTGTCATCGCCTGTGCCATGAGTGATCTTCAGCATCACCGAGCCGTCGTAATTCTTCTCGGTGACAGGGTAGTTCGCCGCGCTGGAAAGCACGCTGGTCTCGGCATAGCCCGCAGGATTGTTAGCCGGCGTGTCCATGAACCGCTCCGTGTAGTGCGTGTCATAAAGCGACCAGTCATAGACTCCGCCGCCGGCGATTCCGTAGTGGTAGGCGTCCGGATGATTCATCAGAAGAAGCGCGGTCATCGTGCCGCCGAAGGAGAATCCCTCGACACCGATCTTGTCGCCATTCACATAAGGAAGAGTCTTAAGGTACTCGGCCCACTCCACGAAATCCAAGGTCTCACGCTCGTTCAGACGCTTGTAGATGTGGTCAAGTCCCTCCCGGCCATTATGCCCGGAAGCCCTGCAGTCGGCCACAACCTCGATGATGCCGTTCTCGGCGTACCACTGGTAGTAGGACGGACTGCGGAACCTGTCGCTGACCTGCGGAGAGTCAGGCCCGCCGTAGAGATCCACGTGGACAGGATACCTCTTCGCGGCGTCGAAGCCTTTCGGAAGGACGATCATCCCAGGAAGCACCAGTCCGTCCTTGGTTGTCATCGTAATATGCTCAGGCAGAGCATAGTTCTCAGCCTTGTAGGTCTCCCCCGCCATGTCCGCGACCTTGAACGACCTCGCCGGCTTCCTCAGATCGTAGATCCACACCTGGTCAGGAGTCTTGGAGTTGCTGACGGATGCGATGACGTGCCTGCGGTCCGGTGAGACCTTGACGGAAGTGACGTGCCTGGCCGGATCGGAGATGTTCCTCACCTCTCCCTTGCAGACGGAGTACAAAGCGCTGCGCACCCTTGAGTCACGTTCGGCCACGAACAGAACCTTGGAAGTGCTGCCGTCAAAACCCTTCACGGCCTTGCCTTCCTCCACATCCACAAGTGACACCCTCCAGTTCTCCCCGTCGGTCAGACGCTTCAGCACGGAGCCGTCGTAGGAGAGATAATAGATTTGCTGCCAGCCTGTCTCGAAGGAACGTACCATGTAGATTCCATCCCGTCCGAACAGCATGCCGTCGATCCAGTCGAGCCAGGTCTTGTAGGTCTCGTGGTAGATGTGCCGCTTCGAGCCGTCAACCGGCGACACGGCGAAAAGGTCGAGGGTGTTCTGTGTCCTCGGCTCCCTCTGAATGTAGAACGACTCGCTGTCCGCTCCCCAGAAAGGGGTTCCGAAATACTGGTCGTCGTTCTCGTCGAAATCAGCCCAGGCCGTCCTGCCGTCCCGGACATCCACGATCCCGATCCTGACCTTCGGATTATTGTCGCCGCACTTAGGGTAGCGGGTCATACGGACCGAACCGCCTGTCGGGGACACATTCGGCAGCGCCACCGCGGCTCCGGCGTTCTGTGAATATGAAAGCCCCATCCCGGAACGGTCTGTGTCCTCGGCGAACGGCGAATAGATCGGGAAGACCGGAACCTCGGCATTGTCAAAGCGATAGTATCCGATTTTCCTGGAATCCGGCGACCACCAGAACGCGCGGTAATGAGTAGGCCTGCCCAGCACCTCCTCGTAGTAGACCCAGGAGGAATAGCCGTTCAGGATCACATCCGACCCGTCGAATGTCAACTGCGTCTCATCCTTCGTGGCGATGTCCACCACCCAAAGGTTGTTGTCTCTGGTGAACGCCATCTTCGTGGAGTCCGGTGAATATGTCAGATTGACCGCCCCCTCCGGCCTGAAAGGGAAATCCGTGAACTTTGCCGGATAGTTTATCCCCTCCGTGACCTTACCGGTCACGGCGTTGACACGGAAATCCTTCTCTCCCGTAAAAGAGTAGTCGTAGGTCAGAGCGACCTCGTTGATTCCCACCCATTTCCATGCCCTTGGGATGTCATTGAAATCCTTGGCGGAGACAGTCACAGACACAGAAAGAGCCAAAACGGCCAGCAACTTTTTCATATCCTAAACATTTAAATGGTCATGGTCATTAGTCATGCGGCACGCCTCTCTACTCGACATAGAGAAGCAATCCCTTAAGATACTCTCCTTCCGGATGATAAATGTTCACGGCATGGTCGGCCGGCTGGTTCAGACGATCCAGGATCCGGACACTGCGGCCAGTCTGTGCGGCGGCAGAGAACACTGCCAACGCAAACGCCTCTTTGTCAACCACCTGCGAGCAGCTGAAGGTAAACACCAGGCCACCGGAAGCCACCTTGGAGATGGCGGCGGCGTTCAATCGCTGGTAGGCCCGCAAGGCATTGTTCAGCGCTCCTCTATGCTTGGCGAAAGCCGGCGGATCCACAATGATGAGATCGTACTTGTCCTCCGGGACATCGTGGAGGAACTCTATCGCGTCCGCGCAGTAGCCAGTGTGTGACGATGGGTCGAAGCCGTTCAGCGCTATGTTCCTGTCCACCATGTCCACAGCCTTGCGCGAGCTGTCAACCGAATCCACATGAACGGCGCCATTGCCGAGCGCGTAGACGGAGAAGCCTCCCGTGTAGCAGAACAGGTTCAGGACATTGCGTCCTCTGGAATATTTCCCCACGAGAGCCCTGTTCTCCCTCTGGTCCAGGAAGAAGCCGGTTTTCTGCCCTTCCGTCCAATTGACAAAGAACTTGTGGCCGTTCTCCAGAACAACCTGCTCATCGTCAGAGAAGTCCGGACTTCTGTACAGATAGCCGTCCACCAGATCCAGACCGGCCTTGAACGGAGCCGTACCTGAGCTCTTGTCATAGACCGCCTTCAGAGCCTGGCCGTAGACTGATTTCAAGGCTTCGCAGATGGCTCCTTTCGCGCGGAACATTCCGACGGAGTGCGCCTGCATCACACAGACACCGTCGTAGTAGTCAATGATCAGTCCTGGAAGACCGTCACCTTCGCCGTGGACAAGACGGTAGCAGTTCGTCGGGTTCGGGATGGATGGCACCTCGGAAGGCCCGGCGACCGATGAGACAGGAAGGGCGAGACCCGCTGCGACACGCACACGTAGGGCGCGGGAGATCATATTCCTCCAGAAATCCGGAGACAGGACATCCTCTCCCGCAAAGCTCAGGACGCGGACGACGATTGAACCAACCTGATAATGCCCGTAGGCCAAGAAATCCCCTTTCTGGGAAAAAACGCCCACAATGTCTCCTTCCGCCGGCTCTCCGGAAATCTGCGCGATGGCTCCGGAAAAAACCCAGGGATGGAACCTCAGGAGAGAGTCCTCTCTACCTTTCTTTAATATTATCTTTGTCATTTTCAGTGTGTTTTGGTTGGTTCGGGAGCATCTGCTCCGGAGTCAGAGGGTTCTTCTCGGAAGCCAGCAGCTTATAGTACATCTCACGGCAGATCCAAGCGTCCGTGGCGGCATAGGCCTGCTGCGACTCGGAAAGCGTCTCTGCCTCCCAGTTGGAAAGCTGTTGCGTCTTCGAGATCCTCACGCCCAGAATGATGGCGGCCATCTTCTTGACACTCTTGTCCTTGATGCCATACTCCCAAACCATTTTCTGAAGATCCACAAAGGCCTTCGGCTCGAAATCATGGTGCTTCTTAAGCCCTCTCACATCGTCCGTGACAGCGGCTCCGACCTTGATGATCTGATTGCTGGCGAGAATCTTCCTCAAAGACTTCGGAATGCCTCCCATCAGCTTGACCCTGAACAGGAAAGCCCTTTCCTTGCCGGATAGCTGAAGAAGCGACACCCCGTAGTGAGGCTGGCTGGCGGAAAAGCACGGGCGGGACTCCGTGTCGAACCCTATGACTTTCTGCCTCCTCAGATAAGCCACGGCTTTCATAAACTCAAATCCTTGGGAATCAATCACTTTGATCTTTCCCGGAAAGCTCGATGGCTCCAGTACCTCTATCTCCTCCGGACTAACGCTGATTTTGTATGACATTTGAATAATATGTGTTAGGAGCCAACACCCCGACCGTGTCAGGGAACGAAGCGGGAACAAGGCTGTCAACGAACGGAAGGACGGACACGCCGGAGTCCGAAGAGTCGCGGACCGCCATCAGCAACCTTGCGGCAGGGTAGGAAATGTTGTGCGTAAAGATGTTCTTATCTCTCATTTCACGGAAGCAAGCCTCTGTGAATGAATATGTCGGAGCTGAGGAATGTACCACCGGCACATCGCAGCCGATTCTTTCGAACAGGTTTGCCACATCGCTTCCGCCATATTCAGAAAGAGCAGGAGAGCAGATGATAAGGATCTTGCAGCCCCCGGGAATCCGAAGGGCCGAAAGGGCGTTCATCACCGCGTACTTGCGGAGACTACCGCGCCCGGCGGCTGTGGTGGTCAGGGAATCGTACGGAATCCTTGCGAAGTCCAGCAGCGAGACCATCGTCTCTCCAGAAAAATCCGGAAGACCATCCGGCGCTTTCCTCGCGTCAATGTTGTCAAACTCGTCGCTGATCATCATCCTTTCACTGAGGCGAAGGCAGGCTACCGGATCTCCGGCCAGCACGACCGATCCGGAGGATTTTCCGCCCGAAGCGGCCAGCGTGCGTAGCTGCGGGAGGGAGTCCGCCAGGAGAGAATTGACATAAGGTATTGTCTTGTAGCCACTTTCCGCCCGTCTTGAGCAACTGAACATCGCCATGACGGACAAAACAAGCGCGCTGATCGTTAAAATTCTCCTCACTTTCTTCAACATTTACTGATGAAAAACCTCACGGATCCCCGTGATTTTCCCAAATAAACACAATTCCAACTACAAAGGTAGAAAATTCTTCACTATCTTTGAAGACAGTTGGGAATATCTTGATAAGTAACATGAAAAAAATAAGTTGCCTCAGATTAAGAGAAGATTTTCGAGGATAGATCTATTTTCGAAGAAGGAGTGTGCCGGTGGCACATGACTGATGAGAAAACAGATATAGACCGAAAAGATTCCTTAAGATGAGGCAGGTTATTATTTGAAGGTTACTAAGTATGCGTTAAAAATAAGTTGGTGAAGATTCCGAAGTCTCTTCGTGAACCGATGCCTTTTTGTAGTCAATGAAAGCACTGATCGCCATAGATTCCTTCAAAGGATGTCTGACCTCAGCCCAGGCCGGAAACGCGGCCTTAAGGGCATTCCCGGACGGCTGTGCGGAGATTATCCCGGTGTCGGACGGCGGCGAAGGCTTCTCGACGATACTGACCGGATGCCTGGGCGGAACGTTCCGGACAGTCTCCTGCCACGATCCGCTAGGCCGGATCATCAGCGCGAAATACGGAGTCGCCGGCAGGACGGCGGTCATCGAGACAGCAGCAGCCAGCGGCCTGGGGCTTCTCCGGAGAAATGAGCTCAACCCCGTGCTGACATCCTCCTACGGCACAGGAGAACTTATGCTGGATGCCCTTGAGCACGGCGCCGAGGAGATTTGGCTCGGCCTTGGAGGCAGCGCGACCTGCGACGGCGGTATCGGCCTTCTCCAGGCCCTTGGCTACAGATTCCGGACAGACGAGGCCAAATCCGGAAGCTCGCTCGTGAATATTCAGGAAATAGATTCCTCCTGCCGCTGCAAGGCGCTGGATTCCTGTAAGATAACAGGCTTCTACGATGTTTCCGTCCCTTTCTGCGGCCCGGGCGGGGCGGCGAGGATGTTCGCTCCGCAGAAAGGTGCGTCGCCGGCCATGGTCGAGATGCTTGACGAGTGGATGTCGCGGCTGTGCGAGACCTACGTCGAATTTTCAGAGATGGATGTGATGAATATCCCCGGTTCCGGTGCCGCCGGCGGCATAGGAGGGGCGCTGGGAGGCGTGCTGGGCGCGACGATGGCCCAGGGCATCCACAAAGTTCTTGACATCGCCGGATTCGGACAGAAACTGAAGTCATGCGACCTTGTCATCACCGGCGAAGGACGCGCCGACATACAGACCCTCCGAGGCAAGGTTCCAGTCGGTGTACTTGAATATTCCCGCAGACACCGGGCACCCGGCAAAAGCCCGAAAGTCATCCTGATCGCCGGCAGACTCTCTGACAAAGAGCAACTTCTCGAAGCCGGCTTCGACGCCGTCCTTCAAGTCACCCCGGAAGACACTCCCCTGCCCGTGGCCCTCGCCCCCGCCACCGCCGAGGCCAACATCACGCGCACAATCAAGGAGTACCAAGCTAATCTTTAGGAATTACCAAAAGCCCCCAAGACTTCACGGATCTTCGGGATGAGGAGAGAGAGGACATATTCATTCTCCATGAAGTGAGTGCCGTCGTAGACGGTCCAGGAGCCGTCGCCGAAGTACTTCCGCCAAGTGCGGATCGAGACTACGCCGCTGCGGCGATAATGGTCACGCGTGCCGAAAAAGGCATGGAAATAGTCTTTGCTGCCGTTCTTGGGCGTGTTCCGGAGGGCGTCCTCCAACGTCGCCTTCCATTTCAACAATGGCCTGCGCGTGAAATGAAGTCTCTGCCTGTCGCCATCCTTCGGGCGATAGATCCGGTCAAACAATGCCGTCATTCCCGGGATGACGGTCAGCCAAGCCAACGAGAAGAAATAGCGGGGCGCGTTAAGCGACGGTGAGACAAAAAGATGCGGGTAGCCCCTCAATGCGATTGCATGGGCGGCACCCATGCTCTCACCGATCACCAGATCGGGATGAACCTCCTCCGCCCAGCCCGACAACTGGGTGTGGGCGATTTCAGGGTCAAAATCATAGGTCCGGATGACGACTTCGAAATCCGGCCCCAGGTTGTCCTTCAGGATGGACGGGATACGGCTGTCACCGCCTCCGCCCATTCCGTGGACATAGAGTATGACGTGTCTTCCGGACTCAGACATGGCGTGAGGGGTTCCTGACTACTTTTTAGCCGTGAAGTCGCTCATCACCAGATTGATGAGGACATAACCGATGAAGCTTGTCAGGAACACGAACGACCAGTGCGAACGCTCGACGAGCGCGATGATGACCGACAATCCCACGATGACCAGAAAGGCGATCTGCTTGGCCTTTTCGAGTCTTGAGACCTTGTTGCCGCCTCCGAACTTCATCGAGAACATCGGGATCTCGCAGACAAGCAGGTAGCAGAGTCCCAATGTCAGGATCGGGATGAAGACAGGGCCTTCGCACCAACCGGCGAGAAAGCAGTCTGGCCGGACAGTAACCAAAGTGGCCAGCGCTCCGCAGATCATGGCGGCGGCAGGGGTAGGAAGTCCGATGAAGCTGTCATGCTGACGCTCGTCGAGATTGAACTTGGCGAGCCTCAGTGCCGAGAACACGGCCAGAAGAAGAGGCAAGTACTTCAGTACCACGATGTCCGTGCCGCTGACAGAGAAAAGCATCACGGCGGGAAGGACACCGAAACTGACATCGTCCGCCAGCGAGTCCAACTCCTTTCCTATTTCCGAATATGCTTTCAGAAGCCTTGCGGCCAGACCATCGCAGAAATCAAAGGCGGCGGCGCTGATCATCAGGACAAAAGCCAGCTCCAGCCTGCCGTTCAAAGAAGCGATTACCCCCAGAACCCCGCAAAGGAGGTTCATAGAGGTAATCGTGTTAGGAATGTTCTTGACGATGCCCATTATTTGATTCCAAGTTTCTTCTTAAGATCCTTAGAAAGAGCGTCCTTGTGGACAACAACATCAATGGTCTTGGAGCGAAGGAATGAATCGGAGCAGTACCAGATTCCGCGGTACTTGCTGGTCGTTCCCCAAGAGTTCTTGATCATGAAGTAATTGGTGCCGTTCTGATCCTTGGCAAGTCCGAAGATCTGCATGCCATGGTCGTCAGTCGTGGTCTTGTTGTCGAAGCCTTCCTGACGTGACTCCTGGGTCACGGACGCCTCTTTCGGAAGCGCCGCGGCGGCCTCGGCCTTGTTCTCGCCGGTCTTGCCTACCCAACGCTCCTGATCGGAGCCGGCGGCGGACTTCATGTCATCCAGAAGCACACCGACACCGTTTCTGGTGAAGCCTTTCTCACTAACGTCAGTTCCCCACGCAAGGGTGTAGCCCTTTTCAACTGCGCTGTAGACCACCTCCATGAATTCATCAAGCGGCAGGTTGTAGGCGGAATCCCACCTCCAGTTGTCGGAGAGCTCAAGGATGAACGGCTTGTAGAACGGATGGTGAGTGAATGAGGTAAGGGTCACGTAGTCTGAAGGAACGATGCCCATCTCATCCCTGAAGGTGGCAGGAGTGTAGGTCTTGCCGTTATGCTCGAATGTCTCCGGAACCTCGCCGAGGTAGGTGTCCACAATGGCGTCGAAAGCCTTCTTCCACGTGGTGGAGAGAGTCTTGTTAGGGTTCTTTACGATGGCCTGCACGTAGGCCTTGGTGGTCGCGTCGAGCTCACCGTGAATAGGAAGCGGCTGGACTCCAGGCATGGCGCTCTGAGGAACCAGACCGTAGTCCTCGATGACATGAAGCACATCATCGGCCTCGGAGCCGGCGGCGAAGTTGATGTTGCCGTCAGTGCGGACATATTTCACAGCCCTGTCCTTGTAGGAGTGGGAGACAACGAACATCTCGGAGAAATCCGGGTAAAGGGTTGTGTCCTTGATGTTCTTGATCCTGATTGTCTCTGACTCAAGGAATCCGAGGGTCGAGAAGCACCAGCAGGTACTTGAGCGGTACTGGTTCTTGACAGGGGTGATAGGGTTCTCCTTCACAACGGTGAACTGGTAGTCAGCCTCTGGCTGAGCAGGCTGCGCGACAGCAGCGAAAGGAACAATGGCTGCGGCGACGGCGGCGAAGATGAATTTCTTCATATTCAAAAATAAGATTAGTAGTTCTGAGCCTTGATTTGGAAATAACTTTTCGGATGATTGCAGACTGGGCAGACCTCCGGAGCCTTCTTGCCGATCACGATGTGACCGCAGTTCGAGCACTCCCAGATCACGTCCCCGTCACGAGAGAAGACAACATCGTCCTGAATGTTTTTCAGAAGCTTCCTGTAACGCTCCTCATGAGTCTTCTCTATCGCGCCGACCTTCTCGAACAGGAATGCGATCTCGTCGAATCCCTCCTCCCTGGCGGTCTTGGCGAACCCCGCGTACATGTCAGTCCACTCGTAGTTCTCGCCGGCGGCGGCATCGGCAAGGTTCTCCTCCGTTGAAGGGACACCTCCGTCATGCAGGAGCTTGAACCAGATCTTGGCATGCTCCTTCTCGTTCCTGGCGGTCTCCTCGAACATCTTGCCTATCTGCACGTAGCCGTCCTTCGACGCCTTTGAGGCATAATACAAATACTTGGTGTGAGCCTGGCTCTCACCAGCGAACGCTGTCCGCAGATTCTCCTCTGTTCTTGATCCTTTAAGTTCCATAATCCTAATACTTTTTGTATGAAATAATCTCTTCCCTCCGGCCACCCCGACCGTCATTTGACATCAGAGTCCGCCACAAGGGTCTCTGCAAATGTAATAAAAATACTATGATAAAGAAAGAGGTGAGACGCGCATTGAGAATCTTATGGCTCATGTGCAAAACCCTGTGTTTGAGAAGTTGAAAA
>HF986023.1:5606-9091 GCA_000431015.1 Alistipes sp. CAG:514 | reverse complement strand
GGCATTCCTTCCGGAAGGCACCATCCTGACACTGTTCTGCTGCGCGGAAAGCGCCGCCGCGTCCGCCAGAAGAAGAATGAATATGAAAAATTTATAAAAATGCGTCTTCAAGGCACGATAAATGTTTATCTTTGCAAACGACAAAATTAGGAATTTTAAGCCTTAAAGTAAAATATATTTGTATGAAAAGGTCAGTGCTGACTCTGTTTTTCCTGTTGTGCCTCGCTTTGGTCGCCAATGCGCAGTACGACAAGGATGTGTTCAACTTCAGAGGTAGAGCGGCTCTGGCTGACGGTAAATATTCAGAGGCGATCGGCCATTTCAACGTTCTTGCGAGGCTTGACTCGACTGATTGCTGGACATTCTTTTACAGAGGCATCGCCAAGTACAATCTGGGAGACCTTCGCGGGGCCCAGGCTGACTTCAACACGTCGGTACGTCTGAATCCCGTCTTCACCAACGGCTACCACTACAGGGCCATCACCCTGAGCCGTTCCGGGAAATATGACGAGGCTCTGAAGGATCTGGAAAAGGCACTTGAGCTTCGCCCGGGACTTAACGGCCTCTATTTCAGCAGGGGAGTGACCTATTTCCTCGCCCAGCAGTTCGACAAGGCCGTGAGCGACTTCGACCGCTACATCAGAAAGGAGCCGAAGGATCCGTCAGCGTTTCTCAACAGAGGCGCCTCCTATCTTTTCCTCGGCGACACCACAAAGGCTTTGGAAGACTACAACCGGGCGATCAAACTGGACCGCTTCGACCCCGAGGGCTACATCAGAAGGGGACGCGTCTATGCCTTGCGCAAGGACTACAAGGATGCCATCGGCGACATGGACAAGGCCATCGGCCTGGACACGACGAACACCTTCGCCTATTTCAACAGGGCCTTGATGTACTACGACCAGAACAACTACAACGCCGCGATGGGCGACCTCAACAGGGTTCTGCGGGACGAGCCTGGCAACGCCCTCACCCTCTACAACCGAAGTCTGATCAACGCGCAGGTCGGGAACATGGAGGAGGCGCTTGCCGACATGGATCACGTCATCAACATCAATCCGGAGAATGTGCTGGCCTACTACAACAGAGCCTCATACTTCGTCCGGATGGGCCGCTGGCTCGACGCCCTGGACGACTACGACAAGGCGATCGAGCTTTATCCCGACTTCGCCAAGGCCTACCTGAACAGATCCTACGTCAAGAATATGCTCGGACGGGCGAAGTCCTCGAAGCAGGACTACGACATCGCCCAGAAGAAGGTGCAGGAGTACCGCGCGAAGAACGCCTCCGAGGCCGGCTCGTTCGCCGACACGACCAAGAAGTACAGCGCGTTGATCGCACTGGACGCGGATTTCGCAAAGAAAGACTTTGACAATGAGCTTCTTCAGAACCGTGACATCAACATCCGCCTGAAATCGTTGTACAAGTTCAGCCTCGCGGCGCGGCGTGACAATCAGAACGTGGCCCTAAAGCACCGCTACGAGAACCCTCTGATCGACAAGTTCATCTCGGATTCTCCTGTGATGATGACCGTCTCCAACTCCGACTCGCTTGTAAAGCCGGTGTTCGCCCACGGCATCGACGCCTCGATCTACGGCGACTCCTATCTCTCAGCCGGCAATCCGAACTCTTTGTCGGAAGCGGACAGGGCGTTCATCAGAGGCCTCTACGATGTCCAGTCCAAGCAGTACACCTCCGCGCTGAATCAGTTTGACACCGCTGTCAATGCCGAGAGCGACGGGAAATATTCAGAGTACTACAAGGCGTTCTATTACCTGAACAGGGGAGTGCTGCGCGCCGAGATGATCGACTTCATCTCCTCCATCGAGAACAATGTCCAGACCCTGACGATGGATGACAAGGGTACCACCCGCGCCCGTGTGAGGGATCAGGTCAGCCGGACGTATGACTATTCGGAAGCCATCGACGACATGCTTGCCGCCGACCGCCTCCTGCCGGGAGTGCCGTACATCTATTTCAACCTGGGCAACCTCTACTGCCTGTCCTCCAAGTTCGTGGAGTCGGTGGACAGCTACACGAAAGCCATCAATGTCTACCCTTACATGGGCGACGCCTACTTCAACAGAGGCTTGGTGCTGATCTACCTGAAGGACAAGGAGAAAGGCTGCATAGACCTCTCCCGCGCCGGCGAGCTTGGCGTAAGCGACGCCTACAGTGTGATTTCGAAATATTGTGAGGAGGAGAAGAATTGATGTTGAAGTTTCTGAGCCTCTCCAGCGGCAGCTGCGGCAACTGCTATTTCCTTTCCGACGGCAAGTCCGGCCTCCTGATCGACGCCGGCGTGAGTGTCCGCCGCCTGAAAAAGGCCTTGGCGGAGCACGGCCTGGGCACGGATGCCTTCCAGGCCGTTCTAGTGACCCACGACCATCTGGACCACATCCGCCACCTTGGCTCCTACTGCAAGCATCTGGGAAAGCCGGTCTACGCAACCGCCGTTCTCCACGAGGCCCTTTCCCATCACACCTTCACCCAGGCCCACATAGCCTCCTACCGCCGCATCCTTCCCGCCGCCCCCGTCAGAGTAAGACTGCGCGATGATGTTCCCGAAGAGGATCTCCCTTTGGTAAGCCACTTTGTGGTGCCGCACGACGCGACCCAGACCGTAGGCTATTTCATAGAATGGTCTTCCGTCAGTTTCTTCCTGATGACCGATGCCGGCCGCGCGACCGACGAGGCCATTGAATATGCCCGGAAGGCAGACACCGTGGTGATCGAGTCCAACTACGATTCAGGAATGCTCATAGGAGGCCCTTACCCCCACGACCTAAAGATGCGTATCTGCCAAGGCAACGGCCACCTGAGCAACGACGAATGCGCCTCCGCCATCCGCCGCTTCTGGCACCCCGGCCTGAAGAACCTCTTCCTCTGCCACCTAAGCGAGAACAACAACACCCCCTCCCTAGCCTTCGCCTCCGAAGACCTCCTCTCCATCCGTGTAACCCCCTCCGCCAAAGACCTCCTCTCCATCCGTGTAACCCCCTCCGCCAAAGACCTCCTCTCCATCCGTGTAACCCCCTCCGCCAAAGACCTCCTCTCCATCCGTGTAACCCCCTCCGCCAAAGACCTCCTCTCCATCCGTGTAACCCCCTCCGCAAAAGACATAACCAACCTCCAAACCCTTCCCCGCACCCACGCCTCCCAACTCTTCCTCCTGGGCCGCTGACCAAATCCCCGTCCCATCCCCGGCCGGCATTTCCTCTGACAGCTCCCTCTTGCATTTCCGCTGACAGCTCCCTCTGGCATTTCCGCTGGCAGCTCCCTCTGGCATTTCCGCTGGCATCCCGGCTTACATCCCTCCCTATATCCCTGCTCACAGCATCATACTTCTATATTCCGTTCACTACCCGCTTGTCCCTTCCCGGGCGCGAATCCGCCCGAATCCCGCCTTGGTTGTCCCACATGTGACTCCGCGAGCGACAATCCGCCCGAATCCCGCCCAAATCGTTCATCTGTCTCTCCGTGTG
>HF986023.1:0-5590 GCA_000431015.1 Alistipes sp. CAG:514 | reverse complement strand
CCCGCCCAACACGTCCATCTGTCTCTCCGTGTGCCTCCCCGGGCGCGAAACCGCCCGAATCCCGCCCTCATCGTTCACTGGCAAAACTCGATACCGGTGGATAGGAATTCTTGTACGAATGAGGAAGGAATTCTTATTTCGTGAGCTCACCGGATATTTTTTGAACGACTCTTTGATTTGATGCTTAAAAACATAAGTTATTGATAATTAATGATGCAAAATATTATTTTATCATAAAAAACAGAAATATATGTTTTTGATAGTAAATATTTCTGTTTCTTATTATCCGATATGAAAAATTGTCGTATTTTGGCGAAAAATGTAAAAACATGACTAAACGTAAACGACTAAAACTTTGGAAGGAGTATCGCACATGGCCGAAATGGTATTATCATGTGGTGCTGGACTCGATCGAAACAGGACAACTCTTTAATGACGAGAGTGAGTACGTGGACGGAATGAACACTGTTGCGATAGCTCAGTATATTCATAATGTCTCCATTGTGGTGTTTAACTTTATGATCAATCACGGTCATTTCCTTGTTTTGGCGACCGGAAACGACATTGTTAATTGTATGTCTTTCATATTCAGGAGAATAAATGCGCGCCTGATTGCAAACGGCCACAGCCCCCTCCCGGAAAACTACGGCTTCAAACTCATTCGCGTGAAAGATAAAAAGCAACTTGAAGACACTATAGTGTACATTGCCAGAAATCCTTTAAAGGCATGTCCGAACATCGCTGCCCCGGGTTATCTATGGGGCTCTTGCAATTTGATATTCAGTGACATAAATAGACTTTTTGAAAAAGTACAAATAAAGGATCTTTCAGATAAGTTTTGCCGGAATACTTTTAGGACGAGGGTGAAACTGCCTGAAAATTACTACTTTAACAAAACCGTGGGTATGATACTTCCTGAGTCCTATGTGATGAACGGTAAGGCAGAGGAAGTGCTGAAGTCTTCATGGAACTATAGCAATCGTGTGGTCAGGGACTTTGATGCGTATTTCAATCTCGCGGAAGGCATCGGCGAATTGGTGGTTTTGTCGGATGAAGAGGTTAACCTTATCATTCAACAAATGTTAAGAAATGAATATAAGGTCAGATTCCTCTCGGATTTAAGCGTGGATGAGAGGTGCCGCATGGCGATTGTCCTAAGGAAGAAATATAAACTCGACCTAAAGCGGATCTCAAGAAAGTTGCACATAGAGTTGAATATTCTTAAAAAGTTGTTCGAGTAGCAGCTGTTCTTTATTCGCATCTGAAATAGCGGAGAAAACTTATGCCCCCCCTCTGCAACGAGGTCACCATAGGAGTCTATAATTCTTCGACGGATTCACAAGCATCTTAGATCCATTTTCTAGTACCCATTCCATTATGCTTTGTTTTTCGCTTTATAGCTTGCAGAGTATCGCTCGGGAATCTTCGGGCGAGAATAGCGTGGAAAGTCGCTTTGTGGGTATCAAGCGGGAGTCTTCGGGCGAGAATTGAGAGAAAAGTCGCTCGCATGGTATCGGGCGGGACCCTGCGGGCGTGATTCTGCCTAGAAGTCGCTCGTGGGGAATCCGCGATGCCATCATTGCTAAAATATGAAAAAAGTCAAAACCTGTGACCTACTCAAAAATAGTAATTCCCAACGGCATAGACACCTTCCATATCTCAATGACTTCCGACGAACTCATCATACAGGGTGGCTGCTTCATGTAATTTATTCCTCATATAATTGACGGCTTGCCTTGGATAGATGATCTTGACACCTGGGCCGTAACTCATGAACACCGAGTACATTTCAACATTGATCACGACCTCAATCTGAAAGACACAGCTGCCTTCCTCTTCATTCATCTCCAGAAGTTTCTGCGACGGATGGATAGGCTTCGTGCTGATATATCGGCTCTGCTCGCGCGTCACCCGGAACCTTACCTTCCGCGGGGAATCCTTCATATTCTTGCTCACCCCAATCACATCGTCAAAGAAATGCTCAGAATCGAAATCCGGATTCTCCCGGAAAGGGATGTCTGCAGGTTCAATGCTTACTATTCTGTCAAGAGCGAGATTGAACAGGACAAGATCGGCCGCACGACTGCCGAAGAGGAACCAGCGGTTACGGAATTCCTTCAGTAGATATGGGCACAATATGTATTCCTGGGGCTCTCGCGCAGAAAAAGACTGATACGATATCCGGAGCGTCTGCTTATGGGCAATGTAGTTGTACAATGGATTAAGCAGTTTCAGCCCTTTCAAGTCCGGCACATTGTCAAAATGCACGATGGGTCTGCGGTTGTTCTTCGTAACGGCCAACTTGTCCTGGAGACTGCTTACGACATCGCTCATTTCTGAGAATTGGTCAAAATCCTGCAACTGGCGAAGCATGTCGACCGCTTCCTGCATAACCTCATAGTCATTCTGGGACAACGGCATGTCCGTTATGCTGTAATCCGGGTCAGAATACCGGTAATACTTGTGGTCATAAACCTCAATAGGAGCATTGTAACCCAATTTATCTGAACGCATCATCTGGATATCTGCCTGAACCGTACGGGGCCACTTGATAGGTGTGTGGATGCTGCCGGGGAGATGACCCAGAATCTGAAGCTCAAAAATATGACCGCAAAGTTTGTTTTCGTGTCGCCAAATGGCTGAATGCCATACCGATGACGGCAGCACAGGCAGCTGAGGACATGAATCCGAAACGCGGCATGTGGGTACGTATGATCCGTGCTCTCCGTTTAGGTGAGTATTCACGCAAACTGGGCATGGAGCATCTGGCAGAGATTCTTGATGTCTTCTACAAGCAGGACTACTCTACTTGGCAAGGCCGTGTGGACAAGGCCCGTTCCGAGAACGATGCAGACAAGACCATTGCACTGCTCAAGGAACGCCCCGGGATGTTTGCACGTTGCCTGTTCGCCACAATGCTTCGTTTCGGCAGCGAGAAAACATTGGCTGCTTTCGACGAAATCGCAGACAGACTCCCTGCGCGGTTGTTATTGTCATTAGGCAATGCTGCCGAGACCTATTTTGATATAAAGGTGCCACGAGTTGCGCGCCCAATTACAGGGATAACTCACCGTATCAATGCAAACAAGCTACTCGGCCTATACAATGACGAGGCCAGAAAGGAGATGGTCAAAAGTGTCAATGAAATCTACAAGTCTTCTATGGAACGCCGTTTCGCTTCCAAGAAGACTGAAGCCAAGACCATCTACATTGACCCATCTCTTTACAATATTCCTGTAAGTGTGGGCGACCGCACATCGACTGTTCAAGACGCATCCTGCGCCTTGATGGGGACCCGTTTTCCTGTAGACGGGGAAACTGTACGCTTGTTCCTCCAGTGGGGAAAAGGATTACATGCCCAGCATCTTGACATGGATTTGAGTTGCCGGATAGCACTGCCGGAGGGGAAAACCGGTTATTGCTATTTCGGGGATCTTACCTGCCATGGAGCAAAGCACTCCGGAGACATCCTGGAAATTCCGGAAATGGTCGGCACTGCTGAATATATTGACCTTTCCATTCCTGAACTGGAGGCGGAAGGAGCAAAGTATGTGACTTTCACATGCAATGCCTACTCTTGCGGTGCACTCTCCCCTAACCTAGTCGTCGGCTGGATGGATTCAGTCTGTCCAATGAAAATCTCTAAAAGAACAGGCGTAGCATACGATCCGTCATGTGTCCAGCACATGGTGCGAATCAGCGAGGCGAACTTGTCCAAGGGATTGGTATTCGGTGTCTTGGATGTCGCGAAGCGTGAGATCATCTGGCTTGAGATGCCTTTCACGTCTCAAATTGTCCACTATGCCGACAGCAAATCAATCGAGGCGCTTCTGCGCCGCTTGGAAGAAAAGATTTCAATCGGCGAACTCCTCGAATTGAAGGCCAAAGGACAAAACTTAAAATTAGCAGAGTCTTCTGTCGGGGCCGACGAGGCCTATACCTACGACTGGGCATTGAATCCCGGCAGAAGTAAGCCGTCTGCTGAGTGCTTGATGCCGCTTGCGGTACCGCTCGGAAACGCTTGCCCTCTCGTGGCGGGATGCGGCCACGGTTAAATTTATAACTCATTGATAATCAGATATCATTTAACCCCAAGCGTGGAATCGCAGCCGTTTTTTGGCCACAATTCCACGCCCCATTTCATAAAACACTGAAACCAACGCATTGCAAAACAAAACGTGGCCGCGTCCAGCCAATTGAAATTTCACTATATTTGCAGAAGCACAAAACTAAAATTACAATGAGTACACCTCCTATTAAAATCAATGATAGCCTTTTCTGCCTTGCCAATGATTGGGAGAAAGGCGAACACCGTTATTCTCTTGAGTTATCCAAGACAGAGGATCCCAAGAACACGATTCTGGTCGTAGGGGTCAATCCTGGTGGAAAAACTGACCCGGAGGAGAAATATATTGGCCGAACCATCCGCCGTGTGTGCGATTTGGTAATTGACAATGGAGAAGGAGACACCAAATATGATAGCGCACTTTTTGTAAACCTCACACCGAAAATTGCGATAACCCCATCTGGGTTAAAGGATTCCGAGAACCTACAAGACCTCCAGGAAGAGAATATCAAGAGAATCAAAGCCCTTATACAAGGACGAAAAGGCCGCATAAGTAATGTTCTTTTCTGCTTCGGCAATTCGTTCAAATACGGCAAGGACAATGGTTCATTTACCAAAGTTATCGATACATTCGCCGTGTGTGCGATTTGGTAATTGACAATGGAGAAGGAGACACAAAATATGATAGCGCACTTTTCGTAAACCTCACGCCGAAAATTGCGATAACCCCATCTGGTTTAAAGGATTCCGATAAACTACAAGCCCTCCCAAAAAAGAATATCAAGAAAATCAAAGCCCTTATACAAGAACGAAAAGGCCGCATAAGTAATGTTCTTTTCTGCTTTGGCAATTCATTCAAATACGGCAAGGACAATGGTTTATTTACCAAAGTTATCGATGCCATAAAAGAGGAATTACCTCTACCAGAATCAAAGTATTGGTGTCTGGGGATAAGCAAAAAGGGATATCCGATTCATCCGCTTTCACATATAAAAGACATGAGGCTGACGGAATGTTCAATCAATCAAGATTTTACGTTTTCCCTAAAAGATTAAAGCATTATTCAAGGAGTTAAATCAGAGCCACCATAACTCCATAATGGTCTTTCCATAAGCCAGCCGCTGAAGTTCATAGAACTGCTCGTCGGACTCAATTCCAGTCGGATTGCCGTCGTTTATCCAGTTCTGGTAGGCCAGATCTTCATCCTTGGTTATTCCAATATCCTCGGCATACGCAACATAGGTTGTCAGCTGTCTGTTTTGGTGCTGGTATCTGTACTTGGACAGAATATCAAGCAATTCAATCTTTTGGCCATCCTCAACCCTGTTATAAGGGCTGTCAAGGATGGACTTTGCAAAATCATTGTTCATATTCCGCATTTTTAATCATTTCCAATGCCTTCTCGTGCTTGGCGTTTATGCGTTTTAGCTCTTTGATCTTGGCCGCATCGTTTGATGCGACGGCTGCTTCATAAGACACTTTGCCACGCTGCAGATTGTGGTGGAGGTCATTGAGTTTGACATT
>HF986022.1 GCA_000431015.1 Alistipes sp. CAG:514 | reverse complement strand
CAAGCTCAGCGGCGACCCGGCGGCCAAAAGAAAGCCCGGCAGCCGATGGAAAGACCCGGCGACGGGCCACATAAGAAAGAAACAATAACAAAATAACGATCGATGGAAGAAACAAGAAATTCATTGCCGGAGAACGCTCAAAGGGAGCTGGCGCCGGGTGAGGAGTACAAGCCGCTCCTGGGGGCGGAAAGGAAATGGGCGGAAGTGACGCCATATTCAGTGACGCTCGGTCTGCTGATGGTTGTCATCTTCTCCGCGGCGGCGGCCTATCTGGGTCTTCGCGTGGGGCAGGTGTTCGAGGCCGCGATCCCTATCGCGATCATCGCCGTGGGTCTGACCAGCGCGCTCGGAAAAAAGGAGGGGCTGGGGCAGAACGTCATCATCCAGTCCATCGGAGGCTGCTCAGGGGCCGTGGTGGCGGGCGCCATATTCACACTCCCTGCCATCTACATCCTCGGAGTGGATGTCAGCTTCATGCAGATGTTCCTTTCCTCGCTGCTTGGCGGTGTCTTAGGAATATTATTCCTCATTCCTTTCCGGAAATATTTCGTGAAGGAGATGCACGGGAAGTATCCTTTCCCGGAGGCGACGGCCACCACACAGATCCTCGTTAGCGGCGAAGGCGGCGGCAAGGGTGCGGGAACGCTTCTTGTCAGCGGTCTCATCGGTGGTCTTTATGACTTCATCGTCAGCACTTTCGGAGCCTGGGCGGACACCGTGAGCACAACTGTTGCCGGCATCGGACAGACAATCGCCGACAAGGCCAAGGTCGTTCTGAAGCTGAACACCGGGGCGGCTGTGCTGGGTCTTGGCTACATCGTCGGTCTGAAATATGCCTTCATCATCTGCTGCGGCAGTTTTCTGGTGTGGCTGGTGATCATTCCGCTGATGAACCTCATCTGGGGTGGCCAGGTGATCGACCTGATGGGGACCGGTGTGACAATGACAATCGGGGAGATGAGTCCTGACCAGATATTCAAAGATTACGCGCGCCACATCGGCCCCGCCGCCCCCCCCCCCGCCGGCATCATCGGCATCATCAAGTCGTTCGGTGTGATCAAGTCGGCTGTCGGTCTGGCTGTCGGTGAGTTCTCCAAGAAGGGTGGCAATGCCGGGAAGGCCGAGAGGACGCAGGAGGATATTCCTATGAAAACCATCGTGTTCGGCATCGTGCTGACGCTTCTGGCGGTGTTCGCCTTCTTCGCTTTCGGCGGGGTCGTGAACAATGTCTGGCAGGCGGTTGTGGGGCTGCTGATCGTGGCGGTGATCGCGTTCCTGTTCACCACGGTGGCGGCCAACGCCATCGCCATCGTCGGCACGAACCCGGTGAGCGGCATGACGTTGATGACGCTGATCATCGCGGCGCTTATCCTTGTTGGTGTGGGTCTTAAGGGCAACGCCGGCATGGCTGCGGCCCTGATCATCGGCGGTGTCGTCTGCACGGCGCTTTCGGTGGCGGGCTCCTTCATCACCGACCTTAAGATCGGCTACTGGATCGGCAGCACTCCGAGAAAGCAGGAAGGCTGGAAGTTCGTGGGCGTGGCTGTGGCCGCGGCGACGGTCTGCGGCGTGATGCTGGTACTGAACAAGACCTACGGTTTCGTCGGTGACCAGGCGCTCGTGGCTCCTCAGGCCAACGCGATGGCGGCTGTGATCCAGCCTATGATGAACGGCGGCGGCGCTCCGTGGCTGCTCTACGGGATCGGGGCCGTGCTGGCCATAGTGCTGACCTTCCTCAAGGTTCCTGCCCTGGCGTTCGCGCTGGGTATGTTCATTCCGATCGACCTGAACCTGCCTCTTCTGATAGGCGGAGCGATCTCCTGGTTCGTCAGCACCCGCTCGAAGGACAAGGCGCTTAATGAGATACGTCTGAACAAGGGTACGCTGATCGCTTCCGGTTTCATCGCCGGCGGCGCGCTGATGGGAGTCGTGAGCGCTCTGCTCAAGTTCTTCAACGTGGATTGGTTCCTGACCGGCTGGAACGCCCAATACGGCGAAGCCATCGCCATCATCCCGTTCCTCGGAATCATCGCCTACACCATCATCGCCTCTTTGAGGGCTAAGGAATAAACAAACGGCCACCGTGCCCGCCGAAGTGCCATTATGAAGTGGCCTCGACAGGCTCGGTGACCAGAAAATAACAAGAATAATGGAAAAAGTTTTAGACAGGTTCCTGAGGTACGTCAGCGTTGACACTCAGTCGAACGAGGAATCAGAGAGCCAGCCATCGGCGGAGAAGGAGCTGAATCTGCTCCGCATGCTGCGCGACGAGCTGCAGGCTCTCGGAGTGGAAGCCACTCTTGATGAATATGGTTACGTGATGGGCACGATCCCTTCGAACATCGAGGCGAAAGTGCCGGCAATCGGATTCATCGCCCACGTGGACACCGCTCCGGACGCTTCGGGAGCAGACATCAAGCCTCAGATCATCAATGAATATGACGGCGGGGACATTCCTTTGAAAGGTGTGCCTGGACTGGCGCTGAAGCCTTCGGAGTTCCCGGAGATGCTTCATTATGTGGGGCAGACGCTCATCACCACCGACGGCACAACCCTTCTGGGTGCGGACGACAAGGCCGGCGTGGCCGAGATCATGGACGCGGTGCAGTACATCGTGGAGCATCCCGAGTTCAGACACGGTGAGATCAAGATCGGTTTCACGCCTGACGAGGAGATCGGGCGCGGCGTGGTTAAGTTCGATGTCAAGAGGTTCGGGGCTGAATATGCCTACACGATGGACGGCGGGGAGATCGGTGAGCTGGAGTTCGAGAATTTCAACGCGGCCTCGGCGAAGATCCACATTCAGGGAAGGAACGTGCACCCGGGCTACGCGAAGGGCAAGATGAAGAACGCGATCCTGATCGCCACTGAGTTGAACGCATTGCTGCCTGTTCAGCAGAGGCCTGAATATACCGAAGGCTACGAGGGCTTCTTCCACATTGTCGGTTTCAGCGGTTCGGTCGAGGAGGCGGATGTCACCTACATAATCCGTGACCACGACCGCAAGGAGTTCGAGAGCAAGAAGGCGATCATGCAAAAATGCGTGGACTTCATCAATGTGAAGTACGGCGATGGTACGGCGACGGCTGTGATCAAGGATCAGTACTACAACATGCGCGAGCAGGTGGAACCGCACTATCACGTGGTTGAGAAAGCCGTGAAGGCTATGGAGATGGCCGGCATCAAGCCGAAGATCCAGCCTATCCGCGGCGGCACCGACGGTGCTAACCTGAGTTTCAAGGGGCTGCCTTGCCCGAACATCTTCGCCGGTGGCCTGAACTTCCACGGCAAGATGGAGTTCGTCCCTCTCCAGAGCATCGAGAAAGCCTCCCAGGTCATCCTCAACATCATCTCGCTCTACGCGGAATAGATTGCTTGTGCTCCACAAGCCATTGTTTGCTGAATCTCAACCAGTTGCTTGTTGTACCATGACAAATAATTTATTGTGCCTCAACTAATTTTTTTGTTGCACCATACCCCCAAGGCAGTTGCCTTAAGGTGATCCTCCCCACTCCGTGCTGCTCGCTATGATGGTCCACTGGACCATCATTAATCACTCATGACCTCCCTCTTCGGGAGCCAAAGTCACCTTAAGGCAACTGCCTTGGGGGTACCCGCCGCTGCGATAAAGCGCGGGATAGAGGCTCAGCGACTCCGGCAGGAACTTCTGGGCGACGGTTTGGGGCTGTTCTGTCGCCCGAGGGTACGGCGCGGCACTCTTGGGCAACGGTTTGGGGCTGTTCTGTCGCCCGAGCGCACGGCTCGGCACTCTTGGGCGACGTTTCGGGGCTGTTCTGTCGCCCGAGGGTACGGTGCGGCACTCTTGGGCGACGGTTTGGGGCTGTTCTGTTGCCCGAGGGGGCAGAGTTTTTTTTTGGGGGGGGTGGAGGGTGCTATGAGCGGAGGGAATTCCTCTTGGAGGGGCTACATTCTTAGCTTGAAGCCGGCAAGGAGGGTGTCGGGGCAGAAGTGGAAGACGGAGGACATCTCGCCTGCCATGCAGAAACCGCAGTCGCGGCACTGAGAGGTGCCGTAGCCGGTGCAGAGGCCTTCGGAGCCGTCGGGGTAGATGAAGTTCGAGACGAAGCATTCTTTTCCTAACCTCAGTTGGCCAAGGGTGTTGCGCTTCATCTTCCTTAGGCCGGAGGCGGAATTCATAATTGGATAGCCTTTCTTCTTGTAGGACAGCACCTTGTCGATCAGCTCGGCTTTCTTTGCCGGAGGGAGCATCAGGTACTCGGTGCCGGGGAAGGGGGTGTGGAAGTTGATGGAGACCTGCTCGATCGCGTCGTTGGCACGTACATATTCCATTACCTCATCCAGGGACTCCCAGTTCAGGGAGTTCACTACCATATTCACACTCAAGTGCTTGTGGCCGCACTTCCGGATGTTTTCCTCCAGCCTCGGGAAGGTGCCCTCGCCTCGGATCGCCTCGTGGTACCTGCCGATGCCGTCAAGGGAGACCCAGATCGAGTGGGGGTGGATCCAGGAGAAGTCCTGCTGGGCGTTCGTGGTGACTGTCACGGAGAAGAAACCGATCCGGACAGCCGCGTCTATGATGTCGTTGATGGTCTTGCCGTCCTCCTTCCAGAGGGTCGGCTCGCCGCCTTCCAGATCGACGAAACGGGAACCGGCTGCGTAGGAGCGTCTCAGAGATTCCACGATGTCATCGAACTTCCTCTGACGGTTGCCGGCGCTGCCATAGACGGAGCAGTGCTTGCAGCGGAGGTTGCATTTGTCGGTTATGAACAGGACGGTCTGGAGCGGGGCGCGGCGTCCGAAGAAGCGGGCTCGGACGAACCACCAGGCGAGGTAGGCGTATTGCTTGATCATATTAGAAGATAGTTGCCGCGCGGAAGGCGGGTTGTTATTTTACAATAGAATTGATTATGAACACAATGATGACCACCAGGCAGAAGAATGTGTTGATGTTGCGGGCCATCAGCCAACGGAAGAGGAACCAGTCAACGCCTGCCTTGACATATTCATTCCAATTTCCCATCGAGCCCATCCACCAGCGGGGAGTGTCGTCGCAGGGGAGGTTGTTGATGAAGCGCCAGGTGGAGCAGAGGAAACAGACGGACAGCGGCAGGGAGACGAGGGTCAGCAGGTACCAGTGGCTCCAGCCGTAGAGGAAGACGTTGCAAATCAGGCAGATGAACGGCACCAGCGTGAACACGGCCAGGGCGGTGATCTGCGAGGTCTTGCCTCCGAGAAGGTGGGCGAAAGTGCGCTTCCCGAGCTGCTTGTCGGCAGCAGCCTCCATCACAGAATGGACAAAGACGATGTTCGTCACAAGGCAACCGATGCCGATGCTCAGGATGAACATGTCCGGGCGGAAGGCCGCTCCTGTCACCGCAGCAGCCGCCCCCATCATGTTCAGAGGCCCGAAAACCACGCCTATGACCAGCTCGCCAAGGCCGTGATAGCCAAGGCGCATGGGCGCTCCGGAATACTGGAGGCCGATGAACAGTCCGGCGAAAGCGTAGGCGGCGACAGCAAGCGCGGAGGCCGGGCCGTTAGTGAGCATCTGGAATATGACAACGGCCAGACCCATCAGGGCCGCGAAGCCAAGGAATAGGATCATGGCCTTGCGGAGATCCTTTTCGGTGGCCGCGCCGGAGAGGATGTACTGGCATTTGTCCATCCGGGCGCGGACCGAGCCTTCGGCCACAAGGGACGAGCGGATCTCTCCCGAAGGGAGTCCTTTGAGGTAGTCGAAATAGTCATCGGCGAGGTTCATCCCCAGGTGCGCGGCGCAGACTCCGAGGAAAACCGGTATCGCGAGAGGCCAGAAGAATCCGTCCTGGCCGATCGAGAGGATTATCGCTGTAAGGCATGGGATGGCGCTCTGGGGAAGGGCTATCTTCCGGGCGTTGTCCATCCAGAATCTCAGATTTGGCATATTCCTATTCATCAAAAGTTCCGGACGCTTCGACAGGCTTGGCGACCGGAACTTATGAATGTTCAAAAAAGTCTATTTGATGACTCCCAACTCCTTGCCGACCTTGATGAAGGCGGCGATGGCCTTGTCAAGATGCTCGCGCTTGTGGGCGGCGGAAAGCTGTACGCGGATGCGGGCCTGACCCTTCGGAACCACCGGATAGTAGAAGCCGGTCACGAATATTCCTTCCTTGGCCATCTTGGCGGCGAACTTCTGGGACAGAGGAGCATCGTAGAGCATCACGGCGCAGATGGCGCTCTGCGTAGGCTTGATGTCGAAGCCGGCGGCCAGCATCTTCTCGCGGAAGTAGGTCACATTCTCCTGCTGGCGGTCGTGAAGCTCGTTGCTTTCTCCCAGCATCCTGAACATCTCGATGCCGGCGGCGACGATCATCGGCGGCAGTGAGTTGGAGAAGAGGTAAGGGCGGGAGCGCTGGCGGAGCATGTCGATGATCTCCTTGCGGCCGGTGGTGAATCCGCCGACGGTGCCTCCGAATGCCTTTCCGAGAGTGCCTGTGAATATGTCGATGCGGCCATAGCAGTCATACTGCTCGGCGACTCCGTGGCCGGTCTTGCCGACAACTCCGGCGGAGTGGCTTTCGTCAACCATCACGAGCGCGTCATATTTCTCGGCCAGCTCGCAGATCCTGTCCATCGGAGCCACGTTGCCGTCCATCGAGAAGACTCCATCGGTGCAGATGATGCGGAACCTCTGGGCCTGGGCCTCCTGGAGGCAGCGCTCAAGGTCGGCCATGTCCGCGTTGGCGTAGCGGTAGCGGACAGCCTTGCACAGACGCACGCCGTCGATGATCGAAGCGTGGTTCAGAGAGTCGGAGATGATCGCGTCCTCTGCCGTGAGAAGAGGCTCGAACACACCGCCGTTGGCATCGAAGCACGAGGCGTAGAGGATGGTGTCCTCGGTGTGGAAGAAATTGGAAATCGCCGCCTCCAGCTCCTTGTGGAGATCCTGGGTTCCGCAGATGAAACGTACTGAGGACATTCCGAAGCCTCTTTCGTCCATTGCCTTCTTGGCGGCCTCGATGAGCCTTGGAGAATCAGCCAGTCCCAGATAGTTGTTGGCACAGAAGTTAAGGGCTTTGCTGCCGTCCTGGAGAGTGATCTCCGCAGACTGGGCAGAAGCGATGTTCCTCTCGTTCTTGTAGAGCCCGGCTTCCTTGATGGAGGCGAGTTCCGCTGTCAGATGATCCTTGAATTTTCCGTACATATCTTATGATTTTTTAAAACGTTTCGTTTTCGCCATGACAAATATATCAATTTTCGTGAAATTAGTTTATATTTTCGCATTAATAAGAACACTTATTGGAAAATAATGTAAATTTGCAAAAGCTAAGTAAGCATAAAACAAGCCATCTGCAATGAAAAACGTACTTGTGATAGGCTCGACCGGCCAGATAGGCTCCGAGCTGACAATGAAAATCAGGAAGATGTGTCCTGAGGGCAACGTTGTTGCCGGTTACATTAAAGGCGCTGAGCCTAAGGGTATTCTGCTCGAAAGCGGCCCTGCCGCCGAGGCGGATGTATGCAACGGCGAGCAACTTCTCGGAATCGTGAAGAAGTACAACATCGACACGATCTACAATCTGGCAGCCCTGCTCTCCGCCGTGGCGGAGAAGAAGCCGCAACTGGCATGGCACATCCAGATTGACGGTCTCATGAATATTCTTGAGATCGCCCGCGAGAACAATGTCGCCGTGTTCACTCCATCGTCCATCGGCTCGTTCGGTCCGGAGACCCCGCACCAGGACACGCCTCAGGACACGATCCAGAGGCCGCGCTCAATGTACGGCGTGACCAAGGTGGCTACCGAGCTGCTCAGCGACTACTACCACACGAAGTATGGCGTGGACACCCGTTCGGTGAGGTTCCCGGGATTGATCTCCAATGTCACTCTGCCTGGGGGAGGCACAACCGACTACGCCGTTGAGATCTACTACGCCGCCGTGAAGGGTGAGGAGTTTGTCTGTCCTATCGCCGCCGGGACATTCATGGACATGATGTACATGCCTGACGCCCTGAAGGCCGCCGTGGACATCATGAACGCCGACCCGTCCAAGCTGAAACACCGCAACTCATTCAACATAGCGTCAATGAGCTTCGATCCTGAGATCCTGCGCAAGAAGATCGAGGAACACATCCCTGGATTCAGGATGCGCTATGAGGTCGATCCTGTCCGTCAGGCGATCGCCGAATCATGGCCGGACAAAATGGATGACTCCTGCGCCCGCGAGGAATGGGGCTGGTCTCCTGCCTACGACATGGAGACCATGACCGTAGACATGATCGACGCGCTCCGCAAGAAGCTGCTCTAGAAATTATACATCAAAAAGATAAAGAAGAGGGTGACCAATGTCACCCTCTTTTTTTGCAGGTTATAAAAATATTACCTATATTTGTCTTTGAGAAAAAGATTTGAGGATGCCGACCATATTTTACTTCTTTGGCTTTAGATTTATGTTCTACGCCAATGACCACTGGCCTATTCATGTTCATGTAGTGAAAGGGGATGTTAATGCGAAGTTTACCATCTTTCCTGTTAAGTAACGTGAAAAAAAATAACCTGCCTCAGATTAGGAGAAGATTTTCGAGGATAGATCTATTTTCGAAGAAGGAGTGTGCCGGTGGCACATGACTGATGAGAAAACAGATATAGACCGAAAAGATTCCTTAAGATGAGGCAGGTTATTTTTTGAAGGTTACTAAACTGGTGGAAAACAATGGCTTGAAGCCTCCGGAGTTAAAGATGGTCGAAGCTGTGATTGAGGAGAACGTTGAGGTGATCGCTGAGCATTGGAATCGTTTCTTCAATAAAGTGAGTGACAAATGATCAAAGTTAAGGAGATTTGGCTGACGGATTCGGCGGTGTGGATCCGGACAGAGGATGGAAGGGAAGCGAGAGAGCGTTTCGCGGACTATCCTCGTTTGAAGTATGCAACGGAAGAGCAGAGATGCAACTATGTCCCTGACGCCAACGGCATTCATTGGCCGGAACTGGACGAGGATCTTTGCTTTGCGAATTTCTTTGAAAAGAAGGATAAGACAATACTCTACAACATATTCATCGAGCATCCGGAGTTGAACGCTTCCGCCGTCGCCCGCCGACTGGGTATCTCCCAAAGTCTTTTCGCCCAGTACATCAGTGGCGCCAAGAAGCCATCCGACGCACGCCTGAATCAAATTCTGGAGCAAATTCGCACTATCGGACGTGAGTTGTCACAAATCTCCGCATAAAGAAAACCTCTTATTTCCAAGGGCGGTATGCTAAGACAACGATAAAGCAAAGTCGGGGCATCAGCGGGCGGAGCGTTTGGCGGCCCGGGCTTCTTTTCTGGCTTTCTGCTTCTCGAAGCGGAGACGATAGCGTTCCAGCATCCGATCTTCCTTGGCACGCCGTTTCTCCATTGCTTTCAGCGTCTTGAGGGTCTTCTTACGTTTCCTTTTCAAGGCTTTCTCTTCCTTGACTTTGGCCTTGGCCTCATCACGGGCGTCAAGCTCGGCCCATCTTGCCTCACGCGCCTCCGCACGCTTCCTGCGGCTTTCCTCTTTCGCAGCCTTCCTCGCCGCTGCCGGATCCAACTGATTCTTTACAGACGCACTGTCCGCGGAAACCGCAAGGGTATCTTTCAACGCTATGCTGTCCTTACGCGCGGCCAAGGAATCCCTCAACGCAAGGCTGTCCTTTCTGGCAAGGCTGTCCCGGAGCGCAAGACTGTCGGCTGCCACCCGCAGACTATCCGCCACACGAGCCTCCTCAGCCTTACGCAACTCCTCCAGCCGCTTCCTCTCCGCCTTACGGACGCGCTTCAGAGAATCCTGGGTCGCAAGCATCTTATAGACGCTGCTCATATAGCCAGGGAAATAAATGTCGGTCTCGGCGAATTTCGCACGTGGAATCTGCTCGTAGACAGACCTTTGAGACTCTCGCGGCTTGTACTCGGTGATGTCCTCCGGACCTTTGGGACGCTTTTCAGGCTGCCAGTCGAAACCCTTAAGAATCCTCTCGTCCTTCTTTAGCTGGACGACAGGATAGGCATCGCTCTTGACAGCGTCGAAATAGTTGATATCCTGAATGTTCCCTTCCTTCAAAATGGCCGTCATCATCTTCGACTCGAACTTGTTGACCGTCGCAAGCGAATTGTTCTCCTCTATGAAGAAGACACCGGACGCCCCGCCCATCGCGTCGAAACGCCGGAGTGTTCCAGTGCTGTCGAAATAGGCCATCATTTCCGTCGCCCTGATCTGATCGAACGAGAGGGAGTCCTCCTGGACGATGATGAAGGCGTTTGACATCAGGCTCGCGCGCTCGATGGACTGGTTCTTGACAATCACTGTTATGCTGTCCGCCGTGTACTGCCTCTTGGTTTCATTCCAGACATACGGTTTCCTGTAGAGACGTATCAACGAGTCAAGGTCAGTGTAGGCCAGAGAGTCACACGCGACCTGCATGTCGGTTCTGAAGACCTTGACGTTATTGATTCCGTAGATGAAATTGATCTTTGTGGAGTCTTTCGGAGTCAGGTCAAGCGAGTCTTTCGCGGCAATGGAAAGGGAGTCCGCCATGGCCAGCGAATCTTTTGGGAAGCCAAGACTGTCAGCTTGGAACGCCGTTGTGTCCAACTGAGGTCTCAGGGTGTCGGCAGAGGCGCGAAGGGTGTCTGCCGGGGTGCGAAGGGTATTGGACCGGGTGCGAAGGGTGTCGGACTGAGGCTTGAGACTTGCCGACTTCAAAGTGTCGGGGTTCTGAGCGAGCGGGCGGGCGGGAGTTTTGACAAGCCCGGCGACCGGCAAAGAATATGACTCCGTGGCCGGCGGTGTCCAGCTCCAGCGAGGCGGTTCATATTCAATGACATCATCATCCCACGGGGCGGGAAGGATCGGTTTTCTGCTTTCGGTCAGCGCGGCGGCTCCCTTGTCAAAGGATCCCCTCGCGTTCGGGTCTTCCTCCTCCATCTTCTTCCGGGCCTCCTCGGCAGCGGCTTTGGCAGCCTCGGCAGCCTTGCGCCGGTACTCCGTGATAGGATCAACATTCAACTCCTTCAATCGGGCCTCTGACCTGACAAACTCGACAGAGTCCACCTCGCACTTCGATATCGAACGAAGGATCAACGTGTCAGCTCCGACATAGACGGTGTCCTTCTTTCCGTCCTGCTCGCTGATCATGATGACGGCCGGATCCCTGGCCATCTTGACATAGGACAAGGAATCGATGTACTGCATGTAGCCTGCGACAGCGGCCACATTGCGGCTCGTGTCCAACAACTCGGCATGACCGAACATCTCCACTTCATTACGGGCGCGGTAGTAGACCAGCGTGTCGGCCCAGGCCTCCTGACCCACGGTCAAAAGATGGACGTCGGTGGTGAAGGTGAATTTCTCTAAGTCCCTCTCATAGAGACCGGCCTTTGAGGAAAGCATGTTGTCGTCCTTCCAGGCATTGGTTCCGGTGCCGAACGTGGCACGGTTGGCTTCGGTGTCGTAGCTGAGAAAATCCGTCTTCACGAACATCGAGTCCGTGTACATGTTGACATTGTTCGTGAACGTGAACGTGCTGAGCTTGGAGAAATAAGACCCTTCGACACTCTCGATGACCTGGCCGTCCTTGTCACGCAATGCTCCTCCGCCACGGAAAACCGCGACACTGTCCTTCGTGTTGTAGTCCAGATCCCTTGTCCTGAGCGTGTTGCCGTCCTTGTCACGAAGCTGCACCAAAGAGCCTCGGAACTGCGCGAGGTTCTGGTCGATCAGGTAATCCAGACTCTCGCTGCTGAGCACCGTGCTGTTCTGGATGATCTGGACATTGCCGAAGGCGTTGATCACATTCGTGTTGACGTTCCACAAGGCGGTGTCACAGACCAGCAGGGTCGAGTTGTGCTCAAAACGCGCGTGACCCAAGGCCTTGCGGTACTGGACACCATATTCATCAACCTGCTGCAACTCATCACAGCCGAGCAGCCTCACAAGACTGTCCTTCCGCTCCGTGGTCTGGGCGGAAAGGCTGAACGTGAGCAGCAAAAGGAGTAATGAATATGCCAGGCGTCTCGGGAGCATCAGTCTTCCGCGAACTTTGATGCCCAGCCGGAGCGGCGGAACTCACAGTCCCTGAACATCGGATCGATGATGATGTGAGTCTCCTTGATCTTTCCGGCGAGGAAGTCGTCGATTGCCCTCATCTGCTTGTCAAGGCGCACCTGTTCCTGGATCTGGCTGAAATCCTCGTCGAAGGACGCAGTGTGGGCAGGGATGATACGGTCAACCTTGATGATCTTGTAGATGGTCTTGCCGACCACATAGTCCTTGACCTGATCCTGGCGACCGTCATTGTCCGTAGACTCAACAGGTTCCGAGATCTCGCCCTCCTTCAGATCCTTGATGGCCATGTAGTCCTCAGGCTTAAGCTGGTCAATCTCGAAATAGGCCGAGCCGGTGTTCGGATCCGACATCTGACCGCCGTTAGTCTTGGTGGCCGGATCCTGTGAGTAGAAGCTGGCCGCCATCTGGAATGTGACGGCGTTGTTGTTGATCTCGGTACGAAGGCTGTCCAGCGTCTTGAACGCCTTTTCCCTGTCCTCGTCGGTGTACTTAGGCTTTATCAGGATGTGGCGGGCATTGAACATGTCCCCCTTCTTCTCGATGACCTCTATGATGTGGAAGCCGTCCGGCGTCTCGACAATCTGCGAGATGACACCCGGCTTGAGAGCCATCGCCGCATCAGAGAACACTGGCCAGAAGATTGACTTTGAGGCCATTCCAAGCTCACCTCCCTTACGGGCGCTGCCAGGGTCTTCCGAATATATTCGTGCCAAAGTGGAGAATTTCTCTCCGTTGATGATCCTCTCGCGCAGATCCAGAAGCTTCTCGCGCACAGCCATGTTGGCCGCCTCACGGTCAGGATAGATGCAGATCTGGCTGAGCTGGTACTTGATCGGGACAATCGGAAGGTTCTTCGCGTCGACCGTGTCAAGATATTCCTTGACATCGTAAGGGGTCATCTCCGGAATCTTCCTCATGATTTCCTGCTGAGCCTGCTGGGTGAGGCTCATGTCCTCGTACTGCTTGCGCCATTCCTGGCGGAGACGGTAGAGAGGCTTCCCGAAATATTCCTCAACCTTATCTTCCCCTCCAAGGTAGGTCAGCATTCTGTCAGCTTGCTGGGAAAGGCTTCCCTCGACCATGTCCTGATTGACCGTAAGAGAGTCGATCCTTGCCTGCATCAGGAATATCTTGGATTCAAGGATGGACTCCAGCACCTCGCAACGGACATTCCTGTCGGAGGACAGTCCCTGGGCGCTTCTGTCCTTGACGGCACCCTCGATGTCCGAGATCAAGACTGCCTCGTTGCCGACAACCGCGATCGTCTTGTCAACGTACTTGTATTTCTGAGCCGAAGCCATCGCGCAAACTGACGCGAGGGCGAAGATGGTGATTGCTACTTTCTTTATCATCTCTAATATATTACAAAATTCTCCCTAAGCTTGGCATCTTCTATCAAGTCCCGTTCCAAACCGGTAAGGAGCTCGTGCTTTCTTCCACTTATGATGATGTCCCTGATCCTGTCCTCGCAGTACTCGACCGGAGCGATCTCGCCGGCCTTGACATAGTCAACTATAAAAGCCACAGAGACTTTGTCCTCCCCGTCCGGGATCTGGATGAACTGTCCGGAACGCTGGGAAAGCATCTGTACATAGTCCACTCCGAATTCCGCCGCCAGCTTGATCGCATCGATCCATTCCCCGGAATAGTCGTGGTAGCGGCGGGCGGAGTTGAACGCCACGCTGTCCGCCGCGACCACGTCCTCGACCTTGTCCGAAGACATCAACTTCTTGATCTTGGCCAGATTAGGAGAATCCTTGTCAATGTTCAGGAAACGGGCCTTGAGAATCGGACGCTCAAGTTTGAAGGTTTCCTTATGAGAGTCGTAATAGTCCGTTATCTGCTTCTCGGAGACGGTCGTGTCAAGCCTCTCATTGACGTAGCGCTGCTCGTAACGATAGCGGAGAAGCGACTGGCGGTAGGCCTCAAGCTCTTTCGAGACATCCTTCTCCTCCTTGGACAGACGTTGCTGCGCGATGTCCATGAAGGCCTTGTCCCTGACCCATGAATTGATGTAGAGGTTGGTCAGATTGACACTGTCCTCCGGCGACGTGCCCTTTGGTATCACATCATCAAGTTCCGAGCGGTACAGCTTGTGATCCCCAAGCTTCGCGACCACCTCCCCGTCGTGAATAAGCGAGGAGATGGCCTTGCATGAAGGCAGGAGAGCCAGCAGCACACCCAGCAGGACTATTTGCAACCTTTTTGGAAACATCTGGCTATCTGACGATTATCTTGAATAATTAGGGGCTTCCTTCGTGATGGTCACATCGTGCGGATGGCTCTCAAGGAATCCCGCGTTGGTGATGCGCACAAACTGGGCGTCACGCAGATCGGCGATCGTGTGGGCACCGCAGTACCCCATACCGGCGCGGAGTCCGCCGACAAGTTGGTACACGACCTCGGAGACGGTTCCCTTGTAAGGCACCTGAGCCACGATTCCTTCCGGAACGAGCTTCTTGATGTCTGCCTCCATGTCCTGGAAATACCTGTCCTTGGAACCCTGCTCCATAGCCTCAAGCGATCCCATGCCGCGATAGGACTTGAAGCGCCTTCCGTTCATGATGATGGTCTCTCCCGGAGACTCCTCCGTTCCGGCAAGCAGGGAGCCTGCCATGATGGTGCCGGCGCCTGCGGCAAGGGCCTTCACGATGTCTCCCGAATATCTTATGCCGCCGTCGGCTATGACAGGAACTCCCGTACCCTTAAGGGCATAGGAGGCCTCCATGACAGCCGTCAGCTGAGGGACGCCGATGCCGGCGATGATTCTGGTCGTGCAGATCGAGCCGGGGCCGATACCGACTTTGACAGCCTTGACTCCGGCTTCGGCAAGAGCCTTGGCGCCGGCTCCTGTGGCGACATTGCCGGCGATGATCTGGAAATCCTTGTAGGCGTCGCAGGCCTTTCGGATCATCTGCAGAACGCCCTCGGAATGGCCGTGTGCGGTGTCCAGGACAACAGCGTCCGCACCCGCGTCAATGAGCATGCCGATTCTCTCGATCGTGTCGGACTTGATGCCGGCGGCAGCGGCCACCAGAAGACGGCCCTTGCTGTCCTTTGACGCGATAGGGTTGTCCTTGATCTTCATCAGATCCTTGTAGGTGATCAGCCCGACAAGCTTGCCGTCGCCGTCCACAACAGGGAGTTTCTCGACCTTGCTGTGCTGAAGGATCCTCGTGGCCTCCGCCAAGGTTATGCCCTTAGGTGCGGTCACGAGATTCTCCCGTGTCATCACCTGGGAGATAGGCAGCTGCATGTCCTCCTGGAATCTGAGGTCACGGTTCGTGACGATGCCGATAAGGAAGCCGTTGCCGTCAACAACCGGAATGCCGCCGATGTGATGCTTCTTCATCATGGCCAGCGCATTGCCGACAGTCGCGTCCGGGCTGATGGTGACAGGGTCATAGATCATGCCGTTCTCCGCCCTTTTCACATGCCTGACCTGTTCGCACTGCTTCTCGATCGGCATGTTCTTGTGGATCACGCCGATACCGCCAGCCCTTGCCATAGCGATGGCAAGATCGGCCTCCGTGACGGTGTCCATCGCAGCGGACACGATCGGAGTGTGGAGCCTAATGTCTGTCGTGAAATTTGTTGTGACATCAACGTCACGTGGAAGTACATCGGAATGTGCCGGAACCAGTAAAACATCATCGAAGGTGAGGCCTTCAGGAATCTCTCGGTTTACAAATTTCGCCATTGTAATCAAATAAATTTGACAAATATAAGAATTTTCACGCAATAGTTGCTGTTAGTAAGCGTTAAAAAATAAGTAGCCCGTAAGTAGCCCCGCTTCCCTTCGCCCGCCGAAGGAATATCTTTCATCGCCGCAAGGGGACATATTCCTTCATCGACAATGAATATTCCTCCGTCGCCGGCGGGCCTTAGTGATCATTTTTTCAATGTCTACTTATTTCGAAAACAGCCGGCCCTGCCGCGCGCCGCGCTCCTCCATGCGCCTGTCCAGCATGCGGAGGATCTCAAAGTTGCGGACAAGCCCCCAAGGAGTGTCGTTCACGAACCTTGGCGGCACTTCTCCGGCCACGCGCTCGATGTAGAGGTCGGGTCTCAAACGTTCGAGGATGTCGATCACGAAGTCGAGATATTCATCAAGCCCAGGCCGGTAGAACGCCGACGGATCGGCGGCATATTCCTTTTCCATCGCCGTGCCTTTGACGATCTGAAGTTGGTGGAACTTGACGGAACGGAGCGGCAGCGATGAGATGGCATCGCACTGGTCCAGAAGCATTTCCCTGGTCTCGCCCGGGAGCCCGAGGATGAAGTGCGCCCCCGTGTCGAGTCCCCTTTCCGCAGTCATTTCCACCGCCCTTCGCGCGCACTCGAAGTCGTGGCCGCGGTTGATCCTCCGAAGCGTGGCGTCGTAGCAGGACTCGATGCCATATTCCACGACAACGATCGGCGCGTCGATGGTCTTCCCCTCCGGCAGCCCGCCGTCGGCGCTTCCGTTGTTGGTACTTCTGTCATCGATGCTTCCGCCGTTGGTACTTCTGCTGTTTGCACTTATGCTGTTGGTACTTATGCTGTTGGTACTTATGCTGTTGGCACTTATGCTGTTGGTACTTCTGTCATTGGTACTTCTGTCATCGGTACTTCTGTCATTGGTACTTCTGTCATCGGCCCGCCAGCCATTGGCTCCACTTCCGCTATCAGCGCTTCTTTCATTGGCCCACCCGCCATCTATGCCACTTCCGCCAAAAGTCCTGCGCCACCCCTTAAGCACGCGTCCGCCCGCAAGTCCGCTAAGGTAGTCCAACTTCTCCTCATCCACACAATCCGGCCGCGTCCCAATCACGATCCCCACCACCTCCGGATGGCTAAGCACCTCCTCATAAGCCCTCTGAAGCCGCTCCAGAGTCCCATAGGTGTTTGAATATGCCTGAAAATATCCCAAATAATGCCTGACCCGTGGATACCGGACTCTCTGGAACTCTATCCCCTCTTCGATCTGAGCCAGCAGCGCCTTCCCCGGAGTGCTATACCCCGGATGAAAAGCCGCGTTGTCACAGTAGGAGCACCCTCCCCAACCGACCGTTCCGTCCCTGTTAGGGCAAGAGAACCCCGCGTCAAGCACCAGCTTCTGCACCCTCTCGCCATACCTCCGACGATAGTACCCCACAAACGAGTTATAACGCTTACCCTCTGGGTAATAATCTGTTGCCGCCGCCGTTACTAATGTTGCCGCTGTCGCTGTTGCTGATGTTGCGGTTGCAGTTGCTGCCGTCGCCGCTGCTGTTGCCGTTGTCGCTGTTGCTGCTGTTTCTGCTGTTGTTGTCGCTGCTGCGGTTGCAGTTGCTGCCGCTGAAGCTGCAGTTGTTGCTGCAGTTGTTGCTGCAGTTGTTGCTGTTGTATCTACTGCTGGCTCTGATGATTCTGATGTTTCTACAGCCGCTGTTGCTTCCATTTCCCCAGCAGCTTTATTTACCACCGTTCCCGCTAATTCCTCTATATTACTTTTCATTATTCCTATGTTATCACCATTAAGTTATTATCTTCCAACAAGTTTACTACCTTCCAACAAGTCAATCATTGACATTATCCCCACTTTAGTTCCTAAAGCCGCACTCTCCGGCGACATTTTTCACTCCTATGAACCCACTATTTTCCATCTCCCACATCGCCTCAAGCCGGCACTCTCCGGCAACATTTAAGCCTATTATCGTCGCCCAAGGATGTTCATCGGCACTCCCGGGCGACACTTACGCCTATCATCGTCGCCCAACGGTACTCCTTGGCACTACCGGGCGACACTTACGCCCATTATCGTTGCCCAACGGTACTGGCCTGACATATTC
>HF986021.1 GCA_000431015.1 Alistipes sp. CAG:514 | reverse complement strand
TGTACTGTATTCGACAGAAAGGACCTGAACCGTGATGTCTTTCGTTCTTTGACTGTTGACAGATTTTCCCCATATAGACTGCCTTTATAAGCGACATTGGCCGTCTGGAGTTCATTGCTTAAGAAAATAGTTACCTTACATGAGTCTCGGAGGGAACTTTGTTCTTTATATAAATCAGGGTGTTTAAGAACAAAAGATAATTTATTTTTGAATACCTTCTCTTTGTCTAATCCATTGGTGATCAAAGACAATGATTTCTCCCGCCATTGCTCGTTGCACGAGATGTAACAAGCATTGGATTGTGTGAAAAACAGTTGAAGATCACAATAGCCTTTCTGATTCTTCGAAGGTCCGTTCCTACTCTTGCTGATTTGCAGGATGTCTGAGCATCTTGAATGTTCAGGCATGGTTCCACGTTCAAAATAGATTAGAGCGCAAGTGTCCTTTACGCCATAACATATCTCCATATATGTGTCAATGCTTGGTAAGTAATAGACTCCGTTATATTCAGCCGTTTTACCGAGTTTCTCATACATGATCTCAAAGGTCACCTCAAGGAGAAACGCAACGGTCACGGCGGTTAAACAGAAACCACATAATTTTACTATCTTTTGTATCACGCTATTTGTCATATAAATACCAGTGAATCCTGCGT
>HF986020.1 GCA_000431015.1 Alistipes sp. CAG:514 | reverse complement strand
GCTGGACCAAGGATCGAATCTATATCTTTGAGTTCAAGGTAGATGGATCGGCCGAGGAGGCGCTAAGGCAGATCGATGAGAAAGGGTATCTGATTCCGTACAGGTTTGAGGGGACGGAGAGATGTGAAGCCACGTCAGTCGCTGAGCCTGTCGAAGCGACCTGTCGTGACGCTTCGGCAGGCTCAGCGTCCGGCAAAAGACTCGTCAAGGTCGGAGTGAACATCTCCACCCAGACCCGCACGATCGAATCCTGGAAAGTTGTCTTGGAATAAAAAAGGCGACCGGACTCTTCGACCAGTAACCAAGGATCCCTTTTCTATTTCTTTGTGATGGTCGGAGGAGTCCAGCTGTCCAGCGCCTTTAAATCCGGCTGATACAGGCGCATGAAAAGATGGAAGCCCTTATTGCCCGTAGGCAACCAAAAGGAACCATCCTGAGGGTCGGCAGCCGACAATGTGACATCAAGCGTTCCATCGGCATTGAGATTGTATCCGCTGCGGTCGGTAACATTATACCGGTTGATAGGGTTATCAATAAGATAGTCGTCATCCCCATAGGCGGTTATCGACCAGAAGCCGCCTTCGTTGACAGGAGGAAGTGAGCTGAAATGCAACGTATAACTATTTGCGCCATTGAGGGCTTCCTTGTCAGAGTCGTAGTCGGCACGAGGATAAATAGCCACCTCATTGATATTGGCTCCAAGTCCCACCAACGCCACGGCGGCACGGAAATCATAGGCTTTGCCAAAGTCGCCTATAGGCTCCATAAAATATGACCATATTCCTCCTATGCTCTTCTTGTATGTGGCTGCAACGGCAGCGGCATCTGCCTTGAAAGAAACCTTGACATGCGCGAACATCTCCGCCCCGTTTTCGATCTGCTTCATCTTAAGCCCCGGGCCGACTCCAAGTCTCTTCATTCGTTCTGTCACCTCGGTGTCAAAGGCCAAAGGAGGGTTCTTCTCCATGAGAGAGTTTGCCTTGGCGAAATATTCATCAAGCGACATCGCCATGCATGCCTTTACAGGATTCACATCCTTCGACGCATCGTAAGTGCCCTTTGGCGCGACATATCCCGCATCGCCATAAGCCGAAAGAGGATAAGCCTTCATGGCGTCCTGAATCTTCCTTACATTCTCATAGTCGCCCTCTCCCTTATTAAGGATGCGTACGATACACCAGCCCATTGTCGTAGGCATCTCCACAAGAGTGGCTCCCGCCGGAACAACAACCTTCACTCCCTTCTTGGCGAACACATATGTGCCGCCATCAGTGATGACGCTTGTTGTGTTTGTCCATGCGTCAAGCACCTGAACATTGCAGAATCTGTCTTTGACTTCAGGGAATTCGAACACAACCGGCTCATCCAAGTCCATCCACAACCGACTGTAATATGTGTCCACATTAGGAGTCACCACCGACTTGCTCGATGCATCGGCCATCTTCACGGCATGGATAAGCTGATTGACCGGCGCGCGCGGTATGCCCGGAACAAATGTCTCGGCATTTGTTTCCACCGACTCCGTGGCATCCATGATCATCAGCGGAAAGGTGTAATAGAAGGCCTCTTTCAATTCACTCTCGGTTATGGCGATGGGCTCATCTGCCGGATCGGTGGCCGGGCCATCGTCAGAGCATCCTGCAAACAAACACAGTGTCACGAGGAGAGGAAGAAGGAATCGTTTTGACTTCATAAATATAATTTTGTTTTGTTAGTAATAAGATACTAAAGATAAAGACAAGGAGCCGAACACAGTGTTCGGCTCCTATTGGTTGGTGTTAGATTTCCGTTACTTAGGTGTTAGACTTGTGACGAATCTAACACTTAAGACTTATTTTTGGGCGTTATCGGCCCGCCTTTGGCGTTATTTGCCCGCCATTCGTTGATGGTCAAACCAGTTGCCTCCTTAAACTTAACCTGAAGATGGCTGCGCGAAAAACCACAACTTTCGGCTATCGCCTCATTTGAATATTCAGGATGCTCCAAGATTTCACGCTTTGCCTCTTCTAAACGAAGAGCGGAGAGCCAGATGCGGAAGGTCTTGCCTTCCACTTCGCGAAGATACTGCACCAGTTGACGCTTGGGTATATTCAATCTACCGGCAAGTGTGCCGCTGTTGATTTCGACAGAGGCATAACCCTGACTCTTTCTCCATCCTTCGATCAGGCCACAGATCCTCGCTTTAAGCTCGTCATCCATAACTGTCCTGGCCGCTTCTCTGGCAGTGTTTCCTCTTACGGGACAGACTTCCTCCTCTGTTTCCTCTACAAGAATGTCGTTCACTTGCCTGATGTTGAAACCAAGGGCCACAAAACTGATGATATAGAACACAAGGGTAACGAGAAACAGAGGTCCCGCAATGGAAAGCGCGGGTGTGTAGAATATGCTGAATGTCACAAGTATGGATGCTATATATAGCAACCGGACGCTTGTACGCATATACAGGTTGTAAAGTATTGGCTCCTGTTCCGACTCCTCGTTCACCATTTTCCTTACACGACGTATCTCTTTTATGGGATAAACGATGAAGAAGACCACTGTCAGGAGGTATATCAATCCCATCACATACAACACTTCTTGCATATGCAGACTGCCATAATGCAGATAACCGTAAGCGAAACAGCAGAGTATAAGCACCATGCTTATCACTGATGCCGACAAGAATTTACGATGATAACCGCGTCCGCAGCCTATACGCAATATCGAATAGGACATGATATAAGTAACCGGCGAATAGAAAAGTATATTGACCACGGTTCCCACATCGTCGCCTTGCGCACGGAAACCAAACCACATCTGCAACAAATAGTGTACTCCGAGCAACAGCATGGCAAGCGCCAAGAGCCATCGCACTTTCTCATACGTTCCTGTGGTGTCGGGCTTCTGAAGACACGACAACACAAGAACAAGCAACAATGTAAGCGACACTCCCATCGAGCCTGCCTGCATCACAAGTAAAATGTCGGATAATTCTCGCATCTGACTGTCTGTTTATCATCTTCTATTGCGAAATTACAACTTTTCTCCGAAACATCTTAATTAAAGTATTTTATATTATATTCCAGTATGCCCAAGAAACTACATCTACAGTCAATAGCCTTTGTTCATGCCTCCATTTTTTATATACCCGTTGCTTGTTTTGATATGCTTCTTGATCTTCTTTATGGCCCAGTCGTAATGGCTTGCCGTTGTCGAAACACAGTAAGCGCCAAGCGTGGAAGCGCCTGTCCAACCGAACGAATCCTTGGCAAAGAGTTCTTCATTGGAGAATCGCTCTATCAGTGCCATTACCTCTTTGTGACTCTCTTTCAAGATTGCCTTTGCTTCTGTCAATTGTGTGTTTTGATGCTTCCTCCAAAACTCTAAGTTCATTGCAGGGTAGGTTTTCCAGTTGTACGGTGCGGGTAGAAAAGTTTTGCGTTCACCGTTAAGATTCGCTTTTACCCAACTCAGCAGCAGTTGATGCCACTCGTACAGATGTACCAGCACATCACGCAGGTTCCTGTCCCTGCTCCAATGTGTCTCTTTACCGGCCGTTGCCATTTCTTCAGAAAAGGCAGCTTTCTGCTGACCTTCGGTCATACTGTCGATGAGTTTCCACATCTTGTTGAATTGTTCGTTGGCTGATGATGTCAAATCAGCTTTTGTCGTTGCACGTGCCATGATTATTCTTTTGTCTGTTCTTTTTATAATTAGTAATTCGTAAAAATAAAAAGACATCTATACTTGAAAACACTGCCAAAACTTTACCAACTTTTTTTTAGTATGCGTTAAAAAATAAGTTGAACTAAATTTTGTGTCAGATTTATGAGGATAGATTTCTTTGGGAAAAAGGAGTGTGCCTGTGGCACATGACTGATGAGAAAAGAACTATAGACCATAAAGATATACAAATTGTTCAAGTTATTTTTTAATGATTACTTAAACGCTTACTAACGTTCTGAAATGCTCTTCAACTTCTCTATAATGTTATCCAAGTTCCCTTATGATTATGATGACCTTTATCGGGGAACAACAATAGTCTAATACGTTGCCCAAGGGTGCCGGGAGGCACGATTGGGCTACACTTAAGAACTTTTTCGTCGCCCAAGGTTCAAGTCGCGCTCCCGGGCGACAATTTCACACTTTATTGTCACCCAAGGGTGCCGGAAGGCACGATTGGGCTACGATATTGGCCTTTTATGTTGCTTTAGAATGCTTAACTAGGGGGAAGGAGGACGCTACGCTATGCCTTGCGTTTGCATGAGCAGCAAGACTGGGAAAGGACGATGCCTAGAACGGCAACGAAGACTCCTATCCACTGAAGGATGGTGAGGTGCTCGCGGCCTATGATCTCGGCGATCAAAGCTGTGGCGACGCACATCATGGCAAGGAAGACACTGGACTTGGCGACTCCTAGCCTCTTGATAGCCATCGCCCAGAGCGAGAAGGCAAGGCTGGAGCAGAGAACAGAAAGAGCCAGAATAGGTTCCAGGACTTCCCAGGAAACGAGTCTGGCGTCGAAACTCTCGATGCCTTTCGTCAGGAAGAACGGAAGGAAATAGACAGAGCCTATCAGGAACTGGTACATCACAATGACCTGAGGCTTGTAGCCGTCGGCTAGAAGCTTGGTCAGGGACGCATGACCTACCTCCGAGAAAACCGCAAGCATAAGAAGGATGATTCCCAACACGAAATTAGGCGACACATTCTCATTGCACCCCTGCTTCAGAAGCACCATACAGATACCCCCCAAGGTCACGGCTATTCCCAAAGCGTTGAGTACCGACACCTTCTCCTTGAAAAAGAGCGCGCCGGCAGCAACGGAAAAGATCGGCACGGACGCTATTATCATGGCGCTGATTGTCGGCGAACCTGTCTCCTTGATGCCATAGGTCTCGGTAAGAAAGTAGATAAGCGGCTCAAACAGAGCAAGAAAGGCGAATTTTAACAAGTCCTTGCGGGCGATGAAACGGAACTCCTTCGTGAGGATGTTGAAGACAAGGAGTATCAAGCCTGCGACAAGAATCCTGATCGGGACGAAATAGAAAATCGGAACGTCCAGAGCTATCAACTTGTCGCTCCAAATGTAGGACATTCCCCAAAGCACAATGGCCACAACTGACAGCAGATAAACCACCGCCTTGTTGTCACATACACTTCTTGAAGCGCTCATAACGAATTAAATACTCCTTGTTATACCTATATTGTCTTTCAATTTTGCAAATATAGTTAATTTTTTCTTCTAAAACGAAATAATATTCAAATATTCATTAACATTTCGACATCAAGTTGCTGACAAGTGATCTTCCCCGAAATTGATTGACACTTTTGAGGCGGTTTAAATGATACACTATAAACCAGAGTCTACTCCTGTCAGAGATAGACTCAACTCCGATTCAACCAAAATTCGGGAAGGGCAGGGGGCGCAGCAGAAGGGATCGGAGGAAATAGCCGTAAACCCCCAGAATACCTCTATTTACTATCCAAGAGCCTTAGGGAGATCCTTTTGCGGTCAAGATCGACATCCAGGACACTTACGTTGACCTTTTCGTGAAGCTTCACTTTGCGGCCACGCATCTTCGAAATGTGGATCAGGCCATTCTCGTGGATTCCTATGTCAACGAAGGCACCGAAGGCGGTCACATTCGTGACTATCCCCGGCAGTTCCATTCCTGGCTTGAGATCGTCGATCTCGCGGATGTCATCGGCGAAACTGAACTCCTGCGCGCTCTGACGAGGATCGCGGCCAGGTTTCGCCAACTCCTTCAGGATGTCATTGATCGTCGGCAGACCGAACTCGCCCTCAACGTACACCGAAGGATCAATCTTACCGATAAGTTCCTCATTGCCAACAAGTTCTTTAGTAGTCACGCCAAGATCCGAGGCCATCTTGTCCACGATGTGGTAGCACTCGGGATGCACGGCGGAATTGTCCAACGGGTTCTCGGCGTTCTGGATGCGAAGGAAGCCCGCGCATTGCTCGAAGGCTTTCGGGCCAAGCTTCGGAACATCACGTAACTGCGAGCGGGAGGAGAACCCGCCGACCGAGGAACGATAGTCGATGATGTTGGAAGCCAGGGCAGGACCGATGCCCGACACGTAACTCAACAGATAGGAGCTGGCGGTGTTCAGATTGACACCCACGCTGTTCACGCAGATGACAACCGTGTTGTCCAGTTTCTCACGAAGGAGACCTTGATCTACATCATGCTGGTACTGTCCGACACCCAACGACTTGGGATCGATCTTCACAAGCTCCGCCAACGGATCCATCAGACGGCGCCCGATGGACACCGCTCCCCTCACGGTCACATCCTCGTCCGGAAACTCTTTCCGGGCCACCTCGGAAGCGGAGTAGATAGATGCACCGTCCTCGCTCACGGTGAAGACCTTGACATCCTCCGGAATCCCAACACGACCTATGAAATCCTCCGTCTCCCGGGAGGCCGTACCGTTGCCGATGGCGATGACTTCGATGGCATATTCATCAATCATCGAGGCCACTGCCATGATGGACTTGATCTTCTCGCTCTGAGGCGGATGAGGGAATATTATCTCGTGATGCAGCAGGTTTCCCTGCTCGTCCAGGCAGACAATCTTGCAGCCGTTGCGGAACCCAGGGTCGATCGCCATCGTCCTTTTCTGGCCGACTGGCGGCGACAGGAGCAACTGGGTCAGATTGTCGCCAAAGACATTGATGGACTCAATGTCAGCCTTTTCCTTAGCCTCCTTAAGGATCTCGTTGGTAAGGGAAGGTGCCAGCAGACGCTTGTAGGCGTCGTCCACCGCCTGACGGATCTGATCGGCGAGCTTGGCTCCCGGATAGCGGTGCTCCTGGCAGAAATCATAGTAGATCTTGTTGCCGCATTTCTCAGGATCGGCGTCCAGGCTGACGGAGAGAAAGCCCTCGTTCTCAGCCCTGAGAACGGCCAGGAGATTGTGTGCCGGGATCCTCTGCAACGGCATCGAGAAATTGAAATAAGTCCTGAACTTGGATGCCTCCGGATCACTTGAGGCGGCCTTGGTGGCCTTTGACTCGATCCTGCGGGTTCTGAATATGTGCCTGAGATTCTCGCGGACAGTCTGCGACTCCGAAAGCCTCTCTGCGATGATGTCCCTCGCTCCGGCAAGAGCATCCTCGACCGAGGCGACCTTCTCTCCGACATATTTCCTCGCCTCCGCCTCCGGATCGGTCACCTCGACCTTCCACATCCTGTCCGCCAAAGGCTCAAGACCCTTTTCCTTCGCCATCGTGGCGCGGGTTCTCCTCCTCGGCCTGTATGGCAGGTAAAGATCCTCCAACTCGCTGGCCACCACGCAATTCTCTATCCGGTTCCGCAGCTCGTCCGTCAACTTTCCCTGCTCGGCGATTGTGGAAAGGATGCCATCCTTCCTCTTCTCCATGTCCGTAAAGACATCATTCCAGTGCTTGATCTGCGCCACAGCCATGTCGTCAAGACCTCCGGTCTTCTCCTTTCTGTAACGGCTGATGAAAGGGATGGTGTTTCCTTCCTCGAAAAGCTGCACGCAGTTCTCCACCTGCCAATCCTTCACGGAAAGGGTGCGCGCGATGTAGTCTATGTAGATATTCTTCATATTCATAAAGTGTTATTAATCAATCAACTTTCACAAGCAGGCAATTGCCTGCCGTAAAAAAACATCGCCCCACATTCGACGGCGACTGCCCGCACGCGTCAATCCTGCGAGACAACCTTCAGCTCATCCCTGTAGGCCGAGAATATCTTGGACTTGGAGACGAAGCCGACATAGGTGCGGTCACGCCTCACGACAGGAAGGTTCCATGCGGAGGTGACTTCGAATTTCCTCATCACCGAGTCCATCTTCTCATCCTCGTAGACATATTCCTCCGCGCTTCGGATGAAGTTGAAGACGTGAAGGGTCTCGTACTCATCGGTGCGGAACATGTCCTTGCGTATGTCCTCAAGGGAGACGTAGCCCTGGAAGCGGTCCACGGAATCAAGCACCGGGAATATGTTTCTTGTGGACTCCGAGACGACTTCCACGAGTTTTCCGAGGCTGTCATCGATCTTCACCGTGGAGAAGTCGGTCTCTATGACATCGGACACCTTCAGAAGGGTCAGCACGGCCTGGTCACTGTCGTGGGTCAGAAGCTCTCCCCTCTGGGCTATACGCTTCGTGTAGATCGAGTATTTCTCGACGATCCTCGTGGTGCCGAACGCTATTGTGGAAGTGAGGATCAAAGGAAGGAAAAGATCATAACCGCCTGAGATCTCGGCGATAAGGAAGATGGCTGTCATCGGGGCCTGCATGACTCCGGCCATGAGTCCGGCCATGCCGACTAACACGAAATTCTGCTCGGGAACCATCGTCGTGGCTCCTCCGAAAATCAGGTTGAACGTCCTCGCGACCACGAAGCCGGCGATCGCTCCCACGAACAGGGTCGGACCGAACGTTCCTCCGACACCGCCTCCCGCGTTGGTCAGCGTCATGGAGAAGACCTTCAGCAGAAGGATCAGCACGAAGAACACCGGCACAGACCAAGGGCTGTCCGTCAGGAAGGCCAGAGGTGTCTGCCCGTCAAGCGACAGCTCCATGCCGTTGAGAAGCACTCCGAGAGACCCGTACCCCTCTCCGTAGAGCGGAGGGAAAAGGAAGATCAGGATTCCCAGGCCGACGGCGCAGAACAGCCATTTCAGGTAGACGTTGCTTACCTTCCCGATCCTGTCCTCCAGCTTCAACGTGGTGCGTATGAAGTAGATGGAGCAAGCGCCGCAGAAAAGTCCGAGGATGATGTAATAAGGAATATTCTTGAGCGCGAACGGGGTCAGCGCGCACTCGAACGGGGTCGAGGAGCCAAGGAATATGTACGATACCACCGTCGCTGACACCGTGGACAGCAGCAGCGGCATCATAGAGGTCATCGAGATGTTGAAAAGAAGGATCTCCAGCACGAAGAGGACTCCGGCGAGAGGGGCTTTGAATATTCCCGACACTGCCGCAGCCGCTCCGCAGCCCAGCAGGATGGTCATGCTTCTGTAGGACAGTCCCATGTAGCGGGCGAAGTTGGATCCGATGGCGGCTCCCGTGTAGACTATCGGTGCCTCGGCTCCCACAGAACCTCCGAATCCGATGGTGACGGAGCTGGCCGCCACGGAGGACCACATGTTATGCGGCTTGATCCTCGACTCATGCCTGGAGACAGCCTGGAGGGCCTTTGTCACCCCATGACCGATGTTATCCTTGATCACGAACCGGCAGAACAGCATCGCCAGCAGCATGCCGACACCCGGGAGGACAAGATAGTAGAGAGTCCCGCCCAGGACTTCCTCGAAGGCATCGTGAAGCCCTCCCTGAATCAATGAGATCAAGGTTTTCAGCAACACGGCGGCAAGTCCTACCACGATACCGACGACGAGGCTGAGCACAAGGAGCTGGTTCTTTTCCGACAAGCGGGATATGGGATTGAACTTTGGCATATTCGTACAAATTTAATTATTTTTGTGGATAGTGTGTAACATTTAACATTCAAGCCGCCATGAAAAAAGTAATAGTGTCGCTGATTGTGTCCCTTCTGGCAGCCATGCTTGGGATCGTGGGTCTGAACCTATTCAAGGACGCAGGCCCACGGGAAAGGATGAAGGCCGAGAACGGCAGCAGGATAATCGTGGAGGAACTTAGTTTCTACAGGCACGGTGACAAGGTTTTCGGCAAGATTTTCAAGCCCACCGACGAGAATGGCTTCTTCCCGGACTCCCTCGGGCCGAGGCCTGTCATCATCTTCTTCCACGAACCGCTGAAGACCGCCTATCCTGAAGGGCTTCTGAAGTCCCTGGTTCCCGAAGGGTTGATAGGCTACTCGACAGCATTCCACGAGAGAGGCAACGATGTGAGATTCATGGTGAAGAAGATAAGGAAGGAGAAGTTCGCCGATGCGGAGAGAATAATCCTGATAGCGGACACATTCTCTGCCGAGGCCGTGACAAAGGCCGCCTACAGGCTTAAGAAATCCGTCAGCGGTCTGATCCTGATAGAGCCGGAGGTCAGCGAGAGCGTCTCGCGCCTGACGCCCAAACTTGGCTACGAGGTCCTGACCGTCAGCACGACAGAAAAGACTTCCGCAAGGATAAAGATCCTTGATTATCTTGAGATCAGAGGAGCGTTGAAATGAGAAAGACACGATTCGGAATAGTAGGTACCGGACGCATCAGCGACTGGGTGCTTAAAGGAGCAGTGCTGGATCCGCGGTTCGAGGCGGCGGCGGTCTGCTCCCGGTCGAAAGAGAGCGGCGAGGCGTTCGCCAAGTCCCATGGAATAAGTAAAGTCTACACCGACATCGCTGAAATGGCAGCCGATCCGGAGATCGACGCGGTCTACATCGGCACGCCGAACAGCACGCACCACGACCTCGCGATCCTTTGTATGAACCGGGGAAAGCATGTGCTGTGCGAGAAACCGATGGGGGCCAACGCGAAGGAGGTCAAGGAGATGGCGGAAGCCGCTAAGGCCAGTGGAGTGATGCTGATGGAGGCGATGATCTCGACACTTTGTCCCAACTTCGTGGCGGCGCGCAAGCATCTGGCCGGGATGGGAGCCGTCCGGCACTACTTCGCGTCATTCTGCCAGTATTCCTCGAAATACGACCTTGTCAAGAGGATCATCACCGGGGAGGAGGATTCGCCGGTGCCGAGCTCGCTGAATCCGGAACGCTGCGGCGGGGCGCTGATGGACATAGGAATATACACGGTCTTCCCGATGGTGGTGCTTTTCGGGAGGCCGAGGGGCATCAAGGCGGAGGTGACAACCTGCGAGGTGCCGGTGCGCCTCGACCGGAAAGAGTGGAAACGCATTGACCTGCAAGGCAGTGTGATCTTTGAATATGAAGGGATGGACGCCACGGTAATATATTCAAAGATAGCGGACTCCAACCTTCGCACAGAGATTTCCTGCGACAAAGGGATCATCTCGCTGGATCAGATCCACATCTGCCGTCACGCCGGGATGACAAGGCGCGGCGCTCCGACCTCGGGACGCTCCTCCGGGCCGGAGACCATCGACATTTCCGTCCCAATGGACGCGGACGAGTACCTCTGCGAGTTCAGGGAATTCATCAACGTGCTGGAATCCGGACACCTTGAATCGTCCGTCAACAGCCTTGAGACATCACTTGTCACAGCTGAGATCCTTGACGAGATCCGCCGCCAGGCCGGAGTGGTCTTCCCCGCCGACTGAAGACATAAAAACCGGTCTGACCTGACAGGCAGACCGGTTAATCATATTATCCCAACCTATCTTATTCTGAAAGTTTGAACACATCGAACGTTCCGGCTGTGCCATATACAACCTTTCCAGTGGCAGGATCAACAGCGGCTGTGTCGGAAAGATAGAACATCTTCTTGGCAGGATCGTAGCAAGGCTGTGTCAGGCCGGCGTCCTTGTACCAGCCATCCACATAACTCATCCAAGCGGAACTTCCCTCCTTGTGTCCAGGACCACCGAACATACAGGCAAGCACACCTCGGTCGGCGATGTTCCATTGGATCTTGTCGCCGCCCGTTGTACCCATATACTGAAGAGGCACATAGACCTTGTTGGTCTCGGTGTTCCAGTAGAAGACATAGTCCTGTACATCGTAGCCGGCGCCGGTGTCGTGACCCCAACAGTCAGGAAGATAACACTGGAGAATATTCTTGGCATAGTCACGGGCGTACATAACCTTGTCCTCCTGCTCACCCCACCAGCCTTCCTCGATGGTGCCTTTACCATATTCATAGTAAGAGGTAGGGTACTCGATCGTTGCGACGGCCTTGCCATAGCCGAAAAGGGAGGTATAGTCAGAAATTGAGAGGTTCAACTCGTAAGTCTCGTTGAAGGCAAGCTGAGACTTGTCATAGGTCACAACAAGGTTACCGACCCTCTCGCCATCCTTGATGGTAACCTGGGAAGGAACAGTGAACAAGGATGATCCCGTGGATGAGACATTTACGCTGACATCGCCGGATGTTCCGAGACGAACGACCGGAATCTCGACCTCCGGGTTGGAGGTCACGTTAAATGAGAAGGACTCCTGGAAGAAATAACACTCGGAGCTTGAACCGGACGTGCCGCCATCATCCTTGCAGGACACAGCCGAAAATAGGACCGCCAGGACCGAGAGAAATGCGGATATTATTTTTTCTGATTTCATTGTAAGCGTTTTTTTGTTGGCTCCCGTGACGGGAGCGTTTACATTATTCAAACTTTTCAGCGTCGAAGAACTTGTGACCCTCAACCTCGATAGCCTCACCATAGTGGCTTGCGACTTCGTCGTTGGTGCGGAGCGCGGTCGTGTAGGTACTGTAAGTCGTGTAAGGATTGTTGAAATCGTAAACGGCCCTGTTGCCGTTGAGTTCGGCGTTGTTGAAGCCTGGAGTCCAACCCGGATGGATCCTGTTCATGTCAATGGCATGAGCGGCTCTCTCGACACTTGCCCCTGGATACCAGCGATGGCATCCGGTCTCAAGGCGCTTGTTGTCGAAGTAGTTGATGCCTTCACCCCAGAACTCGATGCCCTTTTGGAACATAAGTTCCTCATAGACATCCTTCTTGGTTGTCGCCACACAGGTGTAAGTGTTGTTGCGGGTCTTAATTAGACCCTCAAGAGTTGCCTTGGCGGCGGCGACACCGGTGGTGTTAAGTTCGGCCTCTGCCTTCAGGAAGTACATCTCCTCCACACGCATAATCGGGAAGTCTGTCGCTCCGCCGACCTCGTAGGTGTTGTAGTTACCCTCGTTAGGACGGAACTTGAGGTTCACGTAGAGCCAAGGCCAGGCCTTGAATCCGTAACTCGTGTTGATGCGTGAGCGGACCCAAGAGGCGGAGTTGCTGAACTGATACTTGCCAGGGTCGTTACTCCAGTCGGCCTGCTCGGTGCTCTTGTTGTTGCCGGCGGTAGCCCACTTGTTGTTGATCAGGTTGCCATTGGCATCTTTCTCGACCAGATAGGCTTCACCTGGTTTCTGGTTCTTGGACTCATAGAAGAACTCTGGCCCAAGCCAGGACTTCTTGCGCCAGTCGTTGTCGGAAAGCCTTTCGTAGGCGGCGCGATCAAGGGCTCGCCCTACACGCCACCCATAGACAGAGAACGTGGTCTCTGTACCCATAATCATAGCATATACGAAAGATCCGTCAGTAGCGGCTGTCGTGTTGTTAGGATCGATGTGGGTGGCAAGCATCCATGAATTTTGAGAGTTGCGGTTGTTGAAACCGGTCTTGGGATCCGTCCACTGAGCCTCGGTGAGAGGCGTGCAGCCGGACTGGGAGATAGCCTTGTCGGCATACTCCCCGGCAAGTTTCCAGTAATCAGCCTTGGCGGTGTACTTCGCGGCACGCTCAGTGCGTGACGCAAGGTTGGTGTAGGCGCGGGCGAAAAGGCCATACACGACGGCGAGGTCAGGCTCAACCTTATCTTTACGGGTGTAGCCGGCGAGATACTTCTCAGCCTCTGCAAGGTCTGAGAGAATCAGGTCATAGACCTCGTCAACCGTCGCGCGAGGATTGTTGGAAGCCTCCTGGGTCGTGGTCTTGTCCGTTACGATCGGAACACCAAGATTGCTGAGGTCTCTCTTGGGATCCACATACACATACCTTGAATCGAGCGGTTTCTTGTACTCCATGATCTGCACGAGATCCATATAGTACAAAGCCCTGTAGGCATAACATATTCCAAGATCGACGAGCATCTCGTCAGTGGCGTTCCCTAGATCGATCATTCCGATCACGTCATTGACAGTCTTGATGTAGCCGTAATAGAGATATGTAGGGTAGATACCACGGTTGGAACCACTGGCGGAAACCGCACCTTGCGTCCATGCGCCCATAGTGTTGAATCCATTGTAGCCAGGACATACCATCATTGTGGTGGAATGCTCAAGTTGCACACGCATGCCGCCGTATGAAATGGTCTCGATACCGCCGTCTTCGTTCTTGTAGCCCACCATATTGGTGTAGATGGAGTTGACCATGCCATCAAGGGCGGAAGCGGACTGACCGATCTGGTCAGAGATCACCGACTCGGTAGGCAGAACCTCCTGCATACAGGAAGTAAGGCAAACCAATGCCGCAGCTGAAGCTAACGCTATATTGATTTTCATATTTCTTTGTTATTAGAAAGTTAAGGTAATACCGCCAGACAAGGTGCGGATTGGTGAATAAAGTTCGGAGTTGGTGTAGCCACCGATCGCATAACGAGGGTCAAAACCTCTTCTGGCCGAGATGAAGCCAAGGTTCTCTCCCGAGAAGTAAACCCTTATGGAAGCAACATTGAACTTCTGGGTAAGCCTGGCCGGAAGCGTATAGCCGAAATTCACATTCTGGAGGCTGAGATAACTCGTGCTGGTGAGGAACCTGTCCGAGCGAGGAGACTGGCCATAGGTGTTGGAATAGCGGAGAGCAGGAATATCGGAATGATTGGTTTCCGTCCAAGCGTTCAGCATATCCTTGTGCCAGGTCGTTCCAGTCTGTCCGCCGGAATGCATAAGAACCTGATAAACATAGTCATACCCTTTACCGCCAAGCTGGAAGGTTGTCTGGACGGAGAAATCGAAGTTCTTGTACCTGAATGAGGTCGAGAGACCACCCTGGAACTTAGGCAGAGCGTCGCCGCAAAGATATTCAGTGGCGTCGCTTGCGTTTTTGGTCGTCTCCCTGGTGACCGCTCCTGTGGCCTCGTCGGTGACATCCTTGTAGAAGAGAGCCTCACCGGTCTCGGAATCAACTCCGGCATATTTAGGAAGGTACCAGGTGTAGAGGGAAAGGCCCTCTGCCACGAAGTACTTGTACTTGGACACAAAGGATGGGTCGTCGTTCACATAGCCGTTGTAACCTTCTATCTCGGTGGTCTTGATATCGTCAGGCAATGAAAGCACCTTATTCCTGATGTGGGAGATGTTGAAATCTACGCCCCAGGAGATGTCCTTCATTCTGATGATATCGGCGCTGAGGACAAGTTCAAGACCCGAGTTGCGCATATCACCCATATTCAGACAATAGCTTGTGTAGCCGACTGAAGGAGGGGTGCTGAGGGTGAATAGCATATCCGTGGTCTTGCGGTAGAAATAATCAAGGCTACCGCTGATGCGGCTGTCAAGCACGCTGAACTCGATACCAGTGTTGACGTTGGTGTTGGTCTCCCAGGTGATGTCCTTGGTTCCCTTCTGAAGCCACTGGTAAGCCACGGAGTTGTTGTTGTTCACAATCGTGTAGTTGTCAGCGTAGAGGAAATTGCCGATGTTGTCATTACCCTGGCTGCCGATGGAGGCCTTGAGCTTGAGCTCGTCAACCCAATCCACATCGAAGAAGTTTTCCTTGGAAATAATCCAGGCCGCTCCAGCCGACCAGAAGTTACCCCAACGGTAATCCTTATGGAAGCGTGAGGAAGCGTCACGACGGAACGAGAGAGAGCCGAAGTATTTATTATCGTAGCTGTACATTCCGCGGAAGAAATATCCTTCGTTGTTGTAAGCGTTTGAATATGAGTACGGGTCACCGTTTTTGTTCAGCACCTGGGCAAGCTCGGTAGCACCGTCGATACCAAAATTGTAGCCTGACGCTCCCATATATTCATAAAGGTAGTTGTAGTACTCGTGGCCGAGCATCACGCTAATGTCATGAGTGTTATCTATCACCTTATGGTAGTTGAGGAGTTGCTGGGCGTTGTAGGTGAACGTGCGGGAAGACGACTTAGAGAGGTAGCCGTTGTTGGAGCCAGACGTGTACTTGTCGGTGTACGGGTCTTCCGTATAAAGGCCTCTGCGGTCATAGTCATAGGCGTTGCCGTTGATTGTGAGGGTAAGGTCCGGGAAGAGTTTGATGTCGGCGTAACCGCTTGCTATGAATGAGTTTCCGGTGGTTTTTGAGACACGGTACTTGTTGGCGAAGATCGCGTTGCCGCCAGTGCCCCCCGCGCGGCTGAGGTCTCCCAACTGGCTGTTGGCGAAGTCATAGACCTGGCGGCCGGTGTTATCCGTCATGATGTTGCCGTTGGCGTCACGGATATAGACCGGATAGATAGGAGCCTGGCACTTGATGATGCTCCAGATGGTGCCTGTGCCGATCGTGCCTTCGGAGGTCTGGGAATATTCATACCTGGTGTAGTTGAAGTTTCCTCCGATCTTGAGCCACTTCTTCGCCTGATAGTCCGCCTTCAGGCGGGCGGTCAGACGGGTCTGCGATGAACCCTCCTGGATACCTTCCTGATCAAGGTAGCCGAGGGATCCATAGACATTCATCTTTTCAGAGCGGCCTGATGCGCTAAGGTTGTACTCCTGACGGAATCCTGACTGAAGCCCTTCCTTCTCCCAGTCATCAGCCTGGATCCAATAGGTACTGCCGCCGAAATTGTGGAACGCTCCCTCAACAGCGTCAGGATTCATTCTGCCACCAGCAAGGATGAAGTCCTGTCCGGTCGGCGTGGTGTAAGGCACATAGCCAGGACCGATACCGGAATCGAAAAGGCCCGCGTTGGCCTTCCTGTGGGCTGACTCGGCTGTCGCCCCCTCCTCCTTAACATAGGTGTTGTAGAGCATATTATAATATGTCTCGAAGAACTCCCGGGCATTTGTGGTCTTGTAGTTCCTAAGCCCTTTTTGGTTAACACCCCACTTGGCATCGAAAGTAATCTTCGCGTCGGAGGAAGTCGCGCGTTTGGTCGTGATCATAATCACACCGTTGGCTCCACGGGCTCCGTAGAGGGCGTTGGAGGCAGCATCCTTCAGAACGGTCATCGTCTCGATGTCATTGGTGTTGACAAGACTGAGGTCGCCGTCAAAAGGCATACCATCGATAACGATAAGAGGCTCGGTACCAGAGGAGATGGAACTGACGCCACGGATCGTAATGCTCGGTGACGAACCCAACTGTGAAGAAGAGTTGTTGATCTGGAGACCGGCGACACGGCCGGCAAGAGCCGAGGCGGCGTTGGTCACCTGTACTTTGGCAAGCTCCTCAGACTTCATTGTCCCGGCGGAACCCGTAAAGGCCTCCTTTTTCATCTGCCCGAAAGCGACGACAACGACATCATTGAGGAGTTCAGAGTTTTCATCAAGAATGATAGTAAGTTGAGTCCTGCCTTCAATGTTCACGATTTTCGTCGTATAGCCGACACAGGATACTTGGAGAGATGCGGTCTCGGGTACATTCAAAGAGAACGAACCGTCAATGTCACTTACCGTGCCATTGGTGGTGTTTCCGACTTGGACAATACCTGCACCGATGAGGGGCTGATTGGAAGAGTCGACAACCACGCCCTTGACTTTCGTCTGTGCCAACGCATTGACTGCGAAGAACAACGAAACGATCAAGAGAAATACTTTCTTCATCTAGTGATTAGAGTTAAATTAAACAATGTGTGTAGTATGTCATTATGCGTGTGGATGATACAAAGATAATGATTGTTCTCCACAAATACACAACAATCAGACGAAAAAAACGTGATTTTTAAGGTGACTATAAGGCAGTCAAGTGTTGTTAAACTCAGTGTTTAGCAGAATTTTCCGCCCATTGCCCTATCATAGGCAAAAAGGCCGGCACTCTGAACAAAGGCTACAATAGTCAATATGACACAAAGGCCACAATCTCGGTTAACGTATAAAACTCACTGCCCGCCAAGGCGTGCGAAATAGGTCAGGACATCCTCCCAGGCCTTGAAGGCGTCGGAGCCGAAATGGATCATCGTGCCCATGAAGTCCTCGCCGCCGTTGGTCTCAGGCTCGGCGTCGATCAGATAGTCGGCCAGTAGAAGATTCTTGTGGTTCGTTATCGTGACACGGTTCCAGACAGGGACACCGAGGTTCTCCTCGCACCATCTAAAGACCTTCTGACACAATTCGGGATTGTTGTACGGCACCCCGGCGACAATGTGGATGTCATAGTCCGCGGCCAGCGTGGCCACAGCCTTGTGGAACCCGCTGGAGTGGTTGATGATCCTGTCGCTCAGCGAGATGAACAGCACCGGCCTCTGAACGCCATTCTGCCTGTCATCTATCCATTGGATCACCGGCAGCAGCGAATGGAGGATCGCCTCGTCGTTAAGATAGTGCTCGCCGTCGAACCTGACCGCCTGCGGATAATGTCCGGAGAACAGATCGAATGTGTGTACCAGGGTGTCGCGCTTTCCGTAAAGCCCGAAAACCTTGTCCTGGTCCTCCGAAGCCCTTTCGAAGCAATGCGAGCTGACCTCCCGGAAATGTTCCAGAAGGGTTTTTGTGACCAGAAACGATGTCTCGCCATCCTGACGAGGGTTATGGAACTCCTGCCGTCCCAGCCCATTGTTTTTCAGCAGCGTGTCCGCCAGCTGAAACGCCGGGTTCACAAGAATCCTGTCCACGCCGTACAGCATTTCCGCGTACATCGCCCCCATTGAGGAGCCGACAATCAGATCCGGCTTTTCGGACACGACCATATTCCTCAACAACTCCATCGCGTCGAACGGCTCCACCGGCAGATCCGGCGCCAGCACCTGAGTCCGCGGCATCAGCAGCCTCAGCGTCCTGACACTCCCGTTCTGCCCGCTGGACGCGAACCCGTGCACATAAAGTATCTTTTTCCCGGCCATCAGCCCCGGACGGGCATATTCATAAAGTTCCATAATGACTAATAAAAAACCTCTCACGCACGAAAGTCATTGCAAAGTCACTTTCCGCAAGCGATGAGGAGTTAACCGCAAAAATAACAATTTTCGTAATCAAATGATTGGGCCAAGACTTGAAATTCCTGATTGAAATGGTTATCTTTGAGAGATTGATATTTAAAAATGACACTAACTATGACAGATCTGAAAAAAATAGTTGAACTTTTCGCCATCGAGGGCGAGGTCAAGGAGATAAAGCCTTTAGGCAACGGGCTGATCAACGACACTTACAAGGTTGTCACGGAGGGCGGCGCGCCGGATTACGTGCTGCAGAGGATCAACAACGCGATCTTCACGGACGTGGATCTGCTCCAGGGCAACATCGAGGCCGTGACCAGACATATTCGTAAAAAATTAGAGGCCGAAGGAGCAGAGGACATCGACCGCAAGGTATTGAGGTTCATTCCGTTGAGATCTGAAGGAGAGAAGGTTGAAGTGCTGATGAGCGAGAAGCCGAAGACATATTGCCTGGAAGACGGCAAGTTCTGGAGGGTTTCGGTGTTCATCAATGACGCCTACACCTACGAGACCGTCAATCCGGAATATTCAGAGTACGCCGGCGAGGCTTTCGGCAACTTCGAGGCGATGCTTGCCGACATCCCGGACACGCTCGGAGAGACGATTCCGGACTTCCACAACATGGAGCTGAGACTCAGGCAGTTGGTCGAGGCTGTCAGAGAAGACAGGGCCGGACGTCTGCATGCCGATGACAAGACAGAGAATCAGGAACTTCACAGGATACTGGAGGACATCGACAAATACGGGGTCCAGATGTGCAAGGCTGAGCAGCTGCACCGTGAGGGAAAGCTTCCTAAAAGAATATGCCACTGCGACACGAAGGTCAACAACATGATGTTCGACAAGGACGGCAAGATCCTCTGCGTCATCGACTTGGACACCGTGATGCCAAGCTATGTGTTCTCCGACTTCGGGGACTTCCTGCGCACCGCCGCCAACCCTGTGGCCGAGGATTCGCCGGAACTGGACAAGGTCGATTTCGACATGGAGATCTTCAAAGCCTTCACAAGAGGCTATCTGAAAGGGACAAAGCCGTTCCTCTCCCCGATCGAGAGGGAGAATCTGCCATACGCCGCCTGTCTGTTCCCATTCATGCAGGCAGTAAGGTTCTTCGCCGACTACATAGGCGGCGACACCTACTACAAGATCAAGTACCCGGAGCACAACCTCGTCCGCACCCGCAACCAGATGAAACTCTTCCACTCCACCCTCGGCAAGGTTCCGGAAATGACATCATTCATTGAATCAATAAGATAGGCGCACAATGAAACGCAGGGATTTTCTTAGGACGGCGGGGATGGTGACCGCCGGAAGCGGACTGCTCATCGGGACGGGGGGACTCGTCACAGGATGCGCCGGCAAGGAGAGCGGCGGTAATATTCCTAAACCATACAAAGTTGGCGGCTCGGCAAGGATGAGGCTGAGTTTCGAGCCGTATGAGCTCAAACTGAGGCACACGTTCACCGTGGCGACATATTCAAGGACCACCACGCCGGACGTGCAGGTGAAGATTGAATATGACGGATTCACCGGCTACGGCGAGGCCTCCATGCCGCCGTACCTCGGGCAGACCGTGGAGAGCGTCTGCAACTTCCTGAAAAAGGTTGACTTGGGGCAGTTCAGCGACCCGTTCCAGATTGATGACATCCTGACTTATGTGGATGGGATCAACGAAGGGGACACCGCCGCGAAGGCCGCCGTGGACATCGCCCTGCACGACCTTGTGGGTCAGCTGATGGGGCAGCCGTGGTACAGGATCTGGGGCTTGAACGCCGCCAAGGCTCCCGACACCACCTTCACGATCGGGATCGACACTCCGGACGTGGTGCGCGAGAAGACAAAGGAGTGCGCCGGACAGTTTAACATTCTTAAGGTCAAGGTCGGACTGGACAACGACAAGGAGATGATCGAGACCATCCGGGAGATCACCGACCTGCCTCTCGCCGTGGACGCCAATCAAGGCTGGAAGGACAGGGAGAAGGCGCTTGAGATGATCCATTGGCTGAAGGAGCACGGCGTTGTGATGGTCGAGCAGCCGATGCCGAAGGAAATGCTGGACGACAACGCCTGGCTGACAGAAAGGAGTCCGCTGCCGACATTCGCCGACGAGGCCATCCAGTGCCTGACGGACGTGCAGAGGGTCAAGGGAGCATATTCAGGAATCAACATCAAGCTGATGAAGTGCACCGGAATGCGCGAGGCCTGGAAGATGCTGAACTACGCCCGCGCCGAGGGGATGAAGGTGATGGTCGGTTGTATGACCGAGACTTCCTGCGCCGTGACCGCCGCCGCCCAGCTCTCCCCTGCCGTGGATTTCGCCGACCTCGACGGCAACCTCCTGATTGCCAACGACCGCTTCGAGGGAATGACCGTAGTAAACGGCAAGATCACCCTTCCCGACCGCCCTGGACTCGGGCTCAAACTGTTGTAAGTTATGGCAATGAAAAGAAAAGAGATAGTTCTTTGGGCGCTGGTGGCGCTCGCGCTGGCGGCGAACTTCTGGCTGCCGAGGCAGATGAGGTACAGATATTCCTGGGACAAGGATCTGGCGCAGAGGATGGCGACGGAGTTCAGCGCCACCAGGGAGGATGTGAAGGAGTATATTCAGAAATACATTCCGGACGTGACGGACTGGCAGATCGACAAGTGGACCGCCAGCGGGGAATTGGAGTCGGCGCGGATCGGCAGGCAGACGATGTACTTCAGCGCCGCCGCCCGCAACCTGTTCAGGATCAATCCGGAGCTGGCAGCTATAAAGGCCGCCGCCGATGACAGGGAGCAGGATCTGTCGAAGAGCGGCACCTCGCTTTCGGGACACGCCGCCATCGACGCGGCGACCATTCCGGCGATCAAGCGGCAGGTTCTTGAGAACCTCGCCGCCGGGAAGGAGAACCCTTACCTCGCGTTGCCTAAGAGGATGAGGGTGACCTTCACCCTGAGCGTCCACGCCAACACCCTGCGCCCGGGGCAGACCATCCGCTGCTGGCTGCCGCTTCCTCGGCAGGACGTGGCGAGGCAGACCGGTGTGAAGTTCATCGAGGCAGGGGTGAACAGCACCGCCTACCCTGCCGAAAAGCTCACATTCTCAGACCCTTCCAACCCCCACAGCAGCGTCTATATGGAGGCCAGGACCGCCCGGGACAAAGCCACCGTCTTCCACGAGGTCTTTGAATATACCTCCTGCGGCGAATGGCATCCGATCGACTCCTCCAAAGTGCTGGCCTACAATGTCTCGGATCCTGAGTATAAGGAATATACCGCCGAACGGGAGCAGCATGTGATCTTCACCGAGAGGATCAAGGCAGCCGCCGACTCGGTCACCGCCGGCATCGACAACCCGTACCTTCAGGCGAAGGCGATCTACACCTGGATCGACAGGACGTTCCCGTGGGCGTCGGCCAGAGACTACTCCACGATCGGGAATATTCCTGAATATGTCCTGACGAACCGTCACGGCGACTGCGGCCAGGTGACGCTGCTCTTCATCACGATGTGCCGCTACAAAGGCATTCCGGCCAGATGGCAGAGCGGCCTGATGATGCATCCTGGAGCGGGCAACCTCCACGACTGGGGCGAGGTCTACTTCGAAGGCTACGGCTGGGTTCCGGTTGACCAGAGTTTCGGCATCACCTCCTACGGCGGCGACTTCTTCCTCGGCGGCATCGAGCCGTACAGGATGATCGTCAACACCGATTTCGGCGGCAACCTCTCACCCGCGAAGAAATATCCCCGCAGCGACACCGTGGACTTCCAGCGCGGCGAAGTCGAGTGGTCCAAAGGCAACCTCTACTACACCCAGTGGGACTACGACTTCAAGATCGAGTACCTGGACTAAGGAATTGCTTGGACTTGACGGCCCGGCCAAGCCCCCATGGCATCCCCACTCCGGGCAAGAGCAGATAATCCCCGCCTTCCGAACCTAATAAGGGTCGGAAGACGGGGTTATGCCATCATTTCCATATCCGTTCGACTTTGATGTCCAACCCTTTGTAATTGTAGGTGCCTTCCTGATCGAATGTCACTACGCGGCATTCCACAAAAATAATTATTTCCTAAATATTCGGAAGCAATCCGCAATTATTTTCCTATGGTTTAGGAAACGTTCAACTGCACATGTATTTTGTAAAATACACAAACGGTCCAGAAATGTATTTCACAAAATACAGGACACCCCATTCAATCAAGCAACGAATAATTCGTGCTGCGGCCACCTTCGTCATTCTTTTTCAGGACACCCTTATTCACTAGATCACGGATGTCATTAAGGGCTGTGTCCGTGGAGCATTTACCGATTTTCGCCCACTTACCGGTAGTCAGTTTGCCAAAGAATCCGTCAAACTGCATATTAATGATCTTTCGTTGGCGCTCATTTACCCGTAAATCCTTATGAACTTCCCAAAAACGAGCCTTTGACAAGACAGATGACAATGTGTTTTCCGTTGAAGAAAGAGCCTTGTCAAAGCGCCCAAGAAACCATAGCAGCCAATAGGTTATGTCCCCATCACCTTTTTGAGTCTTCTCAAGCACTTCATAATATTCCTTCTGCAGAACTTTAATCTCATTGGACATACTGTAGAAACGCTTTGATGAACGCTCGCTACGAGCTAGGAGCATATCGGTGATAGCCCTTGTAATGCGCCCGTTTCCGTCATCAAACGGATGGATGGAAACGAACCACAAGTGCGCGACGCCAGCCTTGACCACAGCATCTGTGCCGTCGTCCCCGTTTACCCAATCAATGAAGCGATGCATCTCTTCTGGCACAAATTCCGGTTTTGGAGCCTCATAATGAATCTTCTCCTGCCCCATCGGCCCTGACACCACCTGCATCTCTCCGCCGCGGTACTTGCCGACCTCTATTGAGAACAATCCGCTGCGTCCGGTTGGAAACAAAACATTGTGCCATCCGAAAAGACGCTCATCCGAAAGTGGTGCATCGTAATGTTGGGTGGCATCCAACAGCATATCCACAACGCCATCCACATATCTGGACACTGGAACCATACCAGCAGAGTTGATACCAAGCCGCCTTGCGATTGAAGACCGGACCTCCGTAAGATTCAAGGCTTCCCCCTCAATCTCGCACGAACGTACCAATTCCAGAGACATCGTGGCAAGCATAGCCTCTTCCTGAAAGTCAAATCCGAGAGACTGCATCCTGCCAAGCATCATCCCTTGTCTGGCTCTCACAGCCCCCAACTTGTTCATTACAGCATCTTTATCATACTGAAACTGCCACCAATCATCTCTTTGATATATATACATAGCCGCGTGTTCTTTCCGGCAAAGCCATGGATTATTCGGCAAATAAGCAAGATATTCACCGATATTTTCTCGGCGAATAATCACCTTTTTCGCCGAATCTCACGAGGTCACACAACTCGAATGTGAATCACGGTGGTTTCCCTATAACCGATACTTATCCTCTGCGCACCTGGAACCGCATCTTGCTGCTGGTCAGCGGATCGCAGTTCCAGGCGTGTTCCATTTCCCGTACCCTGAAGAGCCGAGCGGCAACAGAGCGCCACACAGCGATGGTCCCAACTCCCAGGTGTGTGAATATATTCGCACCTAGAGTGGCATACTCCTCATTTTCACCCCGATGCGGTTCCAGGTCCGCGAGTTCATCATCAGTAATCGGATGCCCAGGCAACGGATATATTCTTTTTCATATCCCGTATGCAGCATAATACGTAAAGGGAACTATATAGGAGTTGGATAACTTTTGCCTTATAACACTTATGCTCAAATAATTGTGGTCTTACACTTGTTAGGAATGCCTACCTTGATACCCTCCATTTCTCTCGAAATAACAACCTCTAGGAACTGAACCGACTATGCCACTAGCCAAGGTCGGCGAACGTGAATCAAGATTGCTGTCTCTTGCCGATTTCGAAGTGAATTTACAAAATGCTTTCAGTCAAAAGCCTGTTGGAAGCATCTGGATGACACCTTGTCGTGAAAAACTTGCGCCTTGGGATTTGAGTTTTTCAGCTCTATCCAGCCTCTGTGGGAATAGACACAATCTGCGGCTGAAAGCATTTTGTAAAACCTTGACTATGCGTAAGAAGATTTTATGGGACAATACTGAGATCAAGCATTCGGAGGAGCGGATGTCGTCCATTGTTCGGCAGCAGTTTTCATTCCCGTACAATCCGATAATCGATCAAACACTATACAAGATGACCTATCTGGAGAATTGGGGTTCAGGCATCCGCAAGATAGCATACAGCTGCCGGGAGGCAGGCGTGGAAGAGCCCACATATGACCACCGACCTACGGAGGCCAATGGGAGGTTCTTGAATAGATCACGAAAATATAAACAGGAGATATATCGAATACCACGAGGACGGTGAACGCAGACGCGATAATGACATACCTACCGAACAATTCGGCCAATTTCCTGACGTATGATCTCCGTCACAAACACGCAAAATCGGCTCGCCCAAGACCGCTTCGATAGCCGCAATGGTCCCGATGGTAAAATTATGCGTCCCGCGCATCCACTTGCTTATCTCAGGCTCTTTTTTTCCAAGCATCTCAGCAAGGTCTTTCTGCTTGAGTCCCTTATCCGTAAGAATGACGTGAATCCTGTCAACTATACGGAAAGACAAATCAACTCTTTCCCTGACAGCATCAGAGACATGCGTCCTACGCCGGTCTATCACACTATTCCTTTTCATCACGAACAAATTGTAAATCAGCTACTATTTCCTTGTCAACAAGTAATAACTTACCATCTCTCACTCTGGAAGCGATGAAACGACTGGTGTCCATCAGCAACTGAACATAAGCAGAAAGAGTCTCACTCTCTTGCCAAGATTTTGTGTCCTTAGCATCACCGTTTCCAAAGATAAGTATCTTGTCTGACAGCCTTAAACAATATAATCTAAGCTTTCCCGACTCTATAGGTATAGCACTCACGCCATCCCCATATTTACCTTCCGGTCTAAAATATCTTTCAAGAGCACCTGTCTCCCCTATTCTATCAAGCCAGGCAACAATCACATCCATCTCCTCATCATACTCACACCCAACAGGAAATTTGTCGAAAAATTTTTCAAGTTCCGTCAATTCCTCACCCTCCAGCATAATACTGTAAAAATTCACAGCTTCGTGCTCCTCTATCAATCGTATATCATACTCCCCCCATCTTAGTTAACTTTAAAGTTAATATTTGCAAATATATACCTTTTTTCAGACTTTACAAGTCCAACGCAAGAATTCCAACACGGGCAGAGTCAAAAAAAGTTTTGCTATAACGTAACTTATTCATAGTTTTGTAATGCAGTCCCGGTCATTCCTCTCCCATACGTCAGTGCTGGTGATGAATCCGGGTTTTTCTATTTCATCAAGCCTTCATCAATCCGAACCCCAGAAGGCTACTTTAGATTCTCAGATAAACAAAGGAACAAATTTTCCATCTCATAAAGACAGAAGATTCGTTCCTCGCTTTTCTCATCATCGTAGTGCAAATAAAATCATAGTTTTCCACAAAACAAGGTGTTATTTAGCATTGAACAATAAGTGGTTCACAAGATCAAGCCATCATTTGGAATATGGCGGAATGGCCATACCATCACCCAACCTCAGTGGGAGGCAACGGGAAAAAATCATCTTTTCTCAAAATTCCCGGTTCACCTTTCCCAGAAACGCGGCATTAATGGTAAAAGTACAAGACAATGGGAATGAATATGAGCACAACTTGCAAGGCGGAACACCGCCGAATCACCTCCCCGCCCGGAGCAGGAAGTACAAGAGAAAGAACGCCAACCTCAACAACCGAGGCCGGTCTTAATGAATATATCAACGCCAGGGATCAGGTCGCCAAAAATCAGGAATATAACTGAATATAAAGCCGTTGGATAAACGCCCAAGACTCCGGCAAGCCAGACGAGACAACATAACCCACGGAAACAATCCTCAAAAAAAGTGCTGAAAGTCCGAAAATTAACGATGAATTTGACAATGAGAAAGCACAAACCATTTTCGGTTGTGCCGTATTATCTTTTTCGTCTGTAAAGAAGCAATGGGTTGTTCCCATCATCTCCAGCCTATAATCACGATAATTGTCCTATGTATGGTCGTGAAAAAACGAATCAATGTCAGCGTTTTTACTGCAAGTATACGGCTGACATTGATTAATGATTTCTGATGTTAATCTGCCGAAACGGCAGTTGTCCAATAGATACCCCACGATTTACTTATTCCCCTCTTTCTTTTTCAAAATTGCATAAGAATTGGCTGCCTCCTTAGAAAAATCAACAGAGGCACGTCTGCGAAGGTTTTCTTCGGACATCTTGACGAAGCGTTCAGCTGCTGAACCTCTTAACGTCGGGATTGCTTTTACCTGCATTCTACTCGGACTGGGGAGATGCGGACATCACGGAGGCCTACATTGACAGGATCGGCTTTGCTCCGGTCCCCGGTCAGAAGTATCTCCTCTCGTTCTGGTGGATGGACACGGAGACAGGGTTCACGGGCGAGTCAATGGCGGTTTCCACGATTTGCGGCGAGCTTTCCAACGTGAACAAGGAACTCTACAAGGTTCGCCCACGGATGAACTTCTCGAATGCGGTCTCGGACGCAAACTCTCCTTTCAAGGATATGAGATTGGAGCTTTCCGGGAGTCCTGTTCTGGTGACGGCTTCCGGTGAATACGGATTCCTCGGCAACGGGTCGTATATGTACATTAATTTCAACGACGAGGATTTTCCCCGCGAGGATGTGGACTGCTTCCTGATGGGAAGAGGTCTTGGTAAATGCAAGTACGAGATCGCATGCATCGAGCATTCCGTCAAGCCTCTTGTCGGCAGGGACGGATACGGGAGGTGCAACGTCTGTTATCTGCACGGATAAGACAGGAACTCTTACCAAGAATCAGATGCCGGTTTATGAAACTGCTTTTGCTGGTCTTTCGGATCAAGCTCTCTTGGAAGAGAATACGTCAAGTCTTATCAAAGAATGCATTGCTGTCAATACAACTGCAAACCTTGATTTTGCAGATCCTTCAAAGATTAAGGCAATCGGAAATCCAACGGAAGGCGCGTTGCTTCTTTGGCTCCATAAAGTTGGTGTTAATTAGGCTCATGTAAGAAAGGCGTGGAAATCAAGGGACTGGATGCGGTACTGAGTGACACTTCCGTCAAGGTTTATCATATGGGTACCACGCTCAAGAAACTGGGAGAAGGCCACGAGTCATACGACAAGGCCGGCCATTCGTTGGTGACAAATGGCGGCCGTGTACTGATGGTTCTTGCTTCTGCCCCTGATCTCAAGTCAGCTCATGACAAGGCTCTTGAGGCTGTGTCCAAGGTGGATTGCGATAACCTCTTCCACCGCACTGACATCGGGCATTGGGCATTTGAATAGCCTTCGCTTATAAAATAACTCCGGCAGCTGTAATTTTGATTTTGACTTCCGAGTCCCCTTTTTCAAGTTCTATCTTGAACCAGTCTCCTGATGGGGTCTCCACGTATTCGGCGTCATCGATTT
>HF986019.1 GCA_000431015.1 Alistipes sp. CAG:514 | reverse complement strand
TTTGTGATGAACCGCAAAGCACAAGGTTATACTTCAACAGCTTCTCATCAACAAGTTTCTGCAATACAGACGGCAACTCTGGCGATTGCTCTACAAGATACGGAAATTCATCCAAGCATAAAGTAAAACGTTTGTCTGTCCGATAATTGACCGCACGAAATATAGATTCCCAATCCGGATATGTCAGTTTGTCGAAATCCGGGAAGATTTGTGCTATTACTTTTGCAAGCAATACTCTCTGATGTTGCTCTTCAGAACGGTCTGCAAGGAAGTAAACATCATTTTCTGACAACACCCTTTTAATGAGCGTTGACTTACCCTGCCGTCTGCGACCGTACATCACGACTAACGAGGACTTCTCTCTTGCAAGTGCGTCCTTTAATCGTGCAGTTTCATCTATTCTATCAACGAATTTCATATACCCTGTTTATTATGTAATGCAAACATAATGTTTTTGCTGCATAATACAAAATTATGAACAATGTTTTTTATTCCAACAGAACAAATTGCCACTATTGTATAGCCGATATGAATCGAGAAGTACAATTCCTCCTGTACAATATGCCGGCAGACAGCGGCAAAGTGCAGGTAGTCGTAAAAGATGAAACGATATGGTGTACCCAAAGAGCTATGGCACTGCTATTTGGGACGGCTTACCAGCAATCGGCAAACATCTGAAGAACATATTTGAAGATGGGAAGCTTTCACAGGATATGACTATTTCCAAAACGGAAACAACCACTCCGCAAAGTGCTATGGATGACAAGTTTCAAACTCAGAAAGTGGACTTTTATCATCTTGACGCGGTAATTGCCGTCAGACGGGCTACGGCGATCAGGGCGAAGGTCATGGCTTCCGAGACGGGGAGGGCTAGCCAGATGCCGGGCGTTCCAGCCAGATGGGGCATGAGGATAAAGGACGGCACAAGAAAGACAAGGCCGCGGGCCAATGAATATGTCGTCGCCGGCAGCACTCTCTCGACACTCTGGAAATAGCCGATTATCGTGACATTGACGATGTAGAACACAAATCCGGTCGCCATCAGCGGTATGCCGGCGGAAGCGATGCGGTAGGCGCCAGCGTCGCTGTCAAGGAAGAGCGCGGCGACATATTTCACCCCGAAAGCCAGCGCCAACGACAAGAGGACACCGGCGCCGCTCGCCGTGGCCAAAGCGACCTTGCGGGCCTCCACCACCCTGCCCCTCTTGCCGGCACCATGGTTGTAGCTGATTATCGGCTGTGCGGACTGAGAGATGGCATTGCCTGTCATGAATATGAAAGGCATTATGTAGCAGGCAATTGAAAATGCGGCCACACCATCCTCGCCTAAATATTTCATGAATATGAAGTTGCCGGTGAACATCAGGACCGCTATGCTGCATTCGCCGAGAAATGCCGAAAAACCTAGACGGAACTGGTAGCCGATGTTTCTCGCGAACAGGCAAAGACTCTTTAGCGACCACTTCAGCCTGTACAGCCTCATTGACTTGGACAGGAAAAGAATATAGAAGATCACCATGCCGCCACCGAACCATAAGCCTATGAACGTGGCGAATGCGACACCCTCCAGACCTTTGTCCAGGACGAAAAGGAACACATAGTCGAGTATGATGTTGAGTATGGCCGGAATGGATGAGGTGAGCATCGCATAGGTCGGGGATCCGTCGAGACGGATGATAAGGAGTCCGACTGACTGGAGGAACATGGCGCAGAAGGCCAACGACAGCCATCGTTGATAATCAAGAACATACGGAAGCAGTCTGTCCGAAGATCCGAGCAGGCGGGCGGATTGGGTGCTGAAAGCCCCGACAAGTATGGTGATGATCAAGGCCAATGTCACCCCGAAGATCAATGTCTGGGTCATGTTGATTCTCGCGGCCTTGACATTGTCCTGGGACAGGTGAATCGACGACACGACCGAACATCCTATGCCAAGCATCATTCCGATGGCCGTCATCAGGAGCCAGAAAGGCGAGAATATGTTCACTGCCGCCAGCGCGTCGCTTCCTACCCCATGTCCGATGAAAACACCGTCTATGACCGTCATGACGGACATGCACAGCATGCCGAGAAGTGTCGGCATGAGCATCTTGCCGAATAGCTTCGGAATGTTGTCCGAGCCGAAATCTATCGCGTCCCTTCGCATATCTCAGTTCAAAAAGGATGCGAAGTTACAAATAATGAGGGTATATTCCGCATGTTCCCCAAGCAATATTCCTCAATCTCATCAAGTTTTTCATAACTTTACGCCCTGAATGGTCATAAAGGACTCCCTTCTGGCGGCACAGACCGTGAAAGGAATCCGGATGAAATTAACTAAACAATTGTAAAACAATGAGATTGGTAATCCAGAGAGTGTCGCGCGCAAACGTGGTCGTTGAAGGCAAGACGGTGTCGGAGATCGGAAACGGCCTTCTGGTCCTTGTCGGCGTGGAGAACGGCGACACGGAAGAGGACATGCGCTGGCTTGTGGGCAAGACAGTGGGAATGAGGATATTCGATGATGAGAATGGGGTGATGAACCGGAGCGTCGCCGACATCGGCGGCGAGATTCTGGCCGTGTCGCAATTCACCCTGACGGCCTCGACCAGGAAGGGAAACCGTCCTTCCTACATACGCGCCGCGGGACACGACCTGGCCGTCCCGCTCTATGAGAAGTACTGCGAGGAGGTCTCGGCGGCGCTGGGCAAGCACGTCGGCAAGGGAATATTCGGAGCCGAGATGCAAGTCTCCCTCGTCAACGACGGTCCAGTGACGATTGTCATTGACTCACGGATCAAGGAATAGGCAAAGGCCCTTGCTGACTTCTATGCCATCGCCGAAAATCATCAAAGTCACGTACATCATAGCGCAGAGGCCTTGAGCAGTCCGGCGATTCTGGGGATAATGGTGACGTCCGCCGGGAGCCAGCCAACGGAATCAAGCCTGTCGGCAGAGAGCCATTTGGCAACATAAATAATGAAATAAGCTGAAAAGTGTTGAATACGTTTGGAAAGTCGCTTGGAAAAATGTAGCTTTGCAGCGAAAAGTCGCTTGAAAAAGTGTAACATGCTCAAACGTAAGATTGAAACCGTCCTCCAGGACTGGAAAAAGAACCCTTCAAGGAAGCCCCTCGTCATCAAAGGTGTCCGTCAATGTGGGAAGACTTTCTCCGTGCTGCGTTTTGCCGAGGAGAACTATGCGCACAACGTCTATATTGACTTCTATGAGATGGAGGAAGCCAAGGCCGCTTTCCGTGGCTCCAAGAAAGTGGATGACATTGTGATGTATCTCACCGCCATGATTCCGGATGCCACGTTTGTTCCCGGAGAGACCTGCCTTATCCTTGACGAACTGCAGGAGTGCCCGGAGGCGCGCACCGCCTTGAAGTTCTTCAAGACTGACGGTCGGTACGATGTCATCTGCACCGGCTCCTTGCTGGGTGTCAGCGGCTACGGAACCAAGAAAAAGAAGAAAGACCAGAAGAAGGACACGTCAGTCCCGGTGGGTTACGAGACCATCGTGGACATGAACCCGCTGGACTTTGAGGAATTTCTGTGGGCAAACGGCATCACGCCGGAGATCATCGACTTTCTCCACGAGTGCCTGAAGAAGGAAGTCCCCGTCCCCGAGGCCATCCACAACCGGATGAATGACCTCTTCCTGCAGTACATCGTCGTTGGCGGTATGCCTGAGGCTGTGGGTACCTTCCTGCAGAACCACGACATCGGCCAAGTCCTGCAGGTCCAGCGCAACATTGTGGACGAGTACAAGGACGATATGGTTAAGTATGCCGACGATGCGGACAAACCCAAGATCCGCGAATGCTTCGAATCCATCCCCCGCCAGCTGGCCAAGGAGAACAAGAAGTTCCAGTATGCGACCATCCGCAAGGGAGCCCGCTCATCGGAGTATCTGGGGAGCCTTCAGTGGATAGAGGACGCCGGCATCATCTCCAGATGCTACAATCTCACTCAGACTGAGCTGCCACTGGACGGCAATGCGGATGACGATGTCTTCAAGGTTTATATGCGGGACTCCGGCCTGTTCCTCTCCATGCTAGAGCAAGGCACACAGTCTGATGTCCTGCAGGGAAACCTTCTCGGTTACAAGGGTTCCATCTTTGAGAACATCATCGCAGACGTTTTCTCCAAGATGGGCCGGGACCTGTACTACTATCACAAGGAGTCCGGGTTGGAGGTCGATTTCCTGATGCGCTACAAGGGACAGATTACCCTCGTCGAGGTCAAGTCCACCACGGGCAACATCAAGAGCACAAAAACCATCTTGAAGAATAAAAACGTCTATCACGTGAACAGCGCCATCAAACTGGGCAGGTACAATGTCGGACGCGATGGCGAGACGCTTACCCTGCCGTTATATATGGCATTCCTGCTCACGGCGTATTGATCAGGTCTGCACAATAGCAAAAATAGTCGTAACTTAGCAGTCGTGGCCTGATGCCAGGCTGCATTTGTTAACACCGGGTGCGTTTCCGCCCCAAAGCGGGGACAAAGCTGAAAAGGTTAAATGCTGTTAAAGTCAACATCAGACTTAAATAATCTTCTCAAAATGAACAGGCCTATATAGCATCCGCACAATGAAATGCCAGAGCAAGACAATCCTCAAGCAGAAAGCAGTCGAAGGTGGTGGATTCGCGATCTCGTTCGAAGAAGTCAGTGGACGATAACCAGCTGACTGCCAAGTAGATAATAAACCGTCTTTGGTTCATCCAAGCCAAAGACGGTTTATTATTTCTCTGATATTAAGCTTATTACCAATCACGATGCTTGCCAAAAGCAGACTTGTGATTGTCGCTTATGCCTTCGTGAAGTTGAGGGCGATCTCGAACTCGGTCGTGGCATTCCAAAGAGTCGCCAAATCAGAAGGCTTCTCAAGACCAAGGAATCCCATAACCCCCTTTATTTTCCGGGCGGTTTCATTTTCCGCCTGAACCAACTGCTCAAGAAGGACATCAATTTTAGGAAGTGCCGGAAGTAGAGCTTTTACGATCGGGTCGCAAAGGGCCTTGTCCACGTAGATTCTCAGACTGTCACCATCCAGTGAATATTTCAGCTCGACTCCTCTCTGAAGAATCTTCTGAAGTTCCGCATTAAGAGCGTCTACATCCACTCCAAATTCCTTGAGTTGTGCCAGAATCTCCATGATTGAGGAGAGATCTATTCCGGAAGCATCCGATCTGACGGTCTCCGAGTCCGCGGCTTCAATGATAGCGGCAACATTAGGAACAACGAAGAGTGAGTTTCCTGTAGCATACCAGAATGCGAGGTTGGCTTTAGGTGACTCCAGCCAATCAGTATGATTTTTTGGTTTGTAATTGTAGTATCCATCTGATGGAGGGAAGAATAAGGAAAATGCTCCCGCCAGACTATCATCTACTCCCAAATCGGGCCAGTAACGGGCCATGATATTGCCTGTCTCGTCAAATGTGACCTGATCGAACACCTCCGTCAGAACACAGTTCCCGAAGTGATTGAGATAGGTAACACGAGATAAAAGCGTTTCACCTAACCCATCAGATATTTTCCATTTGAACTGTATCGGAGAGAGATCATTTGGATCCATACACTTATCTTCAATGTACCTGCTCTTGCGGACAATGTTCCAGCTTCCGATCAATGGAGCCGAATCCCCTTGAACCTGAGTCGCGACAGTCACTTTGACCGCACCGTCAAGAGTGATGGATCCATCAACATTGAAAGCATAACAAGGATTTTCATCCGTACTGCGCAGAGTGGCAACTATTGATGGCGGAGTTGACACGATGGTCGTACCCTTGAACGCGAAAGAATCATCTGACTTCTTAAGAAGATCCACACTCACCTTAACGTCATTGTAACCTGGCACGACTCCCGTCAATGTAAGAGTGGCTGCATCATCGCTGTCCGCCACCAACTGAACATTTCCATAGTTACAAGGGATATCATTGACCGAGATTGTGGCTTTTCCGCTTTCCACAGAGATCTGCCCGACAGGCAGTTGTTTCCAAGTGTCGTCAGCCTTGTCCTTCTGGCAGGCTGTCATGGCAAAGATGGAGACCAGAATGGCCATCATGCCCAAGAGTCTAGTTTTCATATTCATCAGTTTTAAAATATATCCAATTACAAATAACCATCCTTTAGCTAAAAGATCAATATGGCAAGCCTCAAAACGTCGCGATTGCGAGACTGTTCCGCACACTATCAAGCTTGGCTTTTGTCATCCTCCTTAGGAAGGACAATTGTGCGGACCATGATCACAAGCGGCCACATCAGGACAGACAGAAACAAGATGGCCGATGTCACAAAGCCCATTAGGTTCTTCCAATAGGATGTTCCGATGGTCTTAGGAACAATCTCGGAGAACACCAGCACAAGCAGCGTTGTCATAGCCGAGATGATTCGAACCAAGTGCTTCCGAACAGAATAGTAGCCTGTCGGCCCACCCCGCGGCGCCCAAAGTGTTGGCGATGGTGTTCAAAGAAAGAATCGCAGCCAGAGGCCTGTCCGGATCGGATTTGTACTTGAGGAACTTCTCCGCCGGCTTGTACCCCTGCTCCTTCCTCATCGTGATGTAAGAGATCGGTGTCGACATCAACACCGACTCCAGAAGCGAACAAAGGAACGACACTCCCAGCGTCCCCAGCATATAAACTATAAGCAGAGCCATATAGGTTTTCAGTTAATTCGTACAAATATAGCACAATTTTCAACTTTCCTACCAAAATGCTGACAGATGTTGTGATCCTGCCAGAAGTTGTCGGTTGTCTTTGGCCAATAGGAGCCGTCGTTCAAAGTGTAACGGGTTGTCTCGTAGGTCTTCGGATCCATAGAGAGTCGATTCACCATATTGCCCGGTGGTCTCGATCATTTCCCCGTCCAGTAAGAAAAGCCCCTGCGTGAACGAAGTCTCATCGTGAATATATTCCTTGACAACCTGAACCTTGTACTGACGGACCTTGGCATCGGCGCAAGAGGAGGAGAACTGCGCCAGCAAGGCCAACGTCGTTCCTATGAATATATTAACGAATCTCTTCATTACATTCATCATGTTCAATCCCAGTCACTTCGTGACAGCCCCTGAAGGGCAGGAGGAAAGGACTCCCCGAACCCCTTCGGTCGCTTCGCTCCGAGTTTCCATTCTTCTCTTCGAGGTCACTTTCATATTAACTTTACTTTTTCTTCTCCCTATAGGCCATCGCCGACAATCATCAAAGTCACGTACATCATAGCGCGGAGGCCTTGAGCAGTCCGGCGATTCTGGGGATAAGGGTGACGTCCGCCGGGAGCCAGTCAACGGAATCAAGCCTGTCGGCAGAGAGCCATTTGGCAGCCTCATGCTCTACCAGATGGAGGTTTCCGGATTGTATTGAACAGGCAAAGCACTTCATGGAAAGATGAAAATCAGGGTAGTCATATTCAATTGTGTCAATTAATTCCCTGATTAGAACATCGGTTTCAAGTTCCTCCCGGATCTCACGGCGGAGCGCTTCTTCCGGTGTCTCCCCCGGCTCGATCTTACCGCCCGGAAACTCCCAACCGTCCTTGAAGTCCCCATGCCCCCGCTGGGTCGCGAACACCTTGCCTTCCTTGAATATGACAGCTGCCACTACTTCTATTGTCTTCATCTCCTGATTCATTGCATGAAATTATCGACTACAAAGTAAATCTTGACATCTCATTTCTTCCTCGCAAGATCAAAGACCTTAGGGGAAAGGTGGCAGTAGCCGCCGGGAGTCTTGTCGAGATAGTCCTGGTGGTACTCTTCGGCCTTGTAGAAGCGACTGAGCGGTTCGATCTCGACCGCCGACGGCCTTCCGGCCTGCCGCTCAAAGGAGCCGATCACCTCCTTGATCTCGCCGAGATCGTTCTCATCCTCGAAATAGACACCTGTGCGGTATCTTGTGCCTTCATCCCCGCCCTGCCGGTTGACGCTGAACGGATCAATGATGTTCATGAATAGTCCGACCAGGCGCTTCAAGGAGACTTTTTCCGGATCATATCTCACGTGGACACATTCGGCATGGCCTGTCTGGTCAGTGTACACCCGCTTGTAGGTCGGATCCGCTTCCCAGCCGTTGGCGAATCCCACCTCGGTGGACACCACGCCGTCAACGAGTTTGAAAAATTTCTGCGCTCCCCAGAAGCAGCCGGCGGCGAACCAGATGTCCCTTTCGCCGCCATAGAGCATCGAGGCGATCTGTTCAAGATATTGTTTGTCCACCTCGTCGAAAGTGTCCGGTTCCCGGCTGTCAATGTCAAGTACCGCCACGATCCGGCCACGTTTCCGGCAAGGAACAACAATCTCGCTCCGGCTTTCGCTTGAACAGGCGATGTGGCCCGGAAACCGCTCGACATCAGGTACAATGACCGTGCGTCCCTCGCTCCAGGAAGTGCCGCACACTCCCCTGCCAAGTCTGATCCTCGTGCAGGCGACCGGCCCCTGGAACGGTCCGAGCACCAGTTCCTCCGCCGATGCGACACGGTAGAATCCCGTCCACCAAAAGCCTAACCCACCGTGAAGCAGCGCGGCGATGTTCGACATTCTGGCGATCTCGTCCGTCTCGCCTGAAAGGACAGACTGTATCCGCGGAATCAGCGCGGCATATTCATCAACCTTTGACATATTCCTTATTTTTGCAGGCAAAGATAGTAATCATTACACTAACAGGTAAGGAATTGATGAAAATAATGTATTTTTGAGGAAAATATTGACAACATGAAGATACTCTGGAATATTCTTACAACGATGGCTGCGGTGGCGGCCATCACTTGCTGCGGGCAGAGCGGCTGGAGCGCAGCCGAGAAGGAACTAATCGGTTGCGACGGAGCTACAATGAGGGTGCTGACGGTCTATGATGCCGCCGATTCCCTGGCGCTGAGGAAAGAATGCGGGACAATCAGCGAGAAAGAATTAAAAAGCCATGAATATCAATCCCTTGCTGACAAGATGGTGGCAACCGTGACCTCGCCGGAGGAGGACGGTGTCGGCATCGCCGGACCACAGGTGGGAATATCCCGCCGCATCGTCGCGGTACAGCGTTTCGACAAGGCCGGAGAGCCGTTCGAGGTCTATCCTAACATCAGGATCACCGCCCGCCGGGGCGAAAGGGAACCCGGTCCCGAAGGATGTCTCAGCATTCCGGGAAGGCGCGGCGAAGTGGCCCGTTACCGTGACATCGACATCACCTACACGTCCCTCAGGTCCTTACGCGACACAACCGAAAGCATCCGCGGATTCACCGCCGTCATCTTCCAGCACGAGTGCGACCACCTCGACGGCATCCTCTACACCGACTACCTTGACGGCGGGATTCAGTAATATTGTTAAGAATATCCATAAACCCATTTTTTCGTCAAATTGTCAGTCGGGATGAATTTGCCTGATTTTTGAGGATATCGCTTCTTCGGAATATTCTTAAAAAGAAAGCGATTATGAAATTTGTCGAATATCCTGAAGAAAAGAAGACGGAGCCTGAAAAGGATCCTGAAGGAAACGTTCAAGGCGGAAGGATGCCGAACGGGAATATGTTCTGGACGATCATACTGATGTTCGCCTTTCTTGTGCTGATCAACACCTTCCTGTTTCCGGGCGGAAAAGGCAACAGCGTCGTGGAGACCGACTATGGCTCATTCATCTCGGACGTGGACAGCGGACGCGTCTACGATGTCGTGATCGACGGAGACAAGGTTATGTACTCCAAGAACGCTCCCCTGTCCTATCAGGAAAGACTGAAAGGTCAGAGAGACACCACCTACATCACCGGAGCGATCTCCGACCCTGATTTCGTGAGCAGGCTCTCCTCCGCGAAAAGTCCCGGCAAAGGCGGCAAGATCCGCTTCGTGAAAAAACTTGACAAGGAAAGGTCTCCCCTCCTGGATTTCATCCTCTGGTGGATTCTTCCCGGCATGTTGATGTACTGGGTGTTCAGTTCCGCCATCAAGAGGATCGGCGGCATGGCTAAAGGCGGCTCCGGGATGGGCAACTTCATGCAGTTCGGACAAAGTGGCGCAAAAGTCTATGCCGAGAATGACATTAAGACACGATTCTCGGATGTCGCAGGACAAGACGAGGCCAAGGACGGTCTGATGGAGGTTGTGGATTTCCTGCACAATCCGGACAAATACAATGAAGTCGGGGCGCATCTGCCAAAAGGCGTGCTGCTGGTCGGGCCTCCAGGCACAGGAAAGACGCTGATAGCCAGAGCTGTGGCTGGCGAGGCCGGGGTACCTTTCTTCTCGATGTCAGGTTCTGAGTTTGTGCAGATGTTCGTCGGGATGGGTGCCGCGAAAGTCAGGGATCTGTTCAGCCAGGCACAAGCCAAGGCTCCGTGCATCGTGTTCATCGACGAGATCGATGCTATCGGCAAGAGCCGTGAGAACAACATCAGCGGCAATGACGAGCGCGAGCAGACTCTCAACCAATTACTTACCGAGATGGACGGCTTCGACGGCAACAAAGGGGTGATCATCCTCGCCGCCACCAACAGGCCAGACAGCCTTGACAAGGCGCTTTTGCGCCCTGGCCGTTTCGACCGCCGCGTACAGATGGAACTGCCTGACCTGCAAGGAAGAAAGGCCATCCTCCAGGTGCACCTGAATGACATCCGGCACGAGGACATCGACCTTGACCTGATCGGTCGCGCGACCGCAGGATCATCCGGAGCCGAACTCGCCAACATAGTCAACGAGGCCGCCTTGCGCGCCGTGCGTCTTGGCAAGAAGGCCGCGACAACCGAGGATCTTGAGGAAAGCGTCGAGGTGGTGATGGCCGGCGAGCAGAGAAAGAACGCTGTGATCTCGGCTGAGGAAAAGAGGATCATTGCCTATCACGAGATAGGTCATGCGATGGTCGCCGCCGCGCAGAACAATTCCGCTCCGGTCCAGAAGATCACGATCATTCCGAGGACTTCCGGAGCCCTTGGCTACACAATGCAGGTAGATGAAGGCGAGAAGTTTCTCTACAGCAAGGACTATCTGCTGAATCGACTCGCCACTTTGACCGGAGGGCGTGTGGCCGAGGAGGTGATCTGCCACACGTGCACGACCGGTGCCTCGAACGACATAGAGAAGGCCACGCAGATGGCGCGCTCAATGATCACGACCTACGGTATGAGCGACAAGTACGGCATGATGGCTCTTGAGACACAAGGCAACTCCTATCTTGGCGGGTCATCCCGGCTCGCCTGTTCGGACGAGACGGCCGCTGACATCGACACCGAAGTCCGCGAGATGATTGCCGAGGCCAAGAAAAAGGCCACGGAGATCATCGGATCCCACTTGGACAAGATGCACAAGTGCGCCGAGTATCTTCTTGAAAAAGAGACCATCACAGGTGAGGAGTTCATGAAGATCTTCAACTCCTGACGATCTTTGCGCGGTTCCCGGAATAATCAGGTAGCCGGCTCCGGTGGGTTTATTCCTTGATGTACAGACCCTCGCGTGAGAGTTGCTTGTCAAGGTTTGCCACACCAAGAGCGACAATAGCGGTTACCGTGGCCGTATGCTCTGGGTACTCAGGAAGATTCTGTTGTAGAGATCACGCTCGGTATGCCAGATCTCATCGTAGCTGAGATCATAGCCCTTGATTTCATCGGTCATGAAGCCTATTGTCGGCACCCCTTCCACCGCAAAAACCGAGGCGTCTGTTCCACCGTACTCTGTAGGACGCTTCCGAGGTTCGCGGAGATTTATCTCGAACGGGTAATCTGGACGGATCTGCTTGATCGGAGCGCAGATCTTTACAAAGTCATCGTACATCGCCTGCGGAACGTAGATGCCTACCGGTGGTTCCGAACCGCCGTCGCGGTTGAACATGTTCGAAATCCTGCCCAATCCCTCAGGATGACTCTTGACCCAGGCCTGCGCTCCTTTGGTGCCGGAGGTGTAGGACGGGGTCACGAAATGCAGGTGCATGCTGTTTTCTCCCAGCATGCGACCGAACCAAGGGCCGCGGTTAAAACCGACCGGGAGGGTTCCTGCCTCCTCAAGATCAACATCCAAACCCCAACTCTTGTACTCGCGGACCATCCATTCAGCCGCGTTCTCGAATGCATCCGAACCTAGCACACGACCACCGAATCGGTTGGTCAGGATGTCGATTTGATGCATCACACGGTTGTCCGTCTTTCCAATCTCGATAATTCGCTTCACAACGGCATCCTGAGCCGCAGCAGGAACACCGCTTGCCAAACAGGCGAGAGCCACACAAATCGAAAGAACTTTTCTCCTAAAAATTAACCCTTTAAAGATAAGTAAGATGAATATTTATCAGGCACATTCATCCCTTTTATTAATTATGCTATGTAAACTTAATGCTTTTGGGGCATAATTCAAAATATTTGAGTGCTATTGCCATCGACACATCTGGCGATAATCTCTGCCATTCTTTGACCCCAAATGTTCCAGTTGAGCTTTTGCCGGTACAACAGCCTGGAGGTCACGGACATGCGCTCTAGTTCTCCGGACTCAAGGCTTTGCTTTATCTTTCGGCCAAAGTCCTCGCCCGAGGAGCCGTGAATTTAACATATTTTTGTATAATTAACTCTCAAG
>HF986018.1:10939-23177 GCA_000431015.1 Alistipes sp. CAG:514 | reverse complement strand
ACACGCTCTTCCGGATGCTGTCAAGATCCTCCCGACCTGTGATTGATGAATATATTTCCTCAAGTTCCTGCTGATAGTCAGAGAGTTCCTTGTAGCGTATCCCCTCCGGGTGCTTGAGATAAAGCAGGAAAACAGCCTTGGTCAGCGTGTCCATCTTCACCTCCTTGTGGTCGAAATCCTCCAGCACAATCGCTTTCTTCTCGGTTATGCGCAGGCGGCTTAGCTTCACCCTGAAGGCAATCACGGCCTCCAGCTCCTCGATCGTGATTCCGTATTTTCTCTGCAGCCTCTCTATCTCAGCAAGGATAGCCTTGGCCTGCTCGTCCGGCTCAAGATCCGGAACATCTGGTTCAAGATCCGGAACGGCCGGTTCATCAAGCCAATCCTCCTGATTCAGATCTCCGTCATATAAATCATAGAAGGTGTTATCGCGCTTTTCCCAGAGAAATCCGGTTGTTCTTTTCGCCTTCTTGGACTGTTTACGGGCAGCGGCCTTGGGTGCCTCCGGGTTTGCGGCAGATGTTTCTGGTTCTATATAAGGTGCTTCCGGTTCTTTGAAATCTATAAATTCTGAGTGGTAGGAGAATACTGGCGGATACTCTTTAAGGTATCTATGGGATTGCTCTCCGATCGTCTCCTTGTCCACTCCCGGGAAAAGATACGCCAAAGCCTTTCCGGACAGTTCCGAAAGGAATTGTTTGATGTTCTGTGTTCGCTTGTCAGTCATTAGGTCATTCAATTTGTGGAAGGCAAAGATAATAACATCATTATATAATTGCAATTCATTCATATTGCCCAGCCGCGAGACGCAGCCTCGCCGCGATCGACCGCACAAGAGACTTAGGCCGCTGAACCTTCACACCGTCGGCGAGATCCAGAAGCGACTTCTCCTGCTCGAAATACACGCAGACGTCACGTTGGAACGTTACCGATCCGTCAGGCAGTGTCTACTCCTATCAGGAGTGCCACGAGACCATCCTCCCTGAAGGAACATAGATTGTCCAGTACAGACTTGGAGGCACATACCGCACCGGAAAGAACATAGCCGTCAAGATTAGTGGCACCATAAAACACCTACCCTGCCCCACCAAAAAAGGTGAAGAGCAGGGTAGGCTGTCATAGTCATTTAAAGAAGGTTACCCTCCTTCGGCGGAAGGAATTACCTCATGTCCGAGTAACAGCCGTCAACTGTGACGGAGCCGCCGTCGATGATGTAAAGGTCATTGATGGTGGCGGGGTAACGGAGGATGAAATCCTTGAGGGTCACGTTCTTACAGTCCTTAAGGTAGACGAGGGTCGGGATGGTGGCGGCCTCTGGAATATGCTTCATCCGGATCTGGGCGTTGATGTCGTCCAGAAGAACCGGGCCACGGCCGTCAATCACACCGGTGCCGAATATGGACATATTCTCGACACCCTCTCCCCAGAAGATAGCCTTGTGCCCCTTGTAGGAATAGATGTTCGTCGAGCCCACGATCACAGCACCCTCGCGAAGCCTGATGCTGACCCCGGACTTGAGCTGCACGGCACCCGTGACATAACGTCCCACGCTGAACTCAAGCGTGCCGCCACCCTTGGAGGCGATGAAATCGATCGCACCCTGGATGCTCGTTGTGTTGTCGTGAACGCCGTCGCTCTTGATGTTGAAGTTGGACGCCTTATACACGTTCTGGGAGAGTCCCATTACAGAAAACAGCAGCATAGCCGCCAATAACAATATCCTTTTCATTTCTTCCTGATGTTCTTGGTGTCCTTTGTGATGATCTGTTTCTTGCCCTTCGGAGCGGTCTCCTGGTTGATCTGAAGGTTCTTCATCCTGAGACCGTTGACATCGTCGGCCACAAGAGCCGGACGATAGTCCTCGCCGTCAACCGTGATCTTCACGTTGTCGAAGACGATGCCGTCGGCGTGACGGATGTAGAAACCCCAGGCCGGAAGCTCCTTCCAGTTGGAGAACTCAGGGTAACGGGTCTCCTGCTCCTCGATCGCGTCAAGTTCCTCCTTAGAGGTACCTGCGTAGGCATATTCAGGATCGGCATGACCAGGATAGACGATCTCGATGTTCTCAAGACGCACGTTCTCTATGCGGAGCCCCGGAAGTCCGGCGATGATGCTTGGGCAGACATTGCGCGGAAGATCCTCCACCGGACCCTCGTAGCTGTAGCCGGCGTCAGGCTTGTCAAGCGGGACCTCGGCATACATATTCTTGATCACTATGTCCTTCAGGAACGCCGTATGTCCCTCGTTGACGTGCCTTGTGCCGGTCCTGAGGAAGATAGGGTTGCCCGTGTGGATGCTCTTGAGGCTGTCGATCTCCACATCCTCGATCTGCGCCCCGTCAACGGTCGCGATGGTGATGGCGCTGCGGTAGGTGTCGAATATGGTCATGTTCTTGAACCTGAAGTGCTTGAACTTGCCGCGCGTGTAGGTTCCGAACTTGATGCCGTTGGCGCTGCTGCGTCCCACGCAATTCTCTACAAGGATGTTCTCGCTCACACCGTCGTTGCTGTGGCTCTTGAAGCAATAGGAGTCATCCGACGAGTCGATGTAGCAGTTGCGGACAATGACATCGCTACAGTCAACGACATCCAGACCGTCATTGTTCCAGTAGCACTTCGCATCGACAGTGACACCGTCAATCAGCAGATTGCGGCACTTGTCGTACTGCTGGGTCCAGCAGGCCGGATCCTTCAGGGTGATGTCCTTGATGGTGACATTGTTGCAGAGATACATGTGGATGTTCTCCGGCCTGATGGTCTCGTTGACACGGTCGTTGCCGAGTTTGTCGTCAATGAGTCCCATGTGGACGAAATCCACGAAACGGACTCCGACATCGAAGCCACGGCCGTCAACGACGCCCTCTCCCGTCAGACCGATGTTCTCCTGCTTCACGGCAAGGATAAGCGCGGTCCATTTAGCGTCCGGATCCTTCACATAATCGTAAGGATTCAACGAACCGACAAGCGCGGCATCCTTCTCGATGTGAAGGGTGACATTGTTCTTAAGATAAATGGAACCCGAAATGTAGTCCCCTTTGTCTAGCACGACACGACCGCCTCCACGTGAGGAAGCGAAGTCTATCGCGGCCTGAATGCTTGCGGTGTTCAGAGTGACCCCGTCCGGCCTCGCACCGAAATCACGGGCGAAAAAGTCCGTGGCTCCAAGCGAGAGAGCCGAACCGGCGAAGAGCAGCGCTGCGGCCGCGATTCCAAGTAAATTTCTCATCAGTAATGTTTTATTAATATAGTTTCACTGGTCCTATCAGTCCCGCGCTGACGTAAGGCTGCTTGCGTTTGATGACAAAACGCTGCGCCACCTTGTTGTCCTTGAGGGTCTGGATATAGTTGCCCATAAGGGTCGTGACTTTCACCTCGATGGTGTTATCTCCCGGGCGGAGCAGTCCGGTAATGTCATACACACGCTCGCCGAACCACTTGACTCCCGCCGGTTTGCCGTTGACCCAAACCTCGCAGATGTCTGCCACCTTACCAAGATTCAAGCACTTAGGAAGTTTACCGGACAGGGTCACGGTCTTGGTGTAGGTCACCTCACCCATAAAGTTCTTGAACGTGGTGTCCTTCATGTCCTTGAAATCCTGAAGAACGTCCAGACTGGCTGTCCAGGTGGAATCCGGCCAGGTGTGGTGCATCTTAAGATCCCATGCTCCCGTCACCTCAACGGCATCCGGGCCGTCAAGTGGGAGAGTCTTCCACGCCGGAGCGCTGCCGCCCATCTTGTTGAACACGAAGAGATAGGTCTCTGAAGGGCCGAAGCGGAAATGCATCCTGCCGTCCTTGCCGACAGGAAGGACGAACCGCTTGCCGGTCGCCGGATCATAAAGCCATGCGTGCTTCCCGGCGGTCACGGATTTCGGGAACGTGATGTCCGTCTCCCTGGCCTCGCTCATGTGAGCGTTCATAAAGAGGAACATGTCACTGCCATCATCAGTAACATACTGGTTCTGAAGCAGGAACCTGTCCGGAGCAGAGATTGTCAGGGTGTGCGGAAGGTTGTACTTCTCCATCACGCCGGCGTACCATTCAAGATATTTCCCGTCAGCAGGCTTCTCAAGCAGGACGAAATTGTCCTTATACTCCTTCAAACGCGCGACAGTTTCGGCGATCTGCTTGTCACGAGCTTTGAAATCCTTGAGTCCCAGCGTTTTCTCTGGATATTTCCCGATGCAGAAGACCCTGCCGCCACCTTTCACGAACTCCTCCAGCTTGGCCAAGGTCTCCGGTGTGGTGCTGGTCACCTCGACGAGGAACAAGGTGCCATATTCCTTAGGCCCGTAGCAGATCTTGCCATTGCGGATTGTAGCATCCCGGAGGATGATCTCGCTGACATAGTCCGCGCCACCGCCGTTCTTGTGGATGGCCTCCCAGATCAGCGATGTGTAAGGAATATTCAAGGCCACAGGGAACGGCTCGGTCTGCACGCCCATCGTGCTCCACATGTCGTAGTTGGCCGGCAGGATGGCGATGTCGGTGAACATGTCGGCGTTCTGGAGCTGGCTGGAGAGCCTGGCGCGGTAGTCGTTCAGCTTGTTCACGTAAGGCCACCAGGTGTTCCTCTCGTTGTGGAAGGTTCCGTACTGAACCCAGCCCGGGAACTCGGCCTCAAGCGGGGAGTAGTTGAAACCATGCCAAACAGAATGGGTTATGCCGGAGATCGCGCTCATGTCGGAGCCGACCTTCAGGAACTCAAGACTGGTCGTGAACACCTTGTAGGTGTTGGTCATCTCCTCGGCGCTGACAAGACGCTTGCCGGTAAGGTGGGCCGCCGACGAGACATATTTGTCAATCATCGTGTAGGCGCGTCCGCGGCGGTAGTCCTCGTCGCCCATCTCCTCACCGATCCTGTGCTTGAGCCAGTTGGTCGTCCAGGACTCCCCTTCCGGAATGTCCTGGCCAAGGGAAGACTCCTCGATGAAGAAGCCGTTGCCATAGGCCTGGGAGCGGGATTTCACACCCTTCTCCCTGCACCAGGAGAGGAACGTGTTCATGTACCGCTCGTTGAGCAGCTCGGCCTTCGTGAGTTCAAAGTCGAAACGCACACGGTTCACCTGGTCCTGGAACTTATCGCCTTTCTTTGAGCCATAGTCGAAGCTCTCCACATTGCCAAGTCTGCCGACCTTGAACATCGTGAACGGAAGCCAAGGCATCAGGTCGTAACCTCTGCGGGCCTTGAACTCCTCAGGGAAGTCGCTCGTCCAGTTGCAGCCCTCAAGCTCCATACTGTCCACGAAGAAAGCCCTGAGATGCTTTGACAGAGGCCCGAGCCTGGCCTCGATCGTGTCGGCCATGTGGTCCAGATAGTTACGCACGGCGGTGGAATCCATGTGGTTAAGAATCGAACCGGCCGCGCCCGGAGCGCCGTTAATCACGCAGGCGAAGGAATCGTACTTCACCATAGCGTAGAACTGCCAGTTGCCTTCCGGTACATCCACCGTGATCACATCACCTTCGATGTTGCCCGACAGATCAATCGCCTCGCTGAGGTCGTTGATCGGGTCCGGAGCGAGACAGACCGACACAAGTTCCGGAGTACGGCCGGTGTTCACCTTCGTCACTCCAGGATCTATATTCTTGAATATATTGAACTTGGACATCTCGAACCTCTCGCCCCCCGTCACCTTCTGCGCGTAGGTGAGCATCACGGAGGCACGCTCCTCACGAGGCAGGGTCTCCGCTCCGAACGGCCATCCTGATCCGATGATCAGGTCGCAGGTCATTCCAAGGCGTCCGGCCTCGTCGAACACGACCTTCAGCATGTCTATCCATTCGTCACTCAACCATTTGAGCGGCTTGGTGTCCATCGCGTCAGCTCCATACGGGAACGAGATCGGATTGATCTCCACTCCACCGACCCCCGCATCCTTGAGGATGTGCAGCTCGCGTACAAGCTCCTCTGCCTCAACGCGGTCGCCGTTCCACCACCAGCGCACGAACGGACGGTAGCGGCTGTCCGGATTCTGGAACTGTTTGTAGAGATCCTTGGATGTCGTCCTCGCCGATGACTCGGCGGGAACGGCGGTCAAAGAGACCAAAGCCACAGCGGCAGCAGCCAAAAACCTGAATATTCTCATTCTATTATTCGTCAGCGTGATTTACAGCCTTCGGCTTGCTTGAGTACACAAGGTAATTGTCGATGACGATGTTCATGTTGTCCTGCTTGTTGAGGAACTTGAAGGTCAGAGTGTGCTCGCCTTCAGGAAGATCGTACTTCCAGTAGAGGTCCGGAGCCGCTCCGTTGCCCTTGATAGGGTTCTTGGCCACAGCGGAGAGCTTGCCGTCGAGGTATATCTCGACCTCGCCGACGTAACCGGTGTTGTCGTTGTAGCCGGCTCCCTTGTAGTAGTGGCTCTTCACAACGATGCCGTTGCCCTTGAACTTGATCTGGCCGATATTTGTGATGGTCTTCTTGACGTTGACCTTGACTTGAGGATAGTGCCCCTCGAAAGCCTTCTCGTAGCGCACGGCCTCCGGCTTCTGAACCTTGATTGTAACATTGTCACCATCAATTGAGCCACCATTACGCTCGATCACCTGAAGGGCTTGGCTGAGGGAATATTCAGTGGCCTTGTTGATGGAGATGTCTGTGTAGACGAAAGGTCTGTCCTCTACCTCCTCGCAAGGCTTCCTCCAATATTCAGGAATATTCTTGTAACCCATCATTACTCCGAGGATTCCGGCGGCCGACGAAGGGTTGCAGTCAGAGTCCTGGCCGCAGCGGGTGGAGATGTCGATGGTGCGGTAGAAGTTCTTGTCACCGTAGAGGAGACCGATGAGGATGTAGCCGCTGTTGATGACGGCGTCGATGTTGAACTGGTTGTCAACCCCGTCCGGGCAGCCGATGTCGTAGCCATAGTGCTTGTTGAACAAAGCCCAGGTTATGTGCCAGTCCTTAGGGTACTGCTTGTGCCATTTGATGACATCAGCCATCGCCTTGTAGTAGTTGCTCTGCGCAGGGATGGCCTTGAGAGCCTCATTGACAACGAAGTTCATGTCATCGCTGATGAATGCGAGAGAGATCATCGCGGCGACATACACTCCGCCGTACCAACCGTCGCCGTAGTTCATCATGTGGCCGATCTCGTCGCAATAGAAGGACGAGGCGTTGACCATTCCCGGAGCCATCAGACCGGCGTAGTCGGCTTCGATCTGGAAGTCGATGTCGTCGGCGTGAGGGTTGTTGCGCCAGTGGCCGGACTCAGGAGGCATCACACCGTTCAGGATGTTGTAGCGTCCGAGCTGGTTGGCGTGCCAGAGTGGGTATGGGGCATGGGCGAACGCGTTGGCGAAGGACTCGATCGGAGCGTCAAGGCCTTCCTTCTGGAACACCTCCACGAAAGTGAGGTCCATGTAGACATCGTCGTAAAGCCCGGGAACATTGTCGAACCACCATTTGATCGTGTGCTCGTGCCACGGAATCTCGATCTCGTCGTTCATGAAGCCGGAGTACTTGAACTCTGTCGGTCCGCCGTAGGAGCAGCCGATGGTCTTGCCGGCCCAGCCACCCTTGATCTTGTCCATAAGAACCTCCTTGGTCATCTTGACCTCCTTCGGGAGCTTCTTGGCGGCCGCGTCGAATGTGGTTGTCAGCATAAGGACACCAGCGGTGATTAGGAATAAATTCTTGATTTTCATAATACTTTAGTTATTAATTATTTGTTGTTCGTAAAGACTCACTTATCCATGAGATGCTTCCCCACAGGATCTGGTTCACGGCCTGGGACTCGTGTGAGAGGGTCGCGAAGATCATCCCGAACTGTAGCGGAATGCCGTAGACGTAGGCCATCGCCGAAGAGACCAGAAAATGGAACGCGCCGAATCCGCCGGGAACCGGGATGACCGACGAGATGCTTCCCACAAGCATCAGAAACAGGGCGTCTGTCAAGTTGAGGCTGCGCAGCGCGTCCACGGTGAAAGTCAATTCCGGGTTGACGGTGCCTGGGGTTATTCCCTGGAGGGACCACAGGATCGTGGCGCTCATCATCCAGTAGCAGAACCACACTCCGGCGGTCAGGGCTATGAATTTCCATGCTCCTTTCATACGGAGGCAACTGATGAATCCCTCCCAAAGCCCCTTGCAGAAATCGCGCACCTTGGCCAAAGGCTTCCACCTGTCAGCGAAAAGGATTGCGCACACTGTGGCGGCGACAACTGCCAGACCAACGGCGATCAATGTGATGATCTTGCCGACGCTGACACCTCCCGAGGCCGCGCCGAAGACCACATCGAAGAAATAACCGCCGAAACGTCTCCAGGTGAAAAGCAGGAACACAGCCATGACCACCACCATCGCCACCAGATCGGCGGCACGTTCCATGGCGGCGGTGCCGAGAACCTTGTCAAAGGATGCCAGACGATGGTTTCCCTCCTCTGTCTCCGGATCCTTTCCCGAATGGGCGGTGATGTAGCCGCAGCGGACAAACTCCCCCACACGGGGCAGTACAAGATTCACCAAATAGCTGATGTTGACGGCGTTGAAGCAGGTGAGGCGGGATGTCTCCCTGTCGATCGGGAGCAGAAGCTCGCGCCAACGGAGGGCTCTGAGGAAGAACGCGAGAAGCCCGAACAGCATCGAAAGGATGACAAACTCCCAGCGGCATGCCTTGATCCCTTCCATAAAGTCCGTCCAGCCGACCCCACGGAACGAGAAATACAGCAGCGCCGCCGCAAGAGCGATGGAGACCCCGTATTTAAGAATATTCCCGACCTTCGTCTTCATGTTACAAATTTAATCAAATATTCCTTAACTTTGTGATTTGGCACGGAATGATAATCAAAATACGACAATATGAAATCAATTTTGGGAATAGGAAACGCCCTGACGGACATCCTGGCCGTCTTTCCTGACGAGACAATGCTCCGCGAGTACCATCTTCCTCCGGGAAGCATGCAGCACGTGGATCTGGAGACCGGCGACCGTATCTGGTCCAAACTCAAGGAGTTCGGAGTGAAGTACGTACCGGGAGGCTCGGCGGCGAACACTATCACATGCACGTCGATCTTCGGCATGCCGTCCGGCTTCATCGGCAAGATCGGCAACGACGAGTTGGGGCACCTGTACAAAAGCACCCTGGAGCAGTACGGCGTGAAGACCACCCTTCTGAACGGAACCAAAGGCTCCGGACGCGCGATGTGCTTCATCACGGGAGCGAACGCCGAACGGACCTTCGCGGACTACATGGGAGCCGCCCTGGAAATGGTGCCGGAGGATCTGAAACCTGAATATTTCGAAGGCTACGACTACTTTCATATCGAGGGATATCTCGTACAGAATCAAGACCTTATCCGCAGAGCGGTACAGATGGCCAAGGATGCGGGCTGCAAGATCTCCATCGACATGGCCTCCTACAACGTGGTAGAGTCCAACGAGGCCTTCTTCCACAATCTTGTGGATCGTTACGTGGACATCGTGTTCGCCAACGAAAGCGAGGCGAGGGCCTTCACGAAACAGGAACCGCGCGAGGCTCTTGACACGCTGGCAAGCCAGTGCGAGATCGCCGTCGTGAAGGTCGGCAAGAACGGCTCAATGGTGAAGGAAGGTGATGAATATCACTACATCGAGGCATGGCCGGCGGCCACAATCGACGCCACCGGAGCAGGAGACACCTACGCCGCCGGATTCCTCTATGCACACTCTCTCGGGATGCCTCTCAAGGTTTGCGGAGAAGTCGGCTCAATAATTGCTGCAAAGGTCGTCGAGGTTATCGGCACCAAGATCGATGTTCCGAGATGGAAGGATGCCAAGCGTGAGATCCGCGAGCTGATCGCCTCCGTAAATCAATAGACTATGCTTGATTTTTTAAAGACATATTTCAGAAAGAGAAGCCTGCGCAAAAACTCCAGCACAACACCGACGGGGATACTCCCGCTCGGCAAGATCCGTTCCTACGTCGCGATCATCGATGCGGAAGAGGGTACCTTTGACTCATGCAAGACCGCGATAATGAACTTTTTCCGTTCCAATGACATCAAGGGCTGCGTGTTCTTCCAGGATTTCAGGAAGATCGGAAGCGAGGACAGACTGATCACCAGCATCCAGACCACCATCACGAAAAAGGATCTGGACTGGCTCGGCAGACCTTCCCGGTACAAATTGAACGTGCTGGAGGAACAGGCTCCGGATCTGTTCATCTCGCTGGTCAAGAACCCGGACTTCGCCATAGAGTACATGGCACGCACATCAAAGGCCCGCTTCAAGATTGGCCGCAAGCAGATGGACGGCAATCTTTTCGACCTTGTGATCAGCGATCCGGCCGGCAAGAACATCTCGCAGCTTGAGAGTTTCACGGCCATCAAAAGCTATCTTACAAAGATTCAATAATCGCAATGTCAAACATTCTAAAAAACGCCGCCGTCGCCCTTAAGGGTTTCGCAATGGGAGCGGCAAATGTCATCCCAGGCGTGTCCGGAGGCACTATCGCCCTGCTCACAGGAATATTCAATGAACTCATCGAGGCATTGAACGCCATCCTGTCCGTCTCGTCATGGAAACTGCTGATCAAAGGAGAGGTCAAGGAGTTCTGGAAGAATATTCATGGGACATTCCTTCTTTGGCTGTTCGTCGGAGTGATCGTGAGCGTGTTCTCGCTCGCCAAGCTGATGGAATACGTGCTCGCTTACCATCCGATCCAGACCTGGGCTTTCTTCTTCGGGCTGATCATCGTCTCGGCGGCCTTCATGCTGAGCGACATCAAGAAATGGAAGACCGCCGACACCCTCTGGCTGGTCTTCGGCATCGCCTTGGGAGCGGTGATCTGCCTCTTGTCCCCGACTCAGACGACAGACGCCTCCTGGTTCATCCTGATCTGCGGAGCCATCGCGATCTGCACGATGATCCTGCCGGGCATCTCAGGAAGCTTCATCCTGGTTCTCTTCGAGAAGTATGAATATATCATGTCGGCCATCAGCGAGCTCAACTGGCCTGTGCTCATCATGTTCGGAATCGGCTGCGTGATCGGACTCGCCGCCTTCTCCAAATTTCTGCACTGGCTGATAGCACATTACGAAAGGCCGACGCTGATCACCCTGATCGGTTTCACCCTCGGTTCCCTGGTCAAGGTCTGGCCGTGGAGCGACAAGTTCAGCGTGATGATGGCTCAATGGATGCGTGAAGGGCAGACCGCCGAAGAGGCCCGGATTGGCGTCGAGGCACTTGTTGACATAGGCACGGATCTCTCCACGCTCATCAATCCGCAAATCTTCTCCGCCATCATCTGGATGCTCATCGGCGCCGTCCTGGTCATAGCCCTGGAATGGCTCGGCCACAAGAACGCCAAAGATTAACCGGCCACGCGACAGACAATAAGCGAAAAGGCGAGGAGAAAACCTCGCCTTTCGTGATTCCGTAGGGATTCGAACCCTAGACCCACAGATTAGAAATCTGTTGCTCTATCCAGCTGAGCTACGGAACCATTCCACGTCTCACAAATCCGGAAAATCGGAAACGGACTGCAAATATACGAAATTTCTGAGGAATGCAAAAAAACAGCCCTAGAAATAGAATAGAAATAGAATAGAAATAGAATAGAAATAGAAAACAGAAGATCGGAACTAGAAGTAGAAACCTGTGTTGAAGTAAAGGACGCCGGCTCCGTCCTGGGCGGAGAGAGCGTGGGCATATTCAATGTTCAGAATGAAATTGCGGTTGAGGATGAACTTCAGGGCGGCTCCGGCGGAGAGGTGGACGGTGTCTCCGGAAGCGGAGGTGATGAACTTTGAATATTGCTCCTTGAAGGCTCCTGTCCTGTTGCTGACATCAAAAGACCGCAGGGCGCTGACACCGTCGCAGAAGCCGCTCAGCATCAAGCCGATGTCCTGATTCCAAAGAGTGAACCCGGCGAACTTCCAACGGAGTTCCGTGTTGAAAAAACCCATGCCCGGACCCGAAACCCTATTATACAACAAGCCACGGACTGTCCTGTAGCCGCCGAGGGCGGAATTGTCATAGAGCGGCCCGCCCGGTGTGTAGAACGGAAGGACATACCACGGAGCGTCGGCGAAGTAATCCAGATAGTCCAAACGGTAGGCAAGTGTCAGACAATCCTTTGCCAAAGGAATATACTGCCGCAACGTGGCATGGATCTTAAGATAGGACTCCGAGGAGCCAAGGAACTCCGGAGCGGCTGTGATTCCCGCCCTGGCAAGGATACCTTTTGTCGGAACACCCTCGAAGTCACGCGAATCGTAAAGCAGACCAAGACGGAGAGCTGAGGAATATTCCCTGA
>HF986018.1:4805-10907 GCA_000431015.1 Alistipes sp. CAG:514 | reverse complement strand
GAACCGCTCCTTGGAAGGGATTATCCCCCAACTACGGTAGAGGCTGAACAGGGATATTCCACTATCCTCATTCTTTGGTTGGTAGTCGCTGATTCTGAATGCGTTGAACTGATAGCCTGCCTCCCAGAAGAGGTTGCCGGCGATTCTCCCCGTGAAGTCCGTCCTCGCGTTGGTGGTCGCGCGGGAAACCTTGTAGAAACCATCGTCAGCCGATGCGTCGTAGAACGTCTTGCGCCCACCGAAGCCGAAGAACTCCATCGCTCCATCGGAACAGTAGCTCGCCGCGACCTTCATCCGCACTTTCGGGAAAAGTCTGCCGGAGTCGAATGAGGCGGTGAAAGTCTTGCTCCCGCCGGTGTAGGCCGAGGCCTCGAGATACGCGCTGCTCCGGGGGTTCGGGTAAGTGCTGCCATCCCCGAAATCGTAGACGTACAGCAGGCCTCCGAAAAGGACACGACGTGCAGCAGGCCTCCGAAAAGGACACCCTTCGCGGCGTCGAAACCCGCCAGCGGGAACGGGACGAAAGAGAAACCTGTCTTGACGACGGATTGACCATCCTCCGCGCGAAGCGGCGCAAGCCCAAGCGACAGGCAAAGGGCTATAAGGAATAATCTGGTGACACGTTTGACCATACCGACTCGGTTCTATGCCAGGAAACGCAGGACGGCTTCTGTCCAGTCCTCGCCGTTCGTGGCGTGAATCGCGTTGATGCCGACGTTACGGGCCGCCTCCACGTTTCTGGAGCCGTCGTCGATGAAAAGAACCTGCGACGGGGCGACATTCTCCGCCTGAAGCATGAGACGGAATATTCTTTCGTCCGGCTTCATGACCTTCAGTTCGTAACTGAGGTAGATGCTGTCAAGGTACTCGTCAAGCGAATGGCCGTGGCCATCAAACTCCTTGCTCAGAAACCACTCCGCCACAAACGGATTGGTGTTGGACAACAGCGAGAGCCGGTAGCCCTCGGAGCGGAGCCTGCGGAAAAGTTCCAGGTTCCGTTCCGGCACTGTCGAGAAAAAACCCATGTAAGCCTGCCTGCACTCATCCATCGTGACCTCCCTGCCGGCCTCCTCGCCGACCCTGCGCCGGAACTCCTCCTCGCCGATCAGCCCCGTCTCAAAATCTCCGAAAAAGCCCTGCTGGCAGACAAGGTTGAGATACTTTTCTATGTCCTTGACTCCCAGATTCCTGAACTTTCCGATCACCACACCGAGATCCGCCGGAGCAATCACCCCGCCGAAATCAAAAACCACATTAGTGATGTTCTTCCTCATGTTCCCGAAATTTGCCGCAAAGTTAATCATTTTCATCAATCAGGAATCCGGAGGAATTTAGTATATTCACAAAAATTTTTGTGATGTACAGATTCAAGCAGGATGGCGACAGGTTTGTCGTCAGCATTAACAACCATCAGGAACTGATGGAGGCCGTCGCGGCGTTCTGCCGGGAACAGGGGATTATGGCTGGGGAGGTTAGCGGAATCGGGGCTGTGAGCAACGCGACTCTGAGGTTCCTCAACCCGGCCACGAAGGCCTACGTGGACAAGACTTTCGACGAGCAGATGGAGATTTCCAGCCTTGCGGGGAACATTTCCGAGAAGGACGGCAACGTCTACCTCCATCTCCACGCCAACCTCGGAAGGGCGGACTACACGGTCGTCGGCGGACACCTTCTCACCGCCACCATCAACGGAGCCTGCGAAGTGTTCGTCAGGCGCTTTGGATGCAAGGTGGGCCGCCACTTCGACGAGGAGACGGGGCTGAACCTCTACACATTGTAAACAACCAAGGGGAAATCCTTGCCCCAAAAGCCGTTACAACAGATGGAGAGAATCAACATCGTCGGATGCCCGCTGGGCGAAGTCAAGACACACCTCCGAGGCTACGGAAGCATATTCATAATCCACGACCGCAATGTGGGTGGCATCGTGGAAAGGCTTGACATTGAAGCGAAAGGAATATTCCCGATCGAGGCGACGGAGGAAAGAAAGACTCTTTCCACGCTGCTGGAGATCGAGAAGTGGCTGCTGGAGGAAGGCGCTGACAGAGAGGCGTTTGTACTCGGCGTGGGCGGCGGGATCACCACCGACATAGCGGGATTCGCGGCCTCCGTCTACAAGCGCGGCGTGCGTTTCGGCTTCGTCCCGACCACGCTCCTCTCGCAGGTGGATGCGGCGATCGGCGGCAAAAACGGCGTGAACCTCGACTCCTACAAGAACATCATCGGCGTGATCCGTCAGCCGCAAGCGACCTTCATCTGCCCCGAAGTGCTGGAAACCCTCCCCTACCCGCAGATCCTGTCAGGAGCCTCCGAGCTGCTCAAAACATTCATAATCAACAACAAGGACAATGAATATGAAAGGGCTGTGAATATGCTCGGGAATATTCATAGACAGGCGTTGGCAGGAGCCGCCGACACCGCCGTCCGGGAGTATTCAGGGACGCTCCGGGAGCTGATAGCCTCCGCCGCACAGGTCAAGGCGGGCATCGCCGGAAGGGATCCGGACGAGCGCGGGGAGCGCCGCCTGCTCAATCTCGGCCACACTTTCGCCCACGCCATCGAAAAGAATTCCGGAGAGACCGTCCCGCACGGCATGGCGGTCTCGATGGGCATCATTCTGGCCGCCCGTCTGGCTGAGGCGCTGGGGCTTACGACCGGCCTAGCCGATCGCCTGAAAGCCGACTTCACGGCCTGCGGCCTACCCGTAGAAAGTCCGTACTGCGTTGACACTCTGGCCGATGCGATGAAGAAAGACAAAAAAGCCGATGGCACCGTCATACATTTCGTACTCCCCCTCGGCATCGGACAAGTCGTAACACATGACCTCCGGGTCGAGGAGGCCGTGGAGGCATTGACAAACAGTAAATGATTAATCAATAAGACATTATGATCTGCACAACCATACAGAACAGGACGCTGGAAGAGATAATCGGGCTGCTGGAGGGCAGCGAGCCACGCATACAGATGGCGGAAATCAGGCTGGACAGATGTCCGCTTGACATTGAGGAGATTGAGAGCCTGTTCTCTTCCTCGGACACCCCTCTCGTGGCCACCTGCCGGGTCGTTGACGACGGAAACGGAACTTGGGAAGAGGCCGAGGAGAAACTCACCACCGCTGTCGAGGCCGGAGCCGCGTTCCTGGATCTGGAGATCGAGGCTCCGAAGGAGGTCGGCAAAAGGCTCCGCAGAGCCTGCACTGAATACGGCACGACGATGATCCGGTCGAGTCATTTCTTCGCCGGAACGCCCTCCGACGACGTGCTTCGGAACACAGTGGAGAAGTGCAGGAAGTTCGGCGGGGAGATCGTGAAGATCGCGGCGATGGCTAAATCCGGAGAGGATGTCGCCAGGGTGCTGGGACTTTACTCCCAGGAACAAACAAGCCAAAGACAGGCAGAGCTGATCGCCTTCTCTATGGGGGAGACCGGCAGAGCCAGCCGTCTGGAATGCCTGAGGCTCGGCAGTCCGTTCACCTACGCCGCCCTTAATGACAACGAGGCCGCCGCTCCTGGGCAATGGACTTACTCTGAGATGATTGCCGCCGTCTATGGTGAAAGGAGACCTCTTCATTGCGACACTGCTTTGAATATGCCGGCCTCAAAGAGTTTCGCCCAGCGCGCCATCATCGCCGCCGCCCTCGCCGATGGAGAATCCAGACTTGAAGGCTACTCCCCTTGCGGAGACAACGAGGCGGCCATCGAAGTCGCCAAGGCACTCGGAGCCGAGGTCAGGGTCGAAGCGGCCGGCGTGAGGTCGGATCTGTCTGACTCTTCGACAGACACGGCGACCGGAACCACGCTGACAATCAAAGGCGCAGGTTCCTCGGTCAACATGCCGGACAAACTGAATGTCGGCGAATCCGGCCTTCTGACCCGGCTCATGATCCCTATCGTCGCCGCTCTCGGAAAAGGACAACCGATAGAAATCGACGGCATCGGCACCCTCCCGGCCAGACCGCTGAAAGGCGCGTCCGAGATCATGGCCGGCTTCGGCACGGTCCTGAGGCCGCTCAACCCTGCACCCGAAGTCCACGTTCCGTTGACCGTCCAGGGTCCTCTGCTTTCCGGCAAAACAAGCGTTTCCGGCAAAGGCGGCTCGCAGCTGATCTCCGGTCTGCTGATGGCTCTGCCTCTTCTTCCGGGAGACTCGACCCTGCATATTCATGACCCAAAGAGCATTCCATATATGTTCATCACAGCGGACGTGCTTCGCCGTTTCGGCATCAGGATAGGCTCCGAGATGGAAGGTGGAGAGGATTTCCTTGAGACGCAGGACTGGAGCCTCTGCACCGGCATCACATTCAAGATCAAGGGCGGGCAGAAATATTCACCCGCGGCCTTTGACATCGAAGGCGACTGGAGCGCCGCCGCCAACTTCCTGGTGGCCGGAGCGCTTTTCGGGGATGTGAGGCTGACCGGTCTGGACACGACCTCCCTTCAGGCCGACATCTCGATCATGGACATCCTGATGGAAGCCGGAGCCAGCCTGTCGCAGATTGAGGATGAGCCGCAGGACGAAGAATCTGCCAACGTGAAAGACAGCAACGACAATGAAGCGGCTGACGCTCAGGAGGCCAATGCCCCGCAAGGTCACCGCGGCCTCATCACCGCCCAGAAAGCCCCGCTGCGCGCCTTCGACACCGATCTCAACAACTGCCCGGACCTGTTCCCGATCGTCGCCATACTCGCAGCCTTCTGTCACGGACGCAGTAATATTCAAGGATTCAAGAGGTTGGCAAGCAAGGAAAGCGACCGCGGCGCGGCGATTCTGAATATGCTCACCCAGATGGGCGTGGAGGCCTCCGCCGCCGGCGACATTCTCTCCATCACCGGCGAGTCAGTAGAGAGCCGCCTCCTGAACGGCCATCTTCTGAAAGGTGGTGAATATACTTCCTCCCACGACCACCGCATGGCCATGGCCCTGACCGTAGCCTCCTGGTGCGCCGACTCCCCCATCCAGATCGACGACACCTCCTGCATAGCCAAATCCTTCCCCGCCTTCCTCGACGCCTACCGCCTCATTGAGCGTTAGTACGCCTGGAACAATGGTACGAATCATCTGCATCTGTCCGTAGGATTGTGGTCTGGCCGGACAAAATGTGAAAATCATAAACTTTGTCCGGCCAATATGGCTTTCACCGGACAACTACGCGTTGGCCGTCAGCGTGGCAGGTAAGTAGCTGATTTTCAAGCGAAACAAAGATGACATAGCGCGGAATCCAGCATCAGTACATCTTCGTTTTATTCATTATCAATAAGTTAGATGCCGCGGCCTTTCAGGTCGGCAAGTACGATGGCGGCGACGGCCTCGACGATGACGGGGGTGCGGAGGGCGAAGCAGACATCGTGGCGGCCTGGGACGTTGAGGGTGGCTTGCTCGCCGGTCCTGACGTTGAGGGTTGTCTGGGATCTGGTGATGCTGGAGGTCGGCTTGAAGGCGACACGGAAAACTATCGGGGAGCCGTTCGTGATGCCGCCGTTGACTCCGCCGGAACCGTTCTTGGAGGTGGTCACGACATCGTCTTTAAGTTCAAGAGGATCATTGTGTTCCGAGCCTTTCATCCGAGCGGCCTCGAAACCGTCACCGAACTCGATTCCACGGACTCCGGGTATCGAGAAGACGGCGTGGGAGACCAGCGACTCAACCGAATCGAAAAACGGCTCACCAAGACCTGTCGGCACACCGGTGATCCGGCACTCGACTATTCCTCCCAACGAATCACCGTCCCTGGCGGTTCTTTCCAGAAGGGCATCCCATTTCGACTTGTCGGACTCTCCCCCGATTTCAATCAAACTGGCCTCAAAGACGATTCCCGGACACATTTTCTTGGCAATAACCCCAGCGGCGACCAGCGGAAGGGTTATCCTGCCGGAGAAATGTCCGCCTCCACGAGGGTCGTTGAATCCGTTCCACTTGACCGAAGCCACATAGTCAGCGTGACCGGGACGCGGCACCGCCTTAAGAGCTTCATAATCAGAGGATCTAGTGTTGTTATTTCTGAATATGACCGCTAACGGAGCGCCCGTTGTCCGCCCGTCGAACACCCCGCTGAGGATCTCCGGCTCATCGGCCTCGACCCGCGGCGTGGTGCCTTTCGCCCCG
>HF986018.1:0-4773 GCA_000431015.1 Alistipes sp. CAG:514 | reverse complement strand
TCTTCCGGCGAAGGATGTCCGCCATAAAGTCCTCGACACCAAGCACAATGCCCGGCTTCACACCATCCACGACAACCCCGATCGCCCCACCGTGCGACTCACCGAAAATCTCCACCTTAAAATTACGTCCGAATGTGTTCATGTCCAAATCCGATTATCACAAGCAGACAACCGTCCGCCTAAAAAATATCGTCCTAATCCTCAGCTACCTTTTCCGCCGGAAATCAAACCTTTTGCACTCACAATAATTAGATCGGGAGCGTCTTTTGGCGGAGCCACGTGGCTACTTCCGGGGTGAGGCGCGGAGAGAGTGTACGGTAGACGCGCTCGTTGTAGGCGTTGAGCCATTCAATCTCGGAGCGGTCCAGCAAGTCCCTGACGATGATCGAAGTGTCGAAATGACAGAGGGTCAGAGGCTCGAAACCAAGCCAGTGGCCGAAATCGTTCTCGCCGGCATCGACGCAAAGAATCACGTTCTCGTGACGGACTCCGAACTTGCCCTCGCGGTAGATTCCAGGCTCGTCACTGGTGACCATTCCCGGGATAAAGGCCTGACGGTTGAAATTCTGACGGAACTCCTGAGGCCCCTCATGGACATTCAGGTAGAACCCGATGCCGTGGCCGGTACCGTGACCGAAATTGCGCTTGACATTCCACAGCGGCTCCCTGGCCAGGATGTCCAGCTGGCAGCCGGCAGTCCCCTTCGGGAAAATGGCTTTGGAGAGGGCTATGTGGCCTTTCAGCACAAGAGTGTAGTCCTCTTTTTCCAGCTGCGAGCAAGGCCCGAGAGGAACTGTTCTGGTGATGTCCGTTGTCCCGAACAGGTACTGTCCGCCGGAATCGCAAAGGTAAAGGCCTTCGGTGTAGAGCTCAGCCGAACCCTCTTCCGGAGTGACATAGTGAGGCAGAGCCGCGTTCGGGCCATAGGCGGAGATTGTCTCGAAACTCTCCCCCCGGAACCCTTCGATACCGGAACGGAACTCGTGCAGCTTGACCGAGGCTTCATATTCATTGATCGCATCGCCCGCCTGCAGGGATGTCTCCAGCCAGTGCAGGAACCGCTCGACGGCGATGCCGTCCTCAAGATGGGCCTCGCGCATCCCCGCGACCTCGACCTCATTCTTGACAGCCTTTCGCAGCGCCACCGGCGACGCGCCCATGACCACGAACTGCGAGGCATTCTCGTTGAGGATGCTGTACAAGTCATAATTCAAGGTCGAAGGATCGACGAACAATGCCTTGATGTAGCTGCCGTCCACGAGATTCGAGAGTGCAAGCCCCACGTCGGAATATTCCTGAAGACTCACGCCGTCAGCGGTCAGCTCATGGAAGCTGTCCTCCGTCTCAGTGTCCTCCTCCGGAACCGCACCCTTACGAACAAACCATAGCACATTATCCTGAGTGACAAGTAGATAGGACATCACTACGGGATTGTAGGCGACATCCTGACCGCGGACGTTCAGCATCCATGCTATCTCATCCAAAGCCGTGAGGAGTATCGCGTCACGCCCCCGTTCGGCCAGCCACTTACGGATCCAGCGGAATTTCTGCGCCCTCGACCATCCAACCTGCTCGGTTCCAAGGGTAATGATCGGTGTCTGAGGGATTTGAGGCCGGTCTGTCCACAAAGCGTCGAGCATGTCCGGAGCATTGACAAAACGGACTTTCTCGCCGACCGATTCCTGGATGTCCTTCACGGCGGATGCCGTCATGCAAAGCCCGTCGAGAGCAACGCAAACATCGTCAAAGTCCGAGAAATGCCCGGCAAGCCACTCTGGGATAAGGACTTGATCCGGCACGCGGGTCTTGTGCAGCTCCGCCCCGGCCTCCGGAAGCTGCCGGGAAGCCTGTATAAAATAGCGTGTGTCTGTCCAAAGGCCGACATGATCCTCCGTGATGACCAGGTCACCCTCCCCCGTGTAGCCGGAGAGCCAAGCCACCTGATGCCAGCGGGCGGCGGAATACTCACTGTTGTGAGGGTCATTCCCCGTCACGATGACGGCATCCCAACCCTTCGAGCGCATCATAGCCCGAACCGACTCAATCCTTTCCTTGAATATGCTCATGTCGTAATTAAATGAATATGACCGTGATCATTTGAATAACTTGCGCTTGAATATTCTTATGGCCAGCAAAAGCAACTTTTCGACCGGAACGAACGCAGAAAGACCTCTAAGGCTGGAGAACAGCATGTTGGATGGCGTGAATGCATCCTTGACATCGGACAGAGACTCGCGCATCAGAAACTCTCTGCGGACCAAACGCTCACGTACATCTTTCTGAGCCGACTCCAGCTCATCCATCGTCTTGATTTCTGAATACCTCATAGTTTGTCTCCGTCAAAGAACAGTTTGATGAACATCGGCACGAAAGTGTTGCGGAACAGCCTCTTTCTCAGCAAGACGACAACCGCAAGAATCACCGCGAAGACAGCGGCCACTATCCCGGCCCCCGCCGCATAACTTCCGATCAACTCCCCTATCCACATCACTCCTCCGATGGCAAGCGCGGTCAGAATGACGGACACGATAAAAAGGACAAGCAGCATGTACAGCAGCTTGCCGAGCGTCAAGGAAAGCCCTTTGGCTGTTCTCAATTTAAGGTCATCGATCCGGGCTTCGACATAATCCGCAGTGTTCTTGCCAAGATCCTCAATCGGTTTTGTGAACTCACTCATCATCAGGCGTTTTCAGATTGTCTTTCGGCATATTCAATGTCTTTCTGAAGGGCACTTTCCAATTTCTCCAATCGCTCGAAGATCTTCATCCTGACATCATCCTTCAAGTCCTCTGCCTGATCTTTCAACTCAGCCTTCAGGTCATCAAGTTCCATTCTCGCCAACCTTGCACGAGCTCTGGCCGAGTCAACGGCATCACCGACAGTCTCTTTCAGTTTCCTTCGGGTATCCTCGCCTTTTTCCGGAGCGAACAATAGTCCAAGGGTCAGCCCTGCCGCCGCCCCCGCGACAAACGCGAATAATGAATCTCCTTTCATAACGTTCGATTTTCACAAATATAACAATCCTTTCACAAATATTACCAACTTATTCGGCAACGAACAAAATACCGAACTTAATTTTGAACAGTCAAAACAAGATAAGAACAATCCTGGTGATAAAGTGAAATAATCAAGACCGCAACGTTTTCTAATTGTGCATATTACACATTTAGTACAAATTATTGCTAACGCTATACTCTTAACAAACAACGATTTAGGTCAACAAATTTAGACCCCGAATCTAAACACCATCATAAACACCTCATATTCAACATAATGCAAAAGCGCAAAGTAAGACTATTTTTCATTGGAATTTCATGGATTCTTCCGAACTTTGCGGCCACAGACATATTCACACATATTAATAACTACTAATTTTAACTCACCTACCAATGAACAGGAAAACAACACACTACATTTCTGTGCTGCTGACTGCATGTGTCACACTTTTGGCAGGCGGATCATGCGGCGATTCACTTGACGCGGATCAGACAATCGAAAGAATCCAACCTGACGGAAACGAAGGGTTCACACTCGAAAAGGCGAAATCAGCGTTCGAAGCGGAATATGACGGCGCCGTGAAAGTGCCAATGGATGAGACACACTTCGAATCTCCGTTCGTCTGGGAGTCCGGAGACATCCTTCCTGTTTGGAAACTCGCCGAGCGTCATGAAGACGTCAACACTGACTATTTCTCAGTCCCGATTCTGACCTCCAGACGCTACTACGCCACCTGTGAATCCCGCAATGACGCCGATCTGATAAAATGCCGTCAGGAACTGCTCATCAGCAGGAAAGCGTCAGGGAAGACAACCTCACGCATAGTGTTCCACATTCCGACCGACAACACGCGACCAGATGATGACCGCACGCATTTCACCGGACTCCTGGTTTACACCGACCTCAACGGAAAGTTCAGAAAGATCGAGCGGTACGAGAACGGAACTCTCGTCAATGGCGTTTACTTCGGGGAAAAAGAATCCGCGATAGCGGGCGAGAGACATTTCATCCTTGTCAATCAGATCATGGAGGGAATCACTGTCTTCAAGGTTGGAGTTCCGTCTGTCACCCTGCGATCTGCCCCTACCGACACCGTAGAGATCAACGACACCATCGCCGGGTCAATCTGCATCGGCGATTGCTCTCCGGATCAGTGGTGGCTTGATTCGGATGACTGGTACTACAACCAAGACACCGGTAAATGGGAGTTCTGTCCGGATTCATCCTACACCGGTGATTACCCATGGCCTGAGGATAACAATTCCGGAGGCAACGGTGGAGGCACACCTACTAACACCGGAAGTTCAGGTGCTGAGCATGGCTCTGGAAACAGCAATCCGTCACATGACCCGAATCTTCCAGCGGACTACTTAAAGGATATTGGAACCATTGACTACTACATCAAACGCCATGATGATTATTGTCGTAGAAACAATATTAAGAGTAAACCCGAGATATACTATATTAGTTATGGATACAAGTATTGTAAAAAATTTGACGAATTGAAAAAAAGTGGCGTTCTTTCATCCAAGGGAGAAGAATGGGGCGAAAATACCACTAATCTTCTTCAAAAAGAAATGGAAGCCTTAATAAGAGAAAATCCGACTATTGAAGACAATTTAGAAAACCTGACGACAGCTGCTTTTAAAACACACCCCAAAGCATATATAGAGGGTGGGATTCTACAATTAGAAATACTGGACAAAATAAGAATCATTACAACTATTGAATTTAAGGATATTATCTCAAAATTACGTGAGTTTAACATTAAATTGT
>HF986017.1 GCA_000431015.1 Alistipes sp. CAG:514 | reverse complement strand
CCCTTTCTCAATCCCGTGTTGAAGTCCTTTTTCATGCCGCAAAAGTAAGGAAAAGATTTGATATATGCAAATATAATATATTGAGCGACAGTGTGTTAAATGTGGTTTCCGGGCTTTCCAGCAGGGTCGGCTCCCCTTCGCGTGGAGAACCGAATGAAAGATTTTTGAGCGCCTCTGCAGAACCCGCAGAAGGCTGCGGACGACAGATTTTCGGCGGTCGGGAACACGACCTTGCGGCATGAAGATGATTTTTGAAAAAAGTCTCAGCGGGATGGTGAAAGCCTCGCGTCATCCTCGGTTTATGGTCAGGACAGGGGCACCTGAGTAGTTACAATATCACGTTATTTTTTTAAGTATTACTAAATTTGCGGAGAGTATGTGAACGAATGTGACGATGCTATGGACACGATTGAACTTTTGATGAATATGATCAGGATTCCTTCCTTCAGCAGGGAGGAAGGACAGGCGGCAGACTTTCTGGAGGAATGGATGCGGCGGGAGGGTCTTGATGTAAGGAGAACCGGAAACAACCTGTGGATGGAGTCCTGCCCGGATGACGGAAGGCCGACCGTGCTGCTTAACGCGCACTTTGACACTGTGAGACCCGCTTCCGGCTACACCAGGGATCCGTTTTCGCCGACGCTTGAGGACGGCTGCCTGTACGGTCTTGGCAGCAATGACGACGGTGGGTCGCTCGTGGCTCTTCTGGAGGCATATTCAAGACTCGTCGCGAAGCGACAGCCGTACAGGCTGGTTTTTTCGGCTACCGCGGAGGAGGAGGTGAGCGGGAAGGGTGGACTGGACATGCTGCTTCCGGAACTCGGCAGGATTGATTTCGGCATTATCGGTGAGCCGACCGGGATGCGTATGGCTGTGGCCGAGAGGGGACTGATGGTGCTGGACTGCACGTCGTTCGGGGTGAGCGGACACGCTGCCAGAAATGAAGGTGTCAATGCCATATACAAGGCTTTGGAGGACATACAGTGGTTCAAAAACCATAGTTTCGATCGTGTCTCCGATTTCCTTGGTCCGGTCAGGATGTCGGTCACGCAGATCAGCGCCGGCACGCAGCATAATGTCGTTCCGGACAGGTGTTCGTTTGTGGTGGACGTGCGTCCGAACGGAATGTACACTAATCCGGAGTTGCTGGCAATGATCAAGTCCTCTGTCTCCTGCGAGGTCAAGGAGCGTTCTACCAGGATCGGTAGTTCGCATCTTCCTATGGATCATCCGGTTGTCACCCGGGGACTCTCCCTCGGCCTTGAGCCTTTCGGCTCTCCGACCACCAGCAACCAGGCGCTCTGTGGCTTTCCTACGCTGAAAATCGGCCCCGGCGACTCCGCCCGTTCCCATTCAGCCGATGAATATGTCCGTCTAGATGAGATCTCCCACGGTGTCGAAACCTATGTCGCCCTTCTGGACGGCAATACCTCATTCGTTGTCTCCCCTCGGAATGCGAAAACTCCGAAGGGTTGTTAACCTGATTTTTGTTGGTTGCCAAAATCCAGAGGGCCGCTAACCTGAATTTTGCACGTTACCAAAATTCAGAACAGCGGCTCTCTGGATTTTACCGTGCCTTGGCAGGCTTGGCAGCTGTGTTTTTACAGGCTTAGAGCGAAGTGAGCGTGGTGACAGCGGCGCGGACCTTGTCGAAGCCGAATCCGGAGACTATGCGGGACATCCTGGCGGCTATGCGGTCGGTGCAGAGGTTGCCGATGGAGCCTTCGTGGGTGTGGCGAAGCGAGCCGTGATAGTCAAAACTACCTTGCCTGATGGAGTCGGCGACCTGGCGGTAGGCATCCCTGAACGGTACGCCGGTCTCTACCAAGTGGTTGACCTCCTCCACGCTGAACGCCAGCTTGTACTTCGGGTCGCTCATCACATCGGTGACTACCTCCATCCCCCGGACGGCATATTCAACAATGTCGAGGCAGTCGTCCAGTTCCTTGAAGATCGGGAAGAAGACCTCCTTCAGGATCTGCATGTCGCGGAAGTAGCCGCTCGGGAGATTGCCGGTGATGAGGCGGATGGTGTTCGGCACGCCCTGGAGCTTGTTGCAGTGTGCCCTCACCAGCTCGAACACATCCGGATTCTTCTTGTGCGGCATGATGCTGGAGCCTGTGGTCAGCGCGTCCGGCAGGTGGATGAAGCCGAAGTTCTGGCTGGAGAACAGACAGCCGTCCATCGCGAGCCGCCCGACGGTCTCGGCGACTGATGAGTAGGCGAACGCTACGGCCCGTTCCATCTTGCCGCGTGTCATCTGGGCATAGACGGAGTTATAGTCAAGGTCTTCGAAACCAAGTAGTTTCGTGGTGAGTGTCCGGTTCAGCGGCGCGGACGAACCGTAGCCGGCGGCGGATCCCAGCGGGTTGAGGTTCACCACATCCCAGGCGGCCCTCATCATGCTCAGGTCGTCGCAGAGACTCTCGGCATAGGCTCCGAACCAAAGGCCGAAGGAAGACGGCATCGCCACCTGCAGGTGGGTGTAGCCCGGAATCAGCACATCCTTGTACCTTTCGCTGGCTTCCTGGAGAGTCCTGAAAAGTGACTCCACCTTGCGGACGGTCTTCTCGATCTCCGCCCGGGCGTAGAGCTTCAGATCCACAAGCACCTGGTCGTTGCGGGAGCGCCCCGTGTGCACCTTTTTTCCGACATCCCCGAGCCTGCGCGTGAGCATCAGCTCGATCTGTGAATGGATGTCCTCCACGTCGTCCTCCACGTAAAGCTCTCCCTTGCAGGCTAATGAATATAATTCCTTCAGCACCGGAAGCAATCTGTCCAGATCCTCCTTGGAAAGCAGCCCCACGCTCTGAAGCATCGTGATGTGGGCCATAGTGCCCATGATGTCGTAGGGGGCGAGCTCGTGGTCAAGCTCACGGTCGTTTCCCACCGTGAACGCGTCGATCCTCTCGTCCTCCTTGAATCCTTTGTCCCAAAGTTTGTTCGCCATGTATTACTGTTATTTGTCAAGTTCACCGCAAAGATACCATATTTTTTAAGGATTACTTATCACGCGACAATTGTGACCGTCAAAAAATAATAATTTTTCCGCCGATCATCGCCGGAAGTGGAGAATCGTGCGGGATTTCTCTTTTATTTTTAAAAGTAAAAAGCCATATTTGTAGAAATAATCAAGCGGTGATCACATGTCGCCGCGGACTTGACAAATCATTTTAAACAGCAACAAAACCCAAGGCACTGCAAATGAACAACATCAAACCACATTGTGTCAAGTTAATCGTGATAGCAGTCATTGTGGCGCTCACGGCGACGGCCTCTATGGCACAGACGCACAGGACGAGCATCAGGGTGGCGGCGGCGGATTCCGGGCCTTCCGACAAGGAGATGGCCGACATCGTCTGCGATGGGCGGCACGATGAGATTCCGCTCCGGCGGGCGCTGGAGTCGCTGGGCGGCTGCGGCAGGCTTGAGATGGCAAGCGGCAACTACATCATCGACAGTTTCTTCACGGCGGAGGACGGCAGCGGCTATGTCATCAGGACTCCTTACGAGTCGAACATCCGTATCGAGGGCGACTTGCCGAACTGGAACGGTGAGGGTGTTAGGCTGAGGGTCTCGCAGGACTGCTATGACTCCCTTTCGGACGAGGTGACATATTCAGTGATCTGCGGGACGGCAGGGGACTTCGCGCAGACGATGTCACAGAATCTGGAGGTGGCGAATGTCGCCGTGTATCTGCCGGACAACAGGAAAAGGATCATCTGCATCGACGGCTACAACACCGGAAGAATGAGCGCGGACAGATGCAACTGCAAAGGCCCGAAGAACAACAGGGAGACATCCATCACCCTTGGCGTGATGGACTGTGTGGGCATCCGGGGGCTGAAGGGTTCCAACAACGGGACTGCCACGGAGTTCAACCATTGCACTGTCGTCGGCCTTGGGGTGGGATTCGCGCTCTCGGGAGAGCATCTCGTGCTGATCAGCTCCACGTCGATCGGCTGCACCTACGGATTCACCTTCAACCAGTACCCGAACAACTTCCCGGGTTCGGCGCAGGTTCACCCGATTACCCTCATCGGTTGTCACGACGAGGTCTCCGCCAACTACCCGAAGTTCTTTGACAACCCTCTGGGACAATCCATCAGGTTCATCAATTTTGCGGTCGAGCACTATCCTGCGAACCTCGCGCTGGGAGGTGGTGAATATGCCACCGAGACGACTCCGGGGCAATGGCACGGAATCATCGACTATGCGATCCAGAACTTCAATCACGGCGACGAGTGGATCCGCAACTCCCCGACCCTCCCGTTCTGGGCTCCGGGCAGCGGGATAGCTGTCGAGTCGCACAACAACACGCACAAGAGCGTGGTCACAAGCGAGGAGAGAAGATCCTATGCCCCTAACATCGGACAGACGGTCTTCGACACCACGCTCGGCATGATCGTGGTCTGCGTCGATCCTGACAGACGCCTTTGGGTCGATGCCTTCGGCAAGGAAATAGAATAACTCAAGTTTCGCATTTGCGAAACACCACTCTTCTTCA
>HF986016.1 GCA_000431015.1 Alistipes sp. CAG:514 | reverse complement strand
GCACGAGGCAGGCAGCCAAGGCCGCCCGGTGAGCAGAAAGGGCGGCTCCGCGCACGAAATAAACGAAATATTTAAGAATATGCAGAAGAAGACAATCGAGGAGATTCTTAACGAGACGTTGAAGGTTCTGAAAGAGGGCGGAGTCATCCTCTACCCTACCGACACGGTTTGGGGGCTGGGCTGCGATGCGACCAACCCGGAGGCCGTCGCAAAGATTTATGAGATCAAACACCGGTCAGACAGCAAGTCACTTGTGCTGCTGGCTAACAGCTTGGATCAGATAGCTCTCTACATCAAGGAGATCCCGCCGATGGCCATTGACCTTGTCGAAGTGAACGACAGACCGATGACCCTGATCTACCCCGGAGCAAAGACATGCCCTGCCCCAGTTGAGGGCGAGCCTAGTAAATCAGACCGTTACCACCTGGCTTACAACACAGTGGCGGCTGACGGCACAGTCGGGATCCGGATTCCGATGATGGAATTCTGCCAACAGCTGACCTACAAGCTCGGCAGACCGATCGTCTCTACCTCCGCCAACATCTCAGGAGAGCCGACCCCAAAGAAATTCACAGACATCACCGAGGAGATCAAAAACGCGGTTGACTACACCGTAGACCCCCGTCTCGAAGCCGGCGCCACCGGCCTAGCCTCCCAGATCATCAAAATCGGCCTCGACGGCGAAGTAGAGATCATCCGCTCGTAATCACACCACTCGGAGCGAAGCGACCCAAGGG
>HF986015.1 GCA_000431015.1 Alistipes sp. CAG:514 | reverse complement strand
GTCATGTGCCACCGGCACACTCCTTCTTCCAAAAGACATCTATCCTCGAAAACACAAAGAAGTTGTTTTGATTTGTTTGAAATGTTCTTAGAGGTGAAATAATGGTCGCGAAGGCATCGCTTTATGGCGAAAACGTCTCCGAAAATGGACGCGTAGAGACTTTCGGTGGCGTTTAGAGACCAAAATGTCTTTGGAGATGGCAATCTGGGGTGTCAATGGCGTTCTCCATCACCTCGCGAAAAGATATATATGAATCCATGCTTTACCCTTGATCCAAGAAAACACATTATGGATAAGATGCGAATCAGAGATAAATTCACTAAATTTGTAGGAACAATTTAAAAATGGAGGGCATTATGATACTAAAGGATCAGATTGAGGCTCTGCATCAGCGGTTGGAGACGTTGGGGAGGTGTCTTTGACATCCCCGGGAAACGTGGGCAGGTAGCCGCACTGCAGAAGAAGACGGAGTCGCCGGACTTTTGGAACGACCCTAAGGCCGCCGAGGTCTTCATGAAGAATCTCAACGGCGTAAAGTCTTGGGTGACAGGGTTTGACAAGGCGTTCACAGAGGTGGAGGACTTGGATGTCCTGTACGATTTCGCCAAGGAAAGCCTCGGCGGGAGCGCGGACGAGACCGTCGCCACGGAGGAGACGCAGGAACTTGAGGAGGCCTATTCAAAAGCCGTTGAAGACGTTGAGACATTGGAACTTAGGAATATGCTCGGTGCGGAGGGTGACAACCTCGGAGCCGTGCTGACGATCAACTCCGGAGCCGGAGGCACCGAGGCGAACGACTGGAGTTCGATGCTGATGAGGATGTATATGCGCTGGGGCGAAAGAAATGGCTACAAAGTGACTGTCAACGACTTGCTTGAAGGTGACGAGGCGGGGATAAAGTCGGCTACCATCCAGGTGGAGGGCGACTACGCCTATGGCTACCTCAAGGCTGAGAACGGCGTGCACAGGCTTGTGCGCATCTCCCCGTTCAACGCGCAGGGCAAGCGGCAGACCACATTCTCGTCCGTGTTCGTCTATCCTTTGGTCGATGACACCATCAACATTGAGATAAACCCTTCCGATCTGGAATGGGACACGTTCCGCTCCGGCGGCCACGGAGGCCAGAACGTCAACAAGGTCGAGACCGGCGTGCGGGTGAGGCATATTCCTTCAGGAATAGTCGTGGAGAACACTGAGTCCCGCTTCCAGCAGGACAACAGGCAGAACGCCCTTCGCATCCTGCGTTCGAGGCTCTATGACATTGAACTGAAGAAGCGGCAGGAGAAGCAGGCCGAGATCGAGGGTACCAAGAAGAAGATCGAGTGGGGGTCGCAGATCCGCTCCTACGTCCTGCATCCGTACAAGATGGTCAAGGATCTGCGGACGGGATATTCAACAGCCGACACCCAGGGCGTGCTGGACGGCGACCTGAACGAGTTCATGAAGCGCTACCTGATGCAGGAAGGCTCCGGCGGCGCGACCGCTCCGATTGAGGACATTGACTGATAATCACTAAAATATTTCATTAATATGGCAGAATTCAAATACGCTCCGATGTTCCAGCTGGGACCGGACACAACCGAGTACTACAAGCTGACAGGCGAAGGCGTTTCGCTTGGCGAGTTCGAGGGTCATCCTATTCTCAAGGTGGCTCCAGAGGCTTTGACAATGCTTGCCAACGCCGCTTTCAGAGATGTGAACTTCCTTCTTAGACCAGCCCACAACCAGCAGGTCGCCAAGATCCTTAGCGATCCGGAGGCTTCCGACAATGACAAATACGTGGCTCTGCGCTTCCTGCGCAACGCCGAGGTGTCCGCCAAAGGCAAACTGCCTTTCTGCCAGGACACCGGCACCGCCATCATCCACGGCGAGAAAGGCCAGCAGGTCTGGACCGGTTTCAATGACGCCGAGGCTCTCTCAAAGGGCATCTACAAGACCTACACCGAGGAGAACCTCCGTTACAGCCAGAACGCCCCTCTGGACATGTACAAGGAAGTCAACACGAAGTGCAACCTTCCCGCCCAGATCGACATCGAGGCTGAGGAGGGTATGGAATATAAGTTCCTCTGCGTCGTGAAGGGTGGCGGCTCGGCCAACAAGACCTATCTCTATCAGATGACGAAGGCCGTCCTCAACCCTGACACCCTCGTGCCTTTCCTTGTGGAGAAGATGAAGACTCTCGGTACGGCGGCCTGCCCTCCTTACCACATCGCTTTCGTGATCGGCGGCACATCGGCGGAGAAGAACCTCTTGACAGTCAAGCTGGCTTCCACGCATTACTATGACGCTTTGCCTACGACCGGCGACGAGACCGGACGGGCTTTCCGTGACATCGAGCTGGAGAAGCAGGTGCTTCAGGAGGCCTACAAGATCGGCCTCGGCGCGCAGTTCGGAGGAAAATATTTCGCCCACGACATCCGCATCGTTCGTCTGCCTCGCCACGGCGCGAGCTGCCCGATCGGCCTTGGAGTGAGCTGCTCGGCTGACCGTAACATCAAGGCCAAGATCAACAAGGACGGTGTCTGGATCGAGAAACTGGACGACAACCCGACTCAGTGGATCCCTGAGTCTCTGCGTAACGCCGGTGAGGGCGAAGGTGTGGTCGTTGACCTTGACAAGCCGATGGACCAGATCTGCAAGCTCCTCAGCCAGTACCCTGTCTCAACCCGTCTGAGCCTTAACGGCACCATTATCGTGGCCCGTGACATCGCACACGCCCGCCTTAAGGAAAGACTTGACAGGGGTGAGGATCTCCCACAGTACTTCAAGAATCATCCGGTGTTCTACGCCGGCCCGGCCAAGACTCCGGAAGGAATGGCCTGCGGCTCTATGGGCCCTACAACCGCCAACCGTATGGATCCTTACGTTGATCTCTTCCAGGATCACGGCGGCAGTATGATCATGATCGCCAAGGGCAACCGTACCCAGGTCGTCACCGATGCCTGCAAGAAGCACGGTGGATTCTACCTCGGCTCGATCGGCGGCCCTGCGGCTGTCCTCTCCTACGAGAGCATCAAGAGCATCGAGTGCGTGGAGTATCCTGACCTCGGCATGGAGGCCATCTGGAAGATCCGTGTGGAGAACTTCCCTGCCTTCATCCTTGTGGACGACAAGGGCAACGACTTCTTCAAGCAGTTAGGCCTGTAAGGCGATAGTTTGGTAATATGTTGCCGCATCTTCGCAAAACCTGCGGCAACATTATTTTTTTGTATATTCAAAAAGATTCATAATGAGGAATATTCTTACTTTGGCGATTGCGGTCGTGCTGCCTGTGCTTATGGCGGCGCAACCGCAGTCATCCTTTAGGTTGGACTGGGCGGCGACCGGCTCGCACTGTGTCATCGGAGGCGGCCCGTCTCTGGAGTTTCAGAAAAAGGCCTTCAACCATGTCGCATGGCGTGGGGAGAAGGTGTTCGCGCAGGCCGTAGTGTCGTCGGAGGAGGAGGAGTTGAAGGATGTACGGCTGTCAGTCTCTGACCTGCGTAACGGCAAGTCTCTGATCGGGGCGGAGAACATCCGTCTACAATTCGTCAGCTACGTTGTCTCCGACTTGCTCGACACGACCAAGTACGGCCAGTGCGGCTCCCGCGAGGACAAGTCCAAGTGGGGGGAAGTGCTTGTGGCCGACGTGCTTGACATCAATGATTCCATGACGGTCCCGGCTGGACGAAAGCAGCCGGTCTGGATGACCGTGAGCGTTCCTTCGGATGCGAGGCCGGGAAAATATTCAGGAAAACTGACAGTCACGTCCTCCAATGCCAAGGCCCGTAGCCTCAATGTGGAACTGACCGTGGCTGATCATGTCCTGCCGCCGGCCCGTGACTGGGCTTTCCATCTGGATCTGTGGCAGAATCCATATTCAGTGGCGCGCTACGAAAACGTTCCCCTTTGGAGCGAGGCTCATTTCGAGGCCATGCGTCCGGTGATGAGGATGCTCGCCGAAGCCGGTCAGAAATCCGTCACCGCCACCATCATGAGCCGTCCGTGGAACGGTCAGACCGAGGACGCGTTCGGCTCGATGGTCACCAAGATCCGCCGCATCGACGGTACCTGGCTCTACGACTACACGATTTTCGACCGCTGGGTGGAGTTCATGTTCTCCCTTGGAATTGATAAGCAGATCAACTGCTACTCAATGATCCCGTGGGCGTTGCAGTTCGACTACATCGACCAGGCTACATCTTCGCCGGCGACCTTCCAGGCCGCTCCCGGAAGTGAGGAGTACAATGAATATTGGGGGGCTTTCATCGCAGACTTCGCCCGGCATCTCAAGGCGAAAGGCTGGTTTGAAAAGACCATGATCGCGATGGATGAGCGTCCGTTGGAGTCGATGCAGGCTGTCCTTGGCCTTATACGAAAGGTCGAGCCGGCTTTCAAGATCTCTCTCGCAGGAAACTATCACGAGCCGGTGATTTATGACATTGTCGATTTTAGCGAGACTTTTTCCGGCAAGCAGGAATTCCCTGAGTCCGCCAAGGCCAAAAGAAAGGAACTTGGCCTGACCACGACCTTCTACACCTGCTGCGCCGAGGCTCATCCGAACATGTTCGTGATCTCGAATCCTGACGAGGCCGCCTGGCTTGGCTGGTTCGCCCAGGCCGAGGGTTACGACGGCTATCTCCGCTGGGCCTACAACAGCTGGACCATTGATCCGCTCACCGATGCCCGTTTCCGCACCTGGCCCGCCGGAGACTGTTTCGTGGTTTACCCTGGAGGCCGCGGCAGTGTCCGTTTCTCCAAACTGGTCGAAGGCATCCAGGACTTCGAGAAAGTCCGCATCCTCCGCTCCCGCTGGCAGGAGACCGGGAACGAGGCAAAACTCGGTCAACTGACCGGAATCCTCAAGTCCTTCACCTCCGAGACAGTCCTCGCCGAAGGCCCGGCCAAAGCCCTCGCCGCCGCCAAGTCCTTCCTCGACAGGCAGTAGGATAGGGATCCCCGTGTCCAGAAGTGTCCGACTTCTCCACGGAAAGGGCTATTCGGTGGACAGACCGAGGGGAAAAACCAATTTGTCCACCGAATAGCCTTTTTCGGTGGACAAACTTTAATACTTCGGGTTGTTGCCCGGCGGCCGTGCCGTGTTTCTTTTCAGCGGCTCTCGGTTGTAGTCCGGCGACCGCGGCGGATGTCTACTTGACCTTGATGGAGTTGAGGAGGTCGAGTTTGCCGGTGTCTACCAGGTGGATGATCAGCTCGCCGAAGAGGGTGTTCTGCCAGGCGAACCAGGCGCGGGTGAACTTGCTTGCGTCATCCTTATAGAAGGATTCGTGCATGAAGCCGGTGCCGGCGTCGGTCTTCATCAGGGTCTCCACGCACCATTTGATCTCCTTGTCATCCTGCGATGTAAAGGCCTTCATCATGATGCTCATTGGCCAGATGTAGTCGTAGCCGATGTGTGGGCCGCCGATTCCCTCGCCGGCCTTGCCTTTGAAGAAATACGGATTGTCCTCGCTCCAGACAAACCTGCGGGTGTTCTGGTAGATCGGATCGTTGATGTCAATGTCTCCGAGATAGGCCATTGCCAGGAGGCTCGGAACGTTGGAGTCGTCCATCAGGAGCCTGTTGCCGAAACCATCCACCTCGAAGGCGAAGATCTTGCCGTACTTGGGGTGGTCCACGACGGCATATTCATAAAGAGCCTTCTCCACTTCGGCGGCGAGGTCGAGGCATTCCTTCGCGAGTTTCTTGTTGTGACTAACATCCGTGAGGATCTCGGCAGCCTTGCGCAAAGAGGTGACAGCGAAGAAGTTGGATGGAACGAGGAACTCGAAGATCGTGGCGTCGTCCGACGGACGGAAAGCCGAGGCGATCAGGCCTACAGGCTTGACAGGGTTGCCGCGGCCGTCATTGGACTTGGTGTCGAACTGGCGGTCGGTCTTGCGGGCGAACCGGTAAGGGCCCGGGCCGTCCTTGCGCTGCTGCTCCTTGAAGGTCTTGAGAGTGGCCTGGATGGACTTGAGCCATGTCTTGCCGAACACGGAATCGTCTCCGGTCACCTTCCAGTACTGGTAGGCCAGGCGGATAGGGTAGCAGTGCGAGTCGATCTCCCATTTGCGTTCGTGGTCGTAAGGGTTCATGTCGGTGAGGTCCGAATCCCACTCGCTGCCCGTCGGGCCGTCGTTGAAGGCGTTGGCGTAAGGGTCGATGCAGATCAGGGAGAACTGGCAGTTGATCACGCCGGCGAGCATATTCCTAAGATGCTCGTCCTCATTGGCAAGCTGGATGTAAGGCCAGACCTGCGCGCCGGAGTCCCTCAGCCACATGGCGTGGATGTCGCCGGTGTAGACGAATGTCCTGAAGTTGCCGTCTTCGTCCTTGCCGAAGTGGACTGTGGTGTCCAGGGTGTTCGGGTAGCAGTTGGCGAACATCCAGGCGAGGCGGGGGTTCGTCAGTATGCCCTGCATCTGTGTGATCTTGCTTTCGACTGCCTCGGAGCGGAAAAGCCGTTTCTCGGGGGCCGGACGCTGTGACTCATAGTCTTTTCCATGTGCCATCGCGCCGCTGAGCAAAAGAATGGCCGAAGCCAGAAGTAGTGTGCGTTTCATAATTTATTTTTCATTAGTGTATGAATATGGTCGGTCCTCCTTTGCGGTTCCTCTCACCGTGTCAGGCTCGGACCCTACAAGATAAACAATATTCGCTCCTTCTGCAAGGTCTTCATGGCGGAAATAGTTTCGGCTCCACTCTTTCCCGTTGATTCTCACGCCTTTGACGTAGAAGTTGTCTTTGGAATTCTCCGGGGCTTCAAGCGAGACGACGCTTCCGTCAGGCCGGGTGATGACCGCTTTCCTGAACAGAGGTGTCCCGATGGCATATTCATTGGACCCCGGGCAGACAGGGTAGAATCCGAGGGCGGAGAAGACGTACCAGGCGGATGTCTGGCCGTTGTCCTCGTCGCCGCAGTAGCCGTCGAAGTTTGAGTTATAGAACTTGTCCATCACCTCGCGGATCCGCTGCTGCGCCTTCCAAGGCTGGCCACACCAGTCGTAGAGGTAGAGCATGTGCTGGATCGGCTGGTTGCCGTGGGCGTAGTTCCCCATGTTCATCACCTGCATCTCCCTGATCTCGTGGATAGGGAAGCCGTAGTAGCTGTCGTCGAAGAGCGGAGGAATTGTGAATATGCTGTCGAGCATCCCGGCGAAGACCTCGTCCCCTCCCATCAGGTCGATCAGGCCTTGCGGGTCGTGGAACACCGACCAGGTGTAGTGCAGGCTGTTGCCTTCCGTGAAGTTACCGCCCCATTTTAGAGGGCTGAACGGCCTCTCGAACGAGCCGTCGGCCTTCTTTCCGACCATCAACTTGTAGTCCGGATCGTAGAGGTTCTTGTAATTGAGCGCGGCCTTGGCGTAGGGGGCGAGTTCCTCCTCGCCGCGTCCCAGAGCCTTGCCGAACTGGTAGATGCACCAGTCGTCGTAGGAGTATTCAAGCGTCCTTGCGGCGTTCTCGTTGATGCCTACGTCGCAAGGGACATAGCCGAGGCTGTCGTAATATTCCCAGCCGAGTCTGCCTGTCGAACTGACCTCCGGATGGACGGCGTGGGTTCCGTGGGTGACGGCCTTCCAAAGCTCGTCGGTGTCATAGCCGCGCAGCCCCTTGATCCAGGCGTCGGCGACCACTGATGCTGAATTGTTTCCGACCATACATCCCCTGTGTCCCGGGCTGGACCATTCCGGCAGGAATCCGCTCTCTTTCCACGTGTTCACCAGCCCTTCCTGCATCTTCACGCTCTCGTCCGGATAGACGAGGTTCAGCAGCGGGAAAAGACATCTGAATGTGTCCCAGAAGCCGGTGTCGGCGAACAGATAGCCCTTGTGCACGGCTCCGTCGTAAGGGCTGTAGTGGACGCGCTCGCCGTCGGCGTTGATCTCTGACAGGTCACGAGGGAACAGCACCGATCTGTAGAGGCAGGAGTAGAATGTCCGAAGATTGTCGAGATTGCCATCCTCCACGGCGATGCGGCCAAGAACCTCGTTCCATCTCGCGCGTCCGGCCTGGGCTATCTCGTCCAACGTTCTGTCGCCCAGTTCTTTGAGATTGATCTCCGCCTGCTCATGGCTGATGAATGAAGATGCGACCCTGAGGTTGACCTTCTGTCCTTTCGCTGTCTTGAACCCGACCATGGCGATGTGGCCGTCAGTTGTCCGGGTCTCGAACGGTGTGTCTGAGACCACCACGAACCAGTTGCGGAAATTCCCGGCCACGCCGCCGTGGTTCGCTGTCGAATAGCCGGCGATCATATTCCTGTCCGGCAGAACCTCCACGTGTCCGCCGCTGTAGGCGTCCACCACGAGGTACGACATCTCCTTTTCCGGGTAGGTGAGTCTGAACGCCGCCGCCCTCTCGGTAGGCGCGAGTTCAGCTACCACGTCGTGTTCGGCGAGATAGACCTGGTAGTAGTAAGGTTTGACCGTCTCCGCCTTGTGCGAGAACCAGCTCTGCCGTCCTTCCTCGTCGTAAACCGGCCCTGTGGTCACAGGCATGATCGAGAACGAGCCGTAGTCGTTGATCCACGGACTCGGCTGGTGGGTCTGTTTCAGACCTCTGATCCTGGTCGCTGAATAGGTGTATGTCCAGCCGTCCCCGTTGCGTCCTGTCTGTGGAGTCCAGAAGTTCATTCCCCAAGGCAGGGCGACCGCCGGGTAAGTGTTCCCCGTTGAAAGCTCGTAGGTGGACGCCGTTCCCATCAGTGGATTCACATAGTCCACAGGTACCTCCATGCCCATCTTTTCCTGCGTCCCGCAAGAGACGAGAGCCAAAAAGGCTGCTAAAATTAATGAATATCCTCGCATGCTACTGTTGTGTATTGTCCGCTAAGTTACTCTATTTTATTTTGTTTTGGAAATAATATAAGTAACGTGAAAAAAATAACCTGCCTCAGATTAGGAGAAGATTTTCGAGGATAGATCTATTTTCGAAGAAGGAGTGTGCCGGTGGCACATGACTGATGAGAAAAGAGATATAGACCGAAAAGATTCCTTAAGATGAGGCAGGTTATTTTTTGAAGGTTACTAAGCGTGGGAAGGATCTACGGCAGTCTGGTAGTTACCATTTGTACGCCAACATATTCCTCCATTGACTCACCATCGTCCGCGCTATGCCATACCATCGGCGAATATTATTTGAAATTTTTAGTACTTTGTCTTGCAAGGTATTCAAAAATATTTATATCTTTGCATCGTAAAATTAATTGCAAGGCAAGGAAGATGGCCGGCAAGGGATTTTGCTGTAGAAGTTAAAATATTCATAATTAGATAGTTGAAAATGAAAAAAGTTGTTAATGTCAGTGTCGGAGGCCGCAGCTTCTCTTTGGATGAGGATGCTTATGAGAGGCTCACCGCTTATTTCGATCACTTCAAGGCGCTTCTTGACAAGGACACCCAGTCCGCGAAAGAGGAGGTCATGACGGATTTGGAGAACCGGATCGCCGAGTTGTTCGATCAGGGGATCGGAGGAGCGTCCTACCGGGTGGTCAACCTCGACCTTGTCACCAGGGTCGTCGAGCAGCTCGGGATGCCGGACGGGTCGAAGGAGCCGGAGACTTTTACTTCGGATAAGGCTTCCGAAGAGCGTGAGGAGGCGAGGACTTCTGATAATCCTCAGAACGGAGGCCCGGATTTCACTTACAGCGGAGGCAGCGGGACGTCCAAAAGGCGGCTCTTCCGCGATCTGGACAACAAGGTGATCGGTGGAGTCTGCGCCGGCCTGGCGGCATTCCTCAATGTGGATCTCACCGTGGTAAGAATCGTCACTCTGCTCACCTTGTTGCTTTACGGTACCGGATTCCTGGTTTATCTTGTCCTGTGGATTGTGGTTCCGGTCGCGAAGACACCGGCGGACAAGTGCATGATGAGGGGCTTTGAGCCTACGGCGGAGAACATGGCGAGATTCAGCGGCCAAAGGAGGAACGGCTATGGAAAATAGTGTTGACAATGTCCGTTCCCAGATGCGGAAAGGGGTGCTGGAATATTGCATCCTGTGCATTCTGAACCGTAAGGAGGCCTACGCTTCCTCGATTCTTGAGGATCTGAAATCCGCGAATATGATAGTGGTGGAAGGCACGCTCTATCCGCTCCTGATACGTCAGAAGAACCAGGGTCTGCTTTCCTACCGCTGGGAGGAGTCCACGCAGGGGCCTCCACGGAAATATTACTGCATCACCGAGAAAGGCCGCGCGCAGCTTCGCGAGATGGATCTGGCGTGGCAGGAGATAGTCGAGACAATCAAAACCATAAAGCAATGAATATGAGAGTGTGGCGTCATCCCGCCGCACCTTGTCAAAACAAATGTGAAATATGAAGCAAGTTGAATATGTCAGCATAGGCGGCTATGTGTTCTCCTTTGAGGACGACGCGTGCGCTTCCGCCAAGGAATATCTTGCCCAACTCGAATCGTTCTATTCCGGCAAGGAAAGCGGAGCGGAGGTGATGGAAGGGATCGAGGAGAGGATGGCTGAGCTCCTGATCGAGAAGAGTGGCCAAGGTGGGGTGGTGAGTCAGCGGATGGTCTCGGACGTGATCGCTGTACTTGGCCGTCCGGAAGCGATAGAAGAGGATCCTGACGCGCCGGGTGATCCTTCCGGCGCTGGTCACTCCTCTCCGGAATCCGGTCCTGTCGAGGCGTCGGGCCGTTCCTCCAGAAACACTGCCGGAACCGGAGCCAAGCCTCGCCGCCGTCTCTACCGCGACCCTGCCAACGGGAAGCTGGCCGGTGTCTGCAGCGGCCTGGGAACGTTCTTCAATTTCGACCCGTCCCTGTTCCGCATCCTTTTCGTTGTCTTTACATTGATCGGCTTCCTGGATTTCAGGCTGTTCTGGCCGTTTGAGCCGTGGATCCACATCTCGGCGCCGATTGTCTATCTTGTACTTTGGGTTTGTATGCCGGCAGTCAAGACCGTCCGGCAAAGAGACGAGCTTCACGGACGCAAGGGCACAGTCGATGACATCAGCGAGAGGGTTCTCAACACGCCAAAAGAGGAGCGAAAAGTTATTGACCCGGAGTCTTGGAAAAATGTGCGGCGAATATTCTCGGTGATATTCGGAGTCCTATTCCTGCTTGCCGGAGTCGCCGGCATCGCATTCCTCTGTTCGTTCTGGTGGGGAGCGGAAGTCCTTGGCAACAGCTTCTTCTACAATAAGATGATAGAGCGAATCGCAATGGATTCGCCACAGATCATCTCCTTCATCTCCGTTCCGCTCGTGATGATCGCCGCCATCCTTGTGGTAGCCATCCCGCTTTTCATCATGCTCTACGCTGGAGTGATGCTGATCTTCGGCCTCAAGTCCCCGAAATGGCGCCCCGGCCTTGTCATGTTCGTGGTCTGGTTAGTGATCCTGGTCTTCCTGACCGTCTCCTCTCTCATGACATTCGCCGTAATCGACTGAAACCCATAAGTTTAATATTGATAATGTGAGTCGGACCGGACAACCTGTGAAGGCTGCCCGGCCTGAAGCATAATAAGCGTTAAAGAATAAAAGAATAGTTGGTAATTTTTGTAGGATTGCTAAAATCAGAATTTCTTATGGCGAGTGTTGCGGGAATTGCGGTTTTTTGTGTAAGTTTGAAGTTTAGTAACAATTTAGTCAGGAACATGGAGACAGACAATAGGAAACTATACCCGTTGAGATTTGTGGACGAGGGGGCGGATGTGCCTTGGGGACACGTCAGCTATCAGGTGGCGGATCTTGGATTCAAGGATTCGATGGTCGATAACGGCTGGTTCGGGGGCAACACCTTGAGCGAGCTGATGGGGACTTATCTGGAAAGGGTGGTAGGCGACGATGTGTTCGAGTTTTACGGATTGCAGTTCCCTGTGATGGTGAAGGTGATGGATGTCACCGGCTGGCAGCCGCTTCAGATGAACGCGTCGGATGAGATTGCCGCTGAAAGGTACGACTCGTTCGGCAAGACCGCGCTCTGGTACATACTGGAGGCCAGACCTGATTCTGAGCTGATGCTTGGCTTCAACCGCGATGTGGATCCGTCGGAGTTTTACACCAGATGTCAGGAAGGCTCTGTCAGGGAAGTCATGAACATTGTCCGTCCGCGCGCCGGCGAGGCTTTCCTGATCAACCCAGGGACTGTCTTCGCGGCTGGCCCCGGCCTTAGGATAGTAGAGATCGCCGAATGTTCGGAACTCGCTTTCAATCTTCACAACTGGGGCGTGGAGCTACCTGATTCCGAGGAACTTCTGCTTGAGGAAGCCTTTGACCTCATCGATTTCCGGAAACTCGTACCTGAGCCGGTCACCGGAGACAAGCTGGCTTCCTGTCCGGAGTTCGTGGTGACAAGGCTTGACCTTAAGGACGGCCTTCACATATTCTCTGATCAGCCGGGCTGTTTCGCGGTCTATTTCTGCGTTTCCGGCGAGGCGGTGATCCAGGTTCCCGTCGAGGATGGGAAAGGAGGGAAGAGCATGGAGTCCTACACGTTGAAGTCCGGACATTCGATCCTTGTGCCGTCCGAGCTTAACGACTTCTGTCTCATGCCGTCAGCCCGGGAAACGGTTCTGCTGGAGGCGCTTGTGGAGAAGCGTCTGATCCGGGATTCCTACACCAATCAAGAGGTCGAGCCTGACTCCATTGAAGAGGCCCAGGCACCGGATCCCCATGTCCGTGAATGGCATAGCTGATTATGGCGGACACAGAGAGAATCGACAAAGTCCTCTGGGCCATCAGGGTTTTCAAGACCAGGACAGAGGCCACTGACGCCTGTAAGGGAGGCAAGGTGAAGATCGGTGGCGTGAATGCCAAACCTTCCAGGATGCTGAAGGTGGGTGAGGTCGTCGAGATCCGCAAAGGTTCCGTGCAGTACTCCTACAGAATCAAGCAGTTGACAGATCACCGCCTCGGTGCGAAACTCGTTCCCGATTATGCCGAGAACCTTACCCCTCAGTCCGAGCTTGACAAACTCAAGGCTCCCGTAGAAACCTTCTTCCTCCGCCGTGATCCCGGTGCCGGCCGCCCGACCAAGAAGGAACGCAGAGCAATGGAGGACGCATGGGACGAGATCGACTACTGCAACGGCCTGGGCGACATTCCGGATGACATCGCCGAACACTTCGGCCTAACCGACGAAGATCTGTAGCCGGAGGAACAAAAATTGGAGATACCGCTCCTGCCGATGACGGGAACGCAGATGTTTTTTCCTTGCAGCTCCTCATTGTGAGTTTGACATGAAAGTGCCACTGACCGATGTCCGGTTGGCGGACTTCCCAAAAAACAGGCACCCCTGGGCGCATTGCCCGGGGGTGCCTGTAGTTGAATGTCTTTCAAAGGCGATTATTTCTTGCCGAAGAAGCGGGTGTAGAGTCCGTAGAAGCCGGCTCCGTGACGGGCCTCGTCCTTGGCCATCTCGTGAACGGTGTCGTGGATGGCGTCGTAGCCCAGCTGCTTGGCCCTTGTGGCGATGGCGAGCTTGCCCTCGCACGCTCCGGCCTCAGCCTGGTAGCGCTTCTCAAGGTTGGTCTTGGTGTCCCACACAACGTCTCCGAGAAGCTCGGCGAACTTTGATGCGTGCTCAGCCTCCTCGAATGCGTACCTCTTGAAGGCCTCGGCGATCTCCGGATAGCCCTCACGCTCGGCCTGGCGGCTCATGGCGAGGTACATGCCCACTTCGCTGCACTCTCCGTTGAAATGATCCTTCAGTCCCTGGAGAACTTCCTGATCCTCTACCTTGCCGTCACCGATGTGGTGCTCGCAAGCCCACTGAGGCTTGCCGTCCTCGTCCTTGATCTCGACAAACTTGCTCGCCGGAGCATGGCACTGTGGACACTCTGCAGGAGGATTCTCGCCTTCGTAAACATAACCGCAAACCAAACATCTAAATTTCTTTTTCATGATAATATCTTTTTAAGTCAAACAAAATTAATGAGTAATGTCATTTCCTATTGCAAAGGTAACACCTTATTTTCAATTTTCAAAATAGAATTATTAAAAATTGGTAAAAAATTGAAAAATTTTGAATATTACCGCAGAATGTGCTACATTATGGCACAAAGGGTGCCTATCTTTGACGCAAAAAGAAAAAGTAGTATATTCGTCAAAACAACCGACATGACTCCATTTCTCAAGCAGGTGGCCGATCACTATATGGCGCGGGGCGGGATCTCAGGGACCTGCTTCATTTTTCCCAACAGGCGCAGCCAGGTCTTCTTCACGAAGTACCTCGGCGAGGCCGTGAAGGAGGGCGGAATCCCGATCGTGGCTCCGAAGATGCTGACCATCAACGATTTCTTTTTCAGAATCTCGGGAAGCAAACCCGCGGACAGGGTGACTCTGCTGCTGGAACTCTACGAATGCTACAAGGCCCTGAACCCGAAGCACGAGACTCTGGACGAGTTCATCTTCTGGGGAGATGTGATCCTGGGGGATTACGATGACGTGGACAAGTACCTTGTCGATCCGGTGAGGTTGTTCGCCAACGTGTCGGAGTTCAAGGAGATACAGGATTCATATTCATACCTTACGGAGAATCAGAGGAAGGCGGTCGAGAGCTTCGTCAGCCATTTCCGCAGCGAGGGGCGGCTGACGGTGGATCTGAACTCCGACAACCCGAACGTGAAGGAGCGCTTCCTGCAGATTTGGAATATTCTTTTACCGCTCTACAACAATTTCAGGGAAAGACTGTCCGGCAAGGGACTCGCCTACGAGGGGATGGTCTACCGCGGTCTCGCGGCGCGGCTGGACACGGAATCGGCGGTTGATGTGATGGGCGCCGCCTTCGAAGGGGTTGAGGGATATGTCTTCGTGGGTCTCAACGCTCTCAACGAGTGCGAGAAAAAGGTCATGCGGCGGATGCGTGACGCCGGGCTGGCGGAGTTCTGCTGGGACTACTCCGGCGCGATGGTGAAGAATCCGCTCAACAAGTCTTCGTTCTTCATGTCGCGGAATGTCAAGGACTTCCCGCAGGCTTTCGAGTTGGATCCCGATGGACTGAAGACTCCGGAGGTCGAGGTGATCAGCGTGCCGTCGTCTGTGGGGCAGGCTAAACTGATTCCGTCGGTGGTGAAGGATGAGCGCTGCGCCGTGGTGCTGCCGGACGAGTCGTTGCTGATTCCGGTGCTGAACTCCATTCCGGAAGAGATCAGGGACATCAATGTCACGATGGGCTATCCTATGAAGAGCAGCGCGTTCTTCGATTTTCTGACCCTTGTGGGCGCGATGCAGATGCACCTGAGGCAGAAGGACGGGAAATGGTACTACTACCACAGCCAGGTCTGGTCCCTGTTCTCTTCGGGCATATTCAGAAAAGTCACTTTTGGCGACAAGGCGGTGCGGGACAGGATCAAGAGGATCAAGGAAGACATGAAGTACTACATCCCGCAGGAGGATCTCGCCGGGATTCCGCTCTTCGACCTGTTGTTCAGGCCGGCGGTGACGGATCCGAAATCGACTTCCGGGGAGCAGATCCGTGCTTTCGCTGACTATCAGAAGACACTTGTCAAGGGACTCGCCCCGAGATTGGCGGAGGATTCGTCCATGGCGATCGAGCTGGAGTTCGCCAAGGCGGCCTACAGCGCTGTCAGCCAGCTCCAGGCGGTCGGTCTTGAGATCCTGCCGATGACTTATGTCAGGCTTCTGGACCAGTTGCTCGCTCCTGTCTCGATCCCTTTCAACGGAGAGCCGCTGAAAGGTCTTCAGATCATGGGGCCGCTGGAGACAAGGGCCTTGGACTTCAGCCAGGTGATGATCCTGTCATGCAATGAGGGCATGTTTCCGCGGCGGAGCGTCAGCTCGTCCTTCATCCCGCCGGAGCTGCGAAAGGGCTTCGGCCTGCCTACCTACGAGTTCCAGGACGCGGTCTGGGCGTACTATTTCTACAGGCTGATCCAGAGGACGGAGAAAGTGACCCTGGTGTATGATTCCAGAACAGAGGGAATGAAGAACGGGGAGGAGAGCCGCTACATCAAACAGCTTGAGTATCACTTTAATCTGCCTATAAAGCGGAGTTTTGTCAAGGCGAACGCGTCCGGGGACTTCTCCCCGAAGGAGATCGCCAAGACGGCGGAGGATGTCGAGGCCATAAGGCGGACGAACCTTTCAGCCTCGGCGCTGAAGAATTACCTCGACTGTCCGGCCAGGTTCTACTATGCCACGGTCAAAAGGCTCCGGAAGCGCGACGAGGTGTCGGAGGATCTGGATGCCGGCATGTTGGGAAACGTGTTCCACGGTACGATGCAGAAGCTCTATTCGGAGGAGATGGCGGGAGGTAAGGTTGTCACTTGTGAGTATCTTTCCTCGCTCCTCGGCAAGACATCCGCCATCAAGGGCATTGTGCGTGCGCTGATCCTAGAACAGCTTCATTCCCTTGAGGTTACAGGACGCGACCTGGTCGTTGAGGATGTGATTGTGGAATATGTTGTCAAGACCTTGAAGAGGGACCGGGAACTTTTGAGGTCATCCGGATCGGACGGCTTCGAGATCCTTGGGCTGGAGAAAAAGTTCGAGCGGGAGATCGACGGGTTTCGTTTCGTCGGGTACGTGGACAGGATGGACAGCCTGCGCCCGGGAGAGATCCGCATCATCGACTACAAGACGGGCAGGGTGGAGGACAAGGATGTCAACATCAGCGACGGGAACGCGGAGGCGGTTGTCGATGCCCTGTTCGGCCCCGTGAACGAGGGAAGGCCGAAGATCGCCCTGCAACTCTATCTCTACGATGTGTTCTGCCGGGAGTCCGGACTCTTCAATGGGCAGAGGATGGTCAATGTCATCTATCCTCCCGCCAACCTGTTCACGGAGCAGGTCAAGGAAGTTCCTGTCAGCGAGACCTTTATGAACCTTACAGAGGAAAGGCTCCACGGACTTCTCGCGGAGATAGCCTCGGTAGAGATTCCTTTCAGGCGCACTGCCGAGGAGAAAACCTGCTCATTGTGTGACTTTAGAATGATTTGCGGAAGATGATCAGGATAATGAAAGCGTCGGCCGGTTCGGGTAAGACCTTCAATCTGGCCAAGACATACATAAGGCTTCTGCTTACGGACGAGGAAAGATGGTCCTACAGGCACATCCTTGCCGTGACCTTCACCAACAAGGCCACGGACGAGATGAAGAGCAGAATCCTGAAAGAGTTGCATCTGCTGGCGACCTCACCGAAGGATTCGCCTTATTATGAGGAACTTGTCGGATCCTTCGAGACGGAGGACGCGTTAAGGCGCAGGTCGGAGACCGTCCTGTGCGACATCCTGCACGACTACGGAGCGTTCGCCGTCAGCACGATCGACCGCTTCTTCCAGCAGACCCTCAAGGCTTTCTCAAGGGAGATCGGCCAGTTCGCGACCTATCAGGTGGAGCTGGACAAGGAGTCCCTGGTGTCCGAGAGTGTGGACAGGGTTCTGGATTCCCTTTCCGAGGACAGGAAGGAATTGCTTGGATGGCTGACACAGAGCGTGATGGAGGATCTGGAGAAAGGCCGGCGGTACAATCTTGAGAGAAATCTGAAGGATGTGGCGATGACTCTTAAGTCCGACGAGCACAGGGCCGCGGTCGAGGAATATGGCATTGACGAGGAGAAGGAATATTCAAAAGAGAACCTTTCGAGGATGAAGAAAGGGCTTTCGGAGGTGATGGTTTCCTTCGGGAGGGATGTGCGTGCCGCCGCCAAGGCTTTTGTGGACGCCGCCTCCGAGGAGGGTCTGTCGAATGAGGATTTCTCGCGCAAGTGCTTCAGTTCGGTCTTTGCCTGCGCCGCCTCGGGTCCGAAGGATGAGCCGGCCTACCCGTCCGCGACCATATTCAGAAACTGTGAGGATCTCGGCAAGTGGTTCAGGAAGGCCGACATAAAGAGGTTCGAGCCGTCGCAGGGCAGACTGGCGCCGCTTCTCCGGCGCTACTGCGGACTGTTCCTTGAGAGGTACAAGGTTTATTCCACTGCTTCGAAGATCTTGTTGATCCTGAATGAATTGGGAATCGCCGGGGATCTGGAGAGAGAGTTCCGGGCCTTGATGAAGGAGAAGAATGTCCTGAGCATTGATGACTCCAACGTGATCCTCAGGAACATCATCGACGGCACCGACGCGCCTTTCATCTATGAGAAGCTTGGTGTCCGTTTCGAACACTTCCTGCTGGACGAGTTCCAGGACACTTCCAGGATCCAGTGGGACAATTTCCGGCCGCTGATCGAGAACAGCGTGGCGCAGGGGAAGGAGAATCTTCTTGTCGGTGACGTGAAGCAGAGCATCTACCGCTGGCGAGGATCCGACTGGAGGATGATGGCGCGTGAGGTGCAGAGTGAGTTCCAGAGCTGCCGGGTGGAGACACTGGACAGCAACTACCGGAGTCTCAGGAATATAGTCGAATTCAACAATGGATTTTTTGAATATTCCTCATTGACCCTCGATGGTATGATTGGCGGCGGGTCGGGTTTCAGTGTTCATGAGATATACTCGGACGCGGGCCAGCTGGTGAGGTCGAAGGACTCCTCGGAAGGAAGCGTCGAGGTTGTCTTCTGCGACAAGGACGAGGAGATGCCGAGGATACTGGACACCGTGAACCGGGTTCACGAGGCAGGGGCGAGATACGGGGAGATCACTGTGCTGGTGAGGAGCAACCGGCATGGGTCTGACGTGGCCATGTACTTGATGGACAACGGGGTGAGTGTGATCTCGGACGATTCCCTGCATCTGAAGTCCTCGGCTGTGGCCCGTCAGGTGGTGTCGCTCCTCTCCTCTGTGGGGAATGAGGATGACACGATCGGCTCCTTCCTTGCCGGAGAGCTGGACATCGATGTGGGCGGACTGTCCTGTCTGTCTTTGTCCGACCTTTGCGAGCAGCTTCTGCGCATTCTGAAGGGCAGGGAGCCTGAGCTGTTCGAGTCCGAGACGCAGTACGTCCAGGCCTTGATGGATTTTGTGCAGGATTATGTGGCTGTCAACGGCAATGCGGTAGACGGCTTCCTTAAGGCTTGGCAGGAGGCCGATCCGAAGATCAGCTCGCCGTCGGATCCGGAATCGGTCAGGGTTATGACGATTCACAAGTCGAAAGGGCTTGAGTTCCATCATGTTATCTTTCCATTTGCCGAGGAGATCGGGCTTTTCCGTCCGGAAGAGCACTGGACTCGTCCTTCGGTTGAGGGGACCGAGCTTGAGGGTGTCGCCGACGGGGTCTATAACGTAAGGCTGAGGAAGCCGGAGAACGAGGACTCCCTGTTCAGGGATGGCAGTCAGAAGGAGCTTCAGTTTCAGTTTGTGGACAACATCAACACGTTCTACGTGGCCTTGACCAGGGCTGTCAAAGGCCTGACTGTCATAGCGGCGGATCCGCCGGCGAAGATCGCTGACGCCCTCGTGCCCGTCTGTGCGGACGAAGCTTCTGGCGGGGCGGAGGTCGAAGCCCTCCCGGTGGACTTTTCCGACTTCTCGCAGATCCTGTACGCCTATCTCTACTGTCACGGTAACGCATTGGGATTCACTAATGAAGAATCGGACGAGAGCACCGTGTTCTCCAAGGGAGAGTTGTACGACTATTCCGGGTTGGAGCGCAAGGCGGACACCATCTCCGAATTGACGCCCGGCTATCCGTCCTACCCGCTCAACCCGGCACAGGAGGATGGCGACTCCGATGTGAGGGAGCGTGGCCGCCTCAAATTCAGCGCTGACTCCATCGACTTTTTCCGCGACGGTTCACGGAACGAGGCCCGTCTCAACGGCACGGTGCTGCATGCGATCCTCTCCGAAGTGGTCGTCCCGTCGGATCTTCCGGCTGCCGTCAGGCACGCCTTCGAGGCGGGCGAGATCGATGCCGGCCAGGAGGAAGAGTATCTGAATATTCTTGCCCAAAGAATCGCCGCACATCCTGAGTGGTTCCCTGCCGACGGCACTGAAGTCTTGAATGAGACTGAACTGATTGACACTGACGGAGAATCCTATCGTCCTGACAGGGTTCTTGTCAAAGACGGCAAGGTGACGGTCATCGACTACAAGTTCGGGGAGAGAAACCGTCGCTACCTCCGGCAGGTCGCCCGTTATGCCGACATCTACCGTCGGATGGGATATTCGGAAATATCATCGGTAATCTGGTATGTTCTTGCGGATGAGGTGGAATAATTTTCGTATATTTGCCATTTGACATTATAATAATTATTTATGGACGCTATTGACAACACGATAAAGCTCTACTACAACACGGAGAGAGAGAAACTTCAGATGCCTGAGTACGGGAGGATTGTCTTGAATATGGTTGAACAGGTCAAGGCCATTCCCGACAGGAAGAAGAGAAGCGAGCAGGCAAAGGCCGTCGTACGGGTTATGGAACTGCTTAATCCTCAGGTTCACACGCAGGACAACTATGAGCAGAAACTCTGGGATCATCTCTACATGATCGCAGGCTATGACCTCGACATTGACTCCCCGTTCCCGGCACCGCATCCAGAGGCTATGGATGTGCCGCCGATGAAGATTCCGATCAACAAGACCCCGGTGCGGGCCAACCACTACGGACGCAACATCGAGAGCATCATCGACCTGATCGCCGGTGAGCCGGAAGGCGAGACCAAAAGGGCGATGCTCCGATCATTTGCCATCTACATGAGGCAGCAGTACCTCATCTGGAACAAGGACAGCGTGGCCGACGAGACAATCTTCGCCGACATCGAGAAACTGTCTGGCTACAGGATCCAGGTGCCTGCCGACATGGAACTCTCCAAGATTTCCTTCGACTCCAACTTCTCCCGTCCAGGACTGAATCTGAACATGGGTCAGAATCGCAGGAACAACAAGAAAACCAATCGTAAGAACAGAAAATAATGTTCCGGTTCTGGAGGAATATGGACGATGACGACAAGTCGAGGCTGGTGAGGATCATCGGCCTTGTGGTCGCGTTGGCGGCGGTGTTCACGCTGCTGTCAACGGTCTCCTATTTCTTCACATGGAAGGCTGACCAAAGCTCATTGACCTCGGCTGTCGGCGACACGACCGTGGAGGTGAGCAACGCCGGGGGAAAACTTGGCTACAGATGGGCTGATCTGCTTGTCCGCAAGTGGTTCGGACTTGGAAGTCTGGCCTTCATCGTCATACTTTTCGCCGTGTCCGTCCGTCTGCTGCTGCGCCGCTGGCGGTATTCGATGCTGAAGACCACGCTGCTGACTTTTTCGGGAGCGTTGGTAGCCTCTTTCGCGCTGGCCTTCGTCTCTGATCTGACGGGACTCGGCAACGCTTTCGGAGGAGGACTCGGAGGAGAGTGCGGAGAGTCCGTCATCAGGTGGTCGTCCGTAGTGTTCGGCACTTTTCTTACGGGTTTCCTGCTTGTCTTTCTGGTGGTGCTGTGGCTGGTTTTCGCTTCGAGGCGCTTTTCCTGCTGGCTGATGTCGCTCGGAAAGAAGGATCCTGATGAGCCGGCTGTCCCTCAGGATCAGGAGCCGGAGACTCCGGTCTCCGGGCAAGCCGGGGCAGCCGCTGGCAGAGGAACTTCCAATCTGAGTGTCTCCACTCCGTCCCTCCGGCAGGCTCAGGAACCGGAACCAGTGCCGGGACCGTCCAGCCCACAGGCTCAGGGACAGGATGAAACTGCCAAGGAGCCAGGAAAGGACTCCGGAGAGTCTCTTGAGGTGATCAAGGGCAAGGAACTGACGACAAAGGTGACAAGCGACCTGCCGAGGATCAATGTCCGTGACGAGCTTCCTGACTACAAGTTCCCGTCGCTTGAGCTGCTGGACACCTACTCGTCAGGCAGAAGCGAGGTTACCGATGAGGAGCTCTCCAGGAACAATGCCCGGATCCGTACCGCGTTGGAGAACTACCGCATCCAGATCAATGATGTCAAGGCCATTGTCGGCCCGACGGTCACCCTCTATAAAGTCTATCCGGCTCCCGGCGTAAAGATCTCCGAGATCAAGAAGCTGCAGGAGGATCTTGGCATGCATCTCCACGCAAGGGGAGTGCGCGTTGTGACCCTTACCGACTCCGTGGGCATCGAGGTCGCCAATGACCGGCCTTCGATCGTGCCGATGCGGGCTGTCCTCAACGACGAGGCGTTCCGCGTCAGCAAGGCAGAGCTGCCGGTGGCTATCGGCTACACCATCCAGCAGAAAGTGAAGGTCTTTGACCTTGCCGACGCTCCTCACCTTCTGGTGGCGGGCGCGACGAAGCAGGGCAAGTCCGTGGGACTCAACGTGATAGTTACATCGCTATTGTACTCGAAGCATCCGTCGGAGCTGAAATTGGTCTTCATAGACCCAAAGATGGTCGAGTTCTCCGCCTACTCCCATCTGCTGAAGCATTATCTTGCTGTCCTTCCGTGCAATGACGAGACCGAGGAGATGGACAACGCCATCGTGAAGAAGGCCGACAAGGCGGACAAGATCCTCCGCTCGCTGTGCATAGAGATGGATCAGCGCTACGAACTCCTCAGTAAGGCCTCGGTTCCTAACATCAAGACTTACAACGAGAAGTACCGCAATCGCAGGCTGCGTCCCGACGAAGGCCACCGCTTCCTCCCTTACATGGTCACCATCATTGATGAATATGCCGACCTGACAATGTCAGTCGGTGGAAGCGGCGATGCCAAGGCTGTGGCAAGGAGCATAACTACATCCATCATCAGGCTTGCGCAGAAAGGCCGTGCCGCCGGTCTGCACGTCGTTCTTGCGACCCAGAGGCCGTCCGTGGATGTCATCACCGGACTGATCAAGACGAACTTCCCGACACGAATAGCTTTCAGGGTTGTCTCACGGACCGACTCTTCGACCATACTGGACTCGTCCGGAGCGGAGAAACTGATAGGCAAGGGCGACATGCTCTACTACGCCGGTGTCGAGATGGAACGCGTCCAGTGCGCCTACATCGACAGCGAGGAGATCAACAGGCTTACTGAATATATCGGCTCGCAGTCCGGCTACAAGAAGAGCTTCAACACCCCGTTCTATCTCCCACCGGTGGATGACGACACCGAGGAAGGGTCTGGTGGAATGGTTGACATGACCAAGCTTGACGAGCGTTTTGACGAAGCCGCCAAACTGGTCGTGATGAGTCAGCGCGGATCCACATCCGATCTTCAGCGCCGTCTCGGAATGGGCTATGCCAAGGCCGGAAGGGTGATGGATCAGCTTCAGGCCGCCGGCATCGTCGGGCCGCAGGAAGGTTCCAAGCCGCGTCAGGTGCTTGTGTCCAGCCTTGACGAGCTTGATCAGATCATCGCTGCCTACAAGAATCAGTAATCATCCACCGAAAGGCATGACTTGTGCATACGCAGGAAAAATCATGAAGACAATCACAAGAATACTCATCACACTCATGGCCGCGCTTCTTGTGCTGCCGGAAGTTTCGTTCGCCAAGAGCAAGACGTTGGACACTTTTGTCAGCACGGTCTCCTCCTCGCTGGTTTCGTTTGACTATTCGTTCACGATGCCGACCAAGAAAGCCAAGATGACCGGGAACGGAAGTGTGAAGGTTCAGGGAACCTCATTCATAGTGGACGGAAACGGGCTTGAGATCTGGTGTGACGGGAAGACCCGTTGGACGATAGACAGAATCTCTGAAGAAGCTTTGGTTGAGTCTGTTGACGATTCGTATGATAGCTATGCCACAAATCCGGCCTTGATGATAGCCTCGATAGACAACGCTTTCAGGGAGGAATCTTTCGGAAGTTCAAAGTTCGGAGGAAAAGTCGTGGACGCGTCTGTCCTCACTCCGGCCAATAAAGGGAAAGGTTCAATGGACATCGCCGGACTGAAACTCTTTTTCAAGAGCGGTACAACAATTCTCATTGGAGCCGAAGTCACTCTTAATGATGGCTCGGTGTCAGAATTCACGATAACGAATCTCAAGTTCGAAGGGGCGGGAAAATCAAAAGAGTCTTTCCGTTTCGACGAAAAGACTCTCGATTCTTCCTATGTGGTCACGGATCTTCGCTAATCCTTCACGCACCTGACGGATGCCTGGAATGATTCCTTGTCGCCGTAGCCTATCATGATGTCGTTCTGCTTCACGTAGATGTACCTGTAGTATGCCGAATCGTCGCCGTTCTGGTCTGATGTCCAGAAAGCGGCGTAGTTGTTGGTCCCTGTGTATTTTGAGGCTGATCCCGTGTTGACGGCATAGCCGACAGGCAGTGCCGAGAAGCCGGCCTTGTTGGTGATCTTCACATCCGGCCAGTACTCCCACATCCTTGTTCCCAGGAATTTCGCGTCAACCATCAGGCCACCGGCCACTCCCTTGAAATCGGCTTTTTCCTGGAAGGCCGTCCCTTCTTTGGCAAGCGCGTCGGCCATCGACTTGAAGTCGGCGTTGGAAGGCAGCCGCCATCCTTCAGGGCAGGCTTCGCTTGCCTCTTTCCAGTTGTAGAAGCGTCCGAAGATCGCGTCCATAGCCTCGCTGTCCTTGTAGGAGATACCCGAGCCGGCGTAGTAAAGATTGTTCTTCATCCAGGTCTTGCCGTTGAAGACGGTCGTGTAGTAAAGATTGCCGTCTCTCGGATCTTTGAATGTCAGGTCTTTGCCGGTGTAGGCTCCGGAAACCGTCGAGTCACGTGCCGGATCCACGACATAGAACGAGACTGTGCTGGAAGATGTGTAGTAGTCTTTCGCGAAGGCCACGCAGCCAACGGAAAATGTCCCGACTTTTGACGGCGTTGTCAGCTTGAGGGCTCCGTCGCCGTTGGCGTCGGACTCTGTCTTTGTCGTGTCTTTGCCCGTGGTCCAGGATCTTGTCCAGTAGAATCCCACATCCTTGGTTGTACCGCTCACCGGATGAGTCACACCTGACGGAGTCAGGGTGAGAGCCTCACCTTTGCGGAGGTAGCTTGATATGGAGAAGGAGAGTGTTCCTTTAAGGTACTCTTTCGTGGAGCTATCGTCTTTGTCCTTCTTGCAGGAAGGAAGGGCGATAAGCGAGGCGGACAATCCTATCAGGATAAAATTCTTAATCTTCATCTTTTTTGATTGAAAACACAAATATCGCATAAAAAACGCAAAATCGGTAGGCATTAAGCAAAAACTAGTCCAATGATGCCGATATTTGGAGGTTATTTCTTATTATTGCATACATGAATGCTGTTGAAAGAATATTCCGGAGCCTGATTGCCGGCTCCATAATCCTCGCGGCCATTGTCTCCTGTGGCCGGAAGAATGACTATCATGAGCTTACCGGCTATGCCCAGGGCGGCACCTATTCGGTCAGATTCAGCACACGGGGCGTCAAGACCGGGACGGATGAGATCAAACGGGCGGTGGACTCGATCCTGACCATGGTTGACACGACGCTTTCGGGCTACAACAAAGGCTCGCAGCTGAGCCGTTACAACGCCGGGGCGCAGGTTGAGCCTAACGGAATGTTCAGAGAGATATTCACTGTCTCGAAGCGGCTCTATGAGGAGACCGGCGGAGCCCTGGACATGGCCTCCGGCCCTTTGTTTAACGCATGGGGCTTCGGTTTCACCTCTGATTCAATGCCTTCGGCCCGGAAGGTTGACAGCCTTAGGGCCGTATGTGGGATGGACAAGCTGGACGACCGGATGCTTCCGCTGGATCCCCGGATCCGTCCCGGCTTGAATTTCAACTCGATAGCGCAGGGCTACACTTGTGACAAGATCGCGGGCTACCTTCATTCGCTTGGCGTGAAGGACATGCTGGTGAACATCGGCGAGATCTATTGCGAGGGAGTCAATCCATCGGGCAAGCCTTGGACGATAGGGGTTGACATGCCGGAGGACGGAAACATGGAGCTTGGCGGCGCTGGCCTTGTGGGAATATGGCAGGGCGATGGCAGCGGGTGTGGCGTGGTCACATCCGGCAACTACCGAAAGTTTTACGTCAAGGACGGTCGGAAATATTCACACACCGTGGATCCTCGCACGGGCTACCCTGTCAGCCATTCTCTCCTGAGCGCCACGATAGTGGCTCCTGACGCGACTCTCGCGGATGCCTATGCGACCTATTGCATGGTCATCGGACTGGAGGAGTCCAGAAAGTTCATAGAGTCTTCGGAAGACATAGAGGGCTATCTTGTCTACGCCGATGGTGATTCTTTGGCAGAGTGGGCCTCTTCTGGCTTCAATCTTGTAAGGGAATAGGACAATATTCCTTGAGTGATGGCGATTCGATTGACAGATTCTTCCATTATCCTGGCCACAGCTTTCTTTGTGGCCGGTGGTTGCAGCACCATAAGCCAGACGGAGAAGCAGCTTTCCAGGGTTGACTCGTACGATTCTCCCGACATCCCCTCCATCGGGGAACTTCCTCCGCTCAGACCCCGGCAGGCGGGATTGGCGTATTCACCTAACACGCTGATAATCTCTTATGACGAGACTGTCGGTAAGGAGCCTCTGGTGAAGGCTGTGGCGAAATTCGGCGCTGAGATCCTTTATGACTACAGCATCATCAACGCGTTGAGCATCCGGATTCCTGAGGGTAAGACGCTGGATGAGAGCGCGAAGCATTTCAGAAAGGTCAAGGGGGTCATCGAGGTTTCAAAGAATAGCGTCTATCATCTTGATTGACAGGGCAGAGGCTGAAGTGAACCCTCCCGAGGCCTCACGCCTGAGGGAGTTCAGATGCGCTCCTGTACCCAATGCCTCTCCCAGATCACGGGCCAAGGCTCTGATGTAGGTGCCTTTGCTACAGGCGACACGGATTTTGGCGAGAGGGAAATGCCTGTCCGATGTGTCGATGACGTTGATCCTCGGATTCGGCCTGAGATCCTCGGACTCCGGTCCGGAGGATGGCTCCCCGTCCGGGAAGAATGACACCAATTCCATCCGTGAGATATTGATCATCTGTTTGTTGAGAGTCTCGGCCACGGTGTGGTCGAAATCCGTCATCACGTCCGTTTTCTCCTTGTGGGCTTCCCTGTACTGTTTCCTTGCAAGCTCGTAGGCTCTTACGCCGTCAACAGACTTTGCCGAGAACAAGGGGGCGATTTGCTCCTGTCCGCCAAGGAATCGCGGCAGGATGGCCCGCACGGACTCCTCGGAGACATTGTCGGTGGGATATTCCTTGTCAATGGCCTTCTCCAGGTCGTAGGATGGCGTGGTGGCGCCGAACGAGACGCCGGCGAGATATTCCTTGCCCTCTTTCTGGAGCGTCTCGGCCAGTTTGGTGGCCTTTCCGATGCAGACAAGCAGCACACCTGTCGCGAGCGGGTCCAGGGTGCCGGCGTGGCCGACCTTGAGGTTCTTCTTGTGGAAATGCCGGCATGCCGCCCATTTGACCTTGCGGATCACATCGGCTGATGTCCAGCGGTAGGGTTTGTCCACGGGAATGATGATTCCTTCCGGGTAATCATCGATGCTGCAGGAGAGCCGATGATCGCCCGAAAGAAAAACCTTGTCAATTATTAAGGCTTTGATTTCCAATTTATTTACTTAGTGGAATCTTGTCGATGCGGCGCTGGTGTCGTCCTCCTTCGAAGTCTGTGTCCAGCCATTTGTTCAGGATGGTGGTAGCCATCTGGTAGGAGATGAAGCGGGCCGGCATCACAAGCACGTTGGCATTGTTGTGGGCCTTTGCCAGACGCGCGAGCTCGGTTCCCCAGCAGAGGGCGGCGCGCACGCTCTGGTGTTTGTTCAATGTCATGCAGATTCCGTTTCCTGAGCCGCAGAAGGCCACGCCGAGGTCAACCTCACCCTTGTCGATGGCAGAGCCGAGGGCGTGAGCGAAATCAGGATAGTCGCAACTTTCCTCTGAATGTGTCCCGAAATCAACGACTTCGTAACCCTTCTTCCTGAGCAGGGCTGCGATTTTCTGTTTGTACTCGAATCCAGCGTGATCGCTGGCAACACCGAATTTCATAATATTACTTGATTTTAGATGATTTTCCTCTTGCTTACTGTGGTCATGAACTCCTTGAGGTAGAATGGCTCGAAGTAGGCCACATCCTCGAACCTCTTGGCGTTCAGCGCTTCCGTGGCAGGGCGCGCCATCGAGGCGGCCTTCGGGCAGCACTGGATGAAGCGCGCTTCGGGGCTGGTGAGCGTCTCCTGGCATTTCCCGGCTCCGTCGCCGATGAAAAGCACCGGGCCTTCCGCCAGTTGATCCTTGAAGGAGTCCGGATCGATTATCCGCGCCTCGGTCGGAGAGACCTGCTTTCCGTCGGGTGTGAATATTCCTGTGTAGACTTCCATCCTGCGCGCGTCGATCATCGGGACGATGTAGCGGCATCCGTCAGGAAGCATATTCCCGTCCAAAGCCTGCCAGACCAGGGTGTCGAGCGTGCCGACGGAGATCATCGGGATTCCCGCCCCGAAGCACAGCCCCTTGGCCGTCGAGACTCCGACCCTGAGGCCGGTGTAGGATCCGGGACCCTTGCTGACCGCCACGGCGTCGCAGTCCGAGACCTTCAGCCCTTTCTCGGAAAGCATCTCGCTGACGAACAGGGCGGTCTTTGAGGCATGCGCCCGAGGTTCGCCGCTGATTCTTTCGCTGATGATTCTTCCGTCCTCCACAAGGGCTGTGGAACAGAGGGAGGTGGAAGTCTCTATGAGGATGATTCTATTCATTATTTATTGAATATCAATTCTTTTATGTAAGGGAAAAACACGTCGGCGAAGCTTTTGATCGGATTGTAGAGGAGTGATTCCGCGGTCGTCTTCGAGCAGTCGATCTCCAGCGCGTGCGTCACAGTGTCGATGAGCAGGATGACAAGTCCGATGGCCAGAATGACCTTCAGCAAGGAAAACGCCACGCCGAGAAGTTTGTTCAGCCATCCCAGCATCACCACTTTCACCAGTCCCTCAAGCGCCTTGCCTGCCAGTGTCAACGCAAGGAAAACGGCCATCAGGATCAGTGTGAAGGCTATGACCTGGAGTATCACAGGGGAGACATCCATCGCCGGTCTTATCCATTCGACGACGGTGCTCGAGAAATGGAATGACATCCATGCCCCCAGCACCAGGGCCACAAGGGCGGCAGCCTGGGCTATGAATCCTTTGGACAGTCCGCGGAATATGGCTGGGACACAGCATAGGAGTATGGTGATGTCTATAAAGTTCATCGTCATCGGATTTGATAAAAAACATGGAAATAACTATCTTTGCAAACTTGATTGCATCAGATTCGTACCGATGTTTTTTCTGATGCAAAAATAGAAAGAAAATTATGACATTCAAAGAGTACAAAGGCCTTGATCTGGTTTCTGTCGGGAATGAGGTTCTCGAGAGATGGAAAAAGAATCACGCGTTTGAGAAATCCCTTGAGGTCAGGGAGGGCGCGCCCGAGTTCATATTCTTCGAGGGACCGCCTTCCGCCAACGGCAAGCCGGGGATCCATCATGTCATGGCGCGTTCCATCAAGGATGCGATCTGCCGGTTCAAGACCCAGTCCGGCTACAAGGTGAACCGCCGCGCCGGATGGGACACCCACGGACTCCCTGTGGAGATCGGCGTGGAGAAGAAGCTCGGGATCCACAAGGATGACATCGGGACGAAGATCTCGGTCGAGGAATATAACAGGACCTGCCGCAGCGAGGTGATGAAGTACACCGCCGAGTGGGAGAACATGACCGAGCGTGTCGGCTACTGGGTGGACATGAAGGATCCGTACATCACCTATGACAACCGCTACATAGAGACCTTGTGGTACCTTCTGAAGAAGATCTACGACAAGGGGCTTCTCTACAAGGGGTACTCGATCCAGCCATATTCCCCGTCGGACGGTACCGGTCTCAGCTCGCACGAGCTCAACCAGCCGGGCTGCTACAAGGATGTGACCGACACGACCGCCACCGTCCAGTTCGAGGTCATCAAGGACGGAAAGTCGCAGCCGCTCTTCGGGACGGAGGCCTTCCCGGTATATTTCCTCGCATGGACGACAACCCCGTGGACCCTTCCTTCAAACACGGCGCTCTGCGTGGGACCGAAGTATGAATATGTCCGTGTCCTTTCTTTCAACCCATACACGGGAAAGGAGGCCATTTACGTGCTGGCCAAGGATTTGGTGGGCGCCTGGTTCAATCCTAAGGCCGCCGACATTCCGCTTGAGAACTACAAGCCAGGCGACAAACTCGTTCCTTACAAGGTGCTTGACGGTTCGTTCAAGGGCGCTGACCTTGTCGGAATCCGCTACAAGCAGCTGATTCCTTGGTTCCGGCCGATCGAGGAAGGGGAGCCGTTCAGGGTAATCTCCGGAGACTATGTCACGACCGAGGACGGTACCGGAGTCGTTCACATCGCTCCTACCTTCGGTGCGGATGACAAGAAAGTCGCCGCCAACTACGGTGTGCCGGGAATGATGGTTCTTGACAAGGACGGCAAACGGCAGGCCCAGGTGGACCACGACGGACGCTTCTACCCGATCGAAGACCTTGATCCTGAATATGTCCGCACACACGTGGACCCTTCTTATAAGGAATATTCCGGCCGCTATGTGAAGAATGCTTTTGATGACTCTCTTCCGGCTGACGCTCCGACCCTCGACATCGACCTTTGCATGATGATGAAGATGGACGGCAGGGCGTTCAGGATCCAGAAGCAGACCCACAGCTATCCTCACAGCTGGAGAACCGACAAACCTGTCCTCTATTATCCTCTCGACGCCTGGTTCATCAAGACCACGGCTGTCAAGGACGAGATGGTCGCTCTGAACAAGACGATCACCTGGAAGCCGGAGTCCACCGGTACGGGACGTTTCGGCCAGTGGCTTGAGAATATCCAGGACTGGAATCTCAGCCGCAGCCGTTTCTGGGGCACACCGCTTCCAATCTGGCGCACCGAGGACGGAAAGGAGGAGATCTGCATCGGCACGATCGCACAGCTCTACACCGAGATCGACAAGGCTGTGGAAGTCGGATTCATGACAAGCAATCCGCTCAAGGACAATGGTTTCGATCCGAAGGACATGAGCAAGGAGAACTACGACAGGATCGATCTTCACAGGCCTTATGTGGACAACATATTTCTTGTGAGTCCTTCCGGCAAGAAGATGACCCGCGAGACGGATCTCATCGATGTCTGGTTCGATTCCGGAGCCATGCCTTACGCCCAGGAAGGACTCCGCGGGCTGAACTCTCCGAAGTTCGGCTGCACCGCGGACTTCATCGCCGAGGGGGTCGATCAGACCAGAGGCTGGTTCTACACGCTGCACGCCATCCACACGATGGTCAGCGGCACTCCTGCCTATAAGACGGTGATTTCCAACGGTCTTGTTCTGGACAAGAACGGCAACAAGATGAGCAAGCGTCTGGGTAACGCCGTGGATCCGTTCGAGGAGCTTGACAAGTACGGAGCCGACGCCCTGAGATGGTACATGCTGACCAACGCCCAGCCTTGGGACAACCTTAAGTTTGACGAGGCCGGTGTGGATGAGGTCCGCAGGAAATTCTTCGGAACCCTCTACAACACCTATTCATTCTTCGCCCTCTACGCCAATGTGGACGGATTCGACCCTAAGGCGGCGAAGGTGGAATATTCCAAGAGACCGGAGATTGACCGTTGGATCATTTCTCTGCTTAACTCCTTGAAGAAGAAGGTTGTGGCTTCGTATGAGGACTATGACATCACTTCCGCAGGACGTATGATCCAGGACTTCGTGTGTGATGACCTGAGCAACTGGTACGTCCGCCTGAACAGGAAACGTTTCTGGGGAGGGAAGATGGATGAGGACAAGCTGGCCGCTTACCAGACCCTCTATGAGGTGCTGGTCGATGTGGCTGTGCTTTCCGCTCCGATCGCTCCGTTCTACATGGATCGTCTCTACCTTGATCTTGTTCCGGATGGCTCTGAGTCAGTGCATTACGTCTCGATGCCGTCTTGTGACGAGTCTGTGATCGACACTGATCTTGAGGAGAGGATGGATCTCGCCCAGAAGGCCACTTCGATGGTGCTGGCTCTCCGCCGCAAGGTTTCCATCAAGGTGCGCCAGCCGCTCCAGAAGCTCATCATCCCTGTGATCTCCGCCAAGGTGAGGGAGCAGCTCGGACAGGTGAAGGACATCATTCTCAACGAGGTGAATGTCAAGGAGGCCGAGTTCATCTCGGACACCACCGGCATCATCACCAAGAAGATCAAGCCTAACTTCAAGACTCTCGGAAAGGTCTACGGCAAGCAGATGAAGGAGATCGCCGGTGCGTTCGCCGGATTTGACCAGGCCACCATCTCCGCCATCCAGAACGCCGAGGCTGCCGGCGCGGCATATTCTGTCACGCTTCCGTCCGGAGTCGTCGAGCTGAAGCCGGGTGACTACGAGATCTCGTCCGAGGACATGCCGGGCTGGCTTGTCGCCACCGAGGGTCAGCTGACCATCGCCCTTGACATCCAGATCTCCGAGGATCTGAAGAAGGAGGGTGTGGCCCGCGAGCTCATCAACAGGATCCAGAACCTCAGGAAGGACAGCGGCTTCGAGGTGACTGACAAGATTGAGGTAAGGATCTTCGCCGACGGTGCCGCCAGGGAGGAGATAGGCTCCGCGATGGCGGACTACAAAGACTACATTGCGGCCCAGACTCTGGCGCTTTCCATCACGCTTGGCGAGACCGCTCCGGAAGGGGCTCTCGATGTCGAGTGGGACGATGGCGCCGTGAGGATGGTGCTGTCAAGATAATTTTTTGACCTATAAATATTCATACAATGTCAGAGTTAATCAAAGAAAACGCTGCTTCTTCTGAAGTGAGGAAGGTGCGGTACAGTGATGAGGAGTTGGAGGAATTCAGGTCCATCATCAATGAGATGCTTGACAAGGCGAGGAAGGAGTATAACACCCTCCGCAGGGTGATTATGCACAACGGAAGCAACGACATTGAGGACACCACGCCGTCTTTCAAGACGGTCGAGGACGATGGCGCTTACCAACTTTCGAAGGAGGAGGCCAGCCAACTCGCCCAGAGGCAATACAAGTTCATCCAGAACCTTGAGGCCGCCTTGGTGCGCATTGAGAACAAGACCTATGGAATATGCCGTGAGACGGGCAAACTTATTCCTAAGGAAAGACTCAGATTGGTTCCTCATGCCACGCTTACAGTCGAGGCTAAGGAAATGCTTGCTAAGAAAGGACAGAACTAGTGAAGATTTCCAAGGCTAAGCGTCTCCTGATCTTAGGAGTCATACTTGTCGTCATTGACCAGGTCATCAAGATCCTGGTCAAGACGAACATGCAGATAGGCGAACATTTCAGCGTGATCGGGAACTGGTTCCAGATATTCTTCATCGAGAATGAAGGCATGGCCTTCGGGATGAAGTTCGGCGGTGCTGTCGGGAAATTTCTGCTTTCTTTTTTCAGAATAGCCCTTTTCGGGGTACTCTGCTGGTGGATCGCGTCACTTGCCCGCAAGTCTGTTGACTCGTCCGGCAAGCCGGCGCTCTTGCCTGATGGCAAGCCGGCGGTTCCTGCCGGGGTGCTGGTGGGTCTTACGATGATCACCGCCGGCGCTTTCGGCAACATCATCGACAGCTTGTTCTACGGCGTGATTTTCGACTACGCCCCATTGATGTTCGGACGCGTTGTGGACATGTTCTACTTCCCGCTGATAGACACGACCTGGCCCGCCTGGGTTCCGTTCGTAGGAGGGGAGCGTCTGCTGTTCTTCGCCCCTGTCTTCAATTTCGCCGACAGCTGCGTCACAGTAGGTGCATTCTATCTGATCCTTTTCCAGAACCGTTTCTTCACCCGCGAGGCGCCAGCGTCCTCCGACACTCACTGAGATTCATTCCGTTCGGCAAAAATAGTTACGAATATTTTTGCCGAACAGATTTTTTTATTTACCTTTGCATCCCCGAATCATCGGGATCAAGTAAGCGTTGAAAGTCGCCGAGGATCCGGCAAGTAAGTTTCTGACGGTTACAAAGTCTGGAGAGGTGGTAGAGTGGTCGATTACGGCAGTCTTGAAAACTGTTGAGCTGCGAGGCTCCGGGGGTTCGAATCCCTCCCTCTCCGCGGAAAACAAATTGAAGCTCAGTGCATGGCGCTGGGCTTTTTCGTACTAATCAATCATTATTTTAAGCATGAGACGCATTACTCTTGTCGTTGCGGCGATCTTTTTCCTTGTTTCGGAAGCCTTTGCCGCGGTCAATGTCATTCCCAAACCAACTCGCGTTGTCGAGGGCGAGGGAAGCTACACACTTCCTTCAGCGCTGACAATCAGCTATTCGGACAAATCTCTCGCCAAGGCAGCCGCCTATCTGGAAGAGATACTCGCTCCGGCGACGGGGTTTGAGATCAGGTTGAAAAAAGGGATTAAAGGGGATGTCAGGCTGGTGCTTGCGGCTCCGGAGTCCGCCGAGGATGAAAGCTACTCTTTCGTCTCTGACGCGGAGGGAGTCACCATAACCTCATCCGGCTACAAGGGCATTGTCCACGGAATATCAACCTTCCGCCAGCTTCTTCCTTACCAGATCGAGAGTGCGTCGGTGCTTCGAGGCGTGGACTGGAAGGTGCCTGTCGTGAGGATCGAGGATAGGCCGGCCTACGAGTGGAGAGGATTGATGCTTGACCCGTCCCGCCACTTCTATTCGGTGAAAGAGACCAAGGATTTCCTTGACCTTATGGCGCTCTACAAATTCTCCAAATTCCATTGGCACCTGATCGACTCCCAGGCATGGAGAATCGAGATCAGGAAATACCCTCTTCTCACCGACAAGGGTGCCTGGAGGGATCCTGCGAATGAATATATTGACAAGGCTTGTGAGGAAAGGGCCGACAATGAGCATGACCCGGCGATGCGTCTGCCAAAGGAGCATCTGCGCCAGGTGGACGGCAAGACCTTGTACGGAGGCTACTACACCCAGGAGGACATAAGGGAGATTGTTGAATATGCGGCGGTGCGTGGTATAGATGTGGTTCCGGAAATCGACATGCCGGGACACAACTGGATGGCCACGCAGTGCTACCCGTGGCTTAGCTGCGGACATGACGGCACCGATCCTCTGTGTCTTGGCAGTGACAAGGTAATACAGTTCGCCAAGGATGTGTTCAAGGAGGTCTTCGGTCTTTTCCCTTACTCCTACGCCGAGATCGGAGGTGACGAGGTCAGCCGCAAGAAATGGGAAGGCTGCCCTCTCTGTCAGGAAAGGATACGCAGGGAGAACCTCGGAGGACTTGAGGAACTCCAGTCATGGTTCACCAAGGAGATGGAGAAGTTCTTCAACGCCAATGGCAGGAGGCTTATCGGCTGGGATGAGATTCTTGAGGGGGGAGTCTCGCCGACGGCGATCGTCAACTGGTGGCAGGGCTATCACGCCGATGTAGTTCAGCGTTCCACAGCCGGTGGCAACGAGGTCATCTGCTGCCCGACAACATTCTGCTACTTTGATTATCCGCAGAATAATGAGACCATGAAGTCTCTCTACGAGGGTGCCGTCGTGCCGGATGATCTGTCGGAGGCTCAGGCTAAACTTGTGAAAGGCATGCAGGGGAACATCTGGGGTGAGTTCATACCGTCTGAGGCGAGAATGCATTACATGGCCTTCCCGCGGGCGGTCGCGCTTGCAGAGAAGGCTTGGACTGTTGGCCGTGATCAGGCCTGGGAAGATTTTCTCTCAAGACTTGAGGAGCAGTTGCCGAGACTGACAGTGATGAAAGTGTCGTATCGTCCCATCGTCGAGTAACGATCGGGATTGCCGGAAAAAGAAAGAGGTTGGAGCGAAACTCCAACCTCTTGTCGGGATGATCCGACTCGAACGGACGACCCCTACGTCCCGAACGTAGTGCGCTACCAACTGCGCTACATCCCGAGTTGACTTAAAAGGCAGCCTCGGGAGACTGCCTTTCTATTCCTTTACGCGAGCTTGTTGATGTAAACAGCTATACCGCTCTTNNACGCGAGCTTGTTGATGTAAACAGATATACCGCTCTTCAAGTTCGCAGCCTTATTCTGGTGAATTACTCCGATCTTTGCAAGTTTGTCGATCATTGCATAGACCTTAGGAGCGCCTTCCTCGGCAGCTTTCTTGTCTGTAGTGTTACGAATCGCGCGGATCGCGTTCCTCGTTGACTTTGCATAATACTTGTTATGCAATCTGCGCCTCTCGCTTTGGCGATTGGCCTTTTTTGCTGATGCGTGATTTGCCATCGTTCTTATTTTTTAATATTTGTAGTGGGTAGGAGAATCGAACTCCTATTGCGGGAATGAAAATCCCGAGTACTAACCGTTATACGAACCCACCAATATAGGCTTTCCTAAATGTTTCTTGCCAAATTGGGATGCAAATATATGGATAATTTTCGACCTTACAAAATAATTCGGTCGTAATTTGCCCTATTTGCCATCATTTCCATCCTTGTCCCATTCGAAGGAGTACAGAAGTGATTCTGTCTGTCTTAGATACTGGCGCTTGTCGTACTTGGGAGCGTAGACCCACGCCTCCAGAACGATGATCTCCTTTCCGTCCTTGCTGTAGAACGAGTGGGAGACAAACGGCCCGCCCATGTAGTCGTTGTACACTTCCCAAAGTCCCCTTGTCTCCACGAAGTCCAGATTGTGGTACTTGAGAAACTTGATGCCCGGCTTTACGAACACGCTTGTGGTCATGTAGGAACCCTCGGCTGTCGCCGGGACATATTCCTTAAGGAATGCGTTGCGTCTGGCGATGATGTTCTCTTCCGTGAAAGGAGTCTTGTCAGTGACAGGGTATTTGTAGACGAAGACCCCTTGCGTGCTGCACTGTTTCTCGTCGGCGATCCAGATGAAATCGTCCGTGACTTTCTTGAGATTGTAGCCGACAGGGAAATGGATCCTTCCACCGATCATTTTCGACACGACTTCGCCAAGTTTCGGTTCCTCGTAGAGTAACGTGTTGGCTATTACCCTGTTCCTCTCCGCCTGCTCAATAGCTCCGGCGATGTTCTCGCCGTTTTTGCGTAGGACGACGATGGCCGAGTCAGCGCAGGTGGCGTTGACTTGGATCACGCATTGAGGGCGGGCCCAGACATCCGTTCTGTAGATGACACCTTGTTTGGCGACGGAGGAGTCAATGTTGAAGATCAGGATGTTCCTGTGAAGCTTGAACATGTCCGAGAATGCCGACGGGGCGAGGTTGACCAATGAATATAACGGCTCCCTTTGCGGGAGGTATTCGCAGTCGCGGGCGAGAAGGCTTCCGATCTCATTGCCCAGGTTGCCTTCCCAGTTGTCTTTGCCGACCACCACTATGACCTCTCCAGCCTTGCCGGAGACATTCGGCAGCAATGGCTTGGTGTTGTTGCCGCAGGACACCGCGCTTAGCGTGGCGATGATCCCGAAGATGATTTTCACAATATTTCTCATACCGTTTCGTGTTTTTCTGATTGCAAAGTTACATCAAACTTGCAGAAACATCAAATCCAAAGGAATGATCAATCTCTCGCTTGCGGAGCGTAAGTTGTTGAGATTCAAGCGTGTGCTTCGATAGCTTCTCTCTTGTTCTCAGCGGCTAGTGAATAAGCCTCCTGATGTCGTTCCCGAACGCCAGCACCATCAGCAGCAGAAGAAGGAGCATGCCGATGATCTGGGCAACCTCCAGGAACTTGTCGCTTGGCTTGCGGCCGGTGATCATCTCGTAAATGCAGAAGACGATGTGTCCTCCGTCGAGCGCCGGAATCGGCAGAAGGTTCATCACGCCCAGCATGATCGAAAGGAGCGCAAGAATATTCAGGAACCGGAACCAGTCCCACGTCGCCGGAAAGACCTGCCCGATGGCGATGAAGCTGCCGACCGACTTGTAGGCTTCCGTCCTCGGGGAGAAAACCAGCTTCAGGTCGCGGAGATAGCCTCCTATAGTGCTGAAAGTCAGTTTGAATCCGGCAGGGATGGCACTGGCCAAGGAATATTCCTGTGTCTTCACTCCCGGCATCTGCATGTAGACCCCGAGCCTGCCTGCCGTGTCGACCTGGAGCGGGATGAGAAGTGTGTCGGCTCCGCGCAGGATGGATGCCGTGACGGTCTTGCCGCCGGCTCTGGAAAGATATTCCTTGGAGTCCTGGACGAAAGGTGTGCTCACGCTGTCGATGGCGAAAATCCTGTCGCCGTGGAAGAGGCCGGCCAAGGCGTTCGGCGACGCGCTCATCACCGAATCTATCACGAACGGTACAGCGAGGTCAAACACGCCTGGGGTGTTCAGGACGGAGCCTATCATCGACCGGTCGATGTAGACCTCGACGGTGTCCCTGTCACGAAGCACTGTGACTTTGTTGACATCCCGGCGCGCGAGATCAGCCTGGAGCATCCCGAAGTTCTCGGGGATGTAGTCGTCCATCCTGATGATGTGGTCGCCGTTCCGGAAGCCAAGCTCCGTGCCAAGCTCGTTCGTGTAGATCTGGCTGCCTTCGTTGCTGATGTAGGCGCTGCCCCAGATGGCCATGATGCCGATGTAGGCGATGATGGCGAACACGAAGTTGTACAGCACGCCCCCGACCATCACCAGAAGCCTCTGCCAGGCTTTCTTGGTGCGGAACTCCCAAGGCTGAGGCTCTTTCTTCATGGCATCGGTGTCCATTGACTCATCGATCATGCCGGAGATCTTGCAGTAGCCGCCCAGCGGGAGCCAGCCGATGCCATATTCAGTCTCCCAATCCTTCGCTTTCGGGAACAGTCTCGTGAACAACCTGCCTTTGGTGCTGAAAAGTTTCGTGCCTCCGACATCGAAGAACAGGAAGAACTTCTCGACCCGTATACCGAACAGCTTCGCGAACGTGAAATGTCCGAACTCGTGGATGACGATCAGCAGGGAGAGGGCAAGGATTACTTGCAGAATCTTTATTAGCAGCACCATTGTCAACTTTTCTTTACGAAGGCGTCAATCTTTCTTTGAGCCAGTGAATATGTTTCCTCGTTTGTCTTGAATATGTCTTCCACGGTCGGCTCCTTGATGAACGGTGCGCTCTCGATGCACTCTCCGACGATGTCGGAAATGCCGTAGAACGGAATCTTGTCGTGCAGGAAGGCGGCCACGGCAGCCTCGTTCGCCGCGTTCAGGGCGCAGGGAATATTTCCGCCTTTCTCCATTGCCTTGTAGGCGAGCGCCAGTGCCGGGAACCTCTCGGTGTCAGGCTTGGAGAACGAAATGCTTCCAAGCTCCGCGAAGTCCAGCTTCTGATTCGAGAGCGGCAGCCGCTCCGGGAATCCTATCGCGAACTGGATAGGTTCCCTCATATCCGGATTCGCGAGCTGGGCGATCACGGCTCCGTCCTCATATTCAACCATGGAGTGAATGATAGACTCGGGATGGACGATGACGTTGATCTTGTCCACCGGGGTGTCGAAGAGCCACCGTGCCTCGATCACTTCGAATCCTTTGTTCATCATTGTGGCTGAGTCGATAGTGATCTTCGCTCCCATCGCCCAGTTCGGGTGCCGGAGCGCCATTTCCTTGGTCGCGGTGGTGATGCGGCTCTTGTCCCAGGTCCGGAAAGGCCCTCCCGACGCTGTCAGGTGGATCTTGCGAATGGCGTTGCCCTGGGCGGCCAGAAGGCATTGAAAGATCGCGGAGTGCTCCGAGTCCACAGGGAGGATCGGGGCATGGTATTTCCTTGACAGTCCCATCACGATCGATCCCGCCGCCACAAGGGTCTCCTTGTTGGCCAGGGCGATGACCTTCCCCGCGCTGATCGCGGACATTGTCGGGGCGAGTCCGCTGAATCCCACCATCGCCGCGACCACGATGTCCACCCTGTCGCTGGTGACCAGGTCGCAGACGGATTTCATCCCCGCGAAGACTTTCGTGTCTGTCCCGTCCAGGGCGGCGGAGAGTTCCTTGTACTTGCTCTCGTCACAGATCACTGCGTTGTTGGCGTCAAACTCTCTAGCCTGACGAGCCATTAACTCATAGCTACCCTTGCAAGTAAGCAGCTCAACCTCAAATAGATCCCTATGCTCCCGGATCACGTCAAGCGTCTGTCTGCCGATCGAGCCGGTGGAGCCGAGTATCGCTATTCTTCTCTTTTCCATCAGAAACTTATATACTTTGTCGGATCGACGGCCTCGCCTTTGTGCCAAAGCTCAAAATGAAGATGGTCACCGTCGGATGTGGATCCCGTGCCGCCAAGAACCGCTATCGGTGTTCCGGCCGTGACTTTGTCCCCGGTCTCCTTGAGCAGCTTCTGGTTGTGCTTGTAGACGGAGATGATGTCTCCTTCGTGCTGGATCCTTATCGTGTAGCCCTCCGTGTCGTTCCATCCCGCCGAGATGACGGTGCCGTCAAGAACGGACATCACGACCGAGTTGCCCGGAGCTGTGATGTCGATGTACGGATGGAGGGCCTTGTCGTAACCCTGTGAGACAACACCCTTGAGCGGCGTGAAGAAATGCATGCCCTCGATAGGAAGCGTCCTTGCGGAGCCTGGCTTGATGTCGAACCTGTCCTCGTCCGCCACCTCCTTTCGCAGAAGCGAGTCTTTCTCGGCCAGTTCCCTGGAGTCGCCGGCCTCGGCGGCGGGATTCTTCCTCACCTCCATCAGGCTGTCGATCTTCAGCGGCTCCTGACCGTCGACCACGCGCCGGAGATTCTCTGAATATAGTTCCCATTTCGTCAGCACATTCTCCAGGGAGTCTATCGTGATCGCGTTCTTGATCGCATCGTGCTTGCTCCGCGCGTCAGGGTACCCCGGAATGAGTGTGCGGATAGGAGTGAAGGCTATGACGCAGAATATGGTGGCGATGGTGACAACGATGACTGTCACCGCCGTCACAAGTGCGCCGATTCTTGTGAATTTTTTCGACCACACTTTGTCGTGGGTGTCATCGTCCACCAAAGTGAGCCTGAAGTTCTTTATGATGCCGCCTTTTTTTTGCTTTGACATAAGATTTTGACTTGAGAGCCTTTTTCGTTAACTTTGCGGATTACAATGGACAGGATTATCGGCATAGACTACGGACGCAAACGCGTTGGTGTGGCAGTCAGCGACCCGCTGGGCATTTTTGCCTCAGCCCTGGACACGGTTCCAGCTGCAAAGATAATAGAATATATCAAAAATTATGCTCAAACGGAGACCATAACTCGTTTTGTTGTCGGCTATCCGATGAACATGAACAATAAGCCGTCCGAGGCCGCCGCCGATGTGGAAGTGTTCCTGAAGACTCTTGCCAAGGCCTTTCCGGACATCCCGGTAACCCTTGAGGATGAACGTTTTACCTCGGTTCTGGCCCACAGGGCCATGATTGACGGCGGCATGAAGGCCAAGGACCGCAGGGATAAGACATCCGTGGACAGGATCAGCGCCGCGATCATCCTGCAAAGCTACCTTGACAGGACCGGCAAATAGAAGAAGTTGAAATAATAATTGGAGTTATGATATTACCTATTTATTTATATGGCTCTGAGGTTCTCAGACAGAAGGCAGTCCCGGCGGATCTCGCAGAGAAGGAGAAGATCGCGAAACTGGTGGCCGACATGGAGGAGACTCTCACGAAGTCAGAGGGTTGCGGACTCGCCGCGCCGCAGGTGGGGGAGAGCGTCAGAATCCTGATCGTCGACGGTACGGGGATGACGGATGTCTATCCTTACCTCGCCGACTTCAAGAGGGTGATGATCAACCCTGTCATTCTCAGCGAGAGCGAGAAGAGATGTGAATATTCCGAAGGCTGTCTCAGCATCCCGGGGATCTATTGCGACATCACGAGGCCGCAGAGTATGACCATTGAATATTACAATGCTGATCTTGAGAAGGTTACTGAGACCTTAGACAAGTTCGCCTGTCGCATGGTGCAGCACGAGATGTCGCATCTTGATGGCGACCTGTTCGTGGATCACGTCGCTCCGATCAGGAAAAAGATGCTTTCAAAAAAGCTTCAGAACATCGCGAAAGGAAAGGTTTTTGCAAGGTACGCCACTAAAATTAAATAACAAGAACATTATGGGAGCATTTCACGCGTATGACATACGCGGAGTCTATAATGTAGACTTCGACCGTAACACAGCCTACAAGGTGGGCTATTTTCTACCGGAACTTCTTGGGACTGACAAGGTTCTCGTCGGCAGGGACTGTAGGGTCTCCTCGCCGGAGATTCATGAATATCTTCTAAAAGGTATCACCGACGCCGGCGCGGATGTCTATGACATCGGTCTCAGCACGACTCCGATGGTCTATTTCGGTACAGCCAACTACGGATTCAAGGCTTCGGTGCAGATCACCGCGTCCCACAATCCTAAGGAGTATAACGGCATGAAGGTCTCAAGGGAGAACGCCCTTCCTGTCGGCTTGGATTCCGGTCTTGGACAGATCCAGGAGTGGATCGAAAGCGGAAGGCCTACGCCGGCGGCGCCGAAGAAAGGACAGGTCATTCTCAAGGATATTCATAAAGACTACCTTGACTTCCTCCTGAAGTACAAGGGTGACTATTCCGACATCAAGATAGCCTTCGACCTTTCCAACGGTATGTCAAGCCTTTACGCCCGTGAGATTTTCGGCGACGAGCCTGCCTACATATTCGAGGATCTGGATGGCAACTTCCCTAATCACGAGCCTAACCCTCTTATTCCTAAGAATGTGGAGCCGCTTAAGGCTTTGGTGAAAAAGACCGGAGCTGACATCGGTGTCATCTACGACGGTGACGCTGACCGTGTGATGTTCGTTGACAACGAGGGCGAGTTCGTGTCTCCGGATCTGATGATCGCCGTGCTTGGCCACTATTTCGTGGACGAGAGGCATGAGACAGGCATCGTGCTTCAGGACATCCGCAGCTCCAAGGCTGTCGGGGAGTACTTGACTCCGATGGGGTGCAGGATGGCCACTTGGAAGGTCGGACGAGCCTTCGCCGCCAGGAAGCTCCGTGAGCTTGACGGTGTCTGGGGTGGAGAGCTGGCCGGGCACTATTATTTCCGCGATTTCTTCTATTCTGACAGCGGATTGCTGGCTTCTATGCTGATACTCAGGGTTGTGGCTGCCATGAAGAAGAAAGGCGTGACCCTTCACGAGCTGATCGGCAGGATCGCGCGCTACCAGAATTCCGGAGAGATCAATTTCAGGATCGAGGACAAGAAGGGTGCGATGGATGCCGTCAAAGAGTATTTCATCTCCAAGGAAAAGCCTACCGCCGAAATGGATTTCGACGGCTACAGGGTCGAGTTCCCGGACTGGTGGTTCAACATCCGTCCTTCCAACACCGAGCCTTACCTGAGGTTCATCTGCGAGGCCACATCAGACGCTCTGCTTGAGGAAAAAGTTAACGAGACCAGGACCCTCCTTGTGGAGAGATTCGGAGCAAAACTGTAGACAGGATGATTCGTGGAGGTTTTTTGGCGAGCGCCATTGTCATGGTCCTTGCCTCAATGCAGTTTTCGGTTCCTGCCGTGGCGCAGGACACCACAATCAAGACCAGGAAACAAGCTGAGATCCTTATCCCGAGAATCTGCAGGGAATCCGTGCAGTCCATGGAACTGAACAGGGCTGAGGCTCTGGACACAATCGACACGGCGGATCCGCACATCAAGATCCTGCTTCTGTCGGACTACACCTGGAAGTATTACAAGGACTCCACCTATGCGCGTGACCATCAGGTGTTCAATGAGTACTGGACCCATGATTATCCGGATCCGTACCGTGTTTCCTTGGAGGAGCTTCCCGATGAGATCGCTCTTTGGATCGTCGACACATTGAGTGAGTACAAGTGCCCTCATCAGAATGATGTCTATTCAAAGTTCGGCTATCGTCACAGGCGCAGACATCAAGGCGTGGATCTTCCGCTGCACACCGGCACACCGGTCTATGCCGCCTTTGACGGCAAGGTCCGGATATCGAAGCGTTACAAGGGCTATGGCAATCTTGTGGTCCTTCGCCACGACAACGGTCTGGAGACATTCTACGGCCATCTTTCCAAGATTTATGTCAAGGATGACCAGTGGGTGAACGCCGGCACGATCATCGGTCTCGGCGGTTCGACAGGGCGCTCCACCGGCCCGCATCTTCATTTCGAGACCCGTTACAAGGGCTACGCCTTCGATCCTGAATGGCTGATCGATTTCCATTCCGGCACATTGAGGCACAGGTTGTTCGTGCTCAAGAAGAAGTATCTGAACGCCAACAGCAAGTACGTTCCTGAGAGCGAGCAGGAGGAGATCGACATCCTTGAAGGCGACGCAAAGGACAAGGAGGAGGCCGCCAGGAAGGCCGAGGCTGAGAGAAAGGCAGCTGCCGCCGCCAAGTATCATACTATCCGTCAAGGTGACACTCTCGGCGCCCTGGCCCGGAAGTATCACACCACCGTAAGGACCCTCTGCAACCTGAACGGGATCAAAGAGACCACAATCCTCCGCCTAGGCAAGAAGCTTCGCGTGAAGTAATCACCACCCCGGTGCCGCAGCAAGTGCTGCACCCTCGGTTGGTTATGGAAAAGAAAAAAAGGGGCTGACTAAAAGTATTAGTCAAGCCCCTCTTTCTTGCTTTTTGGCGAGGTCAACCTCGACCTTGTCTCCGATTACTATAATCTCCGATAGTTATTCAGACTTTTAATCATCCTTTTTGTGCTGAATCGTGGAAGAGTATCAAACCTTTGTAGAGGACTTCAAGAAGGTGTGGGAGTTTGTGGAATGGTTGGTGGAAGGGGAATAATCTGAATTTAGAATAACCAAAATATAGAATCCCTATTGTCAATTAGAAAATAATGGTTAACTTTGCATAGTTCACATACGAGTTAGGAAAAAAAATAAGCAAGCATCTTTTCCCTAAAAGGGATGCTTGCTTTTTTGTTATTGTCCCATACCGAGGGGGTACTACAACAAGGACGGTTGTTCTCTCAATTTCCTAACAATAAGTATGTAGAATGAGAACAAGCCAACATCTTGTGATAGTCGCCATTGAGGTGGAGATTATCAGACTTGTCCAGGTGCGAGCCTACAGGCGAGTGCGTTTCGGCAAGGTTGAGAGAGTCCGCAGCCACTACAGGCGTTATTAGGGTAATGTCTGTACCCGGCTGCCACTCTGAGCCGTAAGGCTCTCTGCTTCACCCCTCGGTTTTTAATCCGAAAGATAAGTTTGGTACAGGAGAAGCCTCAATGGTGTACCGAATGTCTCCAGAAACATGGTTGGTACATGAAATAGTCCTTTTGTGTACCCGAGTCAACCTAAATCAGGAAAGTACTAGCCGTAACGCAATATTCAACCGGTACGGGATTCTTGGACCATTTTGGGATACTTAGTACACCTATTGAAAAATGAAATATGCCCCTTAATCAGTTGATTAGGAGGCATTTTTTGTGCGGGTGAAGGGACTCGAACCCATACGCTTGCGCACCAGATCCTAAGTCTGGCTTGTCTACCAGTTTCAACACACCCGCAAAGCCTTCCGGCAGGGGAATCTAGATGATGATAGGGATTCCGCGGGGAGGTCGGGCGATTGGAAGCTGCCTTTGCTCCGAGTCCGAAAGGTTTGCAAAGATAGTTGAAATCTGTTAATATTCAAATATTATTTTTCTGCCCGTCGCGCTCTGCCGCATCGTTCGTTCCGGCTGGTTCAGCGTGCGGAAGATGTGAGCCGGCACCGTTGTCACCGATGTTACCGGCGCCGGTGACGGTCTCAAGGGCTTTGAGGGTTTTCTTTTCGTCGGCGGAGAGGTCTTCCGTCAGGGAGGCGGAATAGTCAAGTTCCTTCTTTTTGTTCTCTATCGCCTTCTGCGACAGCTCGTTCTGCTTCAGAGCCTGCTCCACGCCCTTCTCGAATATGTTGTGGATGGCGGAGGTCAGGTTTAGCGTCAGGCTGTTGACCTGATCATCGAAAAGAGGGATGTTGCGGCTCTTGTACTTTGTCTTGCCGAGTTTCCACTTCCAATTGTCGAAGGTGCCGTTCACGTTGATGCCGAACTTGAACGGAATCGGCGACTTCAGGGCGGAAAGGTGGTACTTGAACCGCTGGTCGAAACCCTGAAGGCCGCTGGCCGCGATCGATTAGCGGTCGATGTTCAGCAGGAACGGGAAGATCTCCATGTGGTTCTCCTTGATGATGCCGCGGATTGACAGGGATTTTATGAAGCTGGAGTCCTTGTCCTTGAACATCAAGGATCTGCGGAGCTTGTTGAGTTCGTCACTGTCGGTCAGAGACAGGTTCTTGCCGTCAATTTTCACTATGCCGCTCAGGGTCGGCAGCACAATGTTCATGGATGTGTCGATCGAGCTTGTCGCGGCGATCTCGCAGTCGAGCAGTCCCCTGAAAGCCTTGAGCATAGGCACGATGCTGTCCACTGCCGGGAACAGCTGGATAACCTTCTCGGCTGTGATGCCGGACAAGGTGAGGTCGAAGCCGGCCTTGAGGTCTTTCTTGGTGCGGGTCGAATAGAAACCTTCGAGGTACACGTCGCCCATGTTCGTCGTCGCGAGGGTGTTCGTCGCCTGGAGGCAGCGCTCTTTCATCACGATGTCCGAGGCCACCCAGGATGTCTCCAGGTTTGAGTATCTTATCTTGTTGGCGCTCAATGAGATCTTGGCGTTGAGGTTGGACGGCAGCACGACCAGAGAGGTGGAGGCGGTCGTGTCCGCGGCTGTCATCTCTTTGACGGTGTTGAGGTAGGCGTTGTCATCAACTCCGGAGAGAGCCGCGTTGTGGCCTATAGGCGTGAATTTCTTTCCGGCGTTGAGCGCGATGAGGATCTCGTTCATGTCGATCTCGTCGGAGGTTATGCCCAGATCCAGGTTGAGCCTGCCCTTGCCGGAGACAAGAAACCTCTTGAGACCGGTAAGATGGCCGGTGGCGGAGATGTCCGACACCCCGGATTTGAACGATAGTCTGTTGAGGTCGATCGTGTTGTTGGAGAACTTCCCGCTGAATCCTGTTATCCTGTTGTCGAGTGGATAGTACGGGGTGATGACAAGACCTTCGGCGAGGTCGATGTTCCCTGTGATGTCCCAGTCTCTGATGTAGTTCGCAAAGGATTCACCAAGTTGGATCCTGATGTCGCTCTTCTCGAAATCCTTTTCGGAAAGATAGTCCGGCAAGGTGGTTCCGGACGCATATTTCCCGAACACTTTCCTGAGCAGGGAGTCGCGTTTCACTCCAGGGTAGATCCTTTGCAGGGAGTCCAGCAGGTGTTTCCTGCGAAGCTGTCTCTCCGCGGAGTTCGGATGCGCCTCGACCGACAGCCTCGCATCCTGTCCGGAGAACCTGGTGACTCCTTCGCGGAGAGTTATATTCTTGTTCCTGCTGGACAGGCTGATGAACGGCACGCTATGCGTTCCTGTCTGCTTAAGGCTCAGTTTGAATGTGTTGACAGAGCCGATGGCTCCTACGAAACAGGAGTCTATGTCCATCATTCCGATGGAAGCGATGTCAAGATGGCCGTGGATCGGGTGGCGCTTCGGATCAGCGGACATCCTCTCCTTGGTGTTGTGTGCCGAAAGAGTCAGACCGGTACCCCGTATGAACGTCGAGGCGCCATATTCAGTCAGCATGCTGTCGATCGCCACGGAAAGTCCCGAGTGCCTGTGGCCGCTACCGCCGTGTCCGTCGTGGTCATCCTCGTGGTTGAAGGCTCCTAGGCTGATGTCCGTGTGGCCTAAGTAGGCGAACAGGGTGTCTTTCGGAATGCTGATCCGGATGCCGTTGCTCTCCAGAAGCCCCTCAAGCCCGATCTCGGAGAAATTGAACGCATCCAGTTGGGACAGGCGGAAGTCACCTTCGATTATCCCCTCAAGGTCGCCGTGGACAGAAACCCCGAGGCTGTCAGGAAGGTAGCAGGCCAGCGAGTCCAGGACGATGTGGATGTCGCTGCTGATGTCGAACTTCGGATCCGCGCCAAGAAGGTCGTCGGCTGTCCCGCTCATCATCACCTTCATCCCGTTGACGCTGAAGCAGAAATCCGGCACCTCGGCGGTGAGTTTTCCGTCTTGGCTCGTGGCCGTGATGTCAAGGTCGAAACGTCCGTCGCCGGAAATGCCCTCCCAGCCGATCCTGGAATCCGGAACCTGGATCCTCACCGAAAGAGGAGGGAGGCTGCCGGTACTCTTGTCATAACTGCCGTCGCAGAATGCATTGACGGAGAGCGTTGCATCGGTGCGCAACTTCTTAAGAATAGGGAAGTTGTCTCCGAAATGCCCGGCTATCTCATTGATGGAGGCGTTTTCCGTCGCCACAGATCCCTTGATGTGAATATCCTTACCTGAGAAGTCCGCCTTCCCGTTGGCCGAAAGCCCGACGGTGGCTACCCGCGCGGTCATATTCCCGACCGTCACGCACTTTTTCCCAAGTTCCGGGAATATGTTGCCTTCGATCTCGACCGGAATCGACATCCTGCCGGATGATTCCATGCCGAGGAACAGCCTCGAAGAGAGGTTGACATCGAAGTGGCCGGCGCGTTCCTTGATCCCGAGCCGCTCTACCCCAAGGGCTACCGTGTCCGCAGGAAGCCGCCCCGCCACGAACAGCGAGTCCATCTCAAGGCTCACCCCCTCGATCTTGTTCCTCTTCGCGTCATAATGCCCCTTCGCGGTGAGCTGCTTTAGGAATATGCATCCGAATATGGTGTCGGAGGGATTCGTGTAGACTATGAATGGCCGTCCTCCGAGGCTGACCTTGCCCACCGAGACCGGTGGCAGCGTGGAGGCGATGGTGTCGCCATCCTCTTTCACGGAACCGTCGCCGAACATGTTCCAGTTCGCCGTGGTGGAGTCGTACTGGTGGGCGAATATTCTTGGATGATCAAGAATGGCGTGGCGGATCCTGAGCCTGCCTGTCGCAGCGGCAAGGTAGTTGACCGAGACGGAGAACTTTCTGAAATGTGCCAGGGTGTCGGCTCCCTCTCCGCGCCCTGATTTCAGGAGGTAGCCTCCCGGAACGTCCAGTGAGTCGAACGCGGCGAACCTGTCGTGGGGGTAGGTGATGGAGAAGTTGTCGATAGTGACGTTGAGGTTAGGGAAGCTCTTGAACATGGAAGCCTTGATGCCGGTGAACGTGACATCCCCGTCGACATATTCCTTGGCCACATCGTTGACGACTCTCGTCAGTACCTTGGAGTTCAACGCGATCTGCAGGACGATGATGATCACCGCCCATACGCCGAAGATTGTCCAGAGTGCCGGGCGGAGCCAGCGCCGCGCCCCTTTTTTGACGACATCCTTTCCCATAATCTACAAATATAGCTATAATTAGCCGGATTCAGTACTGCTGATAAGTAAGCGTTAATAAATTAGTTGGTAATCTTTGATTGTCTTTTCGGTCTGGCGGTTTTTTCTCATCGGCCATGTGCCATCGGCACACTCCTTCTTCAAAAAGAAATCTATCTTCGAAAACGCAGCCAAAACTTTACAAATTAATGATTTAGGATTACTAAGTAACCTTCAAAAAATAACCTGCCTCATCTTAAGGAATCTTTTCGGTCTATATCTGTTTTCTCATCAGTCATGTGCCACCGGCACGCTCCTTCTTCGAAAATAGATCTATCCTCGAAAATCTTCTCCTAATCTGAAGCAGGTTATTTTTTCACGTTACTAAATACGAAAACCGGACCGCTGGGCGCGATCCGGTCATGATTGTCTGTGTCAGTCTTGATTACTGCTCGTCGAGCAGCTGGAGGTGCTGAACGTAGATGGCCTTCATCTTCGCGGCTCTTCTCTTTACAGAAGGCTTCTCGAAGTTCTTGCGGGCGCGAAGCTCACGGATGGCACCGGTCTTCTCGAATTTTCTCTTGAATTTCTTCAGAGCCCTTTCGATGTTCTCGCCTTCCTTGATAGGAACTATGATCATAATGCTGTTACCACCTCCTTTTTTTCTCTAAACTTGGGAATATCAAGACATTTTCCGTCATAAAATTTCCAAGCGCTCTCTAAAGCGGGTGCAAAGATAGGAAAAAAATGTTAATTTTGTCAAAACAAAAATGTTATTTCGATGGATAGCCCGTTTTTGTACAATAGATACGTTACCGGCCAGCATTTCATTGGCCGTAAGGAAGATTGCGCCATCCTTGGTAACCTTTTGACACAGAGTGAGAATGTGGTCGTCTGGGAACCGTTCGGCGCAGGAAAGAAATCTCTTGTCCATCAGGTTTTCACCAAGATGAAAGTGAACGGGGATAGGTTCACGGTGGGGGAGATGACAGCGTTGGACATCAGGGAAGGCGAGTCTTTTGTAAAGAGGCTGGGAGCCGCTGTCATAAGGCTGGTGGCATCCACCCCCGACGAGTATGAAAAGATAGTCACTGCCTATATGGAAGGCACGCATTGGGTCTTTGACCGCAAAGCGTTCTCGGATAGGGACATGATCCTCTCCACGAACTGGGATCTGGACGACAAGGATCTCAAGTCCGTCCTCAGACTGCCTTACGTCCTTGCGGCCGAGAGTGGAGAGAAAACGTTTATGATCATCGACGAGTTCCAGAATCTGGATCTGGCCGATGACGGCGAGCGGATCTTCAAACTGATGGAGGAAGTGATGGACGAGGCCAAGGCTGAAGGCCTGAGAATCTTCTCCTATATATTCATAGGCTCGCAGGTCAATGCGATGGAGGACATATTCATAAAGAGGCATTTCTTCTACCGCAGGGCTACCCGCTTGAAACTGAGCAGGGTGGATGAGAGGGAGATTGTAGAGCACATCATCAAGGGATTCCTCGCCAGCGGTAAGGTCATCGACAGGGACCTGATCAGCGGAGCGTGCCGCCTTTTCAAGTGCAATCTTTTCTACATCAATCACTTCACCTCTGTCTGCGACTCGCTGTCCAAAGGCTACATAATGGAGCCTGTCCTGCTGGAGGCCCTTGCGACCGTGATGGCGATAAACAGAGGCCGCTTCATCTCGATGATGAACGACCTCACCACCTTCCAGGTGAGCCTGCTGAAGGCGATCATCGACGGCTATTCGAAGTTCAGCACGGCTGAGGTGATCCGGAAATATTCCCTCAACTCGTCCGCCAATGTGCGCCGCCTGAAGGATGCTCTGATGAAGAAGGAGATTCTGACTTTTGTCGGCGAGGATGCGAAACCGGTGATTCTCGACCCCTTGTTCGAGTACTGGCTCAGGAACTACTATTTCAAAAAGAATCAATAATTTACGAATATGCGGTCGCGGCCGCGCGCAACCTTTCAAAGGAGGATGAATATATGAACTCAGCGAAAAAGAAAATCGCCGTTCTGACGGGCGCCGGAGTGAGCGCCGAGAGCGGACTCAGCACATTCAGGGGCAACAACGGCCTGTGGGGTGAATATGATCCCGAAGAGGTCGCTTCAATCCAGGGCTGGTACCGCAACCGGGAACTGGTCCTGAATTTCTACAACGGTTTGCGCAAGAGGCTCAGCGAGGTGAAACCGAACGCCGCGCATTACGCCATCGCTGATCTGGAGAAGGAATATTCAGTGACGGTCATCACCCAGAACGTTGACAATCTGCACGAAAGGGCCGGCAGCACGAAGGTCCTGCACCTCCACGGCGAGGCGACGAAGGTTCGGCCCGAGGACGGTGAATATGACCGGTCATATTCAGAAAAAGAGGTGATTGACATCGGTTACGATGAGGTTCATCTGGGGGACAAGGCTCCGAACGGCAGCCAGCTGCGTCCGCACATCGTTTTCTTCGGGGAGGCCGTCCCGAACATCGAGAAGGCTATCGACATCGTCTCCGCCGCCGACATAATGTTGATCGTCGGCACATCTTTGAATGTCTACCCCGCCGCCGGCCTTTACCGCTATGCTCCGAACGGCATTCCGATCTACCTGATCGACCCCGAGGATGTGGCCATCGCCGACCCTCGCATCACCCAGATCCGCCAAGTCGCCACCAAAGGCATGGAGACCTTCCGCCGGATGCTCGGACAGTAGGTTTTTCAAGAAGGCATATTTTCACCAGAGTCAGTGGCGCATCCGGCACGCCTCATAGGCGATGCTTTCGGCCACAGTCGTCACCTGCGGAGAGGGCGGCACCCTTGGGCGACGTTTTCGCCCCTGTTCGTTGCCTCAGAGTGCTACCCTGCGTCTTTGGGCGACGTTCTCGCCCCTGTTCGTCGCCTCAGAGTGCCGCCCTGCGCCCTTGGGCGACATTTTGCCCGATTTCGGCCCGATTGCACTCACTGATAAATATTTTTGCGGATTAATGGATTTTGCGTAAATTTGCAGTCTGTTTGATGGCCGTGGAGCTCCAGAAGTCCCGTGAGGTTACGGGCGCTTGCGGCTGAAACTTAATAAAGTTTTGTTTTTTATGTACGCAATTGTTGACATTGCAGGACAGCAGTTCAAGGTTGAGGCTGGAAAAGAGATCTTTGTTAACCGTCTCGCGGCGGCCAAGGATTCTTCAGTCGAGTTCGACAAGGTGCTGCTCGTTGACTCCGAAGGGCAGATCAAGCTCGGTAATCCTTATGTAAAGGGCGCAGTTGTCAAGGCCACCGTTCTCGATGATGGGGTAAAGGCTGACAAGGTGCTCGTGTTCAAGAAGATCCGTCGTAAAGGATTCCAGAAACTCAATGGCCACCGCCAGAGGCTTTCCAAGATCCGTATCGATGCAATCGCTTAATTTCTAAAGAGTTAAAGGTTATGGCACACAAGAAAGGACAATCAAGTTCAAAGAACGGTCGTGAGTCTCATTCCAAAAGGCTTGGACTCAAGAAATTCGGCGGTGAGGTCGTAAAGGCCGGCAACATCATTGTAAGGCAGAGAGGTACTGTGCACAATCCTGACAAGAACGTCGGAATGGGCAAGGATCACACTCTTTACGCTCTCGTTGACGGAACCGTGAAGTTCACAAGGAAGAGAGAGGACAAATCCTACGTCTCGGTTATCCCTTTTGAGAACTAAGACTCGGAGGATTCATAGAAAGAAAGAGGGCTGGCTTCGAGTTATCGTGCCTGTCCTCTTTTTGTTTTGAAGGAACCCGTTTCAGGCTTGCTTGTCTGGAAATGTGTCGGGGAACATTCCCGGCGGCAAGCGGGGACTTCCATTTTAATTGTAATTAAACTATTCGCAATATTATGCTTACACTCAAAACGCTTCGTGACGATCCGCAGCACGTGATCGAGAAGCTGGCAGTAAAGAATTTCGATGCGAGGGCCATCGTGGAAAAAGTCCTCGACCTGGACACCAACAGAAGGTCTCTCCAGACAGAGAGTGATGCTCTTGTGGCTCAGCAGAAACAGCTTGCCAACAAGATCGGCGGGCTGATGAAGGAAGGCAAAAGGGCTGAGGCGGAAGAGGTGAAGAAAGAGGTGGCCGAGCTTAAGGCCAAGTCCTCCGAACTTCTCGCCAAGGCTGACGAGAACAACAAGGAGCTTGAGGCTCAGCTGGTTCTGTTGCCTAACATGCCTTGCGACCTCGTGATTCCCGGAAAAGGAGCCGAGGACAATCAGGTTGTGAAGATGGGCGGCCCTGAGGTCAACCTTCCTGAACACGCTCTCCCTCACTGGGAGCTTGCCAAGAAATATGACATCATAGATTTCGACCTTGGAGTGAAGCTCACCGGAGCCGGTTTTCCTGTCTATAAGGGCAAGGGCGCGAAACTCCAGAGGGCTCTCATCAACTTCTTCCTTGACATCAACACCGCCGCAGGCTACAAGGAGGTCGAGCCGCCGATCATGGTCAACGCCGCTTCCGGTTTCGGTACCGGCCAGCTGCCTGACAAGGAGGCCCAGATGTACTATGTAGGTCTTGATGACTTCTATCTCATCCCTACAGCCGAGGTTCCTGTCACCAACATATTCAGAGATGTCATCCTTGGTAACAACGACTTCCCGCAGAAGATGACCGCCTACACTCCGTGCTTCCGTCGTGAGGCCGGTTCTTACGGCAAGGACGTGAGGGGTCTGAACCGTCTGCATCAGTTCGACAAGGTCGAGATCGTGCGCATCGAGAAGCCGGAGAACTCTTACGCCGCTCTGGATGAGATGGTTGCCCATGTTGAGGGCATCGTCAACAAGCTCGGTCTGAAGTACAGGATCCTCCGTCTGTGCGGTGGTGATCTGAGTTTCACATCAGCTATCACCTACGATTTCGAACTTTGGTCAGCCGCCCAGGGACGCTGGCTTGAGATCTCGTCAGTCTCCAACTTCGAGACCTATCAGGCGAACCGTCTGCACCTGCGTTACCGTGACGCGGAAGGCAGGATGCAGCTCTGCCACACCCTGAACGGAAGCTCGCTCGCTCTCCCTCGCGTGGTCGCCGCCCTGCTTGAGGACAACCAGAAGGAAGACAAGATCGTCATCCCTGAGGTTCTCCGTCCTTACACAGGCTTCGACTGCATTGACTGATCGTCATCTATAAAGTCCTGACCACGAATATTATGGACAAGACAACCATCATAGGCATCGACCCCGGAACCAACCTGCTTGGCTTCGGGGTCATTGATGTCATCGGAGGGAAGCCGGTGTTCGTGGACATGGGCGTGCTGGATCTGCGGAAGGAGGCGGACGCATATTCAAAACTCCGCCAGATCTACGACACGGTCACCGAGGTCTGCAGGACCTACCACGGCACCCAGATGGCGCTGGAGTCGCCGTTCTACGGAAAAAACGCGCAGGTGATCCTCAAACTGGGGCGCGCGCAGGGGGCGGCGATGCTTGCCGCTCTTGAATATGGCATCACGAGTGTTCATGAATATGCTCCCCGGGAGGCCAAGCAGGCGATCACGGGCAACGGCGCCGCCTCGAAGGAGCAGGTCAGCATGATGCTGCGCAAGACCTTGGACGTGGATTTCAGGCCGGAGCATCTGGACGCTACCGACGCCCTTGCCATCGCGCTATGCCATTACTATTCGATCACGAGTCCGTTGGCTAAGGTAAAAGGGGCCGGCGGCTGGGAGAAGTTCATCAAGGATAATCCTGATCGGGTTAAATAATGCTGGGCAGGAACACTTTTCGGGGAATATTTGCCGTTCTGATTAAACCAGGAGAGACTTTTTCTGTCAAAGTAGGTGTTAGGTTGATCAGTTAGTTGAGTATTCCTTATGAACTTAAAGAAATTCATCACTTTTGTCGCCGGCATTGTGTCGGCTTTTTCTTTGGCTTTCGCCCAGAGCGGCGGCACGCTTACCCTTTCTCTTACAGACTCTTCCACGGGTGAGGCCGTGGGATTTGCCACGGTGTCCCTCACGAAGCCGGGCAGTCAGAAGCCCTACAAGTACGCCCTTAGCGACATTAAGGGAAAGGCAGTCATCGAGAAGGTGGCTCCCGGAAAGTATGTTCTGAAGGCGGAGCTTCTTGGCTACAAGGCTGTTACCAAGGAAATCGAAGTCAAGGGGAAACTCGACCTCGGGGTGGTGAATATGGATCCTGACAAGCAGACCCTCGACGCGGCGAGCGTCTCCGCGACCGGCAACCCGATTGTTATAAAGAAAGACACCATTGAATATAACGCCTCGTCATTCAAGACCACCGACAACGATGTGCTGGAGGATCTTCTTAAGAAACTCCCTGGCGTGGAGGTGTCCGAGGACGGTACGGTGACGGCGAACGGACAGACCATCAGTAAGATAACGATCGACGGCAAGACCTTCTTCCTTGACGACCCACAGCTTGCGTCCAAGAATATTCCCGCGAAGATCATCGACAAGGTGAAGGTCGTGGAGAAGAAGTCCGAGCAGGCGGAGTTCACCGGCATCGATGACGGCAATGATGAGACAATCATCGACCTTTCCATCCAGAAGGGGATGATGAACGGTCTGTTCGGTAACGTGATGGCAGGTGCAGGTCACGATGTGCGCAAGCAGGTCTCCGGATCCGAGCTGTCTACCGGGAACGGTGACTGGCGCTACCAGGGTGCCGGCTTCCTGGGTCGGTTCACGGACAAGAACCAGCTCAGTGTCGTCCTAAACGGTAACAACACCAACAACCGCGGATTCAATGATCTGGCCGGAAGTATGATGCAGGGAATGCGCGGAGGCGGAGGCGGCATGGGTCGCGGCAGCCGTGGCTGGGGTCCCGGCAATGGTATAACGACTTCCTGGATGGGAGGTCTGAACGGTAACACGTCTTTGTTCGACGGCAAGATGGATCTCGGTGGCAACTATCTGTATAACAACAACGAGACCTACGTTGAGGAGGAGAGTAAGAAGATCACCTACCTTGACGACCACAATCTCATCTATAATAATAAAGGTTCCAACACAACCAACTCTGACGGTCATCGTTTCGGAGTCCGTCTTGAGCACAAGTTCTCGGAGAACACTTCGATTCTCTTCCAGCCTCAGGTTAGTTTCGGCCAGGGAGACTTCAACGAAATCTCGGAGTTCTCGACGTTGACGGAGCGCGGAGGCGTTACTTCCAGGACAAATGACGGTTTTACAAGCAACACCGGCTCCAACGACAACTGGAGGACAAACGGATTCTTCCTCTTCCGGCAGAAACTCGGCAAGGCCGGAAGGACACTGTCGTTCAACGCCCGCTACAGTTTCAGCGGCAACGAGACCAACGGCTTCAACCAGTCGCTGACGAGGACGTTCGATGAGTTTGAGACTCCGTCCGACTCCATCATCAACCAGCGTTACAATCAGAATCAGGACACAAAGTCTTTGAGTGGTCGTCTCACTTATACAGAGCCGTTGGGCAAAGGTTTCTTTGTCGAGGCCAACTACGAGGCTTCCTGGAACAGGACTTCTTCCAGAAAGAACACCTTCGACAGTGGGACCGTGGAGGATTTCAGCGCGTCCAATCTGGCATACAATCCTCTTGGCGAGGTCGCCAACAGCGTCTATTCCAGCGAGATCATCAACCGCTATGTCAATCAGAGAGTCGGCGCCAACTTCGTCTACCAGAAGGACAAGCTCCGCGCGCAGGCGGGTGTGAGCGCCAACCCTACCGACACTCACAACGAGACCAGCGGCTATGACACCTACGACAGCCACGTGCTGAACTGGTCTCCGCAGGCGATGCTTTGGTACGATATCGATGACAACACGAATGTCCGTGGTTTCTATTTCGGACGCTCGCAGCAGCCGTCGGTCAGCCAGCTGATGAGGGTGCCGGACAACACCAACCCACTTAGCGTGTCGTTCGGTAACATGTACCTCAAGCCTTATTTCAACCACGATTTCAGAAGCGATTTCCGTCACACGAACAAGAAGACGTTCCTCTCGGTCAACGCCGGCATCAATGGCGGCATCGTGAAGACCCCTATCGTCAACGCCCAGTGGTACGGCACCAACGGTGTGCAGTATTCCATCCCGGTCAACGGCAAGGACTCCTACAACGGAAGTTTCCGCATCATGCTGAACACCCCGATCGCGAAGTCGAACTTCAGCATATTCAACATGACGAGGGCAAGCTATTCAAGGTCCTCATCCTATGTCGGCTCCTCCAGCTTCGACATGAGCGCTTATTATGAGGGTGACAACTACAATGCTGAGAACTTCCTCGCCGACAAGTTCCTTGAGGACTTCCACTCTCTCGACTTCACTCTGAACAAACTCCAGACAGTAGGCCTGACAGAGAGGTTCCGCCTGACCTACCGCAATGACATTGTGGAGCTTACCGCAGGAGCCAGAACCAGGATGTCAAAATCCTGGTACACGATCGCCAACCAGTCCACGAACATGACATGGAGCAATCAGGTGAACGCCTCGATGAACTGGACCGTTCCCGGAGGCCTGGGCATAGTAGCTGACGGCAACTACAACTGGTACAACGGCTTCACCACCGACCAGGGAACACAGCTGATCCTGAATGCCAAGATCACCAAACTCTTGTTCAAGAATAAGTTCACTCTTGCCCTGAACGCCTACGACATCCTTGACCAAGCCAAGAACCTGTCCATCTCCGATTCGTCCAACTACCACACCGAGACCTTGAACAACACCCTCGGCCGCTACATCGTCGTTTCCCTGACCTACCGTTTCGGCAACTTCGGCGGCAAGTCCGGCGGTCGTATGGGACACGGCCCCGGCGGTCCAGGCCCTGGTCCGATGGGCCCTCCTCACAGAATGTAGTTCTATTTGATAAGGATTACTTAATCTAAGGATTCCTAAAATATGGTAGGGCGTGTTAAAAAAGCCCAACAGCCAGAATAAAAATAAAATTCAGAATTTTGATAACGTGCAAAATTCTGAATTTTCTTTTTTTATTCTGGCAGTCCGCCCGTATTTCTGTTCTGTCCGTTCAGCCGTTTTTATTCTGGCAGTCCGCCCGTAGTAATATTCAAGGCTATTCCTCCTCCTCTTCCATCCCGACAAAATTGACATACTTGCGCCATTTGTCGATCATGGCGGTCATGTCTTCCGGAAGCTGAGAATCGAACTGGATCCATTTATCGGTGCCGGGGTGGACGAAGCCGAGGGTCTTGGCGTGAAGAGCCTGCCGTGGACAGATCTCGAAGCAGTTCTGGATGAACTGGCGGTACTTGGCGTAGATGGTACCCTTGCGGATCTCCGCCCCCCCGTAGCGTTCGTCATTGAACAGCGGATGCCCGATGTAGCTCATGTGAACCCTGATCTGGTGCGTGCGCCCGGTTTCCAGCCTACACTCGACAACCGTCACATAGCCAAATCTTTCAAGCACCTTATAGTGTGTCACGGCGTGCTTGCCGCGCTCATCATCACCGGCATAGACCTTGAAACGAAGCCTGTCGTTGGGGTCGCGTCCGATGTTGCCGTCAATCGTCCCCTCGTTTTCCTTGATGTTGCCCCAGACCACAGCGACGTACCGCCTCTCAATGGAGTGCTCGAAGAACTGGCGGGCGAGATCCAGCTGCGTCTCGTCGTTCTTCGCAACGACAAGAAGACCGGATGTGTCCTTGTCGATCCGGTGAACAAGGATTCCCATCCGCTCGTCGGCGGCCTCAGGACCCTGGGATATTCCTAAATGATAGGAGAGTGCGTTGACGAGCGTCCCCTCGAAGTGACCGTGGCCGGGATGCACGACCATTCCGGCGGCCTTGTTGACAACGAGGAGGTCGTTGTCCTCGTAGACGATGTTCAATGGAATGTCCTGCGGCAGGATCTCAAGGCCGCGGCGGCGGTACGGCATCACGAAGCGGATCACATCTCCCGGGCGGATGATCAGGTTCGCCTTGGCGACCTTGTCGTTCACCCTCACGTAGCCTTCCTTGATGGCGCATTGCACCCTATGCCTTGAAGTGTCCTCCAGATGGGTGGCCATGTACTTGTCTACGCGCATCGGGGTCTGCCCGACATCCACATTGAGCCGGAAATGCTCGAACATTCCCTGCTCCTCGTCCTCGACACTTTCCTCCTGGTCGTTGTAAAGTCTCTCCTCGTCCACGTTATTCGTCTTTCTTGTCCAATGAAAGGTACAGGGTGACATCTGTGCCCATGAATGTCGGATTGCCATTGGCCTCAGGAACCTGCCTCGTCACGGACGCGTTCAGAGAGTCGCTGTAGTTCCTGACACTCTTGTCGAAGATCAAGCGGTTGATGTTCAGCGAGTTGTCATGAACGGCATCGACAGCCCTTAGGTATTTCAGACCTTTGACATTCGGGACATAGGTCAGGCTCTCCTCCGGATTCAGTCCGACCTCAAGGTCGATCTCCGATCCGGTCTCGATCTGTCTGCCCGGCCTGATCTCCCTGTTCCTGTAGATCTGCTTGAGCACGTTGTTCGTGGCGATGTCGCTGACGTAGATGAGTTTCCCGAGCGAGAGGCCGCGGGAATTGAGTTCCGCCTTGGCCTGGCGCATTGAGTAGCCGACAAGGTTTGGCATGCTTACCTTCTTGGCGTTCATGGCGTTGATTGTCAGAAGGATTCTCCTGCCTTTCTTGACTCTTGCCCCGGCCTTTGGATTCTGGCTGTAGACGGCTCCTCTCTCCATCTTTCTTACGAAAATGGAGTCGGTGACCTCGATTCTCAGATTCAGCCTTGAGGCCTCACGTTTCGCCTCGCTAACTTTGAGGCTTGTAAAGTCCGGCACCTCGATGGTCTTGTTGTGGTTGGTTATCGTTCTCAGCAAGAGTGAGTTGACGAGTATGAGAACCGTGAAGAACGCCACCGCGAGGATGATGTTTCTCACGATCCACTTTCCTGTTGAACTGTTTTTATCAGATTTGCCTTCCATAATGTTCATGTGTTATTTTCCGCCTTTGAAGAAGAGGTCGAATGCTCCCTCTCCTATCAGTGCAAGTCCTACTATGATGATGATGATGCCCGCTATCCTGTTCATCCACATGATCTTCCTCATGTCGAACGCCTTCCTCCACCTGCTGAAGAACCATGAGAAGAAGAGCCAGTAGGCGATGGATCCTCCGGCGACCGCGAGGATTATAGGATAGATTCTGAAGCTCCTGTCTGACACGTCCACCTGGAAGAAGGCGAACAGGGCGAACATCACCAGAATCGCCCCAGGGTTGGAGACTGTCGTGGCGACAGCCTGCAGAAAATCCTTAGGCGAGGCTCCGCGCGTCATGGCCTTGTCATCTCCCGGCTCCATCTTCCTGAACGGATCCTTGAATGCCATTGAATATCCCAATAGGGCGATTACGGGACCGCCGATTAGGAATATGATTGATTCGTAGGTGTTTATGAAATTCTGCGCGAACGCCCAGGCAAAGATCGAGATGATGGCGTAGGCGGTGTCCACGAGCGAGGCTCCAAGCCCTGTCGCGAAGCCGGCCTTCTGCCCGTAGCAGATGGTTCTCTGAAGCACAAGAATCGCCACCGGCCCGAGCGGAGCCGATGCGCAGATGCCGATGATGAACGCTTTCAGAATTTCCAGCAGCATTGGAGGTCAACTATTTAGCTCTCATGAAGACCTGCACGGGGCATCCGTGAAGGTCGAAATGCTCCCTCAGCTTGTTCTCAAGGAATCTCTTGTACGGCTCCTTGACGTACTGTGGCAGATTGCAGAAGAACGCGAAGGCCGGGAACCGGGTAGGCAGTTGCGTCACGTACTTGATCTTCACGTACTTGCCTTTCCATGCCGGCGGCGGGTAGTTCTCGATCTCCGGCAGCATGGCCTCGTTGAGCCTTGCCGTGGAGAGCTTGCGCGAGTAGTTCTCGTAGACGTGCTCGGCCTCGTCCAGCACGTCCATGATCCTCTGTTTCCTCGTCACGGATGTGAATATGATCGGCACGTCGTCGAAAGGAGCTATGCGGCGGCGGAGCGCCTTTTCATATTCCTTCATCGTGTTGCTGTCCTTGATGAACAGATCCCATTTGTTGACCACCAGCACGCATGCCTTGCGGTTGCGCACTATGAGGTTGAAGATGCTCATGTCCTGGGCCTCCATGCCTGAATTGGCATCGATCATAAGGATGCAGACATCCGAATGCTCGATGGCTCTGATGGAGCGCATCACGGAATAGAACTCAAGGTCTTCATTGACCTTGGCCTTTCTTCTCATACCGGCGGTGTCAACGAGCATGAATTCGTGTCCGAACTTGTTGTAAAGAGTTGAGATAGAGTCTCTTGTTGTGCCTGCTACCGGTGTCACGATGTTCCTCTCCTCTCCGAGGAGTGCATTGGTCAGCGATGATTTGCCGACGTTCGGCTTTCCGACAATCGTGATGTGAGGAAGGTCAGGGCGGTCGTCGTCCTGACCGGCTTTCTCTTCGGGAAGCAACCTCAGCACCTCGTCCATCAGGTCGCCCGTGCCGCTTCCGTTGGCGGCTGATGTCGCCCAGATCTCCCCGAGCCCCAAAGAATAGAACTGATAGGCGTCGAACATCTTCTCGCCGGAGTCCACCTTGTTGACACACAGCACGACAGGCTTCTTGCTGCGCCGCAGGATGTCTGCGATCTCCGCATCGTAGTCGGTGATGCCGGCCGCTGCCTCCACCATGAATATTATCACATCGGCTTCCTCTATGGCGATCACCACCTGTTTGCGGATGGCCTCCTCGAACACGTCGTCCGAATTGGTCGTCCAACCTCCTGTGTCCACCACGGAGAATTCCTTGCCGCACCAGTCGCATCTGCCGTAGTGGCGGTCTCTTGTCACGCCGGCGGTCTCGTCAACGATGGCTTGACGCATTCCGACAAGTCTGTTGAAAAGTGTGGATTTGCCAACGTTAGGGCGCCCCACTATAGCTACCAAACTCATAACTTAATCTCTTGCAGGTAGGCAATTACCTGAATGCTAATGTGTTGTCTCAAACATAACGGCCATTGCCGGCCATCGTCACTTGCGTTTCGGCTTTTTCCCGCCGAACTCATATTCAAAGAAGCCGCATCCCTCGCAGGCCTCACTATAGGAACCGGTGCAGGAGGAGCTCCTGCTGACCTTCTTTTTCGAGAAGATCTCCTCGTCAAGCTCCCCCATGCATTTGATTCCCAACTTGCGCATGTTCTCGTTGCGGCTTACCTCCGTCTCCGGGAACTTGCCGTTCTTTCGGAATATGATGTTGAAGCACATTCCTAAGACTCCTATTCCCAGTAGGATAGCCGCAGCCAGAACTGTCTTGATTATCATTTTTCTAGAAGATGAATTCCGTACTGATAGGCTGGTAGTTGTAGACCTTGCGGATGATGGCGGCGAATGTCTCCGCCATTGACACTACCTTGATCTTTGAGGTGTCGGCTCCTTCCTTGAGAGGAATGGTGTCTGTGACAAACACTTCCTTAAGGCAGGAGTTGTTGATCCTGTCGTAGGCCGGGCCGGAAAGCACGGCGTGTGTGGCGCAGGCCCTTACGCTCGCGGCGCCTTTGTCCATCAGCACCTCCGCCGCTTTCACCAAGGTTCCCGCCGTGTCGATGAGGTCATCGACGATCACGACGTTCTTCCCCTCGACCTCTCCGATGGCGGTGATGGAGGCCACCACATTGGCTTTCTCGCGTGACTTGTGGCAGATGATGACAGGACAGGCCAGCTCTTTGGCGTAGGCGTTGGCCCTCTTGGCTCCACCCATGTCAGGGGCGGCGATGGCAAGGTTCTCGATGTTCAGGGATTTCAGGTAAGGAATGAACACCTTGCTGGCATAGATGTGGTCCACAGGCAGATCGAAGAATCCTTGGATCTGGTCGGCGTGAAGGTCGCAGGTCATGATCCTGTCCACGCCGGCTGCCGTCAGGAGGTTCGCCACAAGCTTCGCTCCGATCGACACGCGGGGCTTGTCCTTACGGTCCTGCCTGGCCCATCCGAAGTACGGCATCACGGCGATGACCTTGTCGGCGGATGCTCTCTTGGCCGCGTCGATGGTCAGAAGAAGCTCCATCAGATTCTCTGTGGGAGGAAAAGTGGATTGAACGACGAACAATGTGGCGCCTCTGACACTGTCCGTGAAAGAAGGCACGAATTCTCCGTCGCTGAACTGGGTTACCTCGGAGGCTCCGAGATGGTACTTCTCGCCGGTCTGGATCCCGATGACATTCAGCTCGTCAACAACCTTGCATGCGAAGTCTTTGGAGGCTCTGCATGCAAACAATTCCATTCTGTGTTCCATTTGCATTAAACTATGCGATTAATTAATGTATTGTTGAATAAAGTCAAGTATCTCCTGTTTTCCGGCCCCGGTCTCGGCGCTTGAGGCCAGCATCGGCGGCAACTCCTCCCATTCCTCCGACAGAATCTCCTTGTTCCTCTCGATCTGAGCCTTGAGGGCGTTGGGACCGCGTTTGTCACCTTTTGTGAATATGATCGCAAACGGAATGCCGTTCTCTCCGAGTCCCCTCAGAAACTCCCTGTCGATCCTTGTGATGTCGTGCCTGGAGTCGATCAGGACAAAGAGCAGCACCATCTCCTCGGACTTCCCGATGTAGTCATTGATCATCTTGCGGAGTTCCTCCCGTCCTTCCTTGGAGATCTTGGCGAATCCGTAGCCCGGAAGGTCCACCAGGTACCAGCTGTCATTGATGATGAAATGATTGATGAGTTTCGTCTTTCCCGGCGTGGAGGAGGTCTTCGCCAACTTGCTGTTGCCGCACAACATGTTGATCAGCGAAGACTTGCCGACATTCGAGCGTCCGATGAACGCAAACTCCGGCAGTCTGCGTGAGGGCTTCTGGTTGACTCTTGTGCAGCTGCCCGCGAATTTTGCTTCCGTGATGGTCATCTTTCTTTCTGCCTCTGAATTTCTTTCACAAAGATACTGCTTTTTTGTTAAGTAACGTGAAAAAAATAACCTGCTTCAGATTAGGAGAAGATTTTCGAGGATAGATTTCTTTTCGAAGAAGGAGTGTACTGGACGTACACGACTGATGAGAAAAGATATATAGACCGAAAAGATTCCCTTAGATGATGCAGGTTATTTTTTGAATGTTACTAAATTTGTAAGAGAAAGCAGACGTTATTATGGAAAAGAAGTACATAGACCTGTTCACTCTACAGGCTCACCTGAAATCGGTCATTGAGGGGACGTTCCCGCAGAGGCTCTGGCTGAAGGCCGAGATCAGCAGCCTGAACCGGAAGCAGAACGGTCATTGTTACCTTGAACTGTCACAGAGCGAGGGTGGGGGAGTCGTGGCCAAGACCAGGGCCACGATCTGGGCTTTCCGCTGGAACCTCATAGACCAGCGGTTCCATGGCGTGACCGGATCGCCTCTGGAGGCCGGGATGGAGATCCTTGCCAGCGTGCAGGTCAGCTACCATCCCCTGTACGGCTTTTCATTGAACATAGAGGACATTGATCCGGACTTCACCCTCGGGGCCAGCGAGCGCCGAAGGCAGGAGACGATCGAAAGGCTGGGGCGTGAAGGGCTGCTGGATCTCCAGAAGCGCCTGCAGTTGCCCGCGCTGCCATATTCATTGGCGGTCATCTCCGCTCCCGGGGCGGCAGGCTTCGGCGACTTCCGCCGTCATCTGATGGAAAATGAATATGGCTTCGTGTTCAACGTGAGACTGTTCGAGGCATTGATGCAGGGCGATGGCGCACCGGCCTCCATCGTGGCGGCCTTCGCCCGGATTCTCTCCTCGCAGGTCCGTTATGACGCCGTGCTGATCATGCGTGGAGGCGGTTCGGACTTGGATCTGGGCTGCTTTGACGACTACGATCTCGCGGTGGCCATCGCGCGCTGCCCGGTTCCGGTCTTCACGGCGATCGGCCATGACAAGGACCACCACGTCGCCGACATGGTGGCGAACACATCGGTCAAGACCCCGACCGCTCTGGCCGATCTGTTTCTGGATTGCTACATCGCTGAGGATCAGCGCCTGGGTACGCTGGAGTCAAGACTTATGCTCTCCTTCAACAACCGCCTGTCGGCCATGGAATCCAGAATCGGCCTGCTGGAGGCAAGGGTGGGAAGGCAGGCCGGAAACCGTGTCCGGGATGCCTTGCACAGGATTGACCTGTTGGAGTCAGCGGTGGCGAAGGCGGCTAAGGAACGCATTGTGGCTCAGGAACATCGCCTTGACAGGCTTTCCGACGGGATCGGCCACGGAGTAGACAGAAGGATAGACAAGGCCGCCTCTTCGGTCGAAAGGGTGGAGCAGCGGATAAGGGGCCGTGTGGGTGTCGTGCTTTCCGGCGCGCTGTCGCATCTGATCATGATGGAGACGAAGATCACCGCCAACGATCCCCGCAACATCCTCCGCAAGGGCTTTGTCCTCGCGCTTGACAGGGACGGCGTGAAGATGGATTCCGCCACGAGAACCCATGTCGGGGACAGGGTGCGGATGATGTTCGCCGACGGCACCGTAAAGTGCGGTGTCGTGGAGGTCGATCTTAAGAGCAATGTGCCGGGAAAGGAGGACGGCGCCCTCCCGGCGATGAGTGAAATCAGTTAAGAATCAATGAATATGTCAGAGAAGAAATTCGACTACACAAAGGCGGTCGCCGAACTGGACGAGATCGCCGCCAAGGTTGAGGATCCGGCCACGAGCCTGGACGACATCGGCGCGCTGGTGAAGCGCTCCAAGGAACTTATCGAAGCCTGCCGGAAGTACCTCCGCACCGTCCGCGACTCCATCGAGGACGGCAAGGAATAACCTTCGGTCACTTAATCTGCCGAATACTCCACCTTTGTCAGGAAGAGGGCGTGGCCGGGGACGGACTCGCCGGCGCTGGAGCGGGTGCCGCCTTGGGTGAGGGTGGCGGTCCATGACTCGTCGCGCTTGCCGCGGCCTATCTCAAGGAGGGAGCCGACCACGGCGCGGACCATATTCCTCAGGAACCTGTCGGCGCGGATCGTGAAGACCAGGTAGTCACCTTCCTCGGCGGGGTAGCCCATGATCCTCACGTGATCCGGGGAATATGCCTCCCAGCGTGCCAGGGTGACGGTGCAGATGGAGGTCTTATTGTCGCTGCCGACCTTTTCAAAGCAGCTGAAATCATGTTTTCCAAGAAGAGCCTGTGCGGCCCGGTTCATCTTCCCGACATCGAGCGGGAAGGTGTAGAGGTAGGAATATTCCCGCATGAAAGGATCCCTGCGGCGGTGGAGAAAGTACTTGTACTCCCGTTGCGTGGCGTCGAATCTGGCGTGAAAATCCGGCTCGCATCGCTCAACCGAATGAACCTTGATTCCTGCGGGTAGGATGGCATTTATTTTGTAGCCTACCGCGCTTGCGTCAATGTCCGGATTCGATGTTTCGAAGTGGGCCACATAGTTGATGGCGTTCACCTTCGAATCAGTCCTGCCGGCGCCTGTGACGGCGATGTTCTCCTTCAAGAGAGTCGAAAGAGCATTCTGAAGACACTCCTGAACGGTCTCCGCTTGGTTCTGGATCTGCCAACCGCAGAATGACGAGCCGTCGTAGGAAAGGATGATCCTGTAGCGCATTTGATAAAGTTTGTTTGGCTGCAAAAATAGTAAAAAACAGTATAATATGGAAAGTGTAAACGTCAAGGAACTAAATGACAGAATCCAGAAGGAAAGTGCCTTCGTGGACATGCTGTCCCTTGAGATGGGCAAGGTCATCATCGGACAGAAGCACCTTGTGGAGAACCTTCTGATCGGCCTTCTCGCCAACGGGCATATTCTTCTTGAAGGCGTGCCTGGTCTGGCCAAGACTTTGGCAATCAGTACTTTGTCAAAAGCGATCGACGCAAGGTTGAGCAGGATCCAGTTCACGATCGACGCAAGGGTCAGCAGGATCCAGTTCACTCCTGACCTTCTCCCCGCCGACCTCATCGGCACGATGATCTACTCACAGAAAGATGAGTCGTTCGAGGTTCACAAAGGCCCTGTCTTCGCCAACTTCGTGCTGGCGGACGAGATCAACCGTAGCCCGGCGAAGGTGCAGTCCGCCCTTCTGGAGGCGATGCAGGAGCGCCAGGTCACGATCGGCGACCAGACTTTCAAGCTTCCGGAGCCTTTCCTCGTGATGGCCACACAGAACCCGATCGAGCAGGAGGGGACCTATCCGCTCCCGGAGGCCCAGGTGGACCGTTTCATGCTGAAGGTCATCGTGAGCTATCCTAAGAAAGAGGAGGAGAAGCAGATCATCAGGATGAACAACTCCGGGGAGTTCCCGACGGTGAATCCGGTGATCAAGCCAGAGGACATCGTGCGTGCGAGAAGCGTCGTGAGGGATGTCTACATGGACGAGAAGATCGAGAGGTACATCGTGGACATCGTCTATGCCACGCGTACCCCTGAGGACTACGGACTGGGCAAGATCAAGGATCTGATCTCCTTCGGCGCCTCGCCACGCGCCAGCATCTCGCTGTCAATGGCTTCCAAGGCCTACGCCTTCATCAAGAGAAGGGGCTACGTGATCCCGGAGGATGTCAGGGCTGTCTGCAATGAGGTGCTGCGCCACAGGATCGGGCTGACCTACGAGGCCGAGGCGGAGAACGTCACGACCGAGCAGATCATCGCCGAGGTGATCAATGCTGTGCAGGTTCCGTAGTGTGGTCATAATCAAAGATTTCAATCATGGCGTCTAATTCATCGGCCAACGAGCTTCTGCGCAAGGTCCGCAAGATAGAGATCCGCACAAGGGCTCTGTCGCATCAGATCTTCGCCGGGGAGTACCACAGTGCCTTCAAGGGTCGAGGAATGGCCTTCAGCGAGGTGCGTGAGTACCAGTACGGGGATGATGTGCGCTCTATGGACTGGAATGTGACGGCTCGTCTGCGCGCCCCTTATGTCAAGGTCTTCGAGGAGGAGAGGGAGATGACGGTCGTCCTTCTGATCGACATCAGCCGTTCCGGTCTTTTCGGTACCAGCGAGAGAACCAAAAGGGACTTGATCGCCGAGATCGCGGCTGTGCTTAGTTTCTCGGCCATAATCAACAACGACAAGGTCGGCGCGCTGTTCTTCAGCGACAGGGTAGAGGAGTTCATTCCTCCGAAGAAAGGCCGGAGCCACCTGCTCCACATCATCCGTGAGATCATCGAGCTCAAGCCGAAGTCGGACGGGACGGATGTAGGCCAGGCTCTGCGGTACCTGACCAACGCGATGAAGAAGAAATGCACCGCTTTCGTACTTTCCGACATGCTGGATGTCAATCCTGACGGCTCGCCTCGCTATGAGGACGCCCTTAAGGTGGCGCGGAACAGGCACGACATCTCCGTGATCAAGGTACACGACCCGCGCGAGAGGACGATTCCGGATGTCGGACTGGTTCACGTCAAGGATTCCGAGACCGGAGAGTCGGCATGGATCAACACCTCCAGCAAGAGGACGAGGGCTGAATATTCAAGATGGTTCGGTGCGGTCAACGAAGGGGAGAGAAGGTTGTTTAACCGCTATCAGATTGATTCTGTTGACATAGCGACTGATCAGGACTATGTCAAGGGCTTGATGACATTTTTCGGGAGGAGGTAGTGATGAAGAGAATGATTTACGGATTTCTGCTTTTCTGCGCGGTGATCCTGCCGACGGCGGCTGCCGGACAGCGGGCTCCCGGCGGGAAAGGGATGTTGATAAGGTCGGAGGATTCCTTTCTGGAGCCGCTGCAGAAGCGCGACACCGCTCTGATCGGCGACCAGTTCCGCTACGGCTTCCACCTTAAGGATGTCGCGGAAGGGACAAGGTTCGCCCTGCCTGATTTCTCAAAGGGCTTCATGGACAGCGTGGAGATTGTCATGCCTCTTGTGGCCGACACTGTCAGGGTGAAAGGTAGAAAGAAGGAGCCGAAATCCTACGACATAGATGTCTCGATGGTTGTGACATCGTTTGACGAGGGGAGGTACGAACTTCCGCCGCTTTCCATCATACGGGCTTCGGGAGTGGACAGGGTGGACACCCTCGTCTTCGACCCTAAGGTGCTGGACATTAGTACGATGCCTGTTGACACGGCGACCTATCAGATCCACGACATAAAAGGAGTGGTACGTTATCCGCTCAAGGCCTCCGAGGTGATTCCTTATGTCTTGGGGGGATTGGCGCTCGCCTTCGTGGCCGCAATGATCTGGATGCTGATCGTTTCCAGGCGGAAGAGAAACGGAGGCGGCGCGGCCCGTAAGGATCCGCCTTATCTTGTGGCGCTGAGGAAGCTTGAACACTTCAGAGGCAGCAAATACTGGGTACCGGAGAAGCAGAAGGCTTTCTATTCCGGAATCACGGACGCTTTGAGGGAATATATAGACGCGCGCTACGGCATAGACGCGATGGAGATGACGACGGCAGAGATATTCAAGGATCTGAAGTCGTCGGGTGTCCCGGCGGATCTTTACGAGGAGATGAAGACCTTGTTCGAGACGGCTGATTTCGTGAAGTTCGCCAAGGCTTCGGCTTCTGATGAGGAGAACGCCGCCGCCCTTCCTGCCGCCGTGCGCTTTGTCACAGTGACTTACCAGTCCCAACTTGCCGAGGAGGAAGCGGCGCGGAAGGCTGCGGAGTCTAAGTCGCCAGCTAAAAAAGAAGGAGGTGAGGCATAATGTTCTTTGAATATCCAAGATTGCTTTGGCTCCTTATGGTTCCCGCCTTGCTGGTTCTGCGCTACCTGTACGTGGAGATCAGGGACAGGAGGCCGCACCTGAGAGTCTCGAACGTGAGACCTTGGAAGTCGGGCGGCAGGTCAGTCCTCGGGGTGGTCAGGCATATTCCATTTGTCCTGAGGATAGCCGCGCTGTCATTGATTGTGGTGGCCATCGCCAGGCCGAGGTCGTCCACGAAGATTGAAAAGGTTGACACTGAAGGTATCGACATCGTTCTTGCGATGGATGTCTCCACCAGTATGCTGGCGAGGGACTTCACGCCGGACAGGATCAGCGCCGCCAAGGACATAGCGATAGAGTTCATCGCCCAGAGACCGTCCGACAGGATGGGTATAGTGGTGTTCGCGGGGGAGAGCTACACGCAGTGCCCGCTGACAACCGACAGGGCGACACTTATCAATCTCATGAAGGAGATCTCCACCGACCTGATCGAGGATGGCACGGCCATCGGCAACGGACTTGCCACAGCGGTGGCGAGAATCAAGGATTCCGACGCCAAGAGCAGGGTGGTGATCCTGCTGACGGACGGTGTGAACAACTGTGGCGAGGTTTCGCCGGAGACCGCCGCCGAGATCGCCAAGACCTACGGAATCAGAGTCTACACAATCGGTGTGGGCGCCAATGGCGAGGCTCCTTATCCGGTCATGACTCCGTGGGGAGTCCAGATGCAGAACCTTAAGGTCGAACTCGATGAGAAACTGCTTTCCAGCATAGCCTCAATGACTGGAGGCCGCTATTTCAGGGCCACCGACAACACGAAGCTTGCGGAGATATATTCAGACATCAACAAGATGGAGAAGGCAAGGACGACGATTGACAGTTTCCCTGTCTACAAGGAGTTGTTCGGCTCCTATGCGTTGGCCGCCTTGATCTGCTTGCTGCTGGAGTTTGTCATTAAACTGTTGATAAGGAGGTTGCCATGATAATTTTCGCCGCGCCGCATTATCTTTTGCTTTTGTTGCTGATCCCGTTCTTCTTTCTTGGAATGGGACTATGGCTTTGGGGCAGGCGCCGTCGTCTGCGCAGGTTCGGCGACGAGGCTCTCGTGAACGAGCTGATGCCGTCCTGGTCGCGTGGCAAGCTGTGGGTCAGGACAGTGCTGCTCTCGCTGGCGTTCTTCTTTTTCGTGATCGGCCTGTCAAGGCCTCAGATCGGAGCTAAACTCAAGGAACACAAGATAAAGGGAGCCGAGATCATGATCGTTCTGGACGTGTCCAACTCGATGCTCGCCCAGGATTATTCTCCTGACAGGCTGGAAAGGGCCAAACTGGCCATCTCCAGAATCACCGACAAGCTTAAGGACGACAGGATCGGACTGATAGTGTTCGCCGGCACATCGTTCGTCCAGCTGCCTATCACCTCCGACTATGTGAGTGCAAAGATGTTCCTTAATTCCATCTCCACGGAGTCCATCCCGATTCAGGGAACGGCGATCGGGGATGCGATCAGCACGGCGGTCCGGGGGTTCAGCGCCCAGAGCGAGCACAGCAGGGCGATCATCGTGATCACCGATGGCGAGAACCACGAGGATGACGCGGTGGCCGCAGCAAAGCAGGCCGCCGAGGCCGGGATCAAAGTCTACACGATCGGTGTCGGATCTGCTGATGGCCAGCCTATTCCGATGAACGGCGAACTCTTGAAGGACAAGGACGGCAACATCGTCGTGACTCGTCTCGACGAGGAGACCCTCAGGAATGTCGCCTCTGCCGGAGGCGGAGCCTACGTCCATGCCGGCAACGATGAGTTCGGCCTGACCCCGATCATAAGCGACATCCGCAAGATGGAGGATGAGGAATATAATTCCGTGGTGTTTGAGGAATACAACGAGCAGTTCATGTATTTCCTCGGCATAGCATTGGTGTTTTTCGTTCTGGAGATGCTTGTCGGAGACAGGCGTGCCAGAAGACATTTGTTTGAAGGAAAGAGATGAGGAGGATTTTAAGATATTCATTGACGGCTTTCCTGCTGGCTCTCGCCTGCGGTGTCTGCATGGCTCAGACTGATCGCAAGGAGGTGAGGGCGGGCAACCGTCAGTACAGGAAAGGCAATTGGCAGAACGCTGAGATAGAGTACCGTAAGGCGCAGGCTAAGGATTCCACTTCGTTCGCCGCCGGCTATAATCTTGCCGGCGCCCTGTACCGGGAGGGCAATTTCGACGAGGCCGCCAAGACTCTGGACAGATTGAAGGAGATTGCTCCCGCTTCCGGGCGTGCCGCTGACTATTTTTACAACCAGGGCAACGTGGCCGTGCAGAAAAAGGACTGGAAGGCTGCTGTAGAGGCCTACAAGCAGTCAATCCTTCTCAATCCGGAGGATCTGGAGGCCAAGGAGAATTACGCCTATGCCAAACAGATGCTCAAGGACGAGGAGCAGCAGGGTGGCGGAGGCGACAACCAGCAGGATCAGGACAATAAGGATCAGGACAATAATCAGGACAATAGCGGCCAGAATCAGAATCAGAATCAGAATGACAATCCTGATCAGAATCAAGGAGACCGGCCTGATCCTCAACAAGATCCTCAGCAAGGGGAGGGAGATGCTAAAATCTCCCCTCAGCAGGCTCAGCAGATGCTGAAGGCTATCCAGGCCAGAGAGAAGAAGACCCAGGACAAGGTGAACAAGGAGAAAGCGGCTTTGCTGAAATCACGACAGAAGGAAAAGAATTGGTAATAGAGTGAATATGAAGAGATTGGTTTACGTAGTGGCATTATTGCTCGTAGCTTTTTTTCAGGCGTCCGGCCAGAGTTCCATCAAGGTGGAGGTACCGGATGTCGTCGCTGTCAACGAGCAGTTCAATGTCACGTTCATAATTGACGGCGAGAAGGCCCCGACAGACTTCCAATGGTCTGCCGGTGATGACTTCCAGCTGGTCTGGGGGCCGCAGAAGGGGACCAGCGCCAGCATACAGATCATCAATGGCAAGAGGTCGTCCTCCCGCCAGACAACTTTCACCTACATTCTTATTCCTAAATCCACCGGCACATTCCAGATACCTGCCGCCACAGCCAGTGTCTCAGGGGAAAGAATCTCGTCCTCTCCTGCTAACGTGCAGGTTGTGAGCGACGGAGCGTCATCTTCAGGATCTTCCGGGTCTTCCGGCGGCGCGGGCCAGTCATCCTCGAGTGAACGCCGGCCTTCTTCCTCTACCGGTGATGTCTTTTCCGGAGACTTGTTCCTGAGGCTGAGCCTCAGCCGGCATGAGGTGGTCATCGGCGAGCCGATCACGGCCACACTCAAGATTTACCAAAGAGCCAATGTGGTGGGCTTCGAGAATGCCAAGTTCCCTACATTCAATGGCTTCTGGAGCCAGGAGACTTACGTTCCGACCAACATAGAGTTCAAGCGCGAGAGCCTTGACGACAAGATCTACAACACGGCAGTCCTCAGATCCTATGTCCTGATCCCTCAGCAGTCTGGAACCATCCCGATCGATCCGGCGGAGCTTGTCTGCCTTGTCAATGTGAGGAACAGCCCGTCCTCGTCCGGCAGCATCTTCGACCGGTTCTTTGAGGACGACTACCGTACCATCCGCAAGAGAGTCGCAACCTCGCCGCTGAAAGTCAAGGTGAACCCGCTTCCCGCTGGGCAGCCTGCGTCATTCGGAGGAGGCGTGGGTAATTTCGGAATATCCGCGCGTCTGACATCGGACAACCTCAAGACTCATGACGCGGCCTCTCTGGTCATTACGGTCTCCGGACGCGGCAATGTCTCGCTTCTTGAAGAGCCGAAGGTCAGCTTCCCTCCTGATTTCGAGACCTATGACACGAAGACGACGGAGAACACGGACAAGAGCACCGGCGGCACGTCCGGCAGCAAGTCTTTCGAGTATCCTTTCATCCCAAGAAGCCACGGTGATTTCACGATCGAGCCTGTGGAATATTCCTACTACGATGTAAACTCCGGCAAGTACGTGACACTCAGGACTGAGCCGATGCACATCAAGGTGGCTAAGGGTAAGGGCGGAGATTCGTCTCCGGCCGTGACGGTGAATTCGGGTGTCGAGCGTAAGGATGTGAAGAGTCTTGCAGACGACATACGTTTCATATTCACCGGCAAACCGGGCCTGTCCGCCTCGGGGTCGTTCTTTGTGGGTTCCGTGCTGTTCTGGATCCTCTTGACGATCCTGGTTCTGGGTGCGCTGGCTGTCTTCCTTGCGTTCAGAAAGGTGGCTGCCTTGAGGGCTGATGTCGCCGGAACAAAGAACAGGCGCGCCGCGAAGATGGCTCAGAAACGTCTCGCGCAGGCTGGCGGCTATCTTGACAAGAATCTCTACACGGCTTTCTATGAGGAGCTTCACAAGGCTCTCATCGGATTTATTTCCGACAAACTGAACATGGACATGTCTGAAATCAGCAAGGACAACATCTCCTCTGCTCTGACCGAAGGTGGTGTCAGCGAGGAACTTACAAGGGATTTCACCGATCTTCTTGACGCTTGTGAGTTCGCCCGTTATTCTCCTGACGGCGGCAACGATGCCATGAGGTCTCACTACGATGAGGCTCTCAAGGTCATCTCATCCATTGACTCCAGCCTGAAGTCCGGCGGCAAGTCATCCGGCAAGGTGGCCACGGTCATCGCCGTGATCCTCTCGCTTGGCGTTTCCATGAATGTCCAGGCCAGGGATATTGACTCATTGTGGACTGCCGGCGTTCAGGCCTACACGGACGGAAGGTTCGCCGACGCGTCGGCGGCCTGGATTCAGGTCGAGGACGCGGGGTATAAATCCGCCACGTTGTACTACAATCTTGGCAACGCCTGGTTCAAGCAGGGCAATTATCCACGCGCCATCCTTGACTACGAGAGGGCGCTGAGGTTGGATCCGTCCTATTCAGACGCCCGCTACAATCTTGAGTTCACCAACAGTTTTGTGCAGGACAAGATCGAGCCTGTGCCTGAGTTCATCCTCAAGAGTGTGGCCAGAAAGGTCTGCTATGTGATGAGTTCCGACGCATGGGCCGTCATGTTCCTTATACTGCTCGCTGCCGCTCTGGCAATGGGCCTGCTGTTCCTGCTGGGTGCTTCGGCAGGCAGGAGGCGCGCCGGATTCTACTGCGGAATCGTGCTTCTGCTGTTTTCCGCCGGCGCCTTGGGATTCTCTCTCTGGCAGAAGTCCGACAGCATGAAGACGGACAAAGCGATCGTGATGTCGCCCGTTTCGTCCGTAAAGAGTTCTCCGTCAAGCGGTTCCTCCAAAGATCTCTTTGTCATCCACGAAGGTACCAAGGTCAGGATACTTGACGAGGTCGGCTCCTGGAAGAACATTTCCCTTGCCGACGGTCGCCAAGGCTGGATAACTTCCAGCTCGCTGGAGGTGATATAAAATAAAGGGCTGGCAATTAGCCGGCCCTTTATGTTTAAGCACAGTCACTTCGTGACAGCCCATGAGTTGTATGGAGTCTTGCGTCTGCACGTCGATTCAGTCTCTGGTCAGTGTCTGGCCGCCGATGAACTCGCGCATGATGGATGTCGGAGGAATCGCGGCGATCTCGCTTGGCTGGAGTTCCACGATGTAGTCCAGAAACTTGAGCAGCCGCACGGCCTCGGTGTAGGCCGGGGAGTTCGGAGCGATCCTGCGCAGGAGCGGCTCGGCGTAATATTTCAGCATCGGAAGTTCAAAGATCAGAGCGGAGTTGAACAGGGCGTCAGCGTTCTCCTGAAACGGGAATATGTTCTTGCTCTCTCCCCGGCGCACACTGTTCCATCTCATGATGGTCTCTTCCGGAGTGATGCCCCTGACCCTGTTGTCGCGCACCATACGGCGGAGCAGTCGGTTGTCCGAAGTGGACATGTTGTTGTTCTCATCGATGTTCAGCGATGTCAGGGCGGAGACGTAGACTCTGAATATTCTTGAGTCGTCCACCGCCGAGGTCATCTCAGGGTTGAGGGCGTGTATGCCTTCCATGATAAGGATGTCCTTGTCCTCCAGACGTAGCTTGTTGCCCTCGAAGATCCTGTTTCCTGTCTTGAAGTCGAAACGCGGCACCTCAACTTCTTTTCCTTCAAGTAGCTCGTTCAGCTGTTTGTTGAGGAATTCGAGATCCATAGCGTAGAGAGACTCGAAATCGTAGTTGCCGTCCTCGTCTTTGGGAGTGTGTTCCCTGTCCACGAAGTAGTTGTCCAGCTCGATGACTTTCGGCTTGAGTCCCAGCACCTTGCACTGGAGGGCGATCCTGAGGGATGACGATGTCTTTCCGCTGGAGGAAGGCCCGGCGATCATCACGATCCTCTTCAGCCCTCTTTCAGCATAGATCCTGTCGGCGATCCTGGCGTAGTTCCGTTCGTGGAGCGACTCGGCAAGGTTGATGATGCTGACGGCCTTGCCGTCCTTGACAGCCTTGTTCAGCGTGCCGATGCTTCCGATGTTGATGATGGAGCACCAGTCGGAATATTCCTTGAGCGCCGCAGCGATCTTTCCCTGGCGCTTCATCGGCATCACCTTGCAGAAGTCTGTCATCATTGGCGACTGTAGACAGAATCCGTTGCCCATTCCGCTGATGTCGAACACCTTAAGGTAGCCAGTGGACGGGATAAGCGGCCCGTGGAACGTGTCGGCCATTCTGTCCAGATAGTAGACGCTGCAAATGAAGGTTCCAAGGCTTTTCTGGAGTTCGGCCTTCTGCGGCTGATTGTTCTCGATGAACAGTTTCTCCGCTTCCTCCGAGAACATCTTGACTTTGGTGAAAGGAAGGTTCCTGGCCACGATCTCCTTCATCTTCTCGCGGATCCTGTCGATCTCATCGTCTGTGACGAAGTAGACCTTGCTGCGTCCGTCCTCCGTCTTGCCGATCTCCCGGATCTCGCAGTACAGCCCGCTTGGCAGGGAATGGTCGATCACCAGCACCTTGTCAGGATAGAGTTCCCTGACGGCGTTCTGCAGCACGAAGCAGAGCGAGCGCACGTAACTTCTTCTCCCGTCCGGATGATTGTATCCGATAAATTCGACCTGATGCAGGTTCACTGGTTTGAAACTCAGCTCCTTAAGCTTGTTGTCTACCAGTGCGGCCAGCACGTCGGACTTCTGTCCCGTCTTCTTGTCCGTGACGCACTTGCAGCATTTGTCCGCCAGATCCTTCAGCGACTTTCCCTTCTCGATCTTGTGGTTCTTCCCGTCATTGACGCAGAACAAAGTTATCTCATTCTTCTCCATTTCCGTTTTTGCTATAAAAATCTTTCAAAGATACTCAAAAATGCCTTCAACGTTACCGTTGTAACAATAAATTAACATATTCGGGTAACGCAAAAACAGTGATCTTCCCATCTTATTTGACCATAAAGAAAAAATATTTCTGTTTTTTATGACGAAATTTCTGTTTCTTTAGAAAATTTACGTTTTGTTGTGCCATTTTTGCCGGTGTACAAATGAACTCAAACTATGTTGATAGACATTCTTGGGGCGAAGTGCGTCGGCATCGAGGCTGTCCCCGTCACCGTGGAGGTGGACATAACGCATGGTATAGGAATACATCTTGTCGGACTTGCGGATGTGGCTGTCAAGGAGAGCCTTCTGAGGACAGTGACTGCCCTTCAGTCGCTGGGTTTCAGGATTCCTGGCAAGAAGATAGTGATCAATCTGGCTCCGGCGGACGTGCGGAAGAACGGAAGCGGGTACGACCTGCCGATCGCCGTCGGCATCATCGCGGCTTCAGGGCAGAAAAGCTTTCCGGGTCTTGACAGGTACCTTATAATGGGGGAACTGGGCCTGGATGGATCTGTGAGGGAGGTGCAGGGGGCGTTGCCGATAGCAGACCTTGCGGTGGAGATGGGAATATCCGGGTGCATCCTCCCGATCCGCTCGGCGCTGGAGGCGACGGAGTGCAGGGATCTGTCGGTTTTCGGTGTCGAGACACTTACAGATGTGCTGAGAATCCTTGAGGGTAATGAGGATTGCAGTGATCTTCTTGTCTGGAACACACGGCTTTACAGGAAACTGGCGAGAAATGTCCAGCGTGCGAAAAGGCCGGGCGGTCAGGATGTGATGGATTTCTCCGAGATCATCGGGCAGGAGGGTGCCAAGAGGGGTGTGGAGATCGCGGCGGCGGGAGGACACAATCTCATCATGGTCGGCCCGCCGGGAAGCGGCAAGAGTTCGCTGGCCAAGGCGATGGCCGGAATCCTTCCGCCGATGACTACGGAGGAGGCCATCGTCACGAGCAAGATCTACTCGGTGGCGGGGATGAAAGGCTCCCAGATCGGCCTTATACGGACGAGACCTTTCCGTGCCCCGCACTACAGCGCCTCGCTGCCCGCGATCATCGGTGGCGGCGCTGGCGCCGACATCCGTCCCGGTGAGGTGACCCTGGCCGAGAACGGAATCCTGTTCCTTGATGAGTACGGCCAGATGCCGAAATCCGTGCTGGAGGCTCTCCGTGGCCCGATGGAGGATAGGAAAGTCACAATCTCAAGGCTAAGGTCAAAGTTGGAATACCCCGCTTCTTTCATGCTGGTAGCGGCTTCGAATCCCTGCCCGTGCGGCTACTACGGCGAGGGTGACCGGTGCCGTTGCACTCCGGGTCAAAGGCTGAATTATCTCTCCAAGCTCTCTGGCCCGGTCATGGATCGCATAGACATCCAGCTTTGGCTCCATCCTGTTGACACCGTGAAGCTTGTGGGACGGAAGAAAGGCGAGTCCAGCGAGGTTGTGGCCGGTCGGGTCCTCAAAGCCAGGACCCTGCAGAAGCAGCGGTTCGCCGAGGACGGGATATTCACGAACGCCGAGATGAGCAACCGCCTTCTGGAGAAGCATTGTCCGCTGGACGAGGAGTGCCGGAAAGTGATGGAGGTGCTGATTGGGAGGCTTGGATTGTCCGCCCGGGCATATTCAAGGATCCTCAAGGTCGCGAGAACCATCGCGGATCTTGAGATGTCACGGGACATCAGGCCTGAATATCTCCGTGAGGCCGCGGGCTACCGCTTCCTCGACCGTCTGAACCTGGACAGTCTGTGATGCCTTCCAGGGTCAGTCCTCCCATGAAACGGTGCGGGACTCGTCCGGATTGACGGTGATGTGGATCCGGAGCGTCTCTTCCGGAAGGATCTCCTCGATGTTTTCCGGCCATTCCATAATGCAGAGGCATCCGCTGTCGATGTAGTCGTAGAAACCGATGTCGAGCGCTTCGGAGATCTTGGTAATGCGGTAGAAATCAAAATGGTACATCGGTTCGCCGGAGCCGGTGCGGTACTCGTTGACAATCGCGAAGGTCGGTGAGCTGACAGCGTCCTCGCGCACTCCCAGGCGGCGGCACACCGCTGTAGTGAATGTCGTCTTGCCCGCCCCCATAGGAGCGTAGAACGCAAGAATATTGTGCCCTTCCGTCCGGGAAAGGAACTCGCCCGCGGCTCTGTCAATGTCCTGCAGGTCTTTTATGATGATCTCGTGTCTCATGATAATCTAAGGTCTCAGCCAGGTTTCAGGATTCTGTGGGGTGCGCCCGGACCAGATCTGGAAATGTAGCTGCGTCTCTCCTCCTATGGTGTCCACCGTGCCGACCACCTGGCCGGTCCTGATCTTGTCGCCGGCCTTGACGCTTACACTGCCCAGCTTGCAGTAGAACGAGAAGTAGTTCCCGTGCTGGACCAGGACGCATTTCTTGTAGCCCGGCATCACGACAATCTGCTTCACTACTCCGTCGAACACGGCCTTGACCTGTGTCCCGGCCTTTAGCGCGATGTTGACACCGTTGTTGAAAGGAAGCTTGAGGTTCGTGTAGACCGGATGGAATCGTTGCCCGAAATGATCGACCACAGGCCCTTCAGCCGGCCACGGAAGCTTGCCCTTGTTGGCCTCGAACTTCTTGGCGAGGGTGTAGTCGATAGGTTTGCGCTCCTTGGACGACGAACCTTTTTTGCCGGACTTGCCGTCCTCGGTGGCCTCACGGATGATTCTTGCGATCTCCCTGTTCAGAGCCTCCACCTCTCGCTGCTTCTTGGAAATGTCCTGCTGGTACTTTCTCTTGTTTTTCTTAAGCTTGTTGACAAGCATCCGGGAATCATTCTCCTCCGCCTGCAGCTTGCTCATCTCCGACATCCTCTGCGCGCGGATGGATTCGGCCTCTTTCCTCATCGACGAGAGAACCTCGCTCTCCCTTTCAAGCGTGGACTGCACCTCCTTGATTTTGGAGGCCTGAACGTTCATCTGCTTGGAAAGATCCCTGAGGTAGCCGTACCTCCGGAACGCCTGACCCACGTCGTCACTCGCGAGGATGTACATGTACCAGACCTTGGGACTCCGGTTCACGTAGGCGCCCCTCACAAGCTTGGCGTAGTGGTACGAAAGAGTGTCCATACGCGCTGTCAGAGCCTTTATCTCCTTCTCCTTCACGGCGATGGAGTCTGAATATTCAGAAATCATCCGGTCGCTTTCCTCGATCAGCTTCTTTCGGGAGTTGACCTTGCCGCTGATCAGTGTGAGCCGGCTCAGGGCGTTGGCGCTTTGGGACGCGTTGCTCCGGATCTGCTCGTCGAGAATGGCGATCTCCTTCTGAAGCCGCGCCCTGCGGGCCTCCTGTGATCTCGTGTCCTGTGAATATGCCGGTGTCTGCCACCACAAGGCGGCCAGGAGCGTGAGCATGAATATCCCTAATCTCTTCCTCATTCCTTTCCTTCCGCTTTTTTATTCTCCGCCTGCGTCTTGTAGACTTTCGCCAGATCGGTTTCCCCTAGCGCCTCAAGCACAATTGAGTAGTGTTCCAGGCATGTGGCGCTTTCCTTGCCCCCGTAGAGCATCGCGTGCTTGAACTGAGCCTTCGCCTCCTTGTCCCTTTTCAGAAGATGGAGGATCCATCCGTAGGTGTCAAGGTAGGTCGGGTTATCCGGCTCCTTCTCGACCGTCTTCCTGCTCATCGCGCACGCTTTCTTTAGCTTGGCGCCTTTGAGAGCCAGGTAATAGGCGTAGTTGTTCAGCGCGGGAGCGTAGTCCGGGTTCAGTTTCAGAACCTTGGTGTAGACTTTGAAGGCCTCCTTCTCTTTCCCCAGTTCGTGGTACATGTCGCCTATCGTGGCGAGAGCCGGGATGGTAAGGGAGGTGTCGCCCTGGGCTATCTCTATGATTCTCTTGTTGTTGTCGATGATGCCTTGCCAATCCTTCCTGTTGAAGCACGCCAGGTTCTTGATGTCCAGGAACACCGTCTCCTTAGGGAATCTGACCATGGCGCTGTCGCATTCGCTCTCCAACTCGCCCCACTGCTTCATGTACACCAGAAGCTGGGCGTAGGCGATGGCTGCTTCCAGATTGTCAGGGTACAAGGCCATGTTCTTATGAATAAGATCCTTGGCCTTGTCAGCCTTGCCGGACGAGTACCAGTAGAGTCCGGCGGCCATGAGAGCCGTGCTGTCGGTCGGATGATGGGCGACGAGGTTGTCGTACAGCGAGTCGATCTGCGGCTTCACGCTCTGCAGGAACCTGTGGTCAGTCCGTGTCACAAGCATATTCAGGTACTGGGTCTTGACCTGGGTGTCGGTCTCGTCATTGGCCATGAACCTGTTCAGGGTCTTGAAGAACTCCGGGAAGTTCCTGCGTGTCCTGTAGACCTCCGACTCTCCGAGCAGGGCCGGCATGTAGCCGCCCTGGAGATCAAGAGCCTCCTGGTAGTAGGCCAGGGCGGCGGTGTCCTTGTACTCCGCCATCGAATGATCCCCGAGCTTGGTCAGGACATAGGGCGAGGAGAACTCCTTGTTGAAATCCGTGAGAACCTTGAACGCTTCCTCCGGCTTGTTCTGCCGAAGAAGGATGTCGTACTTCGTGGCGGTCACGTTCTCGCTCTTGCCGAACACGGCCTCGATCTGGTCGAGCGCGCCGAGAGCCTTGTCGTACTGGCTCTGCTTGAGGTAGAGGTTGACAAGGGTGAAATAGATGTCATCCTTCTTGGGATAGTCCTTCAGCAGATCTTCGTAGGTCGCGATGGTCAGATCGTCCTCTCCTGTCAATGAATATGTCCGCGCGAGCCTTTCCCTGTACCAGAAGTTCCCGGGATCCAGTTCAGAGGCCTTCTTGAAAGCCGTCTTCGCGCCGTCCAGGTCGTTGGCGTAGAGCCGGCACATGCCAAGGTAGTACTGTGCGGCGTCGTTCCGTGGATCAGCCGTCAGTATCCTCTCCAGCGTCACCTGCGCCTCCTTGTACTGCCCTTCGTCCAGCGCCGAGACCGCATCAATCAGCTCGCCGTCAATCCTTTTCCCTATCTTGTTGTTGTTCTGTGAATATCCCAGGCCGCACGCCATCAGCATCCCGGCCAGAACCATCATAATAATCCTTTTCACCTTCATGTTCTTTCTTTCTCCGCAGATTGGAGCCGTCGCTGTCGCGCGGTTGCCCGGCGGCATGGCTCTCAACCACAAAAATAACACTTTTAAAAGAATATAGTACGAATTTTATGCCGTTCGCACCAGACTTTACGTCTCTCGCCTACCTTCGTTGGTTATGTGGGCGGAGTCTCCCTCGAATCCGCTCTGCGGTGGTATTGGCATTTTGATAATTGGCATTTACATTTTGATAATAATTGCAGCCCGTTTAGATTATTTTCTAAATTTGAAAAAACCACTTTTAGTAAGCGTTTAAAAATAAATTGATGATCTTTAGGGATTACAAAGAGTTACTTAGGATGTAATATTCCAAAATAAATGATTATGGTTAAAAAATTCAGATGGCTTGTAGCCGTCTTTCTGCTTCTGGGCGGATCAGCCTTCGCCCAGGACAGCATCAGTACAGTTGAGAAGAACTTCAAGGACACTCCTGAGAGTCAGCAACTTGGCATCTACTGGTACTGGGTTGCCGGGAACATGTCCAAGGAAGGAGTCGTAAAGGATCTCCAGGCAATGAAGTCTGTAGGCATCAACAGGGCCTTCATCGGCATGATCGGCGAGGGGCAGGGCGCTCCTCAGGGTCCGGTCAGGATGTTCACGGACGAATGGTGGGACATCCTTCACACGATGTTCAAGACCGCGGGCGAGCTCGGCATCGAGATCGGTATGTTCAACAGTCCTGGATGGAGCCAGAGCGGCGGCCCTTGGGTCGAGCCATCGCAGGCGATGAGGTATCTTGGCTATGTGAAGGACACGGTTTCCGGTCCGGTGAGGTTCAACGGGAAACTTCGTGAGCTCGGAAAGGACGCGCAGCCTGTCAGGGTTCTTGCCTATCCTCTGTCAGCTGCCTCCGTCAGCTTCGCGTCCGAGGTGGCCGAAGACGGAACCATCACATTCAAGGCCGGCAAGGAGGCAGTCGTGCGTTCGGTCTTCATCAAGCCTGTCGATAAGGAGGTTGTCAGCGAGGCGTCTCTCTACGCGAGGAAAGGCGGAGAACTCACACTTGTCGAGGAGTTCCTTATCGACAGGAGCCGTTCCGACACGAATGTCGGTTTCGAGCCATTCGCTCCAGTTGTGATCTCTATCCCCGAGACGGTCGCGGGCGAGTTTGTCCTCAAGGTCAAGCCTGGGGTCGTGAAGAGCGTCACCCTGTCCGACAAACCGGCCGTGGAGAGATACCCAGAGAAGTCCCTCTCAAAGATGTGGCAGACACCGCATCCTATGTGGGATGCCTACATGTGGAGGGATCAGCCTGACTATGAGGGTGTTCCTGAAAGTGAGGTCAAGGACATAACCGCCAATGTGTCCGAAGACGGGACGCTCGTCTGGGATGTTCCGGCAGGCGACTGGGTGGTCATGAGGACGGCCATGCTTCCTACCGGCACGCTCTGTTCCCCGGCGCCTGTGGAGGGAACCGGACTTGAGACGGACAAGATGAGCAAGAAGCACATACGCACACACTTTGACAACTATCTCGGCCAGATACTGAAGAGGATCCCTGCCGAGGACAGAAAGACGTTCAAGGTCTGTGTGGAGGACAGCTACGAGACAGGAGGCCAGAACTGGACCGACAATATGATCGAGGATTTCATCGCGGCCTACGGCTACGATCCGGTGCCTTTCATCCCTGTCATGAGTGGTGTGGTGGTCGGCAGCGAGGACATGTCCGACCGTTTCCTTTGGGATCTCAGGCGGCTTGTCGCCGATGAGGTGTCCTACAACTATGTGGGCGGTCTTCGTGAGGTCAGCAACGAGCATGGCCTGACCACCTGGCTTGAGAACTACGGCCATTGGGGCTTCCCTGGAGACTTCCTCCAGTACGGATCGCAGTCCGATGAGATCGCCGGCGAGTTCTGGAGTTTCGGCGACCTTGGCGACATCGAGAACCGGGTGGCCTCATCCTGCGGCCACATCTACGGAAAGCGTAAGGTCTGGGCCGAGAGCTTCACCTGCGGAGGGCCTGACTTCACACAGTATCCAGGCCAGATGAAACAACGGGGTGACCGTTTCTTCACCGAGGGCATCAACGCTACCCTGTACCATCTTTACATACAGCAGCCTGACGACAGAGTGCCTGGCGTCAACGCATGGTTCGGCAATGAGTTCAATCGTCACAACACCTGGTTCTCCCAGCTGGACGTGTTCAACGACTACATCAAGCGCTGCAACTACATGCTCCAGCAGGGACGCTATGTAGCCGATGTCGCCTACTTCCTTGGCGAAGACTGTCCTAAGATGACCGGAACGAAGGATCCGGAACTTCCTGAGGGATTCTCGTTCGACTACATCAACAGCGATGTGGTCATGAAGGCCTGTGTAAAGGATGGCAAACTCACCCTTGAAAGCGGTATGCAGTACTCCGTCCTCGTTCTTCCTAAGATCAAGACCATGCGTCCGGAACTCCTTGAAAAGCTTGAGACGCTTGTCCGTGACGGTCTTGTGATCCTTGGCCCGGCTCCGGAGAGATCTCCGAGCATGAAGGGCTACCCGGAGTGCGATGTGAAGGTAAGAGGCATCGCTGCCAGGATGTGGAGAAACAACACGGATCCGTTCTCGCGCTCAGTGAGCTACGGCAAGGGCAGAATCTACAAGGACGCCTCGCTTGAGGAGGTGTTCGCCGATCTGGGCATCGCCCCTGACTTCACCACGGAGGATCCGGCTCTGCCTATTCAGTTCATCCATCTCAGACTCGCGGACGGGGAATATTACTTCGTCTCCAACCAGGGAGACAAGGCTATCTCATTCGACGGCCTGTTCCGCGTGCAGGGCAAGACTCCTGAGCTATGGAATCCGCTCACCAAGGATGTCCGTGACTTGAGGCAGTACAGGACACTCACGAAGACCACCAAGGTCCCGATGATGCTTGAAGCCTACGAAAGCTCGTTCATCGTGTTCAGGAAGGACACTGACAAGGCGGTCTCCGAAGGCTGCAACTATCCGGAGAAGTCTGTCCTAGCGACCATCGACACCCCTTGGACCGTCGCTTTCCAGGAGAAGAGGGGCGGCCCTGAGGCACCGGTCACATTCGACACGCTCTATGACTGGACCACCAGCGACGATCTGAGGATCAAGTATTTCTCCGGAGACGCCACCTACACCAACAGCTTCAAGCTTAAGAAGCTGCCACAGGGAGAGGTCTACGTTGATCTGGGAAAGGTCATGGTGATGGCGAAGGTAAAGGTCAACGGTGAATATGCCGGCGGTGTCTGGACGGCTCCTTACAGGCTCAACATCACAAACCTGCTCAGGAAGGGCGTGAACACGATCGAGGTGGAGGTTGTAAACTGCTGGAGGAACAGAGTGATCGGAGAGAAGGAAGCCATTCCTGCCAACGAGAGGTTCACCTTCCAGACGGCGACCTACCTCAACAAGGATTCCGAGCTTCAGCCTTCCGGCCTTCTCGGCCCTGTCGAACTTCAGATCTACGACTACGGTAAGTAAGCTTTAAAGAATAAGAAAGACAATCAAAGATTACCAAGTTATTTTATAAGATTACCAAGAAACGTGAGAGGGCGGCCTGTTTGGGTCGCCCTCTCACTGTCTAATGCTCATCCGTTCCCGGTGACAGTCACTCCATCCCGACACTTCGTGTGAGGAGACTATATTCCCTTGGCCGCCGCATTCTCAATCCGCCTCTTGACAGGTTCGGTGTACTCCATCGGAATCCACGGGGACTCCAACTCGATCCTGAAAGGAATCCCGCCCACGCGGTAGTGCCTTGTGGCCGAAACGTTCTTCATGCTATGCGATGATTCCGTTTTCCTTCAAGGTCGAGCACAGGGCTTCCGCGTCGGCCAAGGCTCTTTCACGGTCTACATCGTACTTTGAGCAAAGCAGGTCTGCCATGGTCTCTTCGGTGAACTCGGATTCTCCGACCGATTCCAGAAGGAAGGCAGCAGATTCGTTGAGCCTTATAAGCTTGTTGAAGTTGATGCATTCGTTGCCTTCTCCGGAAATGACCTTTTCCCCGCAGATGTCGCGGATTACGAAACCGCTATTGATCCTCATGATGTGGCTTTTTAGTTGTTATTCTACAAAGATAACTTTTTTTTCAATATATTTGTGCTGATGCGGTTTCGCGTAATATTCGTTGAAAGTCAAAAATGGGAGATGATGATTGTCAATAACGATGCCTTTTTCGCAAGCGTGATCGATCTGCTACGGGAGGGGAAAAGGGTCACTATCCCAGTGAAGGGGACAAGCATGCTTCCTTTCATTGTCGCCGAGAGGGATCTGGTGGTGCTGGAAGGAATCGAGGCGACCTCGCCGGCCGGGAAGCCGCGTCGGCTTGCTGACAGAGGCGATGTGGTACTGTTCCGCTTCAACAATCATTACGTCCTTCACCGGGTGTTGGATTTTGCCGCCGGCGGTGATGCCGTGATACAAGGTGACGGTGTCCTCGCGGCAAAGGAGCATTGCACACGGGACGAGATCTACGCCCGGGTGGTCTCTATCCTGAAGGATGGGACCAGACCCGTTGACGTGACCTCGAAAATCTACCTTCTTAAGGTTCGGATTTGGCTTCTGGCCACTCCGTTCCGTCGGATACTTCTTGGAATACGCCGCCGCCTGGAGTGGCTTTCAGCTTCTAAGTGACCGGATGTTAGCGTCCGCCTCCGCCGGATCCTCCGCCGGAGTAGCCGCCTCCGCCGCCCCAGGATGACGATCCGCCTCCGCCGCTTGAGCTTGATCTGTTGAGCGAGGCCTCATAGGTTGAGGCCGCCACGCTGAAGTCCCTGGATGTCATGTTGATCATGTCCCAGATCAACAGGTTGGTCGCGCTGTCGTTAAAAAACTCCGCGGACGAAGACAGCCTGAAGTACTCGGGACAGACTTTACGGAAGTCCCTCATCACCTGGTCGGCGATGCCGTAAAGGGATGCGAAGACAAGGTAGTCGTTCCACAGTTTCACCTCTACCACACCCCTGTCCTTGATCAGCGTGAAATCCTTCAGGAATTTTCTTAGTCCGAAGACCTGGCGAACCTCCTCCGGCTTCATCGTCCAGACGGTCGCTCCGTTCTCTATCCTGTTGCTCCAGGCGTACAATGTCCTGCCGTTGTACTTGGACCATCTCCTGAGCTCGTTCTTCTGGAGGATCCTGTCATCTCCGGCGGCCTCCTTGATGAACGAGTGCAGCTCGGACTCAAGCTTCGTGTCATTGTCGTCGTCCTGCACCGCGGTGTCCGGAAGATCCTTGACCAGCATCTGAGGCTTTGAACCGCCCGGCTGCTGGACAATCTCGAATCCCCCCTTAAGGAAGAGCCTTGTGATGTAGGCGGCGATAAGATTCTGTCTCTGAGTTGATTTGAGACCCTCGAACTCTGTCAGTATGTTGCTTGCCTTCCGTAGATTACCGTTTACCGGGGTGTCCCTGTACCATGGGACATCCTTGATCCTCCCGCCAAGAAGCTCCTTCTTGCGTTTGATCTTGTTGATCTTGTCCTTTATGGCGGCGATGAGAGTCAGGAACACAAGGATGACGATGATGGCAAAGAATATGACGGAAGCCCATTCCCAGAAGCCGTACTCTCCTGAAGATGAGTAGTCGCTGCCTTTGAGGGCCTTCTTGCGGACTTGGTCGAATGTCCGCTTCTCGACCAGGTCCGGATGGAACATGCCCTTCTCGAAGCCGACCATGACGATCATCGCGCTCTCCTTGATGAAAAGCTCCGTGGTTCTGGCCACGACAATCCCGTTCTCCACGTGTATCTCTCCCCTGAAACCGAACGCCCAGACCTTCGTGTTCTCCGTGGAGAACTCCATTCCCGCCTTCCTGACAGTCAGAATGATGGATTTGGGTGACGAACCCAGGTTACGGGCGACGAACATGTGGTTGAATCCGTCCATGTCCTCATGACCCTTGACAAGGCCGGTGAGAAGATAGCGGACGGTGTAGGTGTGCCTGCCGGAACTTCCCACGCCCCAGCAGATCTCATAGCCGTTGGATTTGGTCACAAGTCCGCAGCGGCCCGCCTTCATGGCGCGGCTGCGGTCAACATCCCATTCGCCTTCGTTTAGATAGTCGCCGAGGGTCTCGTCGCTGACCGCCAGATCCTCAATGGTCATCTGACCCATGTTGTCGGCCACGAGGTACCATTCCGTGATGTCGTCAGAGACATCAATATGCCATGTCTCGGTCACAATGGCAGATCCGTTGTCCCGTAGTTCCACGTTGATTCTCAACGAGTCAACGTCGCTGCCGGACATCGGGACAGCGACGAGAGACAGGACGGCGGCCAGGAAAAATGTCCAAAGCCTACTCATGATCCTACTTGTTGAATATGTCTGAGACTGAAGGTGCGTTGACGACTGTCTGGTCTTCCGGAAGGAGTTCGTGGGTCGAGAAATGGAGCATGGCGGCCACCATTGAGGAAGGCCATTGGCGGGCCATCATATTCATCTTCGTCACGCAGTCATTGTAGACCATCCTGCTGAGACGGACTTTCTCCTCATAGTCCTTGATCTCTCCCATAGTCTTCAGGAACACGGTGTTGGCTCCAAGTTGAGGATATTGCTCCGCGACGACGTTCAGGCGTCCCATCACGGATCTCAGCGAAGCCTCGCTCTGGGCGAGATCCTCAGGACTGGAGACGGAGGCCGTGCGCTTGGAAATCACATCTACGAGGGTGTCATGCTCGTATTTTGTGTACTGCTTGGTCATCTCAACCAGATTGGTCACAGCGTCCCAACGGGACTTCATTTGGACATTTATCTGGCTGAAAGCGTTTTTCATCTTCTCCTCAAGGCTCACAAACTTGCGCTGCGTGAGGAAGATGTAAAGGAATATAATCGCCACTAAGACGATGATCACCAGTACTGTAGCTGACATAATTAAAAATTTTATTAGGTTGATATTAAATGGTGGCTATACCTCGCCTGCAACCCAGACAAGAACGTGGTTGTCGAAGGTCATATATTCAAGCTCGAATTCCTCCTCATAGCCGTCCTTGTGGATGAAGGTCGCGTCAAGCTCTCCCTCTCCCTTCGGACGGAAGCGCTCCACCTCGATCTGCTCGGCGAAATTCACCCTGTAGGCCGAGAGTCTTTTGAATATGGCTTCCTTGGCGCACCAGTAGATGGCCAGTTGCTCATTGCGCTTGTCCTCATCCAGATCTTCAACCTCGTCCTCGGAAAGCGCCTTGCGCTCCACTGCCGAGAAGTCTCGTGACAGGGATTCGATGTCGATGCCGACATCCTCGTTGTCGTTCAGGATGACGGCTACATATTTGTCTGTGTGCGTGATGCTTATGTTGGTGACGCTGTTCTCCAGGTAAGGCTTCCCGTTGTCGTGGTGGCTCAGGTAGACCTTTTCGCCGAACAGCTCGCAAAGAAGCGCCCTGACCGCGAGCCTCTGCTTGCGGAGGGATTCGTTGTTGATGAATGAGATTTCCTCCATCTCATCTGAAGGGACGGAAGCGAGTTCCTTTAGTTCTTCTTCTGTTTCCGTTATCTGCCAGACTCCGATAAGGGATCTGGACTCTTCTAATTCCTTTTTTAAATATAGTGCCATAATTTAAGAATTCAGATTAAAGCATGACAAAGAACCCGTCACCACAATGGCTCGGGACAACCAACGATTGATTATCAAACATGCTGCGCGACAGCGGATCGTCCGATCGGGGGTCCGCCTTGGAATTACCGTCTGTCAGGATAGAACTGGGAGGTTCCATATAAACTGTTTGTCTTTATCTGTTTTATCAGTGCAAATATAATGATTTTTTGATTTAGAAAGAAAATACAAGGGAATTTGTTATCTTTGTACCACTTTAGACAGTTAAAGGATTTTAACATAAAATTTTTCTATCATGGGATTTTTGACAAACGAGAAGCTGCTCATCGTCGGTGCCGGCGGTGCGATCGGCTCAAACATGGCTCAGACCGCTCTTATGCTCGGTCTTACTCCTAATGTCTGCCTTTATGACATCATCGAACCAGCCGTTCACGGTGTCGCCGAGGAAATGTGCCACTGCGCTTTCCCTGGCGCGAACGTGACCTGGACAACGGATCCTAAGGAGGCTTTCACCGGTGCGAAGTTCATCATCTCTTCAGGTGGTGCGCCTCGTAAGGAGGGCATGACACGTGAGGATCTCCTTAAGGGCAACTGCCAGATCGCCGCTCAGTTCGGTGACTACATCAAGCAGTACTGCCCTGATGTTAAGCACGTTGTCGTTATCTTCAACCCTGCTGACGTGACAGCCCTCACGGCTCTCATCCACTCAGGCCTCAAGCCTAACCAGCTCACCTCTCTCGCTGCTTTGGACTCTACACGTCTCCAGGAGCAGATCGCGAAGGAGTGCGGTGTCCTTCAGAGCAAGGTTACCGATTGCTACACCTATGGCGGTCACGGCGAGCAGATGGCTGTTTTCGCATCCAAGGCCAAGGTTGACGGCAAGCCTCTCTCTGAGTTCAACATCTCCGAGGAGCGTTGGGCTGCCATCAAGCATGACACGATCCAGGGTGGCTCCAACATCATCAAACTTCGTGGACGCTCTTCGTTCCAGAGCCCTGCCTACCAGGCTGTCAAGATGATCGAGGGTGCTATGGGCGGAGCTCCGTTCACATGGCCTGCCGGCTGCTATGTCAACTGCGACAAGTGCGGCTTCAAGAATGTGATGATGGCGATGCCAACAGTGATCGACGCCGACGGTGTTCACTACACTGTTCCTGAGGGAACTGCTGTCGAGATGGCCGATCTCCAGAAGTCCTACGAGCATCTCTGCAAGATGCGTGAGGAGATCATCGCCCTCGGTATCGTTCCTGCTGTCGAGAACTGGAAGGAAGACAACGCGAATCTCTAATAAATAGATGATTGGTAAGCGCTAAGTAATTTTTAGGGATTACCGGGATGGGATGGCTGAGAGTTTTCTTTTAGCCATCCTTTTTTGTGTCCCGGAGTTTGTGGTGATTATTGCGGTGCGGAATCGTTGGACGCTCTGCGGAAAGTTCGGACAAATTTATATATTTGCACATTCATTAATAATTAGCGGGAATGCGTAGAATCATATTCATTTTGACGGTGGCGGCGCTTTGCGCCTCATGTTCGGAACAGTTCAATGCGGCCTATCTGCTTTCCGGTGGCGCCAAGGTGGCCCAGGCGGCCACGTTGTCCGACTCGCAGATACAGGCTTATGTCGGCCAGTACGTCCAGAAACTCGATGCTGAGAACGCCGTGCTTCCGGAGACCAGCCCGTATGTCAAAAGAGTCCGGAGGATGACTGCCGGGATCACATCCGTCAATGGGATTCCTCTGAATTTCAAGGTCTACAAGACGAACGAAGTCAATGCTTTCGCCTGCGCTGACGGAAGCGTGAGGATCTATTCGGGACTTCTGGAAGCGATGACAGACGATGAGGCTTTGGGTGTTGTAGGGCATGAGATCGGCCATGTGGCTCTGAAGCATTCCAAGATGCAGTTCAAGCAGGCTCTCATGACTTCGGCCTTGAGGGATGCTGTTGTCTCCACCGGCGGGGCTGTCGCGGTCCTCACCGCATCGCAGCTCGGGGATCTCGGAGAGGTCTTGATGAGCGCCAGCTTCTCAAGGAAGCAGGAGTGCGCGGCTGATGACTATGGGTATGACTTCCTCAAGAGTCTCGGCAAGAATCCTTGGGCGATGGCCATGGCCTTTGAGGAACTGCAGAAGTTGTCCGGCGGAGACTCCGCCTCCGGCACACAGGCGGCTGCCGGCTCATCTGTCGGACAGTTGTTCTCCACGCATCCGGCCACGGCTGACAGAATCTCAAGAATGGCGTCGAAAGCCACCAAGGATGGGTATAAGCGACCTTCCAAATAAGCGATTGTCTTGAAAGACAGCCATAGGACTACCTGTTCTTGTCCATGATGGTGAATCCTACGGACAGCATGTTTCCGGACTCATCCACCACAGTGACGGTGTGCTTCCCGGGTGACGGCGTGAGTGTCACCTGGTGAATCAGCTGTGTTTCCCCGACATATTCATTGTCAAGGTGCCAGAAGACTGTCGTCATAGGGTTCCTGTGGGCGAGGTTGAAGGTTATTCCCTTGATGGAGCCGTCCAGCTGGCGCGGGATGTAGATGTCCGCGCCGTTCTCCGGATAGATGAATCCCATCGGAGTGTCTCCATTCACTTTGTTCCTTGCCAGGACGGGGGAATATTCAGGGTGGTGCTGCTTGTAGTACCATTCCATCGAAGGCGGCAGCACGAAGACCGCCTCCCCGTCAATCATCTTATGATAAGGGCAGGCCTCGCTTCGGACCGCTTTCCGTGGCAGTATGAGGGTGTCGAGATGGCTACAGTTGGCGTTTTTCAGGCATCCCGACTCATGGCAGACTTCCGCTGTGATGTAGTCGCCGTAGACCGGCTCCTTGAACCAACCGTTCCTTGAATATTCATTGTCAGAATTTGTTGAAGGAAGAAGATTGAATATGTCGAACATGACCGGGCCGGCTGTCCTGGCTCCCGTGAGTCCGGGAACTCCTTGGCCTTGAGCGTTCCCGACCCAGACTCCGACAGCGTGGTCGGCTGTCACTCCGACGGCCCAAGCGTCCCGGAAACCGTAGCTGGTTCCTGTCTTCCAAGCCACCTTCCTCACAGACCGTATCAGCCGCCAGTCGATCTCGTCGGGTCTGTTGACCTCTTTCAGCGCGTCGAATGTCCACCACAGGGCGCACTTGTCGTTCAGAGGGAACCCTTGAAGCCTGTCTCCCTTCCCGTTATGTAAAGTGTCCGGTCTTTGATAGGACTCGGACATCTTTGAATATAATGAGGTTACTTCTCCCAATGTCCCTTCCGCGCCTCCAAGGATCAGCGACAGTCCGTAGTGTGAGGCGCTTTCCTTCAGGGTACTCATCCCGCATCTGCGCAGTGTGCCAAGGAATTTCGGCACGCCGAATTTTCTGAGCATGTGCACGGAAGGCACATTCAGTGAGCGTGCGAGGGCTTCCGAAGCAGGAACGGCTCCGTTGAACTGGCGGTTGAAATTCTGCGGAGAGAATCCGTTCAGGTTGATGGGGACATCCGGCAGCAGGGTGTTGGGCAGGATCTCGCCTTCCTGAAGAGCCGCGCAGTAGAGGACGGGCTTCAGTATGCTGCCTGTGCTTCTTGGCGACCGGATGATGTCCACCTCGCTTCCCGGGCGTTTGCGCTGAGGATTGGCGTTGCCGATGTAGGCAAGCACCTCGCCTGTGTGGACATCCTCGACGATGGCGGCCAGATCATTGGCTCCGTTTGATGTAAAGTCATTGTTCCATTGGTCCGCTATCTCCTGGACGTGCCTTTGCAAGTGAATGTCGATAGTCGTACGTATCCTTTTCCCCGGCGATGTCTTCCAGTAGTATTCTGTCAGATGGTGGGCGTCCTGCGGAAGCGCCAGAGGCTCCGTCGGCAGCGGCTCGTCGCAGGCCAGGGCGTAGTCGAGGGAGTCCAGACTTCCTCTCTTGTAGAGTGTTGCCAGAAGCCGGTTGCGTTTCTCCAGCAGCCTTGACCTGTTCTTGCCGGGATGAATCTCGGCGGGAGCGTTCGGTAGCACAGCCAATGTCGCGGCCTCTCCCCATGTCAGTTCGTCCGGAGGCCTTCCGAAGTACCTCCAGGAGGCCGCTTCCAGCCCGACGACATTGCCCCCGAAAGGTGCGTGGGACGCGTACATGCCGAGAATCTCCTCTTTGCTGCATCGCAGTTCCAGCCTGGTGGCCAGGATGGCCTCGATGATTTTCTGTCCGAGATTCCTTTCGCGGCCTCTGGACATCCTTATCACCTGCATCGTGATCGTGCTGCCCCCGCTGGTCACCTGTCCGGCTTTCATGTTGCCGACCGCGGCACGCAGGATGGAGACAGGGTTGACTCCCGGGTGAAGGTTGAACCACCTGTCCTCGAATTGGACGATGGCTGTCTGGAACTTTTGAGGCACGGTGTCGGACGGAGGGAACCTCCATTGGCCGTCCCGTGCTATCCTCGCTCCAAGAAGCTCTCCGTTTCTGTCAGTAACAACCGTTGAATAGGTGGTCCCTTCGAAGATGTCCTTTGGCAGACAGAAGATGTAGCCTATTAAAAGAGGCAGGCATATCATGATGATAGCCTGTCTCTTGGTGATTCTTTTCAATTTGCCGGCCAACTTGGAGAGCAACCCTTCGCTCATGGCCTATTCAGTGACTTTCGCCGTGCTTGAGGCGGTGTTGGCGACAATGTGCGGATCGTACATCGCCTCGCATTTTATCGCCGGAAGGGTGAACTCGCCAAGGTAGGATGCATGCATCTTCATCCTGAAAGTCTTGCTTGAACCCTTCGGAAGGTCGAAGAACCAGATCACACGGTCGTCCCTGATGTCTTTGTAGGTGAACGAGGCCTTTGAGGCTCCTTGTCCGAGAAGCCTGTCGTTGATGATTTCCCATCCGGATGGAATCGCCTCTGTAAGAGCCAGGTTTGTGTAGTCTTTGGCTCCGCTGGTGTTGCCTACCGTGATGGTGACATTGAAGTCGGTTCCTTGCTGGATCTTCTCAGGTGTCAGTGTCTTGCCGGAAAGCGAGCTGTAGGCCACGCTCAGGCTAAGCCCGTTGGATCTCGCCTCCACCCTGCTTCCTGGCTCAGGAATCACGGATGTCACCAATGTGGCGTAGAGCAGGCCGTTCATCTTGTTGGTGATGTCGATGCTGCCGCATTCGGTGTCCACGGTAGCCATCCCTATGGACTTGGCACTCTTTACGCTGGCGGTCTTGTCACCTTGACGGACTTCGGCGGCGATGTTGTCTGAGCCGACTTTAGCCGCCAGTTTCTTCAGCGCGTTGGTCGTGAAGGCCAGTTCCTGCGTCGAGTACCAACCTCCGGAGATCGCGTCGGCGACTTCCTGGGCGACATCCATGGCTTCCGGTATGGCGTCGGTAAGGACCATGGACTCAATGGCGATGGCCTTGTCCCTGACCGGCGAGCCGAATGTACTGTTGGCCTGGGCATATTCAGAGAAGTCTGTCCTCAGACCTTCAATGATCTCTTTGGCCAGGGTTTTCTTGCCGGTGATGGCATAGGTCGAGGCAAGCATCCATGCAGCCTGCGTGGAGAGGCTCTCGCTTTCCTTGAGCCTGTTCATGGCTCCGCTCTCCGCCTCGCCGTTTAGAGCCAGCGTGTAGAGCCTGTAGGCCTGCTCAAGGTCGCCAAGCGCTGTGTTCGTGGTGTTGCGGTAGTCCTGCACGTTCTTCTTCTGGAATCTGGACCAACTGGCAAGTACGCCTTTGCTGACAGAGAATCCATTCTCGAGAGCGGCTATCATGAACTGTCCCGCCATCGAGCTTACCCAGCCGTTCGCGTCGGTACCTCCCGGCCAGTAGGTGAATCCGCCGCCGCCCAACTGTCTCTGGTAGAGAGACTGGAGCAGCTCAGGGATCATCTTGTCGATTTCCTGCCGCTTGTCCTCAGGAAGCATGTCCTTGATCGCCAGCAGACTTATTCCTCTGGATGCGATCTGCTCGGTGCAGCTGTAGTCGTAGCCCTTGAGGAATGTGAATATACCTCCGCAGTCCACAGCCGGGAATCCGGTGAATTCCAAGGTCGCCCATTGCTCGTCGCCGGAAGTGAACGGCTTGAACCCGAAATGTTTAGTCCCGTCCTTCGGGATGACAGCCCTTTCCACGGAGACGATCGGAGGATTCGGTGTCCTTACTTGGATAGTGATCCTGTCCTTGGCCTTGTGGCCTTTGGAGGCCGCGGTGATGTTGACGGTCGCGACACCGGTTCCGGTCGCCTCAAGGTTGAATCTGACCAGTTTGTCCCCAGGCTCGCTGAACGTGACAACCGCCCTGGAATCGCCGTTGATTCTCAGCGGTCCGTCAACGGTCACAGTGACCTCGGCGTCCTTCACCTCGTTCTCAAGCGCGAAGACGTTGACCGGCATAGAGACTTTCTCACCTGTGCCGAGGACTCTTGGAAGAGTCGGCAGAACCATAAGCGGCGATCTTACCGTGACGGTCTTTTCCGCGTTGCCGTAGGCTCCGGAGCGACCGGCCACAAGCATCACCTTCACGCTGCCTACGTACATAGGAAGCTTGATCTTGTGTGTGGCTGTGCCGCTTTGAAGCGAGAACGGACCGATGTATCTCACGACAGCGTTGAACCTGTTGTCCTTTTTGGCTCCCACAATCATGCTCTCGTCACCTCCGATGCTGAACATCGGCGAGAACCTTCCGCTGTAGGCTCCTATGACATCGTCATACAGATCCCAGGTGCTGACACCAAGGGCTTCCCGAGCGTACATGGCGTTCCACGGATCCGGGGTCTTGTAGCCCGTTATGTCAAGCAGTCCTTCGTCCACAACCGCCAGCGTGTAGGTCATCGGCTTGCCGTTCTTCTCCTTGACCTTGACCGTGAATTCCTCCTCAGGGCGCAGTACATCAGGCATGTTGATGACAGGCTCAAGATGGGAAGCCTTGTCGTTGACCAGGATAGGGCGCACGCCGTAGAGCCTGATAGGGAGATCGTTGTCGCCTCTCTCGTGTGGCTGGATCAGAGTGACATGCACATAGAAGTTAGGCGCCATCTCAGGCGTGATCTTGAATGAATATGTCGCGTCGTCCTCGCCGGAGACCTTCACCCATTTCCTTGAGATGACTTTTCTTGAGTTCTCAAGGGAGACGAGCGCCTGTCCTTTGGACACGGCAGGAATGTACACGGTGGCGTTCTCTCCGACATTGTAGGATTCCTTGTCGGTGGAGAAAGACAGCATTGTCAGGGCGTCAGGATCTGTCTTCGAGGATCTTCCTCTGTACGATGGCCAGTCAATGTAGACTATGCCTCCCGATGTGTGGCCGCTTCCCGTGTCGGTGACCAGCACGAGGTACCGTCCCCAATCCGGGTAGTCAACTCTGAGCGGAATGGTGCTGTCCCCGTGTCCGGATTTGATCGTGCCGGAAGAGATGATGTCGGCGGACGGACTGTTCATGTAGGTGTAGAGGCTCTCGTCGCGTGTCTCCCACCACCAGCTCCATTTCATCTTGTAGACCGTGTACTTCAGATTGCGTCCGGAAAGCCTGTTGCCGTTTTTGTCCACAACGGCAACGTCAACCTTGTAGTCCTTGTCGGTCTCAAGGTACATTCCTTTGTCCTCTCTCGGCAGCCTTACTCCGACGTAGGCGGAATATGGCGAGAACGGAACCGTCATTGTGTTGAAGCTGACATCGCCGCCTTGTTCCTCGACGGTGGTCAGGATGTCGGCGCGCAGCATTCCGGGAGCATAGTTGGCCGTAGGCATGCTGACGTTCACGTTTGCCTGCCCGTTGAAGTCAAGCCTTGTGCTGAACAGTTGATGCTCGCTTGTCGTGAAATCCGACAGCGGGCAGGAGAAAGAGTAGCCTTCGAATCCTTTGAAGGTCGAGGAACCGCTCCTCAGCGTCATGCTTACACTCGCCGACAGACCGGATGCCGGAGGGCCGGTGAGCCAGTTGGACGATACCCCCATCGGTACCGAACGACCTCCGTCGATGACATTATCTTTTAGTTCAAGGTTGATTTTTAATCTGTTAGGTTTGATGCTTTCGACCATCAGCGCTTTATGGAATGTCGCTCCTCCGATCGAGAAGTAGGCATGCCATGTCCCGGTCGGATCATCCGGCTTGGTCTGGATCGTGAAGGCGTAGAATCCGTTCTTGCCGCTGCTGTTGATCTGTTTCGTGTAGAACTGTCCTGTCGGGGTGTAAAGCTCCATGATGGTCGGATGGGTGTCCGGGATGGTGTTCTCCCTGTCCTCAAGGATCAAGGTGACATGCAGGGTGTCTCCCGGCCTCCAGACACCGCGTTCCCCATAGATGAAGGCCTTGAGACCCTTTTCCAGTGTCTTTCCTCCGACATCGAAACGGCTAAGGGAATTCTGGTCACCTTCCGTCACCTTAAGGTAGCTTGTCGATTCGCCCCTCTTGGCGACAATCACGAATGGCTTTCCCGAGAGTGAGATCTCTGCCATTCCGTCAGTCCCGGTCTTGGCATAGCCGATCTCCTTCAGCTGGTAGCTGTAGACGTAGAGTTCGGCGTTGAACACCGGATCCGTGGAGATGATGTCGCTCACGCTGACCCAGATCCTGTCCCTTCCGGAGTACTTGGCGATCACGCCGAGATTGGAAGTGAGAAGATTGATGTCCGGGAATCTTTCGGATGACATGTAGTACGAAGGCTTCATAGGGTTGTCCCTGTCTTCCCAATTGTACTTGTCCCAGTCGAAGAGGCTCTCGTAGTAGTAAGGGTATGGCTTGTCCCATTCAGCGTCATCCTCCTCAGTGATACCCTCGGAGGAGATGTTGACCATCTTGTTGGACGGCATGCCTCCCTTGAAGGAATCCTTCTTGCCGTAGAGTGAATATTCCTGCTTGAATGACAGCTTTATACGGTAGATCGCTCCAGGCTCTTGCCTGAACAGCCCGGAAAGATCCACCGCGTAGTCCTGCCATTTGTGCAGATCCTTTGAAGGATCCGAGTCCAGTCGCATGCACCTTTTGTAGACAAGTCTTCCGCAGCGTCGCAGAGAGTTGTCGCCAGAGATGCTGTTTTCCTGCAGGAACGTGAGGACATTGTCTTCGTAGATTTGTATTACTCTGATGTCCACCGCGTTGAGATTGACGGCTCTGAACGGGAGGATCAGCTCCTTGGAGTCCGGCAATATGTTCCCGGTGATCGGAATCTCCACGGCCGGCTTGTCCTCTGTGGCCGAGAAAGACTTTGAATAATCCTGGCCGAGCCTTGCTCCGTCATGGCTTTTGACCGCATTGGAGACCGTGAGTCTGATCGGGCCGTCCTCCGGATTGTCATAGAAGATTTTGACATGGGCGTTCTCCGACTGGACGTAGCTGCGTCCAACACCATTCAGTGTGAACAGGCCTGAGTTGTCAGAAACGTCGTCCAACGCCTCTGTGAAGTAGATGTCAATGTAAGGATCGCTGGCCTCGACCATTTCCGCGCTGAGAACCTTGAAATCATTCATGGCCGGAATCGTGATCTCCAGCTTAGAATCTGTCACGAATCCTGTGTCCCCTGGTTTGAGGTGTACTTTAAGTGTCCTGTCCTTTGCCCCTCTCGGGAGTCCGATTATCTCGAAGTGATAGCCCAGGGGAGCCGTGCCTGCCGTGACATTGATCTCCGCGCTCTTGTCCGGGTAGTCATATTCAATCATCTTCTGGACTTTTTCGAGCGGAAGCTCCTCTGTCAGAGAGATTCTGCCTTCGATGCTGGCCTTGTCCGGGGACGCCGCCGTGATGGTCATCTCGCTCATCGAGAGCACAGCCTCCTTGATCGCGACCAGGAATCTGAAAGTGAACTTCTTGAACTTCCTGTCGCCGACTTTCTGGATTCTGTCCAGACGCAGCTTTCCGGTGTAGGCCTGGCCAGGCTTCAGCGCTCCGGCTTCCGGGATGAATTCGATCGTGCTGTGCGACAGCCATCTGGAAGTACCTTTTACGGAAGGCGTGAAAGTGAGGATCCCGTCTTTCAGGTCGGCTCCCGGTGTGGCGTCAGCGATGTCGGACGCCAGTTCCACCCTGATGGTCGACTTGTCTGTGATGACGCCGCCGGTGTAGGCTTTGATGAAAGTCGCGAATTCGGTACTTTGGCCTTTGCTCTTGCCGAAACGGCTGCATGAAGGCGCCGCGCAGATAAGTGTAGCTGCTGCAAGTACGGCTAGGATCTTTTTTGTAGAGAATATTGTGTTCATACCTTTATTAATATAGCAAGATAGGTTTGTCTTCCTGCACCCATAATGTCAAATATAAGAATATATTTTTGTATATCGATAAAGTAGTGACATAAATTCAACTTTCGTGACAAATTGTCAGCCTCGGCGCCGATGGCACATCCTTTGATTTTGGATGGGTGTCTCCGGGATTCCGGAGAGGAGTGTAAAAATTGATTAAAAACATTAATATCATGATTAAACCATTGGCAGACAGAGTCTTGGTAGAGCCTAAGGAGGCTGAGACAAAGACAGCTTCAGGTCTTTATATTCCTGACACAGCAAAAGAAAAACCTCAGGAGGGCAAGGTGATCGCCGTCGGTCCCGGAAAGAAGGACGAACCTATGGAGGTTAAGGTTGGTGACGAGGTTCTCTATGGCAAGTACGCCGGCACCGAGGTTACGGTTGAAGGAAAGAAATATCTTATTGTAAAGCAGTCAGACATTCTGGCTATTCTGTAATTTTAGGAGGAAATCATTATGGCAAAGGAAATAAAATTCGATGTTGATGTCCGCTCAAAGATGAAGGAAGGAGCAGACGCTCTTGCGGACGCGGTTAAGGTCACTCTTGGTCCTAAAGGACGTAATGTTGTGATCGACAAGAAGTTCGGTGCACCTCAGGTTACCAAGGACGGTGTGACTGTGGCAAAAGAGATTGAACTTGCTGACAGGTACGCCAACATGGGTGCCCAGATGGTCAAGGAAGTGGCTTCCAAGACCAACGAGCAGGCCGGTGACGGTACCACCACCGCTACGGTACTCGCCCAGGCAATCATCAATGTCGGCCTCAAGAACGTTACCGCCGGCGCCAATCCTATGGATTTGAAGAGAGGTATCGACAAGGCGGTCGCCGCTGTCGTCGCCGAGCTGAAGAAGAACAGCAAGAAGGTCGGCACAGACTATTCAAAGGTAGAGCAGGTCGGCACGATCTCCGCCAACAATGACGCGGCCATCGGCAAGCTTATCGCCGATGCCATGTCAAAGGTCAAAGGTGACGGTGTGATCACTGTCGAGGAGGCCAAAGGTACCGAGACCGAGGTTAAGGTTGTCGAGGGTATGCAGTTCGACAGAGGCTACATCTCTCCTTACTTCATGACTGATTCCGACAAGATGGAGGCTGTCCTTGACAACGCCGCTATCCTTATCACGGACAAGAAGGTCTCTTCGATGAAGGATCTCATGCCTATTCTTGAGCCTATCGCCCGTGACGGCAGGGCTCTGCTCATCATCGCGGAGGATGTCGATGGCGAGGCTCTGACAACGCTGGTTGTCAACAAGCTGCGTGGTACCCTTAAGGTTGCCGCAGTCAAGGCTCCTGGTTTTGGCGACCGTCGCAAGGAGATGCTTCAGGACATTGCCACACTGACTGGTGCGATTGTTGTGTCTGAGGAAAGAGGCTTCACTTTCGAGAACACCACGCCTGACATGCTTGGCAAGGCCGAGAAAGTCACCATCACAAAGGAGAACACCACCATCGTGGGTGGTGCCGGAGACAAGGACGCCATCGCTGACAGAGTGGCTCAGATCCGCAAGCAGATCGAGAACACCACTTCCGACTATGACAAGGAGAAACTTCAGGAAAGACTTGGCAAACTTGCCGGCGGAGTCGCTGTCCTTTACGTGGGCGCAGGTTCCGAGATTGAGATGAAGGAGAAAAAGGACAGGGTAGAGGATGCCCTTAACGCCACCCGTGCCGCTGTTGAGGAAGGTTATCTTCCGGGCGGTGGAGTGTCCTACATCCGCGCCGCCGAGGTTCTGAAGAAACTCAAAGGAGAGAATGATGACGAGACCACAGGTATTCACATCATCTCCCGCGCGATTGAGGAGCCTCTCCGTCAGATCGCCCAGAACGCCGGTGTTGACGGAAGCGTCATCGTCCAGAAGATCCGCGAGAACAAGGGCGACTTCGGCTACAACGCCCGTACCGAGGAATATGTCAACATGCTTGAGGCCGGTGTGATCGATCCTACGAAGGTCGCCCGTGTCGCTCTTGAGAACGCCGCGTCAGTCGCCGGCATGTTCCTTACCACAGAGTGTGGTATCGTTGACATCCCAGAGAAAGAGCCGGCTGCTCCGGCGATGCCTGCCGGCGGAATGATGTAGTCCGGGATTATCAGGTTTTTTAAATAAGCGGGAGCCATCCAAGTGGTGGCTCCCGCTTATTTTTTTGTGTAAAATGTGCCTTGGTATAATAGAACTTTTCCGTTTTTTATTTATCTTTGACCTTTGGTAAAACTTTGCGCTAACGTTTTAGCACTGGATTTGTAACCAATGAATAATTATTTAACAGCGAAAATGAAAAAAATACTGATTTTAGGCAGCAGCAACACTGACATGACAGTCAAGACCCCGACGTTGCCGGCTCCCGGCGAGACAGTCCTTGGCGGAGTCTTCACCATGAGCGCCGGAGGTAAGGGCGCCAATCAGGCAGTCGCCGCCAAGAGAGTCGGTGGAGATGTCTCTTTTATCTGTAAGGTTGGAAACGATGTTTTCGGAGACAATTCCATCAAACACTACGAGGCTGAAGGCATAGATGTCAGCGGAATCATACGCTCGGACAAGCCGTCTGGCGTTGCCTTGATCACAGTCGATAATGACGCGGAGAACTGTATCGTCGTGGCATCCGGAGCCAATCTGGATTTCACAGATGCCGACATCAAGGCATCGGAGGAGGCTCTCAGGTCGTGTGATGTCCTGCTTATGCAGCTGGAGATTCCGGTGCCTGCTGTCCTCCAGGCCGCGAGGATCGCCCACGAGGCAGGAGCCTTCGTGGTGCTGAATCCCGCTCCGTACGCCGAGCTGCCGGAAGAGATATTCAAGTACATCTCACTGTTCATTCCGAACGAGACCGAGCTCGCCTCATTCTCCGGCATGCCTGTCGTTGACAAGGAATCCGCCGCGGCCGCGGCCCGCGTCCTTTTTGACAAGGGTGTCGGGAACATGATCGTGACGATGGGAAGCAAGGGCTCACTTATTCTGGACGGAGGCGATCCTCAGTTCGTGCAGGCACGCAAGGTCAAGGCGGTTGATACCACCGGAGCAGGTGACACCTACTGCGGTTCCATCTGTGTCGCCTTGTCGGAAGGCAAGTCCCTCAAGGAGGCCGCCGAGTTCGCGTCGGCGGTGTCCGCGCTTTCGGTGACAAAGATGGGAGCGCAGACAGCCATCCCGACAAGGGCTGAGGCGGAAGCCTTCATCGCTCAATAATCCATGAATATGTTCAATTTTTAATTTTACTTATTATTATGTTTATCGTAAACAGTTATGGTCTGGCAGTCTTCTTCTGCTTTATCATCATGCTTTGTTGGGGTTCCTGGGGTAACACGCAGAAGCTCGCCGCCAAGAGTTGGAGGTATGAACTCTTCTATTGGGACTATGTGATCGGAATGGTCGTGTTCTCCCTGCTTTTGGCTCTTACCCTTGGCTCATTCGGTCCGGAAGGCCGTCCGTTCCTGAAAGACATCGCGCAGGCTGACTCAGCCGCGATCTGGAGCATCATCATAGGTGGTGTCATATTCAATCTTTCCAACATCTGCCTCAGCGCTTCCACTTCGATCGCCGGCATGTCAGTAGCGTTCCCTGTAGGCTGCGGCCTCGCGCTGGTGCTTGGTGTCATCAACAATCTCCGTGTTGAGGTGGCTCAGGGCGCGCTGAAGAGCAATCTTACTCTTCTTGCCATCGGTGTGGCCCTTGTTGTGGTGGCCGTCATTCTCAATGGCGCCGCTTCCGGCAAAAAGGCCGGCAACGCGCAGATCAGCAAGGCGGACCAGCGCAAAGGCATCATCCTCGCGGTTGTGGCCGGTGTCGTGATGTCGTTCTTCTCATCATTCGTGATGAAGGCGATGGACCTTAAGGATTTCGCGAATATGGAGCCTGGCAAGGTCGGCCCTTACACCGCCATCGTGCTGTTCAGCCTTTCCGTGCTTGTGAGCCACTTCGTGTTCGGCCCTATATTCATGAAATGGCCATTCCAGGGAGAGCCTGTCAAGATGAGTGAATATTTCAAAGGCAACTCCAAGACCCACCTCGTCGGCATGCTCGGCGGTTGCATCTGGTGCCTTGGTACGGCTCTCAGCTACATCACCGCCGGAAAGGCTGGCGCTTCCGTCTCCTACGCTCTCGGTCAGGGCGCGCCTATGGTCGCCGCCATTTGGGGAGTGTTTGTCTGGAAGGAATTCAAGGGATCCAACAAGACAGTGTACACTCTTCTCGGCTTGATGTTCTGTTTCTTCCTTGCCGGACTTGGCATGATTGTCGCCGCCGGAATGTAGTTTTCCAACTGACTTTTAGATAATCGGCTTTCAGGGCTATCCTGTAGCCGATTTTTTTTATTATTATGTAACACTCCGGCTATCGGATGGTTACATCGGTTTAGGAGCGATCTCAACATTCGATTGTTGAAAACTATTATCGAAAAAATGTAGGAAAAAGTTTGGAGGGAAAGAAAAAAGTACTACCTTTGCACCCGCTTTCGAGAACAGAACGCAAGTTCAGCCTCTCGGAAACACAAGACAAGTTCATTGAAAAGACTGAAGGAAGTACAACA
>HF986014.1 GCA_000431015.1 Alistipes sp. CAG:514 | reverse complement strand
CGGCTCATTTTAAGCATATTTCAAAAGTCAGGTTCGACTTTTGCCGGTCAGACGCTCGTAGACCGTCCTGTAGGCTTCGCCGACATGGCCGTTGTCCTTGCGGAAGCGGTCCTTGTCGAGGCGGTCTCCCGTGGCGATGTCCCAGAAGCGGGCGCTGTCCGGAGTGATGTCGTCGCTCATCACGAGACTGCCGTCACAGAGGTGACCGAACTCTATCTTGAAGTCCACCAGCGTGATACCGATCTCCTTGAAGACCGGGGTCAGGATGCTGTTGACCTGCTTTGTCAATGAATATATCCGTTCAAGTTCTTCCTTGCTCACGAGGCCGAGGGCGACGGCGTGGTAGTCGTTGATGATCGGGTCGCAGAGGATGTCCGACTTGTAGCAGAGGTCGTAGACCGGCTCCTTCGGGATGATACCTTCCTCCAGTCCCAGTCTCTGTGCCATCGAGCCGGCGATCACATTCCTGACGATCACCTCCATCGGGATCACTTGTGATTTCCAGCAAAGCTGCTCAGTGTCAGAGATCTGCTCGATGAAGTGCGTAGGCACTCCTCCCTTCTGCAGCAGTCTGGAGATCTCGCAGGAGATTCCGTTGCAGTAGACACCCTTGTCCTTGATCACCGCCTTCTTGATCTTGTTGAACGCCGTGATCTCATCCGTGAAATGTATGATCACCTTCTGCGGGTCGTCCGTCTCGAAGATCTTGATGGACACCCCATCGTGAATTATATTCCTCTTCATTTATTATTATATAATATAATATTTCTTTTGCCGCGGCTGCCATATGTCGCTTCGGCGACCGACGCTCCGCGCCCTGTACGGGTAAAGGGTCGCCGAAGCGACATATGGCAACCGCTCTCCGTGCCTTGTACGTGTAAAGGTATCGCTGAAGCGACATATGGCAACCGCTCTCCGCGCTTTCTACTATGCAGCCTCAGCAAAATAACTACCCTATAAAATACCTGACGGCATTCTCGAACAGTGGTTGCTCGAGGTCGGCCTCGATGTTCTTCAGCAGGTTCCTTTCGTACCTCTCGCTGTGACCCATCTTTCCGAGTATCTGCCCGTTGCGGCTGATGATGCCCTCGATGGCATAGTAAGATCCGTTCGGATTGTAAGGCGACTCCATCGTAGGCTCGTCCGTCAGCGGATCAACGTACTGGAACGCCACCTGCCCGTTGGCGAACAACTCACGCGCGAGTTCCTCGCTGACCACAAACTTGCCCTCGCCGTGGCTTACAGGGATAGTATATTCATCACCGATTGCCATCCCTCTCAGCCAAGGAGAGTTCGTGGATGCCACACGGGTCGTCACCATCTGCGAGATGTGCCTATTGATGTCATTGCGGAACAGAGTAGGGGAGTCTTTGGTCACCTTCCCGAGCTCACCGTAAGGCAGCAGACCCGACTTCACAAGTGCCTGGAAACCATTGCATATTCCTAAAATCAGACCACCACGGGACAGCAGTCCCTCGATCGCCTCCGCGATGTCCTTGTTGTTCAGTACATTGGCGATGAATTTGCCGCTTCCGTCCGGCTCGTCACCGGCCGAGAAGCCACCGCTGAGCATCAGGATCTGACAATCCTCGATGTTCTTCTTCATCTGGGCGATTGACTCGAACACATCCTTGTCCGAAAGGTTGCGGAACACGGAAGTGCGGATCTCGGCTCCCGCCTTGCGGAACGCCTTGGCCGAGTCGTAGTCGCAGTTGGTGCCAGGGAAGACAGGAAGGTAGGCGATCACCTTGTCAACCTTCGGCCCCTTATATTCAAGATCCGCCTTCTTTGCCTTGAACGGCTTCACACCCTCCATGCCCTTAGGCAGCAGCCTATTGAAGTCTGGCTTGCTGACTGCGGGGTAAACCTTCTCGAAGAGCGACGCGTTGAAATCCATCATCTCGAAGATGGAAAGTTTGGTCCCGTTCACACGGACGTTGCCGTCCTCACCGGAAGTTACGGTGCCGATCTCGACCGCGTTCTCGAAATCAAGCGCGCTGCCGTCGGTCTCCACCACGATGGAACCATAGCTTAGATTGAACAGCTCGTCCTCCGAAAGGTTGACGTCGAATCCGAAAGCGTTGCCGAAGCTCATCTTGCAAAGCGCCTCTGCCACTCCACCGAATCCTACCGCCCAACCGGCCACGATCGTGCCGTCCTCTATCTTTTCCTGAATATTATTCCAATTCCTCTTGAGTTGCTCCGTGTCAGGCATCCTGTCAGCGAGCGGAGTATGCTTCACGAGGTAGAGGCGGTCTCCCTCCCATTTGAGTTCCGGAGAGATCACCTTGTCAGCCTTTACCGGAGTGATACCGAACGCGATAAGGGTCGGCGGTACGTGGATTGTCCCGTCCTCGGTCTCGAAGGATCCACTCATCGAATCCTTGCCTCCAATTGAAGCCAGCCCAAGCTCCTTCTGCATCTTCAGAGCGCCGAGCAGAGCCGCCGTCGGCTTGCCCCATACCTTCGGATCAGCTGTCATCCTTTCAAAATATTCCTGGCAAGAGAATCTCATTGTCTCCCAATGGCCTCCCGCCGCCACGACCTTGCTGCAAGCCTCGATGAATGAATATGCCGCACCGTGGTAAGGGCTCCAGTCGCAGATGTCAGGGTTAAAGCCGAACGCCATCATGCTGGCTGTGTCGGTATAACCCTTGACCGGAAGTTTCTGCACTGAGACCTGGGTCTCGGTGGTCTGTAGCTCGCCTCCGAACGGCATCAGCACGGTGGAACGGCCGATGGTGGAGTCGAACATCTCTATAAGGCCTTTCTGGCAGGTCACGTTCGGATCCTGCAGGTTGGCGAACATTCTCTCTTTCAGGTTCTTGCCCGGAACGTCGCGGAAGAACGGATCCCTGTCCTCGACCGCTCCGATAGTGGCCTTTGAATAATGCTTCGCACCGGCGCTGTCGATGAACGCTCTGGTGAGATCCACAACGACCTTGTCGCCGTAGAACATCCTCATTCTGGCGGTGTCGGTGACCTCGGCCACATGCGTCACCTCGATATTCTCTGAATGGCAAAGCGCCTTGAATTCCTCCTCGTCCTTGGCTTCCACTACGACGGCCATACGCTCCTGGGACTCGCTGATGGCCAGTTCCGTGGAGTTCATTCCGCTGTATTTCACCGGAACACGGTCAAGGTAGATGTCCAGCCCGTCGGCAAGCTCACCGATGGCGACACTCACTCCGCCGGCTCCGAAGTCATTCGATTTCTTTATCAGTCTCGTGACCTCAGGCCTTCTGAAAAGCCTTTCCAACTTTCTCTCCTCCGGAGCGTTACCCTTCTGGACCTCACTTCCGCAAGTCTCAAGGGACTCCTCTGTGTGTTCCTTTGAGGAACCTGTCGCACCGCCGATTCCGTCGCGTCCGGTGCGTCCGCCGATCATCAGCACGACATCCCCGGCCTTAGGGCTTTCCCTTCTCACATCCCCGGCCTTCACCGCTCCGACAACCGCTCCGACCTCCATTCTCTTGGCCGTGTAGCCCTCGTGGTAGATCTCGCGGACGTGGGTTGTCGCAAGACCGATCTGATTGCCGTAGGAGGAATATCCCTGGGCGGCCTTCCTGGTGATGACCTTCTGCGGGAGCTTGCCCGGAAGTGTCTCGCTGACAGGTTTGTAGATGTCGCCGGCACCGGTGACACGCATCGCCTGATAGACATAGGAACGTCCTGAGAGCGGATCCCTGATGGCTCCGCCCAGGCAGGTGGCGGCCCCGCCGAACGGCTCGATTTCCGTAGGGTGGTTGTGGGTCTCGTTCTTGAACATCAGCAGCCATCTCTCGGTCTGCCCGTCCACATCCACATCTATGAATATGCTGCACGCATTGTTCTCCTCGCTGACCTCCAAGTCATCCAGCAAACCGTTCTTCCTGAGGTATTTCGCCCCGATTGTGGCCATATCCATCAGGTTCAGTCCCTTCTTCTCGCGGCCTGTCTCCGAGCGCATCCTCAGGTACAGGGCCATCGTCCCGTCGATGTCCTCCTTGATGAAGGAATCCTCCACGTCGATGCTTTCCAATTCCGTTGTGAATGTCGTGTGGCGGCAGTGGTCGCTCCAGTAGGTGTCCAGAATCCTGAGTTCGGTCTCGTTCGGATCCCTGCCTTCCCCGGTGAAATATTTCACAACCTCGGCGAGGTCGTCGGCGTTCATCGCAAGGCCCATCTTTTTGCAATATGCTTTCAGATCGTCCCCGCTCATATTCCTGAATCCCTCCAGCACGGGAACCGGCTTGACCGCCGCGTGTTCCGTGTCGGCCAGTTTGCTCAGGTCTTTCGCGCGGGATTCCACCGGATTGATGTAGTAGTGGCGGATCTTCTCAAGCGTCTCCTCGGAGGCGTCGGAGTCCACGATCAGAAGTTTGGAACTCTTTATGCTGATCCGCGCCGTGGGGTCGATCAGGTGCACGCAGTCCACAGCCGAGGCCGCCCTCTGGTCGAACTGGCCCGGCAGGTACTCCACAGCGATGTACTTCGCTCCGTCCAGATCGATCGAATCTGTGACAGAGTCGGTCACAATCTCTCCGAAGACGCTGTAGCGGCTCTTCTCCAGAAGATCGGGCGTGAATCCGAACAAGTCGTAAACATTAAGCAGCCGAAGCGTTTTCAGCTCCAGCTGCAGGTTCTCGTTGAGTTCCCCCAGGAGGCTCTTTGCCTCCACCTGGAACTCCGGGTGTTTCTCCACGAAAATGCGGTAATCGGACATCTTGCAAGTTTTATATAAGACCAACGCAAAGTTAACCTTTTCGGGTCACATTTACAAAATATTAGTCGAGCCAATGGGAGAAGAATCGCCAGATCTCGGAGCAGGTGTCCATGTCCTTGTCGGACCAGGAGTGGTCGCCGCCTTCGACTTTGTAGAGCCAGACTTCGGTTGGCCTGCCGCCTTTCACAGCCGGCTTGCCGGCCTTGAACTGATAGAGAGTGACCTGGTTGCGGCCTTCACGGCGTGGAAGTTCGGTGACATATTCCTCCGTGCAGCCGTTGACGGTGATGATCCTGCCTACCGCCACCGGCACGGGAATGTACGCTCCCCAGCCGCCTTTGTTCTCCGGGTCGCCGAGCCATTCGGAGATGCGGTCCTGGGTGCCGTGGACCTCCATGAAAGGAAGTGGATGCTTGTAGGAATATTCCGTCTCCATCCAACTAAATTGCAGTCCGGCGATAGAGGCCATCGCCTTGAAGGCCTTCGGGGCGCGCATCGCGATCAGGTAGATGATGTCGCCGCCGTTGGACATTCCGGTCAGGAATGTGTTTTTGGCGCTGAGGCTGAACCTCTTCTGCAACTCTTTGGAGAGCGCGATGATGAACTTGACATCATCCGTCCTCATGCCCTCCTGGGACGGGTAGCGCACGTTCCAGCCCGGCTTGCCTTTCGGATCCTTTATTCCCTGAGGGTAGCAGACGGCAAACCCGTTCCTGTCGGCGACATCCATCATCGCTTTCTTGCCATTCTGGGCCGAGCCGCCGTAGCCGTGCAGGACGATCACAAGCGGGGCTCCTGCCTTGAGTCCTTCAGGGCGGTAGAGGTAATATTCCCGTTCAAGTCCCTGGTTCTTCATCGTGTAGCGTTCGCACCGCTCCTTGACAGAATATTCTTTGGCAGGGCTTTCGCTGGTAGCTACTGACGGTTTCTGGTCTTGACGGGCCGCGGCGGGAGGAGTCAGACTTGGCGAGACAAGGTTCATGACGGTCAGGAAGACCGCGATAATCGTGGAGGATAACATGTTGATTGACGGTGATTTTGATAATTCAAGAGGGTGGTGAAAAATCTCTGTTTCAGCCACCCTCATAGTCTTTATTTAGTTACTTCAGCCTCGCCGACTATTTGTTCTCGGCGGCCTCGACGGCCTTGAAATAGCGGTAGGAGTTGACCTTAAGCTCGCCGGCGGCAGGCTCGTCAAGCACAACGGTGCCGAACTCGTGGAGCTGGAGGGCCGACAAGGTCACATAGTGGCTTACGCAGCCCTCGATGGCTTCTCTGACCACCCTTGCCTTCTTGCTTCCGAAGGCGAGGATGAGAACCTCCTTGGCGCTGCAGACAGTGGCTACACCCACTGACATCGCACGTTTTGGCACCAGGTTGACATCACCTCCGAAGAAGCGGGAGTTGACCTCGATCGTGTCCTGGGTAAGGGTCACCACCCTTGTCCTGGAGTTGATGGAGGAGAACGGCTCGTTGAAGGCGAGATGGCCGTCCTCGCCGACTCCGCCGAGGAACAGATCGATGCCGCCAGCCTCTATGATGGCTTTCTCGTAGTCCTCGCACTCTTTGTCGAGGTCGGCGGCGTTGCCGTTGAGGATGTGGATGTTGCCGGCAGGAATGTCAATCTTGTCGAAAAGGTTCCTGTGCATGAAGCTGTGATAGCTCTCAGGATGATTCTCCGGAATCCCGACATATTCATCCATGTTGAAGGTGATGACATTCTTGAACGAGATCTCTCCGGCGGCGCACATTCTGGCGAGCTCCGCATAGGTGTCCAGAGGGGTTGAGCCGGTCGGCAGACCGAGTACGAAAGGCTTGTCGGTCTTCTCGGCCTTGGCCTTGATCGCGGCGGCGATGTGATGTGCCGCCCAGAGGGAACCCTCTTTCTTAGTGTCTCTGATGATGACTTTCATGATTGATGCAGTTTATAAAAAATATTCTTTACTCTTGCTTTCTTGAATATGTCACCGTGGGTGAGGTGACATATTCATGGATGATTGGTTATTTCAGCCGCAGGAAGACCTCGATGGCCTGGTACTCAGCCATTCCGAGTTCGTCGTAAAGCCTTGCGGTGTTCTGCGTGCGCTCCTCGGCCCTCTGCCAGAACTCCCTCGGGTCATCGCCAGGGAACGGCACGATGTCCTTCTGGGAAAGGTGGCGGAAGATCGCGTGGCGCTTCTCGATCAACTCGTCCGGACTGATCGGAACTGCCATGTCCACTCTCCAGAGCTCCCACTCCATCCAGGCGCCTCTGTAGAGCCAGATGGTGGTGTCGTTCAGCCAGTCGTTGCCCTCCTCCTTGAGCTGCTCGATGGCCTCAAGCGCGGCCTCCGTGCAGACCCTGTGCGTTCCGTGAGGGTCGGCGAGGTCACCTGCCATGTAGATCTGGTCAGGGTGGATCCTGACGATCAGCTCCTTGATAATGTCAAGGTCTTTCTGTGTGCGAGGCAGTTTCGTCACTCCGCCGGACTCGTAGAACGGCAGGTTGAGGAAGTGGACGTTGGTCTTGTCATTAAGCCCGAAGCTTCTGTCGGCTCCTCTGGCCTCGCTGCGGCGGATGGCCGCCTTGATGGCGAGAAGTTCCTTAGGCTCAGGCTCACCAGGCTTCTTTGAGTCGATGATAGCCTTCACCTCCTCGAACCTGTCGCCGAATCCGAGCTGGTAGGCCGCGTCCATGTGCTGCAGCACCACGTCATCGTGGACGGCAAGGTTTCCGGATGTCTCGTAGGCCACGTGCACGTCGTGTCCCTGATGCACCAGTCGGATGAATGTTCCTCCCATAGAGATTACGTCGTCGTCCGGGTGAGGGGAGAAGATCAGCACCTTCTTAGGGAACGGTGTGGATTTCACAGGCCTTGTCGTGTCGTCTGCGTTCGGCTTTCCTCCCGGCCAGCCGGAAATCGTGTGCTGGAACTCGTTGAACACGTCGATGTTGATCTTGTCAAACGGCCCGTAGAGATCGATGAGATCGCCGAGGAAGTTCTCCAGATAGTCCTGCTGCGTGAGCTTGAGAATAGGCTTGTGAACCTTTTGGCAGAGCCACACCACGGCTTTCCGGATCAGTTTCGGAGTCCATTCGCAAGGACCGACCTTCCAAGGGGCCACCGATCTTGTCAGAAGGGAGGCGGACATCTCGTCTGTGAAGAAGGAGATGTTGTTGTGGCTCTGGAGCCATGAGGCCGGGCAAGAGGAGTCGATGTCCTCCTCGACGATTTTATGTACGATCTTGGCCTTGTCCTCACCCCACGCCATAAGGATGATCCTGCGGGCGCTCATCATCGTCCCGATGCCCATCGTGATGGCGGCCTTAGGGGTCACGGCGATGTCGCCGTTGAAGTTGTGGGCCTGTCTCTTTCTTGAGATGTAGGAGAGCGGCACGGTGCGCGTCACGCTCTTCTCGGTGGAGCCGGCCTCGTTGAAGCCGACCTGTCCGCCTTCTCCCACGCCGATCACCAGCAGGTCAATGCCTCTGGCGATTCTGTCGAACTCGGCGCAGTAGTCGGAAATCTCCTTCTTGGAGACCGATCCGTCAGGAATATGAATGTTCTCCTTCCTGACATCGACCTGGTCAAGAAACTCGTCGTGGAGTCTGTGGTTACGTCTTTGGATGGAGTCGCTGCCGCAAGGGTAGTACTCGTCGATCGAGAACACCTCGACATTGGCGAAGGAGACTTTGCCTTCCTTGAATTGTCTGGTGAGATTGCTGTAGAGGGAAATCGGGGTCCTGCCTGTGGTAAGACCGAGTTTGAAAGGACGCGGAAGCGCCGCTTTCTCGTGATCCTTGATGGCTTTGACAATGATGTCGGCCACACGGTCGCTGCCGATTGCAGCGTCGTCAAAAATCTCGGTGTTGATCTTCTCGAAGGAGTGGAGAATGCCCTTAGGCAGGTTCTCCTCGATCAGTCCACCGTCCTTTGGTAAAGAAAAGTGTCTCATCTCTTTGAGCTTAAAGTTTCGTTAATATGATATGTTTCGTTGTCCGTTCCCGGACTAAAGCTCTATGTCATTCTCCGCAAGTCGGATGGTCGCGGATCCCGTGCCAGAAACTACAAACCTTGGTGGCTGCCGGCTTAAATCGTACAAAGATAATCAGTTTTCCTCATAAGCCGAATAGATTTTCCCGAAAAAATGATGCGCGGAGAATCAGAGCGCAGACACCTTTTGTCTATCTGATCAGGAAGACCGTTCCTTCTGTGCCGTAAAATGTCCGGCAAGCAAGCATATCGCCGGACAAGTCACATCAACGGTTTGTCCGGCGGTTTGTCCGGCCAAACGGCTTTCCACCGGATAAGATGCATCGACAGCGGTGTTTATCCGGTATAAGTCCTTTTTGCCGGACAAGAGGAATTTCACGTTTTTTTTCGCATAAGCTATTGTTGAATGTTTTGGAATATCGGAGGAAATTCAGTAATTTTGCAGACCTTTGAAGCGGAAGTGCAGCGGAAGTGCGAAGTTTCCATCCAAAGGAAAGTCTACATGAATATGCCCGAATGGCGGAATTGGTAGACGCGTTGGACTCAAAATCCAATGTCCCTTAAAGACGTGCCGGTTCGAGCCCGGCTTTGGGCACCCTACTGAAGTCTCCCTCGTTTTTGGGAGACTTCTTCTTTTTTTGTCAGATTCAACCTTACGTCTTTTGCCCAATACCTTCGGGCGGCGGAAACGCGCGGAGGTGTCGCCCAAGCGTGCCGTGCTGCACTCTTGGGCGACGAAGATGTACGAAAGTGTTGCCCAAGCG
>HF986013.1:6500-14084 GCA_000431015.1 Alistipes sp. CAG:514 | reverse complement strand
CCTGAGTGTAGTACCCGAGCAGCGAGAAAATCAGATATATTATCGTCTGAAAATTCTGGTGATATGCCAGAAATCACTTCTGGCTATCTCGTTCATCCTGTCAAGGATGTTTTTTCGATAGGATTCTCCATCAATACGTTCTATAAGGAAAGTAGGTGTGGCAGTCTCAAACCAATAACTGCCGAACATCTTGTCAGATAGTGAGTTGAGTAGGCTGAATGGATTGTAGATATTCTCTGAGCCTGCAAAATGGCGGCATTCGATCATGCTTCTATGCCAGTGTGAGGCTTGATTATATGCCACTTATGGATCCGTAAACCATAGGTGGCATATCCGTAGGCTCCACATTACGCTCGGAGCGAGGTTGTGTGCTGCCATATTCATAAAGTGCGATCACGGTATCACTGGGAGGCGGTACGCTGTTGCGATTGATGCCAATGTCCAACCCACTGCGGGCAAAGGCGATTGTTTCATTGTTGTGCAAGCGCTTCCACGGCTGCCTTGTCAAGGCCGGTACACTTGACAATGATGTCCGTAGGGGTGTTTGCCTCAACCAAGCGTAAAGCTATTGCCTCCCGTTCGGCAATTTTGCCTTGTTCCAGCCCTTCCTCGCGCCCGAACTCTCTGGCGTAGGCTATCTGGTTGTAAGTATCCCGTTCGTTTATCATATTGCTGACATATTGTTGTTTCTCATCCTTTAAGGGATATGACCTCCGCCGCCTCGAAGAACCTACTGAATATCCTGTCGACCAACGCAGCCGGACGCTCCAGCAGGAGGTGCAGGTTCTTCAGGACGTAGAACCACTTGGCAAGGTTCGTCTTGAGCTCGTCAGGTCCCTTGTCGAATCGCTCGATCTCGATGAACACGAACCGCAACTTGTCCGTCATCAGATCTCCGTTCTTGTCGTCCCTGACTGAATATCTCCGGATCAGCCCTCCGCCTCTTTCGGGGCCGAAATCGAAATTCTGCAACCCGACGAAATACACCCCTTTGATGTTGTAGTTCCACCTCTTGCCTTTCACACCCTGCGAGTGCAGAGCCATCCCGGAATAGTACAGTGCCCTTTCCCTGAAATGCTTCTGGTAGGCCAGTTGTACCTCGACGATGAACTTCTCCCCACTTTCATCCCTGCACATCACGTCGAATCTTGCGTCCCTGTCCCCGGCGGCCATCCCGAGCTGCTCTGTCGGCAGATAGGTGATGTCCTTTATCCTCTTGTCCGGGAAGATCGTCATCAGAAACGCCACAAGGAACTCCTTGTTCATCTCCGTCCCGAAAAGCCTCTTGAATCCCCAGTCGTTCAACGGGTCGATGTACCGTGGCAGCGCGTCTTCGCTCACTTCGTCGCCGAACCCAGCCCCCTCGTCTTCCAAAGTGCGCGGCCCCAGCCGTAGGCACTCAGGTCGCCATATCCATTAACAGCCATAAAGATAGTAGTTATTAATTAGTTATACAAGCATAATCTTCTGCCGACTTTCCGATGAATCTTGAGCAGGTTGCGGAAACACGTCCGGAATCACTCTGCGTAGGCCGTGGCTAAAATACAACCAAAACCTCGGATATTCAGCGGGCGGTAGTAATTGTCCGGGGGTAAAAATATGTTTTTTATGATATTTTGTTTTTTTATGGTCGGGGGACGGCCGGCGCTTATCCGGTCGGACATTGATTGGTCGGCGTTCAACTGCCGGAAGGAGTGGCTTAAGACTAAACTGGCGGATTGGAGCAGGTGGAAGGATTACAATAACGCTGACTTGATCGGTGAAGGGTACCCGCCTCTGGACTCGAACGGAGATCCATATGAGCTGCATCACATAGGCCGGAGACAGGATTCACCGTTCGCGGAACTCACTTGGGATGAGCATATGGGGGATGGCAACAACACGATCCTGCACAGGGTCGGCAAGGAGTCGGAGATTGATCGTGGTGAGTTCGACGGTGAGAAATCCGCTTATTGGCAGGCACGTTTCAGGATGTTCTCAAAGTCGGAATTAGAAAGTATATATTCAAAGTGACCCGCTGGGTAACGAAACGGGGCGATAATGTCGCCGGAGAGTGAAGTATGGGATTGTCTGGCTACGAAACGGACTGGAATCGTTGCCTGGGAAGGAACGGAATGTCGTGGGCAAACTACTTTATTGGTCAAATAGTTCGGTGGCCTGACGGAAAAGCTCGTCGATGGCTTCTTTGTCGCTTTGTGGTTTTGCCTGACGGGGTGAAGGCTCTTTCTTTTCAGATTTGCTTTCATCCTTCCGTACGATCTTCTTGGTGGAATCTGATGATTTCACTGTGGCGCTGGCAGCCTTTGCGGATTCCGGCGGATTCCGGAAGTTATCCTTGTTCGAAGTCGAGTCAGTGGAAGGCGAGCCAATGCCCACCATCTGACCTGAGTCCACAGTCTGAATCACGGATGCCGAGTCTGTGCCCACAACCTTGCTTAAAGAGTCTGTCGCACCTGAAAGTACATGGCGGGTCCAAGGGCGTATGGAAAGCAGAGTCACAAAGGCGATTAAAGCGACAACAGCAAGCCACAACGGCAGCCTGGATATGTGTTTGATGGCCTCCTTGACCTCAAGCGCGCTTTGGTAACGCCTCGAAGGATCTCTTTGGCAGCATTTCCGGGCCACTTTGGCGTAGGCCGGACTCAAGCGGTCAATGACGCAGCCAAGCGAGAATATGTCGGTGTGGTAGTCCACATTGCCTCCCGAGATCAGCTCCGGCGAGGCATAGATCTGTGTCCCGGCGGAACCTTTCAGCACGGAATGCGCGTCGGAATCCGACAGTCCGAAGTCGATCAGCTTGACGTTGTTGCCGTTGTAGGTCAGCATGATGTTGGACGGCTTCAGGTCCCGGTGGACAATCTGCTTGGAATGCATATAGGCCAACGCGTCACATGTCTCATTGATGATCTTTGACGCCAATGTCTTGCTGATCGCTCCACGAGGCAGGAGAGTGTCCAGCGAGTAGCCGTCCACCCACTCCATCTCGATGCAGTTGCCGAGCGGCGGAATGTTCACGAAACCATAGTACTCGCAGATGTTCGGATGGCTCAATGAATATCCTATCTCGAATTCCTTCCTTAGAAGGCGCTCATAGACGGTGTCTCCGGCATATTCACTTTTCAGGGCCTTGTAGATGCGGAAGCGTCCGTCCTTGTTGGCACGCCAGATCTCGCAGTAACTTTCTGGGTTGCTGCGGATCAGCTCAAACATGCCTTGTCTCGGGCTTTGAGCCCCTGTCGGTGTCTCGAAAAATCCGGATGTCTCGTCCATTATGCGATTGAATATTCAGAAACTGTCTTCACAATTGTTGGTCTGAATCTCAAAGATAACCATTTTTATGTTAAATTTGTATGATGCTTTGAGGTTTATGAGGAATATTCACCGACATATTCTTTTGGCTTTGCTTTCCGTGCTTTGTTTTTGGCTTTCCGCTGCCGCCGCGCCGCAGTCGGACAACTATGACAAGGCGTTGGACAAGTACGCCTACATCTGTGACCGCTGCGTGGAGATGCGGGCCAAGGTCGAGTCCGGGCAGAGCATCCAGATGGAGTCCTTTAGCTCGCTTCTGGCTGAACTCTCGTCGCTCAGGAAGACGTTGTCCAACGCTTCGGGGAAGATGTCAGCGGCACAGGCGGCCCGTTTTGAGGCGATCAAGGTGAAGTATATGCAAGGGATGAAGGCTTTCGGGAAGAAGCCGGGCAGACCGGAATTCATTTCAATCCTGAGGATAAAACCGATTTCTGAGCCAGTCGAAGTGAACGCTCAGGTATTTCGATCAGAGTCGCTTCGATGGTTGGTGAGCCCCGTCGAACCACTGGCTCTGCGTCCGGAAGGACAGCCCCGGCACCCGAAGGAAGGGCTCAAGTTGGCCGTCCTTGCCGACGCTGGAATATTCCCGTCCCCATCCTACGGTGCGATGGCGGTGATTACATGGAACGGAATCGGCGCGTACGCCAACTACCGTAGCGATTTCCGGACGAATGAATATTCCTACACATGCTCCAGCGAAGGTGACACTGAATATGGCCGTATCTGGGCAACAGGGAAGTCACGTGTAAGCCGTACCGCGGTCACCGCCGGCTTCGCGATGTTCACATCCCGCCGCTTCGGCTTCTATGCCGGTGGTGGACTCACATCATTCACCCGCAGTTGGGAGGATGTTTCCGGTCAATGGGCCAAAGTGGAGGATAAGTCATTCAAAAGTCCGGCGGCCGATGTGGGATTGTTCCTGACATTCAGCCCGTTGATTCTGTCCGTGGGTGTCACGTCGGATTTTTCCGGCCATGCTGATCTTCAATTCGCCGTCGGAGTCTTTTTCTAGAGGTGTCTTTTTTGCGACGTTTTTGGGCATATTCGTTCCCCAAGAACTCCAGAAGCTCCTCTTCGGTGACAAAAACCGCCTTTGTCGTCACCGGAGAATCCCATCTTAAAGTGTCTTCAGATGATTGAGTCCGCCTTGGCGGCCGGCTATGTAGGACGGAGTGTATTCGCCGTCCCTAAGGATTCTGGAAATGTAGAGAGGGGAGCCTTTTATGAAGTTGGCGGCCTCAAAGCGGTCTCCTTGCCTGAGTTTGGAGTTGAGGGAGGATTCTACTTCAAACAGGTAGTCGCCCATGTACTTGAGTGTGACTTTGCGATTGGGATCCCAACCGATCTCAACTCTGGAGTCCGGTGCCAGGTCGCAGGAGTTGATGAAGTTGGCCGTGAAGAATCTTGACTGGAATGCCGTAGAATTCTTAATGCTTTCACAGAATGTCTTATAGTCTGTTGAGCCGATATATTTGGCCAGTACATCAAGTGTTGTCTGCCGAGGAAGCGGGGTCATGTTGACATAACCCCACATCCTTTTCAGTGTGGAGGCGGAAATTCTTTCAAGGGTCTCGCTTTCAATCTCTTGAGCCAGAGAGTAAAAGTCAGTGGATGTCTTGACACTCTTACAGAATCTCTTCTCCACAAGAGACATCAAGTAATTAATTTCCGGGATTTGCCTGCTCATACAATGGCCTTTTTACTTCGTGCCGAAGATTCTGTCTCCGGCGTCACCAAGTCCGGGAATTATGTATGCGTCTTGGTTCAGGCACTCGTCAATCGCGGCCACGAATATGTCAACGTCAGGATGCTCTTTCTGCACGCGGGCGATTCCTTCCGGGGCGGCCACGAGGCACATGAGTCTGATGTTCGAGCATCCGCGCTCCTTCAGCATCGTCAATGCGTCGCAGGAACTTCCTCCTGTGGCGAGCATCGGGTCTGTCACGATCACGAGGCGCTTGTTTATGTCCTCGGGAAGCTTGCAGTAATAAACCACAGGGATGTGGGTCTTCTCGTCACGGTAAAGTCCTATGTGTCCGACTTTCGCCACAGGAACGAGTGTCTGGAGTCCGTCCACCATGCCTATGCCGGCGCGGAGAATCGGGACAATGGCGAGCTTGCGGCCGGAAACCTTCTTGGCAGTCATCCTGCAGATAGGGGTCTCTATCTCAATGTCGTCAAGTGGAAGATCGCGGGTGATCTCATATCCCATCAGAAGGGAAATCTCTTTAAGCAATTCGCGGAAATCCTTGGAACCGGTTTCCTTCTTCCTCATGATAGTCAGTTTGTGCTGAATCATGGGATGGTCAATAACGTGCACAGTGCTCATAGGGTAAAATTTTTCTTAAAGTTACCATATTTTTTCCATTCTTGGGCAATTTTCGGGAGATTGACTCCGCAGTTGCTGATTTTTCAATCAGCCTGCAGACGCAATGTCAAAGATAATGAATATCTTTGCATACTACAAGCATCAAGCGATGAATATTAGATCGATTCGATCGATTCCCCCGCTTCGGCTTGTAGCTGGTTAGTATAGTAAGTGTCATGTGGCTATCGTTAGCATTCCTGTCAGCGGCCCTTCTGGGTTTCTACGACTCCTGCAAGAAAGAGGCGCTGGGCGGCAACGCCGTCCTTCCCGTGCTGTTTCTGAACACATTGTTCTGCTCCCTCATATTCACCCCCTTCATCCTCCTTTCCTACTGCACCTCCGCCCTTGACGGCAGCATTCTAAAGGTCGCCGAATATGGCGGCTGGGCGGTTCAGAAATGGATTCTGCTTAAGAGTGTGATTGTTCTAAGTTCTTGGACATTGGGCTATTACGGTATGAAGCATCTGCCCTTGACGATTGTCGGCCCGATCAACGCCACCCGTCCTGTGCTGGTGCTGGTCGGAGCGATGCTGATCTTCGGAGAGAAACTCAACCACCTCCAATGGATCGGTGTGCTGCTGGCAGTGGTGTCATTCTTCATGCTGAGCCGCAGCGGCAAGAAGGAAGGCCTTGATTTCGAGCATAATGTCTGGATCTATGCCGTGGTCGGCGCGGCGATTCTGGGCGCGGTCAGCGGATTGTATGACAAGTTCCTGATGGATCCGGACGGTCTGGCACTGGACAAGATGACAGTTCAGAGCTGGTACAACATCTACCAGTGCGGCATGATGGGCGTGATGATGCTGCTGATCTGGTACCCCCACCGGGAAAAGACGACCCCGTTCCGCTGGAGATGGTCCATCATATTCATTTCCATATTCCTGAGTGTCGCTGACTTTGTCTATCTCTACGCCCTGTCGATGCCGGGCGCGATGATCTCCATCGTCTCGATGATCCGCCGCGGCAGCGTCGTGGTCAGCTTCCTGTTCGCCGCCATAGTCTTCAAAGAGAAGAACCTCCGCAGCAAGGCCATCGACCTGGCCCTAGTCCTCCTAGGAATGGTATTCCTCTATCTAGGTTCCAGGTAGTTAGCTTCGGTCGCTACGCTTTATAAATTGGCAAAATAATTTGCAGTGAGCTAATAACGCAAAGAAATTTCCCCTTGCCGCAATTTTTGTTACGTGAAAAATTCGGCAAGGGGAAATTTTTTGCCCCCCTCCGCTGCTTTATGTAATCCTAAAAAAAACTAATTATTTAGGATTACTTATATTACCAAAAAGTTATATTGCAAAAAAAAATCCGCCCCGGAAAGGGAGCGGATTCTTTATGAATATGTCAGCGAAACTGACTACTTGCTCTGCTCGATGGCAGCCTGAGCGGCGGCCAACCTGGCGATCGGCACACGGAACGGTGAGCAGGAAACGTAGTCAACACCGATCTTGTTGAAGAAATGGATTGACGCAGGGTCTCCACCATGCTCTCCGCAGACACCGCACTTGAGGTCAGGCCTCTTGGAACGTCCGGCCTGGATGCCGAAGTCAACAAGCCTTCCGACACTCTTGGTGTCGATCGTCTGGAACGGATCGGCGTCGAGGATCTTGTTGCCGAGATACTCACCCATGAAGGTTCCGACATCGTCACGGGAGAATCCGAATGTCATCTGTGTCAAGTCGTTGGTGCCGAATGAGAAGAACTCGGCGGCACGGGCCATCCTGTCGGCGGTCAGAGCGGCGCGAGGGATCTCGATCATCGTACCGAAGTTGTAGAGGATGAACTGACGGGTGGAACCCTCGACCTCGGCCTTCACCTTGTCGCAGATCGCCCTCTGGAAGCTGAGCTCACGGGCTGAGATGGTCACAGGGATCATGATCTCAGGATGAGGGTTGAAGCCTTCCTGCTGAAGCTTG
>HF986013.1:0-6478 GCA_000431015.1 Alistipes sp. CAG:514 | reverse complement strand
CCTGCTGAAGCTCGGCGGTGGCGGTGAATATGGCTCTGTACTGAGTCTCGGCGATGAGAGGGTAGGACATGTGCAGACGCACTCCACGGTGACCCATCATAGGGTTGACCTCGTGAAGGGCCTCGCCACGCTTCTCGATGTCCTCGACGGTGACACCAAGCTCCTTGGCAAGTTCCTTCTCCTTCTCCTCTGTCTTAGGAACGAACTCGTGGAGAGGCGGGTCAAGCAGACGGAAGACAACAGGCTTGCCGTCCATAATCTTCATGGTGCTCTTGGCGGAAGCCTTGATGTATGGCTCAAGCTCGGCGAGAGCGGCCTTTCTTTCCTCATCGGTGTTGCAGAGGATCATCTTGCGCAGTTTTGCGAGAGGCTGCTCGGAGTTCGCACCGTAGAACATGTGCTCGATACGGAACAGGCCGATGCCCTCGGCTCCGAAGCTGAGAGCCTTCTGAGCGTCCTCAGGGGTGTCGGCATTAGTCCTGACACCGATCTTGCGGAACTTGTCAACGATGGACATGAACTTTATGAACATAGGGTTCTCGGAAGCGTCCATCGTGTCGATCTTATCTCCGTAGACAAGACCCTTCGTGCCGTTGAGGCTCATCCAGTCTCCCTCCTTGAAGGTGACTTTGCCGAATGAGACGGTCTTCGCGTCGAAGTTGATCTTCATGGCCTCGCAGCCCACGATGCAGCACTTGCCCCATCCGCGTGCCACAAGGGCGGCGTGTGAGGTCATACCTCCACGGGTGGTAAGGATGCCGGCGGCGGCGCGCATGCCCTCGATGTCCTCAGGTGAGGTCTCCTCACGGATGAGGATCGTCTTCTTGCCTTTGGCACTGGCCTCCATGGCGGCCTCGGAAGTGAACACGATCTGGCCTACGGCTCCGCCCGGAGAAGCAGGGAGTCCGATGGCGAGAACCTTTGACTTCTTCTCTGAAGCAGGGTCGAGGATAGGGTGGAGAAGCTCTTCAAGCTGCGAAGGGGAAACCCTCATCACAGCGGTCTTCTCGTCGATCATCTTCTCGTCAACCATGTCCATGGCCATCTGCAGGGCTGCCAGACCGGTCCTCTTGCCGATACGGCACTGGAGCATCCAGAGGTGACCCTCCTGGATGGTGAACTCGATGTCCTGCATGTCATGGAAATGCTGCTCAAGTCTGAGACGTATGTCGTCAAGCTCCTTGTAGACCTCAGGCATGGCGGTCTCAAGGGACTGGAGATCCTTGTTCTTCTCGGTCTTGGTGGCCTCGTTCAGAGGGTTAGGGGTACGGATTCCCGCAACGACATCCTCGCCCTGGGCGTTGATGAGCCACTCTCCGTAGAACTTGTTGTCACCGTTGGCCGGGTTACGTGAGAAGGCCACTCCGGTAGCGGATGTGTTGCCCATGTTGCCGAACACCATGGACTGAACGTTGACGGCTGTTCCCCAGTCATCAGGAATCTTCTCGATCCTTCTGTAGGCGATGGCCCTTTTGCCGTTCCAGGACTTGAACACGCCACCGATCGATCCCCAAAGCTGGGCCTCGGCGGTGTCAGGGAACTCTACTCCGAGAACATCCTTGACCTTTGCCTTGAATTTCTCGCAGAGTTCCTTAAGCTCGTCCGCGGTGATGTCGGTGTCGGACTTGTAGCCCTTCTCCTCCTTCAGCTCCATCATCATCCTGTCGAGCTGCTGGCGGATTCCCTGGCCGTCGGCAGGCTCGATACCCTCGGCCTTCTCCATGACCACATCAGAGTACATCATGATGAGACGCCTGTAGGCATCGTAGACGAATCTCGGGTTGCCTGTCTTCTGGATCATTCCAGGAAGGGTGGCCGAGCAGAGACCGATGTTGAGGATGGTGTCCATCATTCCAGGCATGGAACTTCTGGCGCCGGAACGGCAGCTTACGAGAAGCGGATCGGACGGATCGCCGAATTTCTTGCCCATGATTGTCTCTGTGGCTTTCAAAGCCTCGGCGACCTCTTTCTTAAGGTCATCCGTATAACCTCCGCCGAGGGAATAGTACTCGGCGCAGCATTCGGTAGTGATAGTGAATCCGGCAGGTACCGGCATGCCGAGCTTGCTCATCTCGGCCAGGTTGGCTCCCTTCCCTCCCAGGAGCTCACGCATCTGTCCGTCGCCCTCGGCGGTCTTGCCACCGAAACGATAGACCCTTTTCTTTTTGTCGAACATATTATTTAAGAATTTGTTTTATAGACTTCCCGATAAATATAGACTACAAAAATACTAAAAATCTTCTTTTCTACCAATTGAAGAAGAATTAATATATGACCCGCCCGGGCTTTTGGCTGTCACCCGGGTAGGCATATTCATTCATAACGCTTTTACAGGAGCCGCGACGCGATGTCGGAAAGCTCGCTTCTCTCGCCGATTTTCAGGAATATGTGCTCGAAGAGTCTCTGCCCGTCCATCTTCTCGTTCAGGTGCGACAGTCCGTTGGACCACTGGTCCAGATAAGGCTGGTCAATCTGGAATATGTCCCCGGTGAACACCATCTTTGTGCCTTCACCCGCCCTGGTGATGATGGTCTTCACCTCGTTTGGGGTGAGATTCTGCGCCTCGTCGCAGATGAGGAACACACGCCCGAGACTTCTGCCCCTGATGTAGGCCAGAGGGGAGATCAGCAGTTTCTCCTCCTTCAGCATGGCCTCTATCCTCAAGGCTTCCTTGCTGGAAGGACGGAACTGTGCCTTGATGACGTTCAGGTTGTCCATCAAAGGCTGTATGAAAGGACTCATCTTGGCCTTCTGGTCTCCCGGGATGAAGCCGATGTCCTGATTGCCAAGCACTATCGTCGGTCTTGTAAGGATGATCTGGTCGAAGTCCTTGGCTTGCTCGATGGCTGCGGCCAGCGCCAGCAGGGTCTTTCCGGTTCCCGCTCCGCCTGTCATCGAGACGAGCTGGATGGCCGGGTTCAGGCAGGCGTCCAAAGCGAATTTCTGCTCGTCGTTGCGCGGACGTATTCCGTAGGCTTCCTTGTTCTTGACCAACACGATCTTGTCCCTGTTCTCATCGAACCTCGCGCAGATCGTGCTGTCCTGCCCCTTGATCTTGTAAAGCTGGTTGGCCTTGGGCCTGGCTTTGCAGACGGCCTTCCAGTCCACGGCGGTCTCCTGGCTGTAGGCAAGGCTCTGCAGAGCCTCCGGAGAGAGTCCTCCAAGGAACTGGACCTCCTTGTTGGAGTTCTCGATCTTTTCCTCGTCGATCCTGTCGGTCAGGTAGTCCTGCACCTCCATCCCGGCGGCCTTCGCCTTCATCCTGAGGTTGATGTCCTTTGTGACGAGGGCGACGAACCTGTCCGGATTGTTGTCCCTGGTCCAGATCGCCGTGGCCAGGATCCTGTGGTCGGGAATGTCGTCGTAGAACATCCCCTTCATGCTTTCAGGGAAAGGATGCCCCGGGTCTATCCTTATGTTGCCCAGCCCCTTGCCGATGGGAACGCCGTACTTGCCGAACGATTTCCCGTCCGTGATCCTGTCGATGTCCCTCATGAATCCCCTGGCGTTGAAAGCCAGGTTGTCGTTGCCTTTCTTGAACTTGTCGAGTTCCTCGATGACGGCGATCGGTATCACCAGGTCGTTGTCCTGAAACTTGCGGATGGCCTTGTGGTCATGCAGGATGATGTTCGTGTCAAGTACGAAGATTTTGGGCTTCCTGCCGCCCTCGCCCCTTGCAGAGGCTTCGGAATATCTTGCCATATAAATAATAGTGTTATCAGTCTTCTCCTTCGGAGGCCTGGCTGTTGAGAAGCGACTGGAGTATGGAGGAGATCCCGTTGCTCCCGCCGGCTTTCACGTTGACCTCGCCCGAACCGGTCACGGTGTGGCCGATAGGGTAGTAAGCTATGTCCTGGAGCAGAAACTCGGCGTCGATGTAGTCATAGTCGGAATCCTTTATCTGGATGATCGCTCCCGGAACTTCCGAGAACAGGACCCGGACGCTTTTGGTCTCGCCGTAGGCGTTCATGATGCCGCTGATGTCGATGTCGGCTCCAATGTTCCCGGAACACATCAATTTCAATGCCGTAAGCAGGCCTCCGTCGCAGACTGTGGCGGCGGAGAGCAGGACGCGATCCTCCACGAACTCGCGGACAACCTCATGGCAGTCAATGAAATAGTCGGCGTCTCCGACTTCGGGGTACTTGTCTCCGTTCTGACCGAGAGCGTCGCATAGAAGCGAATTGCCGAGCCGGAACCCGCAGGTGTCGAAAGGCACGTAGATTATCCAGCTGCCGCTCTCGTCCTGCAGCTTGTCCGGCACTGCCCGGCGTCTTCCGATCACGGGATGCTCGCTGCCGAACGGCGCGTCTCCGGGAATGAATATGTTCTCGTCGTCATCCTCCGGATCCTCGTCTTTCTCGGCGGCGCCGACCTTGAACGAGGCCTGGCAGAGGCGCGGGCTTTCGGTGAAGGAATAGCCGCTCAGGCATATTCCCAGACCATCGACGTAGTCTGCCGTCGCCTCGGCGGAGGCGTAGAATGCGGCCATGTTCCCGAGCGGTCTGCGGTTCCATCTCCATTTGGCCGCGATCGTGAGGTCGTTCAGCTTGAAGTGTCCTTTCAGCCAGATGGCGTCAAGCAAAGCCTTGGCGATCTGGCCTTTGGTGTAAGGCTCCGGGTAGGCCGCGGGAAACGGTCTCGGCTCGCCGATGAGTGACACCACTTTGGACAGGTATTCCTGTATGTCCTTTGTTCCGAACACTTTCAGGGATGGAGTCGGGTCTGTGCTCTCGTCGACGACAGGCTCGAATCCGCTTTCCTCGCAAGTCTGGTTTCCCTCCCTGCGCGCAAGGCAGTCGTCAAGCATCTCAGCCGGGGTGAGCCGTCTGGAAACGCCGTCGATGATGTACTTCGAGTGAAGCGCTGAGATTTTTTCTTTCATTCCGCTATAATATGTCCGTAAATTTAAGTAAATTTGAGTTCAGTTCAAAACAACACAGTACATCAGACGAGATAATGGAGCCATTTTCCAAAAAGAAATATCAAGATAAGGTAGAGTCCATCTTCACCAGATTCCCTTCTGTACAGAATGTTCCTTTCAAAGACGCCTACAAGCCTGGTCTTGAGAACATGCTGCGGTTTGAGGAGATCCTCGGTGATCCGCATAAGAAGTTGAGAACCATTCACGTGGCGGGTACCAACGGCAAGGGCTCGGTGGCCAACATGATTGCGTCCGCCCTGTCAGCCTGCGGTCTGAGGACCGGCCTCTACACCTCGCCGCACCTGGTGGACTTCCGCGAGCGTATGAGGATTGCCGGGCCGGGTGCGGTCGAACTGGTCCCGGAGGAGTATGTCTACGACTTCCTTTGCCGCTACGAGGCGGACATGGATGCCTTGAGCCTGTCCTTTTTCGAGATCACTACCGGCATGGCCTTCAAATGGTTCGCGGACAAGGAGGTCGATGTCGCCGTGATAGAGGTAGGGCTTGGAGGCCGTCTGGACAGCACGAATGTCATCACGCCGGATCTGTCGGTGGTCACGAGCATAGCCCTTGACCATTGCGCCCTGCTGGGCGACACTCTGGAGGCGATCGCCGGAGAGAAGGCGGGAATATTCAAAAAAGGCGTGCCTGCATTGGTGGGGGAATATGTTCCCCGGACGCGTCCCGTCTTTGAGGCGAAGGCCGCCGAGGTCGGCTGTCCGCTGACATTCGCCGAGGATGTGGAGCCGACGCTGTGGGGCCGCCGCGATGAGATTCTCAGGAATATGGATCTGCGCGGCAAGTACCAGTGGAAGAATCTGCGCACCGCGCTGGCGGCCATTGACATATTGAGGAATATGCCTGGATATTCCGGTCTGGCGGATTCTCAGGCTGTTGTCACCGCCATAGTCCGCACGGCCTCCAGAATGGGCTTCCACGGCCGTTGGGAAAGGCTTTCGCTCCAGCCGTTCATCATTGCGGACATAGGTCACAATCCTGCGGCCCTGAAAGAGAACTTCGCCCAGCTGGAGTCGATGGTGGCGGAAGGGGAGTGCTCCTCACTGATTCTGGTATATGCGATTATGGCCGACAAGGACTTGGACGGCATCATGCCGCTGATTCCCGCTGACGCCACCTGCATATTCACAAATCCTGAGACTCGCCGCGCCCTTCCCGAGAAGGAGCTGACGGCGCGCTACCGTGCCTTCTGTGTCGCTGAAGGAAGACCCGCCAACCGCATCTACGATGCTCCCGACGTGCGCGGAGCCCTTTCGATGGCCATCAACCTGGCCAGGGAGACCTCCCGTAAGCCGGAAGGCGCGGGCTTCGCTTTCCCGCTGATCTATGTCGGAGGCAGCACCTACCTTGTCAGCGAGGCTGTGCAGATACTCAAGGCGTTGCAGCTGTAGGACCCTTTTCGGTCGCCGGGCCTGCGGCTCGACGGGATCACCGACCGCCGAGGAGCCATCGGCATAGAACTTTTTTGCAGGATTTTTGCATTATCGGTTTTTTTTTGACGATTATTAACAATAGTTCGTTAATTTTATAAGTTTT
>HF986012.1 GCA_000431015.1 Alistipes sp. CAG:514 | reverse complement strand
TCAAGAAGCAGGGAATCGACGTCTTCATTGACATATCTCATCCTCTTGCCGTCGGCGGTAAGGCTTATTTCAATGTTGTCGGGGCGGTTGACAAGAGCCGAACGGAGATAACCGTCAATGACTTTGTCCTCTCCCTTGTTGAGCCATACCCTGACATTGACAACCTCTTCCTTCTGACGTTTTGCCTTCTTGTCGGAGACTGTCTGAGCATGCGACGTGATACCTGCCGACAGGGCCAATGCCGTCAAAGCGCAGGTGATGATTCCCGTTTTCATGTCCTATTCGGAGTCAACGGAGAAACTTAATCCGAAACTGCCGCCGCCATAGCTGCCGCTGAAGATGTAATTCTTCTTGTCCACCGTCTTCCGGTAGATTTCAGAACCTTCGCTCTTGGTGAAGCCTGCAGGTATGAACTTGGCGTAATAGGTGGTCGACACGGACTTGTCGCACTTGTAGTCGAAGAAGGTCAATGTCTTCATGCTGCCGAGCTCTTTGTACTGGCAATTCTCGACTTCCCCGTCAAATACAGGAAAGCCGTCCAGGAATGGATACGTCTTGACAATAGTGGCCCATGTTACCTTTCCTGTAGGTGCAGGGCCGATTATGAGTTCGTCCCCGGCCCCTTCCTTGCCACAACCGAAAAACATCAATGTGGCACAGATGAATAAAAAAAACTTTTTCATGTCGTTAGTGGTTTATATGACACAAATATACTGCCCCCCCCTTAAATTACAAGAGAATAATTCACTATTTATTTATAATCGGCCATCCGATAACTTGTCCCAGATATGATCTATGACAAGAAAACAATAAG
>HF986011.1 GCA_000431015.1 Alistipes sp. CAG:514 | reverse complement strand
GAAGGAGGTATTTTGATGCGGTTGCCCTGCCAATGGCGTAGTATTCATAAAGGGTCATCCTCCATAGAAATGGTATAGTCCGCAATTGCCTTGTCGTACATTCCAGCACTTCGATAGATGTCTCCACGGTGTCCATAGAGGGCCTTGCTCCCATCAAGATCTATGGCACGAGTCGCTTCCTTTATGGCCATATTAAACTGACCGAGTTCGGAATAGCAATTCGATTTATAGTAGGCAATCATCTTGTATTCACCGTACTCTTTTTCGACCTTATCGTAGAGTTCAAGTGCTTTTACGTAGTCAGAATGATCCTCGTAAAGCCGAGTCAACAACACAATCCATCGATCAGAGGCATCATCTTTATTCATTTCAGCTTTAACCTTTGCGACGCCATAGGTGTAGTGTTTTCCCGCATATTCCGCGACCAGCCATGCTGGAGCGTCATCATTCAGCTCGAAGTACTTCAATGCAGCATCAACCGATTCATCCGTTTTCCCAAGTTTGTCCAGGATTTGCATCTTGAATCGATAGATTTCCGCATAACTGGCATTGTAGGATTCAGCCTTTCTTAGCCACTCCAATCCTTCTTCATATTTATTCTGGTCTAATATGTTACGAGCCAGGCCAACCATTGCACCTCCATCCCCGGGATCATCTTTCAACATATCAAAATAGACTTTCTCGGCTCCGTCAAGGTCCTTGGCGTTATATAGCGACTGCGCTAAATCAAATTTGTAACTCTGTATCCGGTCTGGATTGTCTTTCTTCGCAAATTTGATAGCCTGCCTGTATGAGTCAACTGCATCGGCAAATCTTTCCATATCATCGTAAATCGCTCCCTGGAGCCCAAACAGCGTGGACTTGTATACGCTTGGCTTTCCTTTGTAATGCTTGATCGCATACGATAAATCACGCAGAGCAGCATCGTACTTATCTGCACGCCAATAAATCTTCGCACGAAGAAACCTTGAGTCCAAATGATCTGGTGTCTCGTCAAGTTGTTTATCAACAAGTTTGAGAGCCTTGTCATCATCTTTGTCTTCAAAAAAAGCATCCACAGCTTTCTGGTAGTTGTAGTCAGAGACGACCTTTCTCTGGGCGCACGCCTGAGGCGCAAGTATGGCCAAAAAGACCATAAGGAAAAATAATCTGGATTTCTTTTTTTTGTGATAGGTTTGGTTATTAGCAGGGCATAGCGAGTTTAAGGTTATTGATAAACCTTCGATAGGCATTCCATGGGATCGATTTCTTATCTCTCTCATCACGAACCAGTTCGAGAAAAGAGGCATCATCTTTCTCCCTGTCAAACAGCAGGGATGCGATAGGATTGTCGGTCTCTTCCTCAAATTTCTGGCGAGCTTCGGCATTGCCAATCAACATCGACCTAAGGGCGGTGTGATACTTATCATACGCTGGGTTTTCGGCCAGTAGCTGGCGCATTAGGCCTGCGCCTGGATCGGAATAGACCCGCTCGTTCAGGATGGCCAGTCTGTACTTGAACTTACGATATGAAATGGAATCCAGTCCCATCTCTCTGGACTGGTTAAATAGAGCCATCATCTTCTTATATGTTTCATCCACTTTATCCCACTTCTCCTTCTCCTCATAACATCGGGAGAGGATGTAGAGCCCGTCGAAATTCGAATCCAGAATAGGAAGCATTTCTGCAATGATTCTTTCGGATTCATCCTCTCTGCCGGCATAGAACAAGCCGATGGCATCCATAAGACGATACTCGACGTTATCACTTCCTATCGTCTTCCACTCCTTACCTTTTAGACATTCATCATCAACAACATAAGACATGGCCCTGGCCAGAAGTTCAGACGCATAATCGTAATTCCCCTGATTGACTTCTTCAACAGCCATTTCATATAACGTAGTGGCGGCACCATCGCAATCCATGTTTTTGATAAAGCCGTTTATGGCAGCACCGATATTGATCTCCCGCATAATCTTCTCGGTATTGTTTATGTCCGAAGAAAAGTCAAGTACATCCTTAGAAACAAGCACAGACGATAGGGTCATAGGACAGAGCAGCTCCAGTCCTTCCAGCGAGCGTGAGCGGCTTAAGGCAACATAAGCCTGACCATTTGTGAATGCGCTTTTACCGAAGTCTATTGCAACCCTGTCGAAGGTCAAGGACTGACTTTTATGGATGGTAATTGCCCATGCGAGTCTCAAAGGATATTGGGTTACCGAACCAATCGTTTTCTTGATGCTTGATTTCGTGGCCTCATCAAATTTGTATTCGATGCTTTCCCACTTGACCCGTTGAACCTCTTGAGTAGACCCATCGTCAAAACGGACCTTTATACAGTCGTCTGTAAGACTATCGATGGTTGCAAGTGTTCCATTGGCCCATCTCTGGAATGAATCATTTCTTGTGAACATTACCTGAGCGCCGACACGTAGATACAATTTGTCCTCAGCAGCGTCTTGACACCTTCTGGAGTCTCCTGCATGTTCGGCTTCATAGACCATCAGGTCTCCATCCAATTCCGCGAGCCTTTCTTCATTAATGAGCTGGGCTGCTTTCTTGGTGCATGTCAACGTTACTTTGAGTTTTTGACTTCCTTCCCCAGGGACAACTACCCGGCTGTTAATACGCAGCATATCCCGGTAAGAGACGGTGCCCGTCCTTACATGTTCCAGCAGTTCGATGAATACTGGATCTGATTGCCGGTAGATCTTCATGAACTCAATCTTTGGCAAACCATAGCGTTGGATGACGGCAGATTTATAGAAATAGAATGAGCTTGAGTGGTACAGGTCCATCAGGATTTCGCGATCCTCCTGGGTTACCACCGGTTCCAATTGAAACATGTCTCCGACAAACACCATCTGCAGTCCGCCGAAGGGCGCTGAATTCTTCCGGTAAAAACGAAGCGTCCTGTCTATCGCATCCATTATGTCGCACCTGACCATAGACACTTCATCAATGATGATTGTGTCAATGTGTCTCACGAGGGAGATTTTATTCGCATTCATGGTGCCGATGTCGCCAGGCCCAAGCACTCCGAAATCAAGTCCAAAGAAGGAGTGAATGGTTTGACCACCAGCGTTAATGGCGGCAATCCCCGTGGGAGCCAGAACAATGAACTTCTTGTCAATCTTTTCCTTGGCCATTTTTAGGAACGTGGTCTTACCTGTTCCTGCACGGCCGGTGAGAAAGAAAGAATTGTTAGTCTTGGCGATCATGTCAAAGGCATGATTCTGCTCAATGTTGTTGGCGTCGAAAGAGGTTTGCATGACAATTGGTTTTTCTTTTCACGACAAAGGTAAAACCACGACGCGCAGTGTTTTTTCGCATCGTGGTCGTAAAAAGAATAGCGCGAGATTAGAGCCCCGCGCTTATGTCATACTTATTAACTAATATCCAAACCGGCAATAAGACGAGAGGGGGTTTGTTCAATACTCTCGATGACTTTCGGATAGGAAATGCTCAATTGCTGTGCGGCCCTTGTACAGGCAACGTACAATTCTTTCTTCTTGGTATTCAGGTATTTTTCGTGTTTATCCGTTGTCTTGTTGCTGTATTTCTTAAGGCCAGGGAAATTGAGATCGTACATTCCAATCAGAAAAACGTATTTCCATTCCAGGCCTTTCGCAGAGTGGATTGTTGATAGCGTAAGACAAGGACCATCTGTTGCTGCCACACTTTCAACAAAGTCCTTTTCATAGAAGCAGATAAAGCGCTCCTTGTCTATCGTAAATGCGTCCAGATACTCTTTGATGGTCTTGTAACCCGAGATGAGCGACCTTAGCTTTTTGAAGTCTTCTGCAACCTGAGGTTCCGTGTACATCCCCGCAGGCAAGAGTTTGTCAACGATCGCATCGACCAAACTGGGAAGACTCCATTCCAGACGGTCATATTCTTTGTGGATTTCACGAAGACTTCTCCCATAAGTGTGTCGGAAGAATAACTCCTTGGGAGAGAAATGTCGAGGGGCACCTATTGGCTGAGTCTTGACATCGATAGCAAGGACCCTACATACCGACAGAATGCTTTTTTCGTTGTTGTTGTAAAGAATACGCAGCAGGTTGTTTACGAACTTTATATGGCTTTTGATTTTACGACGTCCACCCAGTACAACATATGGAATGTTATTTGCGTTCAGCTTTTCAATAATGTCGGCTAAACCTTTTATGTTCGGAGATATAATCGAGCAAGAATCAAAATCCCCAATAGCCGAAATGGAATCTACGACGCTCGTGCTCTCGTCTTGCACTGTAGGGTATGCTTTCGCTTGTATCGTGCCAGCAATATCAGAGCGTAAAGGAACATTCTCGCAGTCCATGAATGTGACGCCGTTGACGAAACCGAGTACAGCCTCCGGACATCTATATGAGACGGAAAGGTCTCGACGAGTCACGTCATTCTGATACTGAACCAGAAACTTATCTAAATACTCATAAGAACCGCCGTTGAATTCGAATATGTTCTGCCGTGGATCTCCGACCATAAACAACTTGAGTGATGGTTTGAGTCCCAACATTCGGCTAAAGATCGTGAAATTGCTCTCGTTGAGATCCTGTGCTTCATCAATTACAAGCATGTCCGACGAGGCTAATATCCAGTCCGCAAATTCTTGGTCCTTCGATAACAGGTCGTCAAATAAGTACAGGATACCATTGAGGGAGATAAACTTATACCTTGCTTTAATGTCAGCAATTGCCGCAGATAAATCCTCCGGCCACAGCTTGCTACTATTGCTTAGGAAGTCATTAATTTCCTCCAAGGTATATTTGTCATTCAAAAGCCGGCAAATGTCGGGAGCGAAATCAAATAACTCGTCATCACCAATAATCATGTACTCAAACGAGCGTCCCTTTAACTGATAATACTTCCGCATTTTCCGCAGGCAGAAAGAGTGGATGGTCCCGTTGAAGAGTTCGTATTGATTCTCTTTGAGATACATGAACGCCTGCTGTTGGAACTTCTCTTCCAGTTGCCTGGCGGCGGTATTGGTGAAAGATAGGGCTACAATGTGATTGCTTTGTGGATTCTTGATAATGTGGTGGACCATCTTCTGGACGAGGAGGGTGGTCTTTCCAGTTCCAGGGCCGGCGTTAACGAAAACAATCCGGGAATCTGTCAGAACAGCATCTTTTTGCTGCTCGTTCAGCCCCTTGAGGCAATCAGACTGATTTATCCCGAGAAGCTCGAATGTTGCGCCGTCAGGGAAAACTTTCGTAGAATTGTAGACTACAAGTACGAAATCCTCATATATCTTTCTAATCTCTTCTTTGGTAACGACTACATGTTTTACATCTTCCGGACCTATTTCAAGTTCATCATGAACGATGTCGTTCAATTTCTTTCTGATCCGATGCACGCGAGATTTCATGGCATCCTCATCAGGATTGGCATCGTAATAAGCAACCATCCTTTCCCAAAGAGTGGCCTGTGAATCCATCTCTGGTGTAAGATTCTGGAAGAACTTTTCAAGTAAGGTTCGAAAAGTCTTTGCTTTGTCAACCCAATCGCTACTTGGTTTAACAAAGGTATTTTTCATCTCCTCATAGAAGAGGTTAACTTGCTTATCTTCCATACGAAAAAACGGTTCGTGGTTTATCTTGCAAATTTACTAAAATTTGACGGCTATATGAAAAATAGCTAACTTTGACAGTTGTAAATCAGAGTTTTTCCGTTATTGATATGGCAAACGATAATAACTTATACTTCACTTATGAAGGGTATGAGAGTCGCTTCGGGCGTTCTCGTCGTCCTGCTCTTGTACGGTTTTCCCGAAGAGTCGTTCGCGGGGCCAGGTATGGTGAGGAAGAGGAACTGCATGTCCGAACTCTCTTTATAGACGGAAAAACGATCGAGGATTATCTGAGCGTTGATTACGATTCAAATAGAAAAAACTATGAATTAGTAATCGTATCACCTGTTCAAATCAACAAAAACAACCCTGCGGCCAGTGATATGGTAGCACGTCCTTTTAATCCTAATTCCAAGGAGGACTGGAATTGTCTATTTTACGACACGTCCGAGTTCAATAGAATGGGGGATAGGCTGGCGTACGCTATCTTTGCAATAGCATTGGATAGGTATTCTTTTAGTTCGCCGGTCATTTCGGCGGCTCTCAAAATGCTACAAGAATTTACGAGAGTCCAAGTTATAGACTTGATCAAGTATGCCTCTTTCGGATTAAGCAGCACAAAGGTCAATCAGGTTAATGAATTGGTCGCTTCGTTTGGACGGCCGGCAGATTGTTTTTTCCCGCCAATTCTTGCTGAAGCCGCCAAACTATACGGCATCAACTACAGTGCTCTCAATGTTCATTCTTTGGTAGATCAATTGTTTGAAAAAGCGGAGGAAAAGGACATTATTAATCCTACAGGTTTTGCTCGCTTTATCAAATGGCTTAATGATAGCACATTAAGTATCTCCCTTCAGGAGTTGGATACATGTTTTGCATTTTTGGGAGAAGAAAAACGGAGTTTGGCTATTAGAAGGTTTTTCCTGGATGTGAAAAATGGTTCTTTACACTATGACCCCCAGTCGTTAAAAGCATTCTCGTCTACAAACTATCAGTACTATTCCACACAAAGATACATTTTCGAATGCTGGCCAGGGAATCGCAACGTATCTACTGAGTTTCTTCTTGATTGTCTCAAAACTTACGAACAAACAAATCAGGAGCGTTTTCAAATATCAGATGGTATTCTCGATTGGGCCATACAAAAGTCAATAGAAGTCAATCGTCCCATTGAGATGAATTTCCACGATTGGTTGTGTTATTGCCAGGGTGGAATACTCCTCAATAAGTCCTTTCGGGGGTTTGCCAACTTTGAGATTCAATATGAACTCGATGATTTTGCATTTGAAGATGAGTCTCTAAAAAAGAACATTCATTCTTTAGTTTGGCAGCATTGTACTCGTTTGTCACACGAAGAAGAAGTACCCCGGATTGACCCGATTACCGGTTTGCAAGTTTTTGATAAGAAACCCCAAAAGCCCCTTACTATCAAAAAAACGGTTTATGATAACCGGTGGAGACCTAATAACGAAGGTGCAAAAAGGGTTGTTAATCTCTTTGTCAACTGGGAAAAGAAACCAGCCGAAGAAAAAGAAAGCGATGTGTTTACGCCGGAGATGGTTGATTACTCTATTGTCCGAAATAGAGTTGAACAATACTTGACTGATAAATATGGCACTGTGACTCCATATATTTCTGAAAGGCATTCTGACGACATAGTGAAAATGTTCTCATATGAAATAGGGATGAAGGTGAACTTGGACAATGAAGTTACTCTAGGAGATAATCCCGGAGTTGATGAATCCGTGGTGAAACAGCGTATCCGAGAAAGGATGATAGAGTTGTTTGGAGAAACACTTGAATGCGAATACAATCCGGAAAAATATCGAGCAGCACTTAAGGACTCGCTATTCCGTTTAACAGGAAAATCTAAACAATGTTTTGAAAGAAGAGAAAAAATGTATCGTTGGGAGCGCAGGATTTATTGTGCTCCTGAAATAACGGACCTGCCTAATCTGCTCACTGGGAGAAAGTGCGCTGATTGTCAAAGGGACATGTGCTTCGTAACATGCATAAAGAAAGATCCAGATTGGAAGGAATATACATTAATACATATTCTTGAGATTATTGGTTATCATGTACTTGAAGAAACAGAGGCCGGTCTTATTCCGAACCCCGTATACAATCAGTTCGTTAATCAAATCAACAAAGCAGTCAGGTTTTCTAAAAGACTTGTGTGTAAGGATTGTGGACATATTCTCTTCCCCGCACAAAAGCAAGGTCATTCCAAATTCAAATGTCTACTGCTTTCGTGTCCCGAGTATAACAAGGAAGTATACCTCAATTATTGCCATGACTGTAAAAAAGGAATCATTGATTCTAGGGATACCAAGCAGTGCCCGAATGGCATGTATATATGCCCTTCTTGCGGCTCGTGCTGCTCCAACAATTATTTCGAGTTCATGGCTGACAAATACCGAGTTCTCGGTAAAAAGATCCCTTTATTCATCTCTCGTAATATTGGCAACGGACATAGGGACCGGAATATGTTCTTCTGCCACAAGTGCGGAGCACAAAAAGTTGACGTTGTCGATAAGTCCGGGAACCACGAGTGGCGCTGTTTGGCATGTGACCCCCTCAAAGATGAAGACGCGGCATATTATGAGGTAAAGGAGGATTATCCGCCGATTGGCGAAGAAGATATGATTCAAGAGCCTTGGGCGTAGCCGATCCCAACAAAATGAGTCCTTAAGAGTAAAACTCAAGTTGTTTTCTCGCGCTTTCTTTCATCTCTTCTCTGAGACTGGCCGGAGAGATAACCACCAGGTTGTAACCATAGCTTCTGAATAGTGAAGACAGTTCATAGTTCAGTTTGCAGTCTAAGGAAAAGAAGTAGAAATCCTTTAGCATAGGATTCTTCTTCCTCATCTCAATCTGATCATCCTTTGATAATTCGGCTTGGAAAGGATGAATCGGCTTTGTGCGGATATAGTTGGCGGAGGACTTGTGAACAGCGAACACAACGTGTTCTACGGGTTTGTCCCAGTAATATGTCACGCCCACGATGTCATCGAAGAGTTCGTCGATGTCAACCTGGCACTCCACATAAGGAATGTTTTGAACTTCCTCATAGGCCTCAATCCTGTCCAGTGGGATATTGGCAATAAAATGTGGGTTGTAAGGCAGTTTTTTGTCGCAGGTAGGGGTACATAGCAGATACCATCTGTCCCTATATTGCTTAAGCATATAAGGGTAGGCGATGATTACTTGCGCGTTCTCTGCATCAAACTTCCGGTATGTGATGGAAACGACTTTCTTGTTGGTTATAGCAGAGAAAAACCATCCCAAATATTCCTTGTTCTGAAGGAATTCATTTGAACTGAAACTTATTACCCTTCTCTGAGGGGTTCCATTCACTGCGTCTAACTCACTCCCGCCGAAAGATAATTGATCCCCCAGCTTTGTTTTCAGGTCATCCAGCCACACGAAATTATCCAGCCCGGAGAACTGTCCAAGCGTGCTCAGCGCTTCTTTGAGAAGCATTTTCTCATCGTCCGACAGAGGCTTTGAGAAGATGGATCTCGTCTGGTCAGCATATCTAATAGCCTTCTTTCCGTTGATGACCTTGCTTTCATCGAGGTCAATCTGAAAAATATCCTCCATGTCCCTCAGGTCCATCTCTATTGTGCGCTTGCTCACCTGCAGGGCTTCGTCAACACCTTTTAGGTAATCGTTCACCGCATTCAACAACTGTGTGCGGGTATAGTAATGGTGCTGATCAGACAGCATCCTATCCAGGATAATATATCTTACGACTGCGTTTTTGTTGGCTGGCATACTGTTCCTAATTGGTTACGGAGGCAAAGATACGGATATTTTGCGAAATGTATCTTCGCAAAGTCTCAAAGAACAAAAGAAGAGGCGCCCTAACGAGCGCCCCCATCTTATTTGATTTCACCGGGATTAAGCCACGATTCGTCTGGTTTCGCAATTACTCTGGCGTCCTGATAGCCATCTTCAAGGTCCAGAATTGTGCGTGCCACATAATAGCCTTCTTCAATGACCTTCCCTTCGTCATTCAAGACGGGAGGTATGTTCTGAAGCACAAGGGCAAAATCAGGCCGCTTCTTGTAGCTCCTCTCAAGAAAGATTGGCATTATAAAGGAAATTGTGTCGAACCGAGGGTAGTAAATGGGAACGATATACTTGTAGTTGCGCTGGGCAATGGCTAAAGCATAGTCAATTGCGTTATAGAGTTTACTCGCAAGATAGTCCGCCGTCTTTCCTTTCTGCTCCTCTGGGAACCGGTCGATACGTTGTTCTATAATATGTGTGAGGCTATCGTAACTTTTCTCAATATAATACTCTGGATGGAAAATAACCTCGTTTACATTGTCGAAAAACTTGGGGGGCTTTGGCGCTACGTTCCTCGAGAAGCCATACTTGATGAGTTCAGAGCCAGAATCCTTGGATACCCGAACAGGGTTTATGTAGACTTCTTCTGTATCGTCTATTTTTTTGACCTCGGCGATGATGTACTCGTCATTGAAAAACCGGTCAAGGAGATTCGTATTGAATATGATGTGGCTTCCGTCTCTGCTACGGATGATCTTATCGGATTCTCCGGCCTCCTGTTCTTTTTCTAGTTTTGAAAAAAGAGTTTGGATATACGAGCGCAGAATAGGAGCCGAAATCCGCGAGGGTTTCTTTTTGTAATTCCAGTCTTCGTCAATAGTCTTCCGTGCCAGGTCCTCCAGAAAGGCGTTGCAGTTGTCAAGGTCCTTGAAATAGAACTTACCCATTTTAAAACTCTTCAACTGGAACTTCTGTACAGAAGCGTAGGCTCGGATTTCAGTCATTGTGTTCCAGTTTACGCCGACAAAGACCCCGTTTTCCTCTTTCTCGAACCATCCATAAACATCTTCCCCTTCAAGGGTCTGATACCCCGTATTGAAAGCAATGAACTTAGCCATTGTTTCAGTGACAGGAGCGCCATCCCTGTCTTGAGGATAACCATTGGCGTTAAGGTAGATGATTGATGCATCGTCCGCAATCTCACGTAGTTCCTGTGAACTCGGAAGCTCTTCGACGGCCCCTTCGATGACACGATGCAGTTCTTTGAGGAAGACTCCTTGTTTGAGATTGGCCACGAGTCCGAATCTAAAAAGGCCCTCTTTGGCTTTGGTTGTTTCATTAGTAACCATAAAAACAATAGTATTTGTTGTCCGCTTCGTTAATACTAAGTCTCTAATCAGTCCCTTGAATGCGGACGAACCAGGAGAGAGAGACCTCGGATTCTTCTTGGTATTACATTGCTACCACTGGCAGCCCAAGGACATCCTAAAACAAAGGTAGCCATTTTTCTTTTGTAACGAACTATCCTTCGTTCTGATTGCAAAAATAATAGACGCCTACGAAACCAAATTTCGCAAAGGCGCCCATAATTAAAATTTCAGAGAAGTGAGACTATCTGATGCCGAGGAAAAAGTTGATGCCGTCGACATGGAGGTTGACGATGGCTTGTTTGCCTTCTTCGAAGAGGAGGAAGCGGCAGTCGGGCTTGGAGTCCATGAATAAGTTCTCTACGAGGACGCTGGGGCAGCTGGTGTGGCGGAGGATGTAGAAGTCGGCTTCGAGGTCTAGGTCGCCGTCGGTGTAGTCGGTGCGGGGGTGTTTGCCAGGGAGGTGGAGCCGGGCGTCGAGTCCCAGGGCGGTGAGGGCGGTGACGATGCGGGCCGCTATCTCTCGGTTCCAGGCGTATTCCAGGAGGGCGCCGTCGGGGCTCCGCTTGCCGGGAGTATCGGCCCCGTGGTCGTTGTCGATGAGGATCTTCATAGCTTGCAGTAGGGTTTGATTTCTGACTGTAAGTTACAAAAAAATCAGCGAATTGTGCAAGTGGTTCGGCGGAGGGTGTTACTCCGTTTGGGCGTAGTGAATTGTAGTGGACTGAAAAAAGTTGGGGAAACTTTTCATAAAGGTCAATGTAAAGGATCAGAAAATAATCAGTAAATTTGTAGTCCATAGCTTTCGATGCCGATGGCTTCAGAGAATGCTCATATCAAACCGCTTGCCGGAGAAAGGCCTGCCAAGTACGTTGAGAGGGTCGGAAAAGGGTATACAGGGGCCTCCATCCAGAAGGATAAGAAGAATAAAGGTCAGTTTTTTTACTCCACTGTCCATTTCGGAGTTTATGGGCAGACTGGCTGCTTATTCGGGGAATAAAGATGTTTCGATTTTGGATCCCGGCTGCGGTCTGGCTATTCTTTCCTGTGCCTTAATTGAGCATATCGTTCAAGAAATCGTTCCGGAGCATATTTCTCTTACACTTTACGAGACCGACAAAAAGGTCGTGCCGCTCACTGAGGACGTTCTTTCTTATTTGAAGACTTGGTGCGGCGATAGAAAAGTGAAACTTGATTACCAGCTGAACGAATCAGATTTCGTCCTGGAGAAGTGCGAGTGCCTTGACGGCACCGATACCATCTTTGGCGATTTGTCCGGCACAGAGAAGTTTGATTATATCATTTCCAATCCGCCTTATTTCAAGTTGGCCAAGGACGATATTCACACGCGCTCCTGTGCCAGCATCGTCGATGGGCAGACAAACATCTACGCTCTGTTCATGGCCATCTGCGCCAAACTGGTCGCGGAAGACGGACAGATGATCTTCATCACGCCGAGAAGCTTTGCGTCCGGACGGTATTTCCAGTCATTCCGGGATTTCCTTTTCCAGCACGTCAGCATTGACCTTATCCACCTGTTCAATACCCGTAAGGATACGTTCGCCAAGGATGAGGTGCTGCAGGAATTGGTCATTATTCGGATGGTTCCTGCCGGTAATGGCAAGCTGATTACTGTATCCTACAGCCAAGGCATTTCCGATTTGGATCATCCGTATCAGAAGAAGTACGCCGCTTCGGAGATTGTGGACGTAAGCAGTGAAGAGAAGGTCGTTTATCTGCCCGTTGATGGCCGGGATGAGGCGATATTGAGTCTGTTCCGGTCCTGGGACGGAAATATGGAGAAGCCTGAGCCTTTTCGGACAAATGGACCGCGAGAGGAAGAAATGGATTGTGTCACTAAAAGTTTGAAGAAGGCTGCGGAAGAACTGAAGGTCCCTATAATTGTTCTGTCACAATTGCAGCGTGGACCGGATCGTCCCCAAATGGACGATATCAGCGATTCCAAGGATCTTAAGGAACTAGCGGATGTCATCATTCTGATGCACAATGGAATAGGTTGGGACAAGATTGACGGACAGATAATCGGCGAATTTATTATAGCAAAAAACACACGCGGTAATATTGGTACAGTAGAGTTGACTTGCGATCTTAAGCAAGGCAAGTTCTACGAGGAGATAATTAGCGATGGAGTTACAATGAAAGCATTCAGAATCACTCCCAAAAGAATCAGGCGCTCAAACGGTCAGGTGCTGACACCAGAGATGTCAGTTGTTGTTTCGACGAATCTGTCGAATCCGTTCAACAATGGGGCAAAAGAGGTCGCGGAGGCGTATATGCGCATCTACGGCTTTGACTACAAGCGGTCTTGCTGCTGTAAGACGGACTTTGATTGCGTGCTGTTGGGGTAGTGCGGTAGTGCGTGCCTTCCGGCCATGCGGCTTCCTTTTTACAAAACGCCTTCAGCGCGATTGCCAATCCAGATGGCAGAGCTTGGGATGAGGCTGAAATACTCCTTGGCAAAGGCAATAGTTTTTCAGCCGGATGCCGCTTCTGGGCTGTTCTGGAGGCTGCCGGGCTGAAGGCATTTCGTAAGGAAGTCACCTCTCGGAGTCTCCTGTCGGAATGAAGCGTGGCAATTTTGCGGCAAGAACAAGAAGCGTATGATCCCGCTCCATAATATTCACAAAGACCAGTCCGTCACTGCTGCAAAATGGCAGCGTGGCAGCCTATCTTTGCGAAAAACAAGGTTATGGAGCAAACACGGGACATCTTCTTTATGGTGGCGGCGAAGTTCATCATCACGAATAAAACCGCATCGATAACGGCTCTGCAGAGGCTCTCAGGAAAGCCAAGACGATGTTCAAAGACCAAGGAATATGAGAATAATTCACATATCGGACACCCACAACATGCACCGGCAGCTGACGAATCTGCCAGAGGGTGATGTGATCGTGCATTCAGGGGATTTCACGATGATGGGAACCGAAGGGGAGGCTTTGGACTTTATGGAATGGTTCTGCGATCTGCCCTACAGGCACAAGGTCTTCATCGCCGGCAATCACGACTTCTGCCTTCGGGGAGCGGGGCTTGAAGGGCTTGACGAGAATTGCCACTATCTCTGTAATTCCGGAGTCCAGATTGATGGGGTCAAATTCTACGGCGTGCCGATGTTCTTCGAGGATGCGATTAACAGGCGTGCGGAGAATGATTTTATGAATATACCTCCGGACACGGACGTTCTTGTCACCCATCAGCCGCCCGAGGATATTCTTGACCTTTCTGATGAGATTCATTACGGTGAGCCTCTGTTGTGGCAGCGCGTGATGCGGATCCGTCCGAAACTTCATCTGTTCGGGCATATTCATAAAGCCGCCGGAGTGGAGGAGCGGAACGGGATTGTCTTCTCCAACGGGGCGGTCCTCGATGAGGTCTATGACCTTGCGAACACGACTATTAACGTCCTGACGATCTGAGGTGGCCCGTGAACGGCGGTGCCATTTAGGATTATTTGCTTGTAATATGTTAATATTTAATAATATGGAAAAAGAAAACACTTTTGCTGACTACCAGCTGCCCCCTTTGGATTTGCTTGATGAATATATTCCCGAAGACAAAGTGTCGGAAGGTAAGATCGCCAATGGCCGCCGAGCGGTGGTGCGTATGCGTTCGGTCCTCGGTGATGATGCGTTCCGAAACTGCAAGGCGGAACTGCCGGTGGCTATCGGGCGGACTTTCGGGAACAAAGTCAAGGTCTTTGATTTGGCCAAGGCTCCTCAACTGCTCATCGCAGGAGCCACAAAGCAGGGTAAGACGGTGGCGATCAATGCCGTAGTCGCCTCGCTACTATATTCAAAGCGCCCGGAAGAACTGAAGTTCGTGTTCATCGATCCAAAGGGCTGCGAGTTTTCAGCCTACAGCCGTCTTGGCGGACATTATCTGGCCACCTTGTCCGGTGAGAATCCTATCGTGCAGACGAAGGATCAGGCAGGCAAAACCCTTGAGGCACTCTGTGAGGAAATGGAAGCCCGCTATTCGCACCTCAGCGTAGGCAGCATCAGCAACATCGTGGAATACAATAAGCAAGCATCCACTCCTCAAGAACGTTGGCCTTACATCGTCACCATCATTGATGAATATGCCGACCTTACCATTCCTGCAGGCCGTGAAGAGGAGTCCAGATATATTTCACGTGAAATCACAGAGTCCATCATCCGCTTGGCGCAGAAGGGCAGAGCCGTCGGCATCCACATCATCCTTGCCACCCAGCGACCATCCAAGAAAGTCATAACGGATTCTATCAAGGCAACCTTCCCGACCAGAATCGCTGTCAGAACCATAACCAGAACCGACTCCAGAGTAATCCTTGACTCTCCGGGAGCGGAGAACCTTGCCGGAGGAGGAGATATGATTTTCAAGATCGACACAGAGACCGAGCGCATCCAAGGCTCGTACATCAGCCCCGAGGAAATCAACCGCCTGACGACCTACGTGGAGTCACAAAGTTGCAAGAAGACTCCATATACTCTCCCGGAACCGGATTCTGCCCCGAAAGCCTGATCTTGCCGATCTTGGAATATTCATAAAAACAGCAGCGAGGCGGATGTCCCTACCTCGCTGTTGTCGTTCTGTAGAATGCGTTTTTAACGCAGGCAGATCAGCTTCTTGATCTCTTTCTCCTTCTTCTCGACCATTTCTCTCCAGAGTCTCGAGTCCTTGAAGTCGCAGGCCGGGATCCTGTCGGAATATTTCCGGATGAACTCTTCGGTCGCCAGTTTCTCGCAGCAACTCCAGTTGTTGATCAGAGCCTTCCAGTTGATGTAGTCAGCGAACTGGTCGATGAGCTCAGGAGTGAGGCAGTTGTTGTCAGAGAGCTCCTCCCAGTTCCAGTTGTCCTTGAACTTTCCCAGCAGCTCAGCCGAAACGTTCTCCTCCTGCAGGCAGCGGGACAGGGCCGTCCAGTCGATTCTTCTCTTGAACTTCTCCAACATCTGGACGCTCCAGAAAATGTTGGTGTTGCCTGAAACTTCCTTCCAGTCGAGCTTGTCTGCGTACTTCTCCAGCTGTGCCTCGCTGAACGGGAAGTCCCCTGAAACATTGCCCCACGCCTCTGTGTCCATCATCTGGGCGACTACGCCCTCGCATAAATTGATCTTTTCCATACTCGTTTTGTTTTGTTGATGCAAAGTAACATCTTTTTGGTGCTAAAACACGGCAGTGGAGCGAAATTCGCTATCTATGAATGTCCTAACGCTTTCCCTTAGGTCGGTTTGCACTAAAGAGACCACATCAGATTATTGTAAGTCAATATATTGCCACCCACCGGCTGATACAGAGCGAGTGGCTGACAAATGCTTATCAATGAATATGTTAGCGTATCCCCTTTAGCTGAATCATCCTAAAGGCAAAAGGCTTGATGATTGATATTCATATAGTTGTGCTTTACAATCCTTCAACAAGTCTGGCTGTGGAGACTAATGGGGCTGTCTGCAGGGTGAACATGCCTGTTCCTCGCATGATGTGACAAGAGGCAGCCTTGGTGTCAACCAGAGGTCGCTACAATATTTTCATCGCGATCGCGGCGCAGGCCTCGGCATCGGACAGAGCGTGATGGTGATTCGTGAGGTCGTACCCGCAGGCAGCGGCGACGGTCTGGAGCTGGTGGTTGGGCAGGGCGCAACCGAAATGTCGCCGTGAGGCCGCAAGGGTGTCGAAAAATTCATAGTCAGGATAATCCATCTGATAGACCTTGAATACACTCTTAAGACAGCCCTCGTCAAAACGGCTGTTGTGAGCCACAAGAGGCAGTCCCTCGATCAAGGGTTCGATCTTTTCCCAGACGAAAGGGAACACCGGCGCGTCGTCAGTGTCGTCCGGCCCGAGGCCGTGAACCTGCCGGCAGAACCATTTGTAATATTCAGGCTCGGGGTGGATCAAGCTGTAGAAACTGTCCACGATCTCACCTTCTCGCACCACCACGACCCCCACCGAGCAGACACTGCTCGGGCACTCGTTGGCCGTCTCGAAATCAATAGCGGCGAAATCTGTCATAGCGATTATTTTCTCATCATCTTCGTCAATCTATGGAAGCCCATCGCTATCCGCAATGGAAATCCCATAGAGCGAGGTCCTTGTAACTTTTATTCAGGCTGATTCATCGGGAAACGGGAAGCCCATAACGCGATGCCATTCCTGCGATGATGTCAGCGACACTTTCGCGTAACTCGGCCGGTTCGAGCACCTCCACATCCGCTCCATGAGAGAGGATCTCCTGCACGAAGTCTAAGGTCGGGGCGATGTGGTAGCTGAAAACCGAACTTCCGTCCTCCTGCACCGTCTCCCTCTGAGACCCATGCATAGGCAGCGTCCGGAAATACTTTACCTGGTCCGGCACGACACGTATCTTCACGTCCTCCGGCTCCTCCCCGATGATGACACCGAAGTAGTTCCCGAAATATTCCTCCGCGTCGAAACCCTTCGGAATCTCAAAATGTTCCTCCAGCTCTTCCATGTCCACGAAGCGGTCCAATGAATATATCCGCAGCCCCAAGTCGCTGTCGCCGAGCAGGTACCACCTCTGCTTGAAATACTTGACGCAATATGGCCGGACGTTGAAGCAGAACGGTTCCGGATGCCGGAAACCCTGGTAGCAGAGACTTATCACCCTGAAGTCACGCATCGCGCTGATGATGTCCGTAAGGAATCTCTCGCTTGACGGGACCTTCTCCATGAGTATCCGGTCCTTCATGTCCGCGTTCTCGTGCAGCACATTGTTCAGACACAGTGTGTGCAGCATCCAGTCGCTTGTCTCGTCGCTTCCGACATCCGAACGCCCGATGTAGAATCCGAGACTCCTGTCGTTTAGAATCTCTATCCCGAACATCCCGGCGATGGCGTCCTTGTGGTTGAAGAAGGTTCTCTCCGACAGAGGGTCTCCTGTCTCGTTCAGCGGACTGCGCATCCATGCCTCGCTGATCTCCTTGAAAGACACATACTTCCTGCGGTTGATCAGATCAACCAGCCAGATGTATCTCTTGAAAAAATTCTTTGCCATTATCCATGAATATTTTGAAGTCTGTCATGACAACCATGTCGCTTTTGTCAAAGTTCACGCGAGTCGTTATTCCAAGGTTTGCCAGATGCAAATATAATATATTTGGCTGAAAAAATATGGCAGCGAAAGTCGATGTGCTTCGATTCCGGATCCTTGGAGTTTTTTGTTTAAGAGATTCTTGGCGCGCTATCGGAATCCGATTTTCTTCCTTCCTGAGCCGGCATCCTCGATCATCTCCTCGCGGCAATATCCCCGGATCTCTTCCATGCCGGCATCGACCCCGTCTATGATGAACTTGATCTCCTTCTTGCGCACTATGTTCTCGATCTGGCCTCCACTAAAGTCGAAACCGTGAGCCAGTTCCCGCGCATCCTCTTCGCTGAGGGTTGGCAGCATCGAAGCCCAGATTTGTTCCTTGACCTTCTCGTCCGGCCTGTCGAACCGGATCTTGTAAAGGAATCTCCTCTCGAAAGCATTGTCCAGATTGGTTGTGAGGTTGGTGGTCGCGATCAGGATTCCGTCCAGTTTCTCCATTTCCTGAAGGATGATGTTCTGGATGCTGTTCTCCATCTTGTCAACCGCCCGTGTCGCGCCCTCCTGGCGGATTCCGAAGATGGCGTCCGCCTCGTTGAAAAGCAGAATAGGAGCCACGGTGGACTTCGCTACCTTCTTACGGTACTGGTCGAACAAGCCTTTGATGTTCTTCTCCGACTCGCCGACCCAGCAGCTTTTTATGTCAGGAACGTTCACGAGGATGATGTCCCGGCCAGTCTGCCTTGCCAACTGATAGACGGTCTCGGTTTTCCCTGTTCCCGGACTTCCGTAGAACAAACATGTGAAACCGCTTCTAAGCCCCCTGTCTTTAAGCCTCTCGCAGGTTTTGCTGTAACTCTCCTGTTCAAGCAGGCTCCTGAGCCTTGAGACCTGAGCGCCGTTCTCCTTGTTGTAGAACAGATCCTTGGCCACTATCTCGTTGTGTCTGATTGTGTTCATCCCGTTCGATTCCTTGTCGGCCCCGCTTCCTCCGAGCTCGGCGAATATGACATCCTTGACCTTGTTGCTGATGTGGAAATATTCCGGACTTCTGATTCCGTCTTCGTTGACCGGCTCGATCACTCCTTCAGTGACGACTTTCAGTTTCCTTTCCTTGAACATGTTTTTCATCCTGCGTAGGTTCCAGTATGCGTATTCAAAAATGCCATCGAAGTCGCTCCATCCCACATTGTCATCATTGTCGAAGATGAAGAAATAGACCAGTGAGTAGAACAGGAGCCTGTCGCAGTATTTCATTTCCCCGCTTTCTCCACGGAATCCCAAGTCACGGCATTCGAGGACAAACTGACTTTGCGTATCGGCTGTCATCAGTGTGTCCAACTCGCTCATGAGGTCGTTCTCGCTGATCTCATCCTTCTGCCGCATCTTGAACATTCTCCTGAAACGCTCAAGAACCCCGGCTGTGTCCAGTCCGGAATAGTCCTCTTTCTCGTAGGGTTTGTTCTGCGCGAGTGCCGACTTGACGAAGGTGGGGACCAGTATCTCCTCGTCTTCGTTTCTTCTTATCAGCTTCTTCCTTTCCAGAGAGCTTAGTTCGGCCTCGTAGGTCATGGACTTGATGTAAGTGATTCCCATCTCTTTGGCCACATCGTCCATCCCGAGATGACGATTGCAACTTTGCTCCAGGATATTGGCGAAGACGACCGTCTCTCTCTCCGTCGTCCCGAGTACCGCTCCTGCCTCCGAGATGTCTTCCTTCGCATCCTCATAGACGCTCGGATTGAACTTCTTTTCGTCCTCGGCTCCGGTCGCGGTCTTCACCACAATCGAGCTCAGGCATTCCAGCAGAGTCTTCCGAGAGTCATTTCCCTTTATTCCACCTGTTTCCATATTCCTTGAACATCTTTTCACGGTGCAAGATATTCTTCGTTGATGCAAAAATATGGCAGTGAAGCGCGTCGCGTTGATATTCGGTCTTTTAGCCTTTTGTCTTTAGTGCAAGCCGACTGAAGATGAATAGCTAAAGCTCTGATTAGTAAATTATTGCCAAATACGCCCGGATTCTGCAAGCCTTGCAGACGTTACGGTGATGCGAGGAAGCGCCGCTATCTTTGCGTCAGAAACAAGGTAGGACACAATTCACCTAATTTAATATATACAGTTATGGAAGAGAACAAGACAATGAAGATCTACAACCTCATCGTTCTGGATGAGAGCGGTTCGATGAGCTCGATCTACAATCAGGCGCTCAGCGGGATCAACGAGGTGATCAACGGCATCAGGCAGAACCAAGAGAAGTACCCGGAGCAGAGGCACTTCGTGTCCATCGTGACGTTCGAGGGGGAAGGTATGAGTGGCGTGAAGACCCGCAGGGACTGTGTGCCGGTGGGGGAAGTGGCCGATCTGACGAAGAAGGATTACCGGCCGGGCGGCTGCACTCCGCTCTACGATGCGATGGGGAAGGCCATATCGGAACTTGACCGCAAGGTGGAGGTTGGCGATGGAGTTCTGGTGACCATCATCACGGACGGGATGGAGAACTCCTCCCAAGAATATTCAGGAAGGGCCGTCAAGAATCTTGTCGAGATGCAGAGGAAGAAGGGCTGGACGTTCGCCTACATCGGGGCTAACCAGGATGCCGTTGAGGTGGCGAGGGATCTGAACATCCAGAATGCGATGAACTATGATGCCACGCCGGAGGGAATGGTGTATATGTCGATGGTATTCAATGAGTCTCAGGCTAAATTCGCAAAAAGGATGCATCTCGGTAAATCCATTCTTGCCGATGTCGCCGACTTCTTTTCAGGCTCGTCTGATGAGGATGCCGGTGAGGAAGGAAAGTAGGATCACAGAGCCTGTCAAAGTGACCCTTCGCTCATCAGACTAACCATCACCCCCAAAGTACAAGGCTACGGTCAAGGGCGATCCTCTTGGCCGTTCCTTTTTTCCCGTCTATGTAGTAGAATTTTGCGGTATGCTCATTCACCACATCCTTGAACGCTTTCTTGACCTTGGACACCTTCTCGTTGATGGAGTTGTTCAGCGGGTCGCAAAGATCCGACACGCTCTTCC
>HF986010.1 GCA_000431015.1 Alistipes sp. CAG:514 | reverse complement strand
GGGCAACGCTCCGGAAGCAAAGCGTCGTCGGAAATGGAGAGGACAGTCAACGGCGCGGGTGGTGGGAGAGGACGGACTGCTGCCAGGTGGAGGAGTCGATGTGGGTGTAGATCTCGGTGGTGGTGATGCTCTCGTGGCCGAGCATCTCCTGGACGACACGTAGGTCGGCTCCGTTCTCGATGAGATGGGTGGCGAAAGAGTGGCGGAAGGTGTGCGGGGAGATCTCCTTGCGGATGCCCGCAAGCATGGCCTGGCGCTTGACGATGCCGAACATCGAGACGCGGCTGAGAGACTTGCCGAAACGGTTCAGGAACAAGGTGTCGCCGAACTCCGGGCCATAGGGTTCCGGCCTGGCTGCCAGATAGTTCCGGACCGCCCAGACCGCCACCTCGCCCATCGGGACGATCCTCTCCTTGTTGCCCTTGCCGACAACCCGTACGAAAGACTCGTCAAGATAGACATGCGAGATACGCATGCCAACCGCCTCGGAGACACGCAGTCCGCATCCGTACAGAATCTCGAGAATCGCCCGGTCACGCTTCCCCATCCAGTCCGACAAATCCACAGAGTCCATAATGGAACCCACCTCCTCGACAGAAAGCACGGCAGGAAGATAGCGCCCTTTCTTCGGAGGGTCAACCGGGTCGCACGGATTCTCTTTCCGGTCACCCTCAAGCACCTGCCAGTCAAAAAACGAGCACAGTGAACTCAGCATCCTCGCCTGCGAGCGCTTCGACAGGCCGGCCTGAGAGGCAAGATAGCCGCGGATGTCCTTTGTGGAAACTTCCGACGGAAGAATGTCCACCGACGAGAAGAACTTACGCAGATCGGACGAGTACGATGCCACCGTGTTCGGCGACATCGCACGTTCGATCTTCAGGTACGAGGAATAGTCCTGTAATATTCTTTCTGTCAGATTCACTAAAGCGTCCTGTACTTCTTGCCGTAGTCGAGCTGCTGGCGGAGGTAGTCGTCAACATAGACGATCTTGTAGTCTACAACCTTGCCGTCCTTCTCCACAGGCACGATGTCCGGATTGACAAAACCGCCGTAAGGCTTGAGGTTCAAGGCCGCATACCTCTCCAGTACCTCCTTGTGGAGCTGCGGGTCGATGTTGACAGCATAGGTCTCCACGAGATTCTTTCCCGCCGCATAGTCACCCTCGGACTTGATTCTCTGGATCTCGGCGAGAAGCTCGGCGAACAGACCGCGGAGCGCCTCGTAGTCATTGATGACGAAATAGGTCTTGCCGTCACGCATCTTCTTCTCGATGATCCCGCGGCCGGCACCCTTCTCGTAGCACCACTCGGCGATCAGCTTGCGGTTCTGCATGTGGGCTTCGGTGTTCTGCTTGCCAAGCTCGACACGGGTGAACTGCACGAAAAGACCGTTTCTGATGTAGTTAGAATATGCCGGCTTGTAGGCCTCGGCATCCGGAATGATTCCAAGCTCAACCATCTTAGGATCAGCCATGTAGTAGAGTCCGAAGAGGTCAGCGCGGGCCTCCTCAAGCGTGGACTGGTACTCTCCCAGAGCCGTCGATGACACGCCAGGCAGCAGCTGCCCGGAGCCGTGGCCGAGGCACTCGTGAAGATCCGTGTGAATCTCGTCGGTGTAAGAGCCGAACTTCTTGTAGGCGTCGATCTCGGCCTGGTCGTAGGCGAACTCCGTCAGGGTACTCTTCGGCGACTCCTGGGCGGCATAGTCGTAGGCGTGGGTGATGTTGGCGATGGTCACGGACTTCGAGCCGTAGTCACGTCTGATCCAGTCGGCGTTCGGAAGGTTGATTCCGATCGGAGTGGCAGGATAGGTGGCTCCGGCGAGGGTGATGCCGTCCACAACCTTGGCGGAAACGCCCTTGACGTGAGGCTTGCGGAAACGCGGATCAACCGGAGAATTGTCCTCGAACCACTGCGCGTTGGCGCTCAGGACCTCCGTACGGGCGGAAGCCGCTGAATCCTTCATATTCACATAGCCCTCCCATGTGGCCTTGCGTCCGAGCGGATCGTCATAGTCCTCGATGAATCCGTTGATGAAGTCGATCGTGCCGACGGTGTCGCGCACCCAGTCGATGTTGAAATCGTCCCAAGTCTTCAGATCGCCTGTCTTGTAGTACTTCACAAGTTTCCCTATCGCCTCTTTCTGAAGATCGGTCTCGGCCACAGCGGCGGCCTTCTCCAGTTCGGCGCAGATCCTCTCCAGAGCCGGACCGTAGATTCCTCCGACCTTCCAAGGCTTCTCGACAACCTTGCCGTCCTCCTTGACTACCTTTGTGTTAAGGCCGTAGGAGATCGGGGTCTTGTCGTTCGGATCCATCATAGAATTGTAATATTTATCAACCTCCTCGCGTGTCACGCCGTCATAGAAATTCACAGCGGAAAGCTCCACGATGTCGCCTGTCTTGGAAGTGGAACGGCGCTGAGGGTAGATGTCCGGTGAATATATCACCTCAAGCAGCTCAGTGGCCTGTTCCCCGTCACCGACAGCCTCCATAAGGCTCTGGAAATATTCCTTCGGGCACTCCGGGAAGAACTTGTCCTCGGAATAGTGGTGATGGATGCCGTTGGCGAAGAAAAGCCTCTTGGCGTAGACGGTAAAGTTCTGGAAATCAGCGCATTCACGGTCACCTTCATATTCATTGAGAATATCCTCGACCACGTGCCGGATCGGGAGGTTCCACTTGCAGTACTGGTCCCAGGTGATGTCGCGGCCCAGCTTGGCGGCCTCAGAAAGATGGTAGGCATATTCCTTCTGCCTGAGACTGAGGTTGTCCCATCCCGGAACCCGGAAACGGATTACCTTGAGGTCGGCGAACTCGTCCAGAAGGTAATGGAAGTCAGTGTCTTGTGTCTTCTTTTCCCCTTGCGAGCAAGAGCAGAGAGCGGCAGCCGCTCCGATTGTGAGAATCATCTTTATTCCTGATTTCATAAAAATAATTGTTTTTGGCTTGTAAATATAACCATTTATTCAGGAATTTCCTTATATTTGTCATCTGTCGGGGCTAGACAATCCTGCCCCCGACTTAAAGGACAAACTATGAACATCATAAGGACAATCACAAGGTTTCTTGCCGCGGCTCTCGTCATGACAGCGGCTTTTGGATGCGACAAGAACAGACACAATACCGAAGAACCGGAAAGCGCCGACCGCAGAGTCCTGCTTTTCTACGAATGCGCGTTCAACGACATCGGATCGTACATGCAGACAAACATGGAAGACCAGAATACGGGACTTCCAGCTGGGTATATTCCCGGAAAATACGGTGATGTGCTTCTGGTATATTCAAGAATTTCCAAGGGGGAATACGATTATACTCCTGTAAACTCCTATCTCAGACGCATCTACAAGACCTCAAAAGGGAAAGTGATCTCCGACACCCTCAAGGTGTTCGGCAAGGAGACCATCGCCGCGTCCCCCTCCACCCTCAGCGCGGTGCTGACTCTCGTCAGGGAAAAGTTCCCCGCCAACAAAGGGTACGGGATGGTGTTCTCCTCGCACGGTTCGGGCTGGCTTCCCGCCGGCTACTTTAACAGCCCGTACCAATTCGAGAATGATCCTAAAAGAAAGAGTCGAGCCCCAAGGTATAGCATTGCCGCTCAAAGCGTTGGACATCCAAGGCTTCCTGTCCCGGAAGGAGATCTGGCCGACACTGATCCGTTCTACGGGATGACGCGCTCGATCGGACAGGACTACATAAAGGGCAGTTATTACGGCCACGAGATGAGCGTCAGCGAGTTCGCCGACGCGATTCCCTACCATCTCGACTACCTGCTTTTCGACATGTGTTTCACCGGCGGGGTTGAAGTGGCCTACGGACTCAAGGACAAGGCTGACTATCTTGGTCTTTCTCCAGCGGAGGTTCTGGGCTACGGTATGTTCGACTACACCAAGATCACCTCTTTTCTCCTTGATAGGACAACTCCTGACCTTGAAGGACTCTTCAAGGATTCGTTCGGAATGTACGACAAGCAGAACGGAGCGTATCGTTCCGCAACGATCAACCTGGTCCGCACCGACGGGCTGGACAATCTGGCAAGGGTCTGCTCGGATTTGTTCCGGGAGTACTCCGACACATTGTCCAACGCGCCCACACATCTGATCCAAGGCTATTTCAGGGAAAACAGGCACTATTTCTTCGACCTCATGGACACATTCCGGAAATGCATCTCCAACGAAGAGGAGCTGAGAGCGGTCAACGACGCCATCGACCGCTGCGTGGTCTACAGGGAAGCCACCCCGCAATTCCTCGCCACTTTCGACATCACTGAATATTCCGGCTTCAGCATCTACCTGCCGTGTGCCGGCACCCCGCTTCTTGACTCCTATTATAAGAAGGAACCTTGGAATAAGGCCACGGGGCTTGTGAGGTAACTAAAATATTCCTATCTTTGCGCCGCAATTACAAAGCGGCGACGCTTTTGGTGCAATGGGGTTCCGGGCGGTCCGGAACTGAGTAACACATTTTAAACAACAAAACAATGAAGCATTTTGAGCTTAACGGCAAAGTCCGTGAAGTCGGCAACAAGGCCGTCATCAAAGCGATCCGCAAGCAGGGTCTCGTTCCTTGCAACCTCTACGGACCTGGTCTGGAGAACGTTCTCTTCACAGTAACTGAAAGAGACCTTATGGGAATCACCCACACTCCGGCGTCATTCATCATCGACATCAAACTTGACAACGGCAAGGCCTACACAGCTGTCGTTCACGAGCTTCAGTACCATCCGGTTAAGGACAACTGCCTTCACGCTGACTTCCTCGCGGTAACTGAGGACAAGCCTATCGTCATCAAGGTTCCTGTTGTAGTGAGCGGTCACCCAGTCGGAGTACAGAGAGGTGGTAAGTTCGTTCTCGTCAGCAGAGAGGTACGCATCAGCGCCCTGATGAACGATCTTCCTGACACTCTCAACATCAACGTTACCAAACTCGACATCGAGAAGCGCATCGTAGCCGGTGACATCAAGCTTGAGAACGTGACCGTGGTAACTCCTAAGTCAACCATCATCTGCGCCGTGAAGTCAACACGTCAGATCGCAGCGCAGCTCGCCCACGAGGAGAAGATGGAAGGTGCAGAGGAGCATGAGACTGAATCAACTGAGGAGACTGCTGAGCCGGCTGCTGAATAAGCGCGGCCAGACCTCTGAAAATGACACTGGCATGAACTATCTTGTCGCAGGATTGGGAAACATCGGCGCGGAGTACGCTTCTACCAGACACAATATGGGGTTTATGGTGTTGGATGCCTGGGCTCAGGCATCCAATACTGTTTTCAGGACGGAACGTTACGGTGACGTGGCCGAGACTTCATTCAAAGGACGGAAGTTCTACCTTCTGAAACCTTCAACCTACATGAATCTCAGCGGTAACGCTGTCCGCTACTGGATGGACAAACTCAAACTTCCGCTTGAGAACCTCATAGTGATCTGCGATGACCTCAACCTTCCGTTCGGCACGATCAGGATGCGCAAGAATGGAAGCGATGGAGGGCACAACGGACTGAAGGACATACAAGCCCGCCTGGAGACGACACAGTGGGCTCGGATCAGGGTAGGAATAGGAAACAATTTCGCCCGCGGAGGGCAGGTGGATTATGTCATCGGGGATCTGAGCGCGGAAGAGAAGGCCGCTGTTCCGGGAATTTGTGACAGGGTCATCGAGGGTATCAGGAACTTCTCCACCATCGGCCCTGACCGCGCCATGAATCTGCTGAACGTCAAGCCCCAAAATGGCGAAAAAGGCGTATAAAACGCCGGAAAAACAAGCTTTTTTCCACTGAATTATTTGTTTATTTCTTTTTTTTGTATAAATTGCGAGCAGTTATGAGTAGGACCAGTAATTACAATTACATAATTATCTAACTATTCTATTAAATTATTACAAAATGGAGAATCTTGTCGCAAAAATCAAAGAAGAGATCAACGTTTTCGTAGAAAATGCTGACGCTCAGGTAGTAAAGGGTAACAAGGCCGCCGGCGCACGCGCCCGCAAGGCTGCGCTTGATCTTATGAAGGATCTTAAGGAATTCAGAAAGGTTTCTGTAGCCGAGGCCAAGAAATAAGAGACGCTAACAAAACCAAAAAGGGGAGGCAAAAAACATTGCCTCCCTTTATTATTTCTATTCACCTTATTCATTCCCCCACCCATCTCTCATCGCAGCACTAGGAGCGAAGCGACCGAAGGGGTTCGGGGAATCCTTTCCCCGTGCCCCCCGGGGGCTGTCACGAAGTGACTGGGGGTTAAAGGTATAACGCGCGGAGCGCGAAGCGACCGAAGGGGTTCGGGGAACTCCCCCCGCCCCCCCGGGGTCTTACCGCAATGGGGGGGGGGGGGGGTGAAAGTATAAGCTAAGAGCTATTAGTAGCTCTTAGCGATAGCGATAAAGTCATCAGCCTTGAGAGCCGCTCCACCGATCAGGCCACCGTCAATGTCCTTCTGGGCGAAGAGTTCCTGGGCGTTAGAAGGCTTGCAACTTCCGCCGTAGAGGATTGTGGTATCCTCGGCTACGGTCTCACCGAACTTCTCGGCAAGCACCTTGCGGATGCAGGCGTGGATCTCCTCAGCCTGCCCGGCGGTAGCGGTCTTGCCTGTACCGATGGCCCAAACCGGCTCGTAAGCCACGATGATCTTGGCCATATCCTCGGCTGTGAAGTTGTAGAGGACGTTCTTGATCTGCTCGGTAACGACATCGAAGTGCTTTCCGGCCTCTCTCTGCTCAAGGTTCTCTCCAACGCAAAGGATCACACCAAGACCGGCAGCGAGAGCGAGTTTTGTCTTCTCGACGAGCTTCTCGTCAGTCTCGCCGTAGTACTGCCTTCTCTCTGAGTGTCCGAGGATGGTCCACTGGCAGCCGACGGATGAAAGCATATTCACAGCGACCTCGCCTGTGTAGGCGCCCTTCTCGTGATCAGCGCAGTTCTGGGCTGAAAGCTCTACCTTCGAGCCTTTGAGGGCCTCGGCAACGGATGCGAGATGAGTGAAAGGAGGGGCAACGATCAAACCTACATTCTCTGGAGTCTCTGCTGACTTGGCGGCGACAGCCTTCGCAAGCTCAACGCCTTCCTGGAGAGTTGTGTTCATCTTCCAGTTTCCGGCAACGATTTTTTTTCTCATATTCGTTAATTTTAAAACTGTTAATTTCGTTTTCAGCCTGCAAATTTACGTTATTTTTGCCTAACTTTGCACAAAATCGGCGCGAAAATGGCAAAAACGCCCCGTGACCGCGCCACAAGGCAGATAATAAAAACACATCATACAATGAAGAATTTCGTAGAGGAACTCAAATGGAGAGGCATGATCCAGGACATCATGCCGGGAACTGAGGAAAAACTTATGGAAGGTCCTCAGGCCGCCTACGTCGGCATCGACCCTACGGCTGATTCCCTGCACATCGGCCACCTTGTCAGCATCATGATCCTGAAGCATTTCCAGCAGTGCGGACACAAGCCTATCGCCCTGATCGGAGGAGCGACCGGAATGATCGGTGACCCTTCGATGAAGTCCCAGGAAAGGAATCTGCTGGACGAGGAGACCCTCCAGCACAACATCGCCGGCATCAAGAAGCAGTTGTCAAGGATCCTTGACTTCGACTCCGACGCGCCTAACAAGGCGGAGCTCGTGAACAACTACGACTGGATGAAGAACTACTCTTTCCTGAACTTCATCCGTGACGTGGGCAAGCACATCACCGTGAACTATATGATGGCCAAGGACTCCGTGAAGAAGCGTCTTTCCAGCGAGTCACGCGAGGGAATGTCCTTCACCGAGTTCAGCTACCAGCTGCTCCAGGGCTACGACTATCTCTGGCTCTACGAGAACAAGGGCTGCCGTCTCCAGCTTGGCGGAAGCGACCAGTGGGGCAACATCACCACCGGCACTGAGCTCATCCGCAGGATGCTCGGCAAGACCGACGCGTTCGCCCTCACCTGCCCACTCATCCGCAAGGCCGACGGAACAAAGTTCGGAAAGACGGAGAAGGGCAACATCTGGCTCGATCCGGAGAAGACCTCCCCTTACGAGTTCTACCAGTTCTGGCTGAACGTAAGCGACGAGGACGCGGAAAGATACATCAAGATATTCACCCTTCTTGACAAGGAGACCATCGACGACGCCATCGAGGAGCACCGTCAGGATCCTGGCCGCAGGACGCTCCAGCAGCTTCTCGCCAAGGAGCTTACCACCTTGATCCACGGTGCCGGTGAATATGCCAACGCGGTCTCCGCGTCCAAGATGCTGTTCGGCAACTCCACCTCCGACGAGCTGAGGAAACTGGACGAGAAGACGTTCCTCGCCGTGTTCAGCGGCGTGCCGACCTTTGATATCCAGAAAACAGATCTTCCTTGCGACATCCTTGATTTCCTCGCCGTCAAGACCCAGGTGTTCTCCTCGAAGGGAGAGGCCAGAAAGATGGTTCAGGGCAACGGCGTGAGCATCAACAAGGACAAGATCTCGGACATCGCCTACGAGGTCTCCGGGAAAGACATCGTGGACGGGAAGTACATCCTCGCCCAGAAAGGCAAGAAGAACTACTTCATAATCAATGTCCTCTAACATGGAGAAGCCAGCAAGCACAAGACAGCTCAAAGTCGCCAGGGAGATCCAGAAGGATCTGGCGGAGATCATACGCGGCAAGGGGATGGCCGTGTTCGGAGGAGCGATGGTGACAGTGAGTGAGGTCCGGGTAAGTCCCGACCTCTCTCTTGCCAAGACCTACGTGAGCATATTCCCTTCCGACAAGTCGGAGGAGGTGATGAAGATCCTCAACGACAATGTCAAGGCTCTGCGCGGCGAGCTTGGCCACCAGGTGGCGAAGCAGCTCCGCATAGTCCCTGAGATTGTCTTCTACCTCGACACGACCCTGGACTACGCCGAACACATCGACGAGCTCCTGAAGAAATAGCCCGTCCTCGGGAATATTCACATTACGAGATCTTAATGCTCACTTACGAAGAATCACACGCTCGATCCTTCGTGGGACGGAAGTCATTATCTCATAAGGAATTGTGTCCAGAACTTTGGCAAGTTCGGTGACATCGGGGTCATCGCCGAAAATTGTCACGGTGTCCCCCACCGAGGCTTCGACACCGGTCACGTCAAGCATGCACATGTCCATGCAGATGTTACCGATCGTAGGCACCCTGCGGCCATTCAAAGAGAAACTCATGCGGCCGCATCCAAGACGCCGGTCGATACCGTCGGCATAGCCCACAGGGATGGTGGCGACGCGGGTTCCCTCCGGTGCGATAATGCCATGCCGACCATAGCCTATGGCACCGTCACCAGATTTCAATTCCTTAATCTGCAATATTTTGACCTTCAGAGAGGCTACGGGCTTCAGGCGTACGTCCGGCAGGGCGCTGATGCCGTATATTCCCACACCGAGGCGGACCATGTCGTACTGGTAGCGCGGGAAGCGCTCGATGCCGGCGGAATTAAGAATATGCCACATCGGATGGTAGCCAAGAGCGCTGTCCAACTTTGACGCGTTGGTCTCGAACATCGAGATCTGCCCAAGCGTGAACTGATCCATCGACGGATCCTCGGCGACCGAGAGATGTGAATATATTGACTTTACCCTCACCTCCGGACACGCCTTCAGGCAATCCATCAGACCATCCAGTTCACTGGTCATGAAGCCGAGACGGTGCATGCCTGTGTCGAGTTTGATGTGGATCGGGAAATTCTCGATGCCACGGCTTTGGAGGACGGACACGAGGGCCTTCAAGGTGTAGAGGTTCGGAATGCCTGGCTCAAGACGATTGTCGATGATCTCGTCGAAATAGTCCGTGCCGGCCGTCAGCACCAGGATCGGAACGCTGATACCTGACTGCCTCAGTTCGATCCCCTCCACCGGGAGAGCCACCGCAAGGTAGTCGGCGCCTGCCGTCTGAAGCATGGACGCGAACTCCACCGCTCCGTGACCATAGGCGTTCGCCTTGACCAGAACCAACATTCTGGTCGTCCGCTTCAACTTGGAACGGAAGTACCTATAGTTGCCCAGACAATTACTGAGATTCAGCTCCAGTCTTGAGAAATCTGTCACGCCGTTTGACATAATCAGCATCAAAATTCTGACAAAATTACTGATTTTCTGTCAAACTCTCCGTCAAAATCTTTACTTTTGCCTTTGGCCTGCTAGTTGATAATGTCCAGGCCGGGTGGGCAATCACCCGACAGACAGGATTATTACCTTGGACAATTGCCTGTCCTGCCAAAGTAGAATACGATTAAAATCTTTACAATGAGTACTGGTTCAATTTGGATCCTTATGATTGTGGTCATGTTTCTCAGCATGATCATTCAGAACATGCTTCAAAGCAGATTCGAGAAATACTCCCGCGTCCGGACCAACAGCGGCATGACCGGAGCGGAGATCGCCCGCAAGATGCTGGCCGACCACGGCATCACCGATGTCAAGGTCACCTGCATACCGGGCCGGCTGACAGACCACTATAATCCCCAGACGAAGACAGTCAACCTCAGCGAGTCCGTCTACAACGAGAGCAGCGTGGCAGCGGCAGCGGTCGCCGCGCATGAATGCGGACACGTTGTCCAGCACGAAAAGGGTTACCTGCCTCTGAAACTGCGCACAGCCCTTGTGCCCGTGGTAAGTTTCTCAAGCAACATCGTCCAATGGGTTCTGTTGGCCGGAGTCCTGATGGTCACCATGTTCCACAGCTATCCCGTGCTGATTGCCGGGATCGTGCTCTTCGCGCTGACAACATTGTTCAGTTTCGTCACACTGCCTGTCGAGATCAACGCCAGCCACAGGGCTGTGGCCTGGCTTGAGAATGCCGGGATCACGAACTATGAGACAAAGCCGATGGCGATCGATGCCCTCAAATGGGCAGCCTACACCTACGTGGTCGCGGCGGTAGGCTCCCTCGCCACCCTGCTCTACTACATTTCATTCCTCAACGACAGGCGCTAGGCACTAAGGCGTGGGGGAAAAAACCCTAAGGCAACCAGGACAACGGCTCCAGGCGGACCGGACGCTGGCAACAGATCAGAACAAGGTCGGATGTGAGTCGTCAAGCTGGGCAAGTATGCGCTCCATCGTAGCTTCTCTGAAGATCGAGGAGCGCTCTTTGATTCCAAAACGGTCACAATACTCCTTCAATGCTGCCATCTCCTTGTCGTTCAAATAAATAACTTGACGATGAACACGCCTGAGCGAAGCACGGCGGGTTGCGATGTATTCCGGATCCGGAACTGAGGATGTCTGCTTTTTCTTTGCCAAAGTCGTCTCGTTTGGAGAATTCTAAAAACAATGGCTGCAAAAATAAGCATTTTAAATGAAAAGAACGATTTAAAAGCCTGTTCTTTCAGCAAAAAATGATACCTTTGCATCAAGAAACTGCTTTGATTTGTTTGAAATGCTCTTTGAGGAGAAAAATCTTCATTTTAGACAAAATAACAAAAACAGCTTCCAAAACCGCATCATTACAATGGACATTTTGAGCAACAAAGTTCTGATTTTCTCCGCCCCGTCGGGATCCGGAAAGAGTACGATTGTAAATCACATTCTCGGAATCTATAAGGATGCGATGGAGTTTTCCATCTCCGCCACCTCAAGAGCCCCGCGAGGCACGGAGCAAGACGGCAAAGAGTACTACTTCGTCACGCCGGAAAGGTTCCGCGAGCTGATCGCCGAGGACTCCTTCGTTGAATATGAGGAGGTCTACGAGGATCACTTCTATGGAACGCTGAAGTCGGAAGTCCAGAGGATCTGGGCGGCGGGCCACGTGATCATATTCGATGTGGATGTGAAGGGTGGAGTCAACCTCAAGAAATATTTCGGTGACAAGGCACTCTCCGTCTTCGTCCAGGCCCCGTCCGTGGAGGCGCTCAGGGAAAGGCTCGTCAAGAGGGGCACCGACTCTCCCGAGGCCATCGAAGAGCGCGTGGCGAAAGCGGCGGAAGAGATGACCTACGCCCCGAAATTCGACTATGTTCTTGTCAATGACAACCTCCAGACCGCTTTCGCGGAGTCCGAGAAGGTTGTCGAAGACTTTCTCGACGACGGAAAACTGAATTATTCAACAATAGTGTAGAGTAGTGAAGATAGCTGTCTACTCCGGGTCGTTCAACCCTTTGCACATCGGTCACCAGACCATCATGGAGTACCTGACAAGGGAAAAGGAATATGACTGGGTCTACCTCGTCGTGTCCCCGAAGAATCCCTTGAAGGACTCCATCAGCGCCGCTTCTGGAGAAAGCCGTTATGAAGCGGCGGCCCCCCTGCGAGAAAAAGCCGTTATGAGGCGGGGGGGCCCGCCGTGAAGCGCCATCCCGACCTACACGTGTGGGTGGACGACATCGAACTCAGGATGGATCCTCCACACTACACGATAAAGACACTGGACGCATTGAAACTGCGCGAGCCGGACAACGATTTCACGCTCGTCATCGGAGCAGACAACCTGCAGAGCATCAAGCGCTGGAGGGACTTCCCAAGGATTCTTTCCGAATATGGCGTGACAGTCTACCCGCGCAAAGGCTTCGACGTGGAGGCGATCAGGAGTCAGCTGATCGAGGAGTGCAAGAATCTGCCGACCCCCTACGTCCTTGACTCCGAGGAGATTGTCCCTGGCGGCATGGTGAGCCTTGAGGATGCCCTGCTGCGTTCCTACAACATCGAGGTCATCAACGCCCCGATCGTTGACATCTCCTCAACAGAGATCCGCGAAGGACTTCTCGCCGGAAAGGACATGTCCGCCTACCTGATGTAAGCCGGACCGCTTGGCAGCGACGGTCGCCAGGGTCGCAGGGCTTGTCGAAGCGCACGAGCCTGCCTGAGCGCCACCCGGAACCGCAAAACGGCACATTAAAAACTTAAGTGAGTAAACTTAAGGCGAAAATATTTTGCAGTTTACGGCAAAAGGATTAAATTTGCAGTCCGTTTTGGAAAAATATAAAAATAAGTAGATATGAAAAGGACATTTCAACCATCCAGACGCAAGCGCGTGAACAAACACGGATTCCGTGAGAGAATGGCTACCGCCAACGGTCGCCGCGTACTCGCTTCCCGTCGCCGCCACGGACGCAAAAAACTTACTGTATCATCTGAGGACAGGTGGTAATCAGTTTTGACTTCACACAAAGGGTGACTAAATAATCATTTAGCCACCCTTTGTCATAGTAAGCCTCAGGCAATGAGTTGGTAAAGACAAGGATTACATAATAGCAACCGATGGACATTGACGAGAAATACATGGCAGAGGCTCTGAAAGAGGCTCATCTGGCCTTGGAGGAGGACGAGATTCCCATCGGGGCGGTTATCGTCTGCAAGGGACGGATCATAGGCCGCGGACACAACATGACGGAAATGCTGCACGACCCTACCGCCCACGCAGAGATGATCGCCGTTACCGCCGCCACCGAAGCGGTCGGAGGGAAATATCTTGGCGACTGCACACTGTACGTGACAGTGGAGCCTTGTCCGATGTGCGCAGGAGCCTTGAACTGGGCTCAGATCGGACGCATTGTCTTCGGAACGCCGGATCCCAAAAGAGGTTATTCAATGTTCACGCCTTCCTTGCTTCATCCCAAGACCCAGGTAAGGTCAGGAGTATTGGCTGACGAATGCTCTGCCTTGATGATTGATTTCTTCCGGGAGAAAAGATAATGTTTGCAGATTTGCAGGAAAATAGATAAATTTGCGGATGGAACTGAGGTATGGTGTAATGGTAGCACTACAGATTTTGGTTCTGCCAGTTCAGGTTCGAGTCCTGATATCTCAACATCACAACTGGTCACTTAGGACGCGGGGCCTGACAAGGTCGCTGAGCCAGCCGAAGTGACCGGTTGTTTTGTCTTCAATGGAGGAAACAGTATCATTAACAATATAATGCCATGAAAGGAGTCTTCATATTCCTTGCGGAAGGGTTCGAGGAGATCGAGGCCCTCGCCACCGTGGACATCCTCAGAAGAGGAGGGATCAACGCCCGGACAGTTTCCATCAACACAGACAAGGAAGTAAAAGGCGCTCACGGGGTTCCCGTCACCGCCGACCTTGACTGGGACGGATTCAGGTCCGAAGTCAAGACAGAGGGAACCGACCGGAAAGATGTTATGGTTTTCCCGGGCGGATTGCCAGGAGCCAGGCACCTTGCCGACAACCACGATCTCATGGAACTGATGAAAAGCCACTACGCCGAAGGAGGCACCGTCGCGGCGATCTGCGCGGCTCCCGGGCTGGTGGTCTCGCAGCTCCCGACCCTTGAGGGACAACGGTTCACTTGCTACGACGGATTCGAGGAGGAGCCTATCGCTAAAGGCGGCGAGTACGTCAAGACACCGGCGGTGACTTCCGGCAACCTGATCACAGGACGCGGGCCGGGGTGCGCCATCGATTTTGCCCTTGCCATCGTTGGACACGTGACAAGCCCGGCTCTTGCGGAAGGCATCCGCGCCGCCATGATGCTCTCATAGTGGTTAACAGGAAAGCAAATGGGCAGACCAGGCGAGACTGAGGAACTGATGTGGTTCACGATGCGGGTCACCTACCACCGTGAGCTGGAGGCCAAAAGGCTTCTGGACGAGAAAGGCGTGGAAAACTTCATTCCGATGAAGTACGAGAAATCCGCCAGAACCGGAAAAAAGCGCCTCGTACCTGTGATCCACAACATCATATTCATACGCGCCACCGCATCCGGAATCCAAGAGCTTAAGCAGCCCACCCGCATTCCCATGCTGCAATACATGATGGATCAAAGACTCGGCAAGAAGATCACTGTCCCCGAGAAGCAGATGAGGACATTCATCGCGGTGGCGGGATCCTATGACGAGTCCCTGCGTTTTTTCGGTCCCGCCGAGATCAATTTCACAAAAGCGCAGAAGGTCCGGATAACGGGAGGAATATTCGAAGGATGCGAAGGTGTGTTTGTCAAGGTCAAGGGATACCGCTCCAGGAAAGTCATCGTCGAGATAAAGGGCGTGGTCTCCGTCGCGCTGGTCTCCGTCCATCCCGACCTTGTCGCTCCGATTGAATAGGAAGCCTTCCGGTTGCGCGGACATGCCCTGGAAACCGGCCCGGGATTCAGGAACATTTCAATTTTCCCGACCGATCGACTTGCCTTTTAGGATAGAATTTCATATATTTGATGCAATGTTACTGAGCATGTTCGACTGTTCAATGAATAAAGCGAATTCACCAGTAATCGCCTTCGAGTCGTTCACCGATCTAACTAATTGACACCTAACCTATTGCAACAGGTGCCAAGCCCCAAGAATTTCCCAAGACACAACATAACACTTTAAAAAGATGATCATAGCGGTTGACTTTGACGGGACCATCGTCGAGCACAAGTACCCCAAGATAGGCAAAGAGATACCTTTCGCCGTGGAAACGCTGAAACGCCTTCAGGCCGACCATCACACCCTGATACTTTGGTCGGTAAGGGAAGGCCAGCTGCTGAAGGACGCCGTGGATTGGTGCCGCGGCCGCGGCCTGGAGTTCTATGCCGTGAACAGCAACCACCCCGAGGACTTCTACGAAGGTGAGGACACCCCGACCTCCCCGCGCAAACTGAAAGCCGACCTCTTCATCGACGACCGCAACCTGGGAGGACTTCCCGACTGGGGCGTGATCTACCACGTGATCACCGAAGGAATAACCTTCCGCGACTACTACCTCTCCCACTCAACCTCGCCCTCCCCCACCCGCCGCAAGTCCCTCTGGCCCTGGTCCGGGAAATAGTTCCCGCCCACGCACCGGATGAGGGCACAAAGCGGCGGACATCTGCGCTCAATGAGTGAGAATCACCAGTCTACATATATATCACAAAAGGTATTATGGGGGACTTGAGAGATAAAACCATCAAGGGGTTATTTTGGGGAGGACTTGACATCTTCTCCAGCAAAGGATTGAGTTTTCTTTTCAATCTGCTCATCGCCAGACAATTAAGCCCAGGAGACTATGGAGTGATCGCAATATTGGCTGTGATGATGGCAATTTGTCAATGCTTTGTGGACTCTGGCTTTGGAGCGGCACTTGTAAGAAAATGCAAATGTTCCGAGACAGACTTCTCCACTATATTCTACTTTAATATCTTCGCAGCTTTGCTGTTTTATATTATATTGTACGCCGTTGCACCATTCATCGCGAGTTTTTACGAACAGCCTGTATTTGTAGACCTCACCAAGATCTATTCGTTGGTACTCATAATCAATGCTCTGGCTATTGTTCAAAACTCAAAGCTAACAATCGAGGTAAATTTCAAGGTCTTTGCCAAGATATCTATCATTTCAGCTATAATATCGGGAAGTGCGGCACTGTTCATGGCATACAAGGGGTTCGGAATCTGGTCTCTGGTCGTTCAGGCCTTGACTAGTGCGACTGTACGATCACTCTTGTTGTGGGTTTTCAGCCGTTGGACACCTAAAGCCATTTTTTCCTGGAATTCATTGAATGAACACTTCTCTTTTGGATCCAGATTACTCGGGGCATCTTTAATCAATACCATTTATAACAACATATACACTCTTGTAATAGGCAAAATGTACGCTCCCGAATCTCTTGGAGCCTACAACAAAGGAGAAAGTTTAATCAAATTCCCTTCCGAGACCGTTACCACCATTATTGGCCAAGTTTCATATCCAATACTAAGTTCAATAAAGGACGATAGATCACGCTCCATCGACGCATACCGCCAACTGGTCAGAATGGCATCTTTTATAATTTTTCCTATGGTGATCGGCATGGCTGCTATCGCAGACCCTTTTATCCGAATATGTCTGACCGACAAATGGGAAATGGCCATACCTGTAATGCAAGTGCTATGTTTTTCACTATTATGGGTGCCTATCACAAACCTTGACCTCACGATGCTCAAGGCTGCCGGACGTTCTGATTACTTTCTCAGAATCACTATAATAACAAAAAGCATCAGTATAATAATCTTGATAGCGACCGCCTCAATGGGACTAATAATAATGTGCATTGGCCAAGTCCTCGCAACCATTATCCATCTAATAATAATCGCTTACTACACAAAAAAGGCATTCAACTATGGAATAGTAGAAAAGATATTAGACACTGGGATGAATTTTTGTGCGGCACTTCTAATGGGCGGACTTGTTTTACTTACTGTGAACTTCATACCTAATTCATTCGGGAAGCTCTGCGCAGGAATTATCATTGGATTGATCTCCTATATAGTAATAGCTATCTTATTCAAGATAAGGGAATTCAATGTATTCACGGATATAATTCATAATACAATAGTTCGTTAATTTTATAAGTTTTACGCCGCGGC
>HF986009.1 GCA_000431015.1 Alistipes sp. CAG:514 | reverse complement strand
CAAGACGCTGAGTTTGTCAGCGATTACATCACACCCACACGGATCATACTCTCCAAAGGAGGCGTGACCGGAACGGAGAATCTGCTTAGGCCTTACGTCGGGCAGGTCTCCACCAACGAGCCGGACGTGTGCGTGTTCAGAAACGGCAAGGACGGTGTCAGCTCGGTTCTGCTGGACTTCGGGAAAGAGATTCACGGAGGAATTCAGATTGTCAGGGCGATGTCCGGCGACAAGGCCGCGGCTAGGTTCAGGATCTGCTTCGGCGAATCCGTGAGCGAGGCTCTCAGCAGTGTTGACGAGGCAGGCACTACGGCGACCAACGAGCATTCCGTCAGGGACTTCGAGATCTCCGTACCTTGGCTCGGCTCGGTCGAGCACGGCAACACAGGGTTCCGTTTTGTCCGTCTGGATCTCCTCGGAGAGGACACGGAAGCCTTGATCGTAACCATCAGAGCGATCGCGCGCTACCGCGACATCCCGTATGTCGGACAGTTCAGGTGCAGCGACGAGAGGCTGAACCAGATCTGGCAGACAGGAGCCTACACTGTCCACCTCAACATGCAGGACTACCTCTGGGACGGAATCAAGAGAGACCGCCTCGTGTGGATCGGTGACATGCACCCGGAAGTCATGGCGGTCAACACCGTCTTCGGCAACCACAAAGTCGTCAGAAAGAGCCTTGACTACGTGCGCGAGAGCACTCCGGCGACGGTCTGGATGAATGGAATATGCTCATATTCACTATGGTGGATCATCATCCATCACCATCTTTATGAATATTACGGTGATCTTGACTACCTCCGCGAGCAGCAGCCGTACCTGACCGACCTCCTGCACACCGTCATGTCCAACTTCGACGGCTCCAAGGAGAATTACAAGGACGGCAGGTTCATCGACTGGCCTACCTCGGAGAGACCTGCGGCCATCCACGCCGGACTTCAGGCTCTTTCCGTGAGAGCCATGGAGGCGGGTGCGGACATGGCCGGCTGGCTTGGCGACGGCTCTCTTAAGGAAGAATGCGCCGCCGCGGCCCGGAAGCTGCGCGAGCATAGGCCGGAGGTCGCCGCAAGCAAGCAGTCCGCAGCCTTGCTGTTCCTTGAGGACATGGCGGACGCTGATCAGGCCAGAGACGTGATCCTTGCTGGAGGCGCCAACGGATTCTCCTCATTCATGGGCTATTACATGCTTGAGGCCTTGGCCAAGAGCGGCAACTATGACGAGGCCATGAAGATGATCTCCGACTACTGGGGAGCGATGCTGGATCTCGGGGCGACAACGTTCTGGGAGGACTTCGACTACACCAAGGCCGCTGGCGCAGGAAGAATCGACGAGGTCGTTCCTGACGGGAAATATGACATCCATGCGGACGGTGGGGCGTACTGCTACGTGGGTCTGCGCCACAGCTTCTGCCACGGCTGGGCTTCCGGCCCGACAATCTGGCTGAGTTCGCATGTGCTTGGCATCGAGCCGGCGGAGCCAGGATTCAAGAAGGTAAGGATCAATCCGCATCTCGGTTCCCTTGAATGGGCCGAGGGTTCCTACCCTACCCCTTACGGCCCGATCACGGTGTCGCATCGCCGCGCCGCCGACGGATCCGTCAAATCACAGATCAAGCTCCCTAAAGGGGTCAAACTGGTTAAGTAACGTGAAAAAATAACCTGCCTCAGATTAGGAGAAGATTTTCGAGGATAGATCTATTTTCGAAGAAGGAGTGTGCCGGTGGCACATGACTGATGAGAAAACAGATATAGACCGAAAAGATTCCTTAAGATGAGGCAGGTTATTTTTGAAGGTTACTAAGTAATCCATAAAAACAAGCACGAAAAAGTCCGGCGGAAAATCCGTCGGACTTTTTTGTGCGGTAGGTGAGAGTCGAACTCACACGGGCTTGCGCCCACTACCCCCTCAAAGTAGCGTGTATACCATTTCACCACTACCGCAAATATGTCTCCCAACTGATTGGGACTGCAAAAATAGATAATATTCCCGAAATACCAAAATTTTTTCGAATATAAATTAATAATTCGTATCTTTGCGGGTCTTCACGAGTTGGAGATTAAAGGTTTACAATTTATCAACATTTAAAACAGATTCACAATGGCTGTTAAAATCAGACTTCAGCGCCACGGAAAGAAGAATTTCGCATTCTTCCACATTGTTGTGGCCGACTCACGCGCGCCTCGCGACGGTCGTTTCATCGAGCAGATCGGCTCTTACAACCCTAACACCAACCCTGCCACCATCGTCCTCGATGGCGAGAAGGCTCTCAAGTGGCTCAATGTCGGCGCCCAGCCAACACTCGTAGCCCGCAGAATCCTCTCCTACGAAGGAGTTCTTCTGAGAAAGCACCTCGAAGGCGGTATTGCCAAGGGCGCTCTCACACAGGAGCAGGCCGACCAGAAATGGAACGCTTGGAAAGCAGAGAGAGACGCTAAGATCGCTGCCAAGAAGGCCGGCCTCGTAAAGGATGCCGCCGAGAAGGTAAAGGTCGCTCTTGAGGCTGAGAAGAAGGTTAACGCTGAAAGGGCTGAGGCTCTTGCCAAGAAGGCCGAGGAGCTTGCAGAAGCTCAGCGCAAGGCTGCCGAAGAGGCTGCCGCAGCTAAGGCCGCCGAGGAAGCCGCAGCAGCTGAGGCTCCTGCCGAAACTCCGGCAGAGACTCCGGCAGAAGCCTAGTCCGATGTCCAGGGCAAAGTCAGATTATCTGCGGATTGCCCGGGTACTGAAGTCCAACGGTACCGAAGGCGAGATCCTCATTGGATTTCGCGAGATCAGTCCCGAGGACTTGAACATTAAGGAACCGGTGTTCATCGCATTCGATGGACTGCCGGTTCCATTTTTTATCGAATCATTCTCAAAAAAAGGCACCAGCCGCGCTCTTGTCCGCCTGACCGGCGTGAAGAATCTACAGGACGCGGAGGAGCTGGTCGGAAGGGAAATCTCCGCCAAGCCGGAAGGGATCAATGAATATGAAGGCGATGACGACGGCCTTTCAGTCGACGACATCATCGGATGGACGCTTCTGGACAGAGGCGAGAAGACGGTCGGGGAGATCACCGGCTACGAGGACATCCCGGGAAACCCCTGTCTGTATGTGGAGACGAAAGACGGACAGGCGATGATTCCTCTGCACGAGGATCTCATCCTGTCCGTCGATGAGGATTCCAAATCTCTTTCAATGGCCGTTCCCGAAGGACTGATCTAATCCTTGCGATCCAACCTGCGGAGCCGACCCGTAAGGAAATCCCTAATACTCTACAGAGATCGAAGCGACAATCGCATCCACGCAGAATGCTTCCGGAAGAGCGGCTGACGATGCGGACACAGAGAACTTTATCGCGTCCACATCACATTTCGAGGCTTTCTTCATCTCCCAGGCAGTCCACTCCTTCACAATCTTGTGTTCCGCGCCGGTGTAGTCAACCAGCACGAAGTCTTCGGTGCAGACAGGAAGGTTGTTCTTGAAGAAGGTAGCGGTCACCTTAAGGAAATCGCCGTCCGCGATCTGACCCTTCTCGGCAAGTGTCTCGACAAGTTTGGTGTTGTTGATCCAAAGACCCTGCACAAAACAAGTGGATTTGGTGAAATAGCTTCCGTACTTGAAAACCACGTCATATTCAGAAGTGGAACCGGCGAACACAGCGTAAGCCTTGTTGCCCTGCCTGCTGTTCTTGTCATACAGTCCCGCATAAGGGCCAGCTGAAGCAAACATCTGGAGATCAGCGGATTCAGTCGCCGAACCCTTCTTCATGGACACCTTCCAGCCGCTTATGAAGCCGTTGTTCATGTCTTCACACTTTGTACACAACGCGGAATAGTCATCCAACATGACGTTCTTGTTGTAGTAGAGACTGTCAACGGTCTTGAATTTCTCAGGGTACTCTGCCACATAGTTGAAGTTGCTCACCATTGTGTAGCTCATCGTCGATGGTTTGTTGTCGCAGGAAGCAAAAGCAATGGCAATGGCAGCCAGAAACAAGAATTTGATTGAGTTTTTCATAAAAAATGATTGATTTAATAACAACTCGGCAAAGTTACAACATAATTTCAACAGTACCAATAAAAACAGCCGGTCCGGTCAGCCATACATCACTTGCAGAGAACGGGAGCGTCTCCGGGGCGGCCTTGAATCCGACCGAAAGCTCCGCGATCGCCGTCCTCACCTTGCAGGAGACCTCTCCGTCATTGCCGCCACGACCCAAAAGACCGAATGAATATGCCGCGATGGCGGAAGCGACTATCCCCGTGCCGCATGCCAACGTCTCATCCTCGACACCCTTTTCGAATGTGCGTACGGCCAGAAGATTCCCTCCGTCTTCCTTCAACAGTTCGACAAAGTCCACATTGGTTCCCTCCGGGGCGAAACGCGGATCGTGACGCAAAACTCCGCCCTCAGAGAAAACCGGGTAGCCGGCCAGATCCTGCACAAACCTGACCAGATGGCGCGCCCCTGTGTCCAGAAAACAGGATTGCTCGTCCGGCCAAACGCGCAGCCCGGCCACATCCTTCATTTTAAGACGGATGATTCTTTGCGTAGATGCGGACGCTCCGACGGATTCCGCGACCGGAAGGATCCCAGCCTTGTGCGGACCATCGGGAGCTTCGAAGGTGATCATTCCTTCGGCAGGGACGACACCAAGGTCAACAGCGAAAGACACTATGCAGCGGCCACCATTGCCACACATCATCCCGTGGCTGCCATCCGGATTGTAGAACAGCATCCTGAATGCCTGCGTGCCGCTGCTCTCCAGAAGCATCAGGCCATCCGCTCCGAAGCCGGTGTGCCGGTCGCAAAGATGACGGATCTGTTCCGTGGGCAGGGACAGGCGGCCTTCACGATTGTCGGCCAGCAGGAAATCGTTACCCGCACCGTGGTATTTATAAAGTCTCAGAAGCATTCAGCAGTGATTTTGTGAGTCTCACCTAAGGGCATCCTCCAGTGCGACGGAGGCGTCAGTCCTGCCGTCACGGTACTTCACGATGACAGGAGTGTAGAGCTGGATCCCGGCATCCTTTCCCGGCCCGGAAGAAATCGGACGGCTTCCAGGAACCACAACGGCACCGGCAGGGACAACAGTCTGCCCGGCTCCGGTCACGGGTACATATTCACCGACAGTGGCGTCGAACACCCTCGTGCCCTTGGTCAGGATGACTCCGGAGGCAAGAACCGCGCCCTCTTCCACGATCGCCCCCTCGTAGATCCCGCAGTTTCCGCCGATGAATGCGTCATCCTCAATGATGACAGGCACGGCGCCCGCCGGCTCCAGGACTCCACCGATCTGGGAAGCGGCGGAGATGTGTACACGCTTCCCGATCTGGGCGCATGACCCCACAAGCGCATGGGAATCAATCATCGACCCCTCGTCCACATAGGCTCCGATGTTCACATAGGAAGGCGGCATCATGATCACCGACGGCGCCAGATACGCCCCGCGACGCACACTGCTGCCTCCCGGAACGATACGCACCCTGTCCTCCAAAGCGAAACGGCGGAGCGGAAGGGTGTCCTTGTCGAAGAATGAATATTCCCCCTCGCTCCAATCCTTCAGTTTTCCGATCCGGAATCCTTCAAGGATCGCCTCCTTTATCCAAGTGTTAACCTTCCAGCGTCCATCCAGCTTTTCGGCCACCCTGATCTCGCCAGCCTCCAGCCGGCGGCAGACCGTAAGAAAATCCATCATATCTCCAGCCCCTCTATCGCCTTGCGCATCGCCTCCACAGTGGACAGAACCGCCTCTGTAAGAGGCAGCCGCATCTCGCCGGAGCATAGTCCGACAAGGTTCAGCCCCGCCTTCACCGGAATCGGATTGCTCTCGACAAAACAACTGTGGAACAAAGGAGAGAGGCGTTTGTCAAGGTCCTCGGCGACCTCGATCCTGCCTTCCATCATGGCCTCCGTCAAGGCAACCATCTGCACCGGGGCAATGTTTGACGCGACACTGATGACGCCATCCCCTCCGGCCTTCATGACCGGAAATGTCTGGTCATCATTGCCGCTGAGGACACCGAAACCCGCAGGCCTGCCGGAAATCACACGACTGATCTGCCCGAGATCGCCGGAAGCCTCCTTGACGGCGGTCACGTTAGGGATCCCGGCCAGACGCAGGGTTGTCTCCGAGGTCAGGTTCACCCCCGTCCTTCCGGGAACATTGTAGACGACTATGGCCTTGGAGGTGGAGGCGGCGACCGCTTTGAAATATTCATAGATACCCTCCTGGGTCGGCTTATTATAATAAGGCACCACTATGAGGAAAGCGTCCGGCCCGCATGGTTCCAGAAGGCGGATGTTGCGGATCGTCTGCGCCGGGGAGTTCGTCCCCGCCCCGACCACCACAGGCCTGTCCGGACACAGTTCCCTGGTGATGCGGAGAAGCTCAACCTTCTCCTCGTCAGTCAGGCACGGGGTCTCTGCGGTGGTTCCGAGAGGCACAAGAAAATGAATGCCGGCCTCCACCTGCCTACGCACCAGGACTCTGTAGGACTCAAAGTCCACTTTGCCATCTTTGAACGGAGTCACCAACGCCGTTCCACATCCTTTGATCTTCATCATCTATTCTCTTTGAAAAACAATTCCTTAAACTCATGCACGCCCACAAGGCCCTCGGTCATCGCAGCTGCCACGACCGCGCCCTCCGCGAAACCCTTGCGGGAAAAAGCCTCGTGTTCGATGGTGATGCGGTCGTTTTCGCCCTCGAAGCCTACCGTGTGGATTCCGGCCACCTCCCCCACTCGCACGGAAGCTATTCCCGGATCCTGTCCAAGACCCTCCCTGACGACTGCCGCCAAGGACTTCGCCGTACCGCTCGGAGCGTCCAGCTTGTGGACATGGTGCTTCTCGACAATGTACGGCGAGTAGCCGCCGGCCTGACCTAAGCGCTTGGCAATCAACGCGACAGCCGCCGAAAGCACGTTCACGCCGACGGAAAAGTTGGATGAGTACACCATCGGAGTCCCCTGCCTCTCAAAGCATCCTATGACCTCGTCCCTGATGTCGTCCCATCCGGTCGTTCCGATCACCGCCGCCCTGAAGTTCGAGGCGATGTGGCGATAGTTCCTCCTGAAAGCGTCCGGAGTCGAGAAATCGATGCAGACGCATTCCCTGGCCAAGCATTTGTCGAAGGAGGCGATGTCATCGCTTTTACCGGCGCACTCAACACCTCTCGCTTTCAGGATCTCCTCCACATTATGGCCCATGCGGCCGTAGCCGCTGATCACAACCTTTAGCATTATTGTTCAAAAATATAATCGTGCAGCCTCTCCAGTGTGACCTGGAGCCTGTCACGGTCGATCACAAAACTCTCACTCATCATGTTGGCGCCAACGTTGGCCATGTATACCTTGCCGGAGAAGCCGATGACCTTGTCGCCAAGACCCTCGAAACCGACAATGTCGCGCCCTATAACCGCAATGAACGACTTGTCCCGGTAGACCGTCACTTCGGCCCATTTCCGGATCTCGTCAAAGGCCTCGGCAAGTCCGTCCACCTCCTCCGGGATCACAAGACAGACCTCCGATTCCGTAGCCTTCGCCAATGTCACCGGAATCCTTTTCGGATAAAGGACGGCAAACACCTTGCCGAGCATTCTGGTCACGCCCTCAAGCCTGGATGAGCGAATCCTTACGAACAAGATCTCGCTTCTGAAAGCCACGGACTTAGGCCCGCCAGGAGCCTCGTCACTCCTGACAACAGACGACCCTTCGCACTCCGGGTTCGTAGAGTTCAGGACACGTATCGGAATATTCCTTTTCCTCGCCGGTTCGATGGTCAGAGGGTGAAGGACTCTCGCCCCCATGACAGCCATCTCCGCCGCCTCCTCGTAGGAGATGACATCGATTTTCCTCGTGCTGCCGATGAACCTTGGATCAGTTGTTCTGATGCCGTCCACATCCGTCCAGATCTCTACCCTCTCGGCGTCGAGAGCGGATCCGAAAATGGCGGCGGAATAGTCTGAACCCTCGAATCCAAGGACGGAAGGAGCCCCCGCCCCTGTGGAGGCGATGAATCCTTGGGTAAGCACGATGTCCACGCCCTTGGACTCCTGCCCGACAATCCTCCTGACATTGGCCTCCGTTGTCTCCATATCCGGTTGCGCGCTGATGTAGTTGTCGTCTGTGATGATCATCCGCCTTGCGTCGATCAGGCGGCACGACACGCCTTCGGCATTGAAGGCGTAGCTAATGATCGTGGAGGAAAGAACCTCCCCGGTAGAGATTATCCTCGCCTCGCTGCGCCGGGACAGTTCTCCGATCAGACACACGCCGCCGACGAAGGTCTCCAGCTTTCCGATGATCTCCTCAACTTCACCAATGGCCTCTTCGAGCAACTCCGGTCTGGAGGCAAGCAGCTTCCGCGCCAGGTCAAAATGCCTCTCCCGAAGCCGGGAAAGCAATGCCTTCACGTTATCATCATGCTGAGCCTCTGCCTCCTGTGCAAGCTCACAAAGCATCCTGGTGACCTTGGACAATGCCGACACCACGACCAGCGGCCTTTCGCGCAGTCGGCTCCTTACGATCGAGATCACCCTCCCGATCGCCGCCTCATCCTTGACGGACGTGCCGCCGAATTTCATCACAATCATACCTTATCTGTTAAGTTCGTCAATAGTCTTGAATATTCTTACGTCCCGCTCCACCGCTTCCTCTATCTGCGAGACCAGGACATATTCCTTATCCGTGTGGGCCGTGAGGATGGATCCCGGGCCGCAGATGGCCCTCATCGGGAAAGCGTCCAGCCTCGGGGCATCGCTCCCGAAGGATGCCGTCTTTGACTCTATTCCCTCAACCTCATGAAAATAGCGCTGCGGGGAATCGCCGCCGAACGCTCTTACGACCGCGTCGTGCGGGCATATTCCTAAAAGAATCTCCTCGATCAGGGCATCCGTTACAAAAGTCGTCCGGAAATAGATTCTGAACCGGATCTCCGGACTAAGGATGTTCTGAGGGTTGTCGCTGACCAGCCTCCCAACATTCCAAGTGGTCGGCCCGAGAACAGGATCCTCCGGCAGCCTGACTATCCTCATCGCGTCCATGAAATCCGCGAACCGGTCAACCGCGCTGATCCCCTGATCCGGATAGCCCGAATGACACGCCTTTCCGGGAATCGTCACCTCGAATGACTTCGTACCCTTGCTGGCCGAGACCAGACAGTTGTCCGTAGGCTCCCCTACCAGTACAAACCGTCCTCCGGCGCAGTCCCGCGAATAGGCCTTCGCCCCGAAGGAGCCTGTCTCCTCGCCTGCGAGCAGAAGCAGACCAAAATCACGGAAGCCTTCGTCATACAGCCGGTGGCAGGCCATGAACATTGTGATTATCTGGCCCTTGGCATCGCAGCTGCCCCGTCCCCGGACCATCAGGTCATCCTGTGCGGCCACTTTTCCGTCAGGCAGGGCATCTCCTCTTCGCACCTCGACCGTCAACGGCGGGAGGTATGGAGGAACCGTGTCCAGATGGGTGCAGAAAACAAAGGAAGGCTTCCCGGTACCGGACCAGTCGAAAAGCAGGTTGACCGTCCCGTCACCTACCTCATGGCTCTGAACCAGGCAGCCACCGAACGGAAGCAACTCCCTGAGCCGTTCCGCCAATAGCCTTTCCTCTCCGGATGTCGAAGGAATCTTAAGAATATGTAAAAACAGATCCAGATCCATACACTACCACATTTGACCGCATGATTTTGTCAAATATAGTAATAAATCCTTGAAACTGGAGTACCTGTCTTAGTAACGTAAAAAAAATAACCTGCCTCAGATTAGGAGAAGATTTTCGAGGATAGATCTATTTTCGAAGAAGGAGTGTGCCGGTGGCACATGACTGATGAGAAAACAGATATAGACCGAAAAGATTCCTTAAGATGAGGCAGGTTATTTTTTGAAGGTTACTTAACTCCCGCATGAATTATGAACGGGTCACGAACGGTCCGGAAGATCCAGCCTGAGGTGTGGGTTGCGGCGGGAATGGGCGCACAGCACGAAGGCGAGCGACAGCGCCACCATACACACGGCGACAAACATCACTTCCACCCAGACCGCGCCGGCCTCGTTCACTCCGCCGTTAAGGTTCTTTCCGGCGAGTATCTTCCCCGCAAGCATCTTGAACGACATAAGTCCCAGATTCTGAACCCAGTATATTAATGAATAAGCCGTCCCGAGAACCTTTTCCGGCACAATCTTCGGCACTGAAGGCCACATTGCGGCGGGGACAAGGGAATAGCCGAAGCCAAGGAAGACCATGCTCAGGTAGCCATAGAATGGGATTCCGGACGGAGCGAAGGCCAGCATCAGGTGCGCCAGCAAAGCCAAGACCGCGCCGATGAGCATCCAGCGGGTGCCGTGACCGATCTTGTCCACCAGCACTCCAAAAAGCGGAGCGAATATGACCGTGGCGAACGGCAGCATCGAAACCATCCAGCTTGCCGCCTCGACCGGCACGTCAAAACGTGGGATGAGGATGGCGGAAGCGAACTTCTTGAAGGAGATCACGCTGCTGTAGAAGAACACACACAGCAGGGCTATGGCGATGAACTGCTTGTTTTTCAGGAGTCTCACGACATCCGAAAAGCGGAATTTGTCCTCCTCGGCGGTGTCCACGGTGTCTTTCAGCCCGGCCTGCCGGTCGAACCTTGCGTCCATCGCGACGAAGACCGCCCAAAGAACCATTCCCGCCATCATCAGCGCCAGCCCCAGAAAGGCCGGCCTCGCGGTTTCGGTCAATGAATATGTCTGTCCGGCGGCTTTCCCGGCGACAAGCATAGGCGACACCACCAGAGCGAAGGCCGTTCCAAGTCTCGCGATGGCCAGCTGAAGACCCATGGCGAAGGCCATGTTCCCTTCCTTGAACCACTTGGCGATCGATCGGGTCACGGCCACGCCGGCGATCTCGCTTCCGAGACCGAAAAACATGCAACCGACGTATGCGATGGTCAGGGAGACCTTGGGAGCGAGACCGGAAGTAAGGGCATAGGTGACCATTGCCGCTCCCGCGGCCATCATCGTGACGAAGATTGACCCCGTCACCCTCACGCCCCATTTGTCCAGAAGCATTCCGCAGACAACCAGTCCGCCGAACACACAGAGGACAGAGTAGCCGCTTGTGTAAAGTCCGTAGTCAGCCGAGTTCCAGCCCAGTTCCAGCAGGGAAGGGTTCTCGAACAGGTGGGACAGCGTGGAGAACATGTCGTCAAAGTAGTACGATGCGAACATAGGTACCACCAGACATGCCAGCGCTATCCAGCACGAATATTTACTTAATGTTTTTGCCACAATATTATAAGTTCGTTTTCATTGATTTAAGTTCAAATCACCCATATCCCACTTCCTTTCACAATCGATCAATCTTTCATATTCCTGCACCTTGCGGCAGGGAGGGGCTTGACTCAGCGGGCGTGGCCGCCCGTGGCCACGTGAACGGGAGGGGCCCTGAGCGAAGCGAAGGGAGGGATTTACCCGTCGGAGCCAAGCCCCTCCCTGCCGCAAAAAGGCCTTGTATATTCAAAAAAAACTACTTCTGAATATTCGGGAGCTCAAGGCCGAGGTGGCGCTTGCTGTCAAGAGCCTTGAGGTAGATGGCTATCAGAAGGGCGGCGACACCGAAACCTGCGAAGATGACGAGAGGGATGGTGTAGTTGTAAGGGATGAACTCGGCACCGGCGGCCTTGGCGGCGATCACGGCAGGGTTATCGGCGTTGACGCTGGTAAGAACGCTGCCGATGAGCTTCGGAACGAAGCACAGACCGATGTTCTGCACCCAGAAGATCAGGCAATAGGCCGAACCCAGGATCTTCTCGTCGATGATCTTCGGAACCGAAGGCCAAAGGGCGGCAGGGACAAGCGAGAAGCTGATTCCGAGGACAACGATGGTCGCGAGGGCGATGAACTTGCTGTGCGTCGCCGGCAGCAGGAACGCAAACACAAGATGGCACACAATCAAGAGCAGGGCGCCGCAGATAAGCATCGTCGCACCCTTACCCTTCGTGTCAAGGAACCTGCCGAGGAACGGCGTGATGACCGCCGCTCCGATAGGGAACCATCTGAATATGTCGGAGGCGGTCCTGGCGGAGATGCCGTCAAGGTTGCACTGGAGCATGTTGGCGCCGTACCTCTGGAACGGGAAGATCGCGGAATAATAGAGGACACAAAGAAGGGCAACTACCCAGAAGCTTCTGGAAGAGAAGATCTTGCCAAGGTCACTGAGTTTGAATTCCTCCTCGGACGACGAATCGTCGGATTTGACGCCAGCCTCCACAAGCTGTCCGTCGAACTTCTTGTCCATCACACTGAACACGATGTAGTTGATCAGACCGATGAGAAGCAGTACCGTGCAGAATCCCACAGGGCCCTGGACCCCGCCGAGTTTGGAAGCAAGGATCGGGCTGATCGAGAACACCGAGAACACACCCACGCGGGCGATAGCCATCTCAATGCCCATGGCCATGGCCATTTCCTTACCCTTGAACCATTTGGCGATCGCCTTGGAGACCGTCGTGCCGGCCATCTCGCAACCGCAGCCGAAGATCATGAATCCAAGCGCGGCCATCTTTGCGCTGCCCGGCATTGACACCCACCAGGTACCCAGCCACTCGCAGAAAGCGGTTGTCTGGAACCAGTCGGTTATACCTATATATTTAATAGTCGCTCCAGCGAACATCATCGAGGCGGAAAGGATTCCTGTGAAACGGACACCCATCTTGTCCAGGATGATACCGGCGAGTATCAGGAAACCGCAGACGTTGAGAATGTACTCCGCGCTTGCGTAAGTTCCGAACACATCCGGACTCCAGCCCCTCTGCTGCTCGATCAGGGACTGCAACGGCGACATGACATCGACGAACATGTAGCCGAAGAACATCATCAGCGCGATAAGAATGAGTGCGGTCCATCTCGCGGCCGGCGAGTCATTCATCAGTTTTTGAATTTTTTCAGACATTTGACTATTTCTTTAAAATATATTCCGTATGAATGTAAAAATATTCAAACAACTTGCGAATATAAGAAAAATGTCGGAATAAAGTCGTACCTTCGCCCCTATGATTCTTGATAAGATCAATTCTCCTGAAGACCTCAGGAAACTCGGCATAGAGGAACTGCAACCGCTTTGCGGCGAGATCAGAGACTACATCGTCAAGTGCTGCTCGGAGAATCCGGGACACCTGGCCTCCAGTCTCGGAGCCGTGGAACTGATTGTAGGTCTGCATTATGTGTTCGACACTCCGAAGGACAATCTGGTCTTTGACGTCGGCCATCAGGCCTATGCCCACAAGATCCTGACAGGAAGAAAAGAGGCTTTTCTGAAAAACAGGATGGAGGACGGAATCAGCGGATTCCCGAACAGAGACGAAAGCGCCTACGACGCTTTCGGAGCCGGACACGCGTCCACCTCGATCTCCGCCGCCCTCGGAATGGCGAAGGCCGCCGGCCTTTCAGGCTCCGGAGCCAAGACCGTGGCGATGATCGGTGACGGGGCGATGACCGGCGGACTGGCGCTGGAAGGCCTCAACAACGCCGGAGAGAGCGACACCGATCTTCTTGTCGTTCTCAACGACAACGACATGGCCATCGACGGCAACAGAGGGGCTCTCCACTCGTATCTTCTGAACCTGACGACAGCCCCGGCCTACAACCGGATAAAGACACACATCTGGGACAAGCTCGGAGCCGGAAGGTTCAGGAGCCGTATCCAACGATTGGTGCGCAACACCAAGTCCGGCCTGGTCACCACTTCCGGCGGAGACCTATTCGAAGCGTTCGGATTCAGGTACTTCGGCCCGATCGACGGAAACAACATCGAGGAGGTTGTCAAGACCCTCAGGAGGCTGAAGGACATCAAGGGTCCGAAAATCCTGCACGCCTGCACAATCAAGGGCAAGGGCTACGCGCCGGCGGAGTCCGACCCGACCACCTGGCACGCCCCCGGCAAGTTCAACCCCGAGACAGGAGAAAGACCGGCCAGAAAGTATCAGGCCGACCGCTATCAGGATGTTTTCGGCCAGGTTCTCTGCGAACTCGCGGAAAAGGATCCGACCGTGGTGGGAATAACCCCGGCCATGGCGACGGGCAGCGGCATGACCGACTTCGCCGCACGCTTCCCCGACAGGTTCTTCGATGTCGGCATCGCGGAGGAACACGCCGTCACCTTCGCCGCCGGACTTGCGGCCGGAGGGATGAAGCCCTATTGTGTGATATATTCATCATTCGCCCAAAGAGCCTACGACGAGATCGTCCACGATGTCGCCTTGCAGCACCTGAATGTGGTTCTGTGCCTCGACAGGGCCGGGCTCGTGGGAGAGGACGGAGCGACTCACCAAGGAGCGTTCGACCTGGCCTCGCTGCGATGCATCCCGAACACCGTGATCGCCGCGCCCAAAGACGAAACCGAGCTTAAAAGGCTCCTCAACACCGGCCTTGGGATAAAGGACGGCCCTCTGGTGATCAGGTACCCTCGCGGCATCGGGGAAGGCGCCGACTGGAGGAACGCTGAAAGCACACCCCTCCCCATAGGGAAAGGAGAGAGGCTCGCAGACGGGGAAGATGTCGCCGTCCTTGCCTTGGGACCCGTCGCCAACAGGGCGCTGGAAGCGGCGGAGAGGCTGAGGAAAGAGACCGGAAAAAGTCCGGCGGTCTTCAATGTCCGGTTCCTCAAACCGTTCGACCAGGAGATCCTCAAAGAGGCGGCGGGCTACAGATGCATCCTCACCCTTGAGGACGGTGCCATCAAGGGAGGCCTGTTCAGCGAGGTCAGTGAATATGTCGCCTCGACGGGCGCGCGTATCCCGGTGATAGGTGTCGGTATTCCAGACAGATTCATCACCCAGGCCCCCGTTGGCCGCCAAAGAGAACAGTGCGGGCTGACCACCGAGATCATCTATTCAAAAATCGTCTCGCTAATCAAAAATAATTGAAAAAGTTTTGGAGAATAAGAAATAATATCTATCTTTGCAATCCCTTTGTGAAAGGGAAGCATCATTGAAATAACGCCGATATAGCTCAGTTGGCCAGAGCACGTGATTTGTAATCTCGGGGTCGTGGGTTCGAATCCCTCTATCGGCTCTAAACGGCCAAGAGCTGTATCAAAGGAATATCGGGAGGATCGCATAGCGGCAATTGCGGCGGACTGTAAATCCGCTCCTTCGGGTTCGGTGGTTCGAGTCCACCTCCTCCCACAACAACCGCGGAAGTAGCTCAGTTGGTAGAGCATCAGCCTTCCAAGCTGAGGGTCAGTTGGTAGAGCATCAGCCTGCCAAGCTGAGGGTCGCGAGTTCGAACCTCGTCTTCCGCTCCATTAAGCCGGTGTAGCTCAGGGGTAGAGCGCATCCTTGGTAAGGATGAGGTCATGAGTTCAAATCCCATCACCGGCTCAAATTGCGTTATTTAGATTACTCATTTAAATCATAATATTATGGCAAAAGAAACTTTCCAAAGAACGAAGCCGCACGTTAACATCGGTACTATCGGCCATGTTGACCACGGTAAGACGACTTTGACTGCCGCTATCACCAAGGTTCTCGCCGAGAGAGTCTCCGGTAACGCGGACAAGATCAAGTCTTTCGATCAGATCGACAATGCTCCTGAAGAGAAGGAGCGTGGTATCACCATCAACTCCGCTCACGTAGAGTACGAGACAGAGAAGCGCCACTATGCCCACGTAGACTGCCCAGGCCACGCTGACTACGTTAAGAACATGGTTACAGGTGCCGCTCAGATGGATGGAGCCATCCTCGTTGTAGCCGCTACCGACGGTCCTATGCCTCAGACCCGTGAGCACATCCTGCTCGCCCGTCAGGTGAACGTTCCTAAGATCCTCGTATTCATGAACAAGGTTGACCTTGTTGAGGACCCTGAGATGCTTGACCTCGTTGAGATGGAGATCCGCGACCTGCTCGCATTCTACAAGTTCGATGAGAACTGCCCTATCATCCGTGGATCCGCTCTTGGAGCCCTCAACGGAGAGAAGGTTTGGGAAGACAAGGTAATGGAGCTCATGGACGCTGTTGACGAGTACATCCCTCAGCCTGTTCGTCAGAACGAGAAGCCGTTCCTCATGCCTATCGAGGACATCTTCTCCATCACTGGCCGTGGAACCGTTGTTACAGGTCGTATCGAGACCGGTACCATCCACGTCAACGATCCTGTTGAGCTCGTAGGCTTCGGCGACGCTCCTAAGAACACCGTTGTAACAGGTGTCGAGATGTTCCGCAAGCTCCTCGATCAGGGTGAGGCCGGAGACAACGTTGGTCTTCTCCTCCGTGGTATCGACAAGAAGGAAGTCAAGAGAGGTGAGGTTGTCGCCAAGCCTGGCTCTATCACTCCTCACAAGCACTTCAAGGCTCAGATCTACGTCCTCAAGAAGGAAGAGGGTGGACGTCACACTCCATTCCACAACCACTATCGTCCTCAGTTCTTCATCCGTACTCTTGACGTGACCGGTGAGATCACCCTTCCAGAAGGAGTCGAGATGGTAATGCCGGGCGACAACGTTGAGATCGACGTTCAGCTCATCACCCCTGTAGCCCTCAACGAAGGACTCCAGTTCGCTATCCGCGAAGGTGGACGTACCGTTGGTGCCGGCCAGGTTATCAAGATCGAAGAGTAATTCTTCACCATACAGGACGGATGTCCGTCAGATGTCCGTCCTGACTTAGGGGAATAGAACAAGGGTAGTTCAGCGGTCTCCAAAACCGTCGATGTGGGTTCGAATCCTGCTTCCCCTGCAAAATATCAAAGGTTACGATTTGGTAATTGTTTAACAGACTTCGTAGACGCTTCCAAATTACGGAGTCCATTAAATGCAAAGATGAGAAAGTTCATTAACTATTGCAAAGAGTCCTACGTGGAACTCACCAAGAAGGTCACATGGCCAACCTGGGACAAGCTTCAGAGCTCAGCCCTTCTGGTTATGGTCGCTACTGTGATCCTTGCTCTGGTTCTCTTCGTGGTTGACTTCGCTTTCGAGCATCTGATGACAGCGATTTACACATTGTAATTTTTTGATTACCATGGGTGACATGAAATGGTATGTCCTTCGGACAGCGGGAAGCAAAGAGAAGAAGGCCAAAGATTATCTTGAGAAAGAAATAGAAAGGTTTGGCCTACAGGATCAAGTCGCGCAGGTTCTTGTTCCGGTAAAGCGTGAGATAGTAACCAAGAATGGCAAGAGGAAGGTGGTCGAAAGGCTGCTTTACCCTGGCTATGTTTTGATTCAGGCTCAGCTTTGCCCGGAATTGGAGTATATTATCCGCAACGACATTCCTGGCATGTCCGGCTTCCTGACAGAGAAGAAAACTTCCGGGACAATGACCGAAAGGGTACCGGTGCCGATCAGAGATGATGAGGCGCAGTGGATACTCGGTAATCAGGATCAGAATGTAGACAATCCAGTCGAGACAGAGGTTAATTTCGAAGTCGGCGAATCCGTGAAGATAACCGATGGCCCGTTCAGCGGATTCAGCGGCACCGTCGACGCGATCGAAGAGGATAGAAGCAAACTCAAAGTGATAGTTGTGATTTTCGGCAGAAAGACTCTGCTGGAACTCAGCTTTACTCAAGTAACAAAAGAATAACAAACAATTATGGCAAAAGAAGTTACCGGATTCATCAAGCTCCAAATCAAAGCAGGAGCTGCTAATCCAGCGCCTCCGGTAGGACCGGCACTCGGTTCCAAAGGCTTGAACATTATGGACTTCTGCAAGCAGTTCAATGCCGCGACTCAGCAGAGCGCCGGCAAGATCCTGCCTGTAGTCATCACTGTCTATTCAGACAAGTCCTTCACGTTCGAGGTAAAGCAGCCGCCAGTAGCCATCTCCCTCAAGGAAGCGGCCAAGATCCAGAAAGGTTCTGGAGAACCTAACAGAAGGAAGGTCGCATCCATCACCTGGGATCAGGTTAAGACGATCGCTGAAGGCAAGATGCCTGACCTCAATGCCTTCACTCTTGCGGCAGCCATGAGAATGGTAGCCGGTACAGCAAGAAGTATGGGTATCAAGGTCACCGGAAATTTTCCTGAGAACCTTTAAATTTCACATGCGAAATGAGTAGAATTACAAAGAATCAGAAAGCCGTCATCGCAAAGTATGACGCTTCAAAACAGTACACTCTTGCCCAGGCTTGTGAAATACTGAAGGACATCACCTACACCAAGTTCGACGCATCTGTGGAACTGTCAGCCAACCTCGGAGTTGACCCTCGTAAGGCGAATCAGATGATTCGTGGCGTGGTCACCCTTCCTCACGGAACAGGTAAGGTTGTCAGAGTCCTTGTACTCTGTACTCCTGACAAGGAGAACGAGGCCAAGGAGGCCGGCGCCGACTATGTTGGACTGGATGAGTACGTAGAAAAGATCAAGGGAGGCTGGACAGACGTGGATGTCATCATCTGCACTCCTTCAGTCATGGCCAAGGTCGGTGTTCTCGGACGTATCCTCGGTCCAAGAGGACTTATGCCTAACCCTAAGACAGGTACCGTTACTATGGAAGTAGGCAACGCTGTCAAGGACGTAAAGGGCGGTAAGATCGATTTCAAGGTTGACAAGACCGGAATCATACATGCGGCCATCGGTAAGGTTTCATTCACTCCTGAGCAGATCTGCGAGAACGCGTCCGCTCTCCTTAACGAGGTTCTGAAACTTAAGCCACAGGCTCTCAAGGGCACATATCTTAAGAGTGCGGCCATCTGCACGACCATGAGCCCTGGTATCAAGATAGATGTCAAAGCATTCACAACTGGCGGTTCCGCTGAGTAAAAAAGGATTTCATTATGAAGAAGGAATTAAAAGATCAGATTATTGAAAGCATCTCAGCCCAACTGAAGCAGTACCCTAATTTCTACATTGCTGACATTGAGGGTCTGAATGCTGAGAACACTGTTAAACTCCGCCGCTCATGCTTTGAGCAGGGCATCAAGCTGACAGTTGTAAAGAACACACTGTTCGCCCACGTTATCAAAGGACTGGAGAATGAGGAGCTTAATCTTCTTCTCCCTGTACTGAAAGGTAACTCTGCGATCATGTTCACCGAGACCCCTAACGGTCCGGCGAAACTCATCAAGAAGTTTCAGAAGGACATGGGCAAGCCACAGCTTAAGGGTGCCTACGTTCAGGAGTGCGCTTTTGTCGGCGCCGAGAAGCTCGACGAACTCTGCGCTATCAAATCCAAAGAGGAACTCATCGGAGACATCATCTCCCTCCTCCAGGCTCCTATGCGCAATGTCATCTCCGCTCTTCAGAATGGCGGTGGCAGCACAATCGCCGGACTTGTCAAGACACTTTCGGAAAAAGAAGAGAAATAGTATCAAACAATTTAATAATTATCAATTATGGCAGATGTAAAAGCACTTGCAGAAGAGTTGGTTAACCTTTCTGTAAAAGACGTTCAGGAACTTGCTAAAGTTCTCAAGGAAGAGTATGGTATCGAGCCTGCAGCCGCTGCGGTAGCAGTAGCAGGTCCGGCAGCAGCAGCTGAGGCTGCTCCAGCCGAGCAGACTGAGTTTGACGTTGTCCTCAAGTCAGCCGGTGCAGCTAAACTTCAGGTTATCAAGGCCGTTAAGGAAGCCCTTGGTCTTGGTCTGAAGGAAGCTAAGGATCTTGTAGACGGCGCTCCTAAGACCGTTAAGGAGAAAGCCTCCAAGGCCGAAGCTGAGCAACTGAAGTCTGTCCTCGAAGAGGCAGGTGCCGAAGTTGAGGTTAAATAACCCGGCTTCCCCTGGCGGGAAAATCATCAGGTTTAGAGCCTAGAAGGCTCTAAACCTTTTTGTCGTATTAAGTTTTTCTCCATTTCCTAAAGGCAGAACATGTCAAAAAAGACTAACAATAAGCGAGTAATGTTCGCTACCTCAAAGATTCTGGAGTATCCTGACCTTCTGGAAGTTCAGCTGAAATCATTCAAGGATTTCTTCCAGGTGGAGACAACACCGGACAACAGGAAGAACGAAGGTCTCTTCCAGGTGTTTCAGGAGATCTTCCCGATCGAAGATACGAGGAACAACTACAAGTTGGAATTCATCGACTATTTCATCGATCCTCCTCAGTATTCAATTGACGAGTGCCTTGAGAGAGGGCTGACCTACAACGTTCCTCTGAAGGCAAAACTCCGCCTTTCGTGCACCGATCCAGAGCACGAGGACTTTGACACGAGAGTCCAGGATGTGTACCTCGGCAGCATTCCTTACATGACACCGGCCGGCACATTCGTAATCAATGGATCAGAAAGAATCATAGTGTCCCAGCTGCACCGCTCCCCTGGCGTATTCTTCGACCAGAGCATGCACGCAAACGGAACGAAGCTCTATTCAGCAAGGATCATCCCGTTCAAGGGATCATGGATCGAGTTCGCCACTGACATCAACAACGTGATGTACGCCTACATCGACCGTAAGAAGAAGTTGCCGGTGACGACACTGCTGCGTGCGATAGGCTTCAATTCCGACAAGGACATCATAGACATATTCGGCCTCGCTGACGAGATTGAAGTCAACGAGCAGAACCTCAAAGAGAACGCGGGCAGGAAACTTGCCGCCAAGGTTCTGAAGACTTGGACAGAAGATTTCGAGGACGAGGACACCGGAGAGGTCATCCCTATCGAGAGAACAATCCCTATCGTGGAGAGAGGAGAGATCCTTGACGATGACACCATCGCCAAGATCATCGACACCGATGTCAAGACAATCCTCCTTCAGAAGGACGAGGCTAACTCCAATGAATATGCGATCATATTCAACACACTCCAGAAGGATCCTACAAACACCGAGATAGAGGCGGTCAACTACATCTACAAACAGCTCCGTAATTCAGAACCACCTGATGAGGCGACTGCGAGGGATGTCATCGACAAACTCTTCTTCTCCGAGAAGAGGTACGACCTCGGAAATGTCGGAAGGTTCCGTCTCAACAAGAAACTCAGCCTTACCACAGACCCGGAGACAAGGGTGCTGACCAACACTGACATCATCGAGATCATCAAGTATCTCATCCAGCTCATCAACTCCAAGGCGACTGTCGATGACATCGACCATCTGAGCAACAGGCGTGTCCGCACCGTCGGAGAGCAGCTCGCCAACCAATTCAGCGTAGGACTCTCAAGGATGGCAAGGACCATCCGCGAAAGGATGAATGTCCGCGACAGCGAGCAGTTCAACCCGATCGATCTGATCAACGCGAAGACACTGTCTTCCGTGATCAACTCATTCTTCGGTACCAGCCAGCTGTCACAGTTCATGGACCAGACCAACCCTCTGGCCGAGATCACGCACAAGCGTCGTCTCTCCGCGCTCGGACCTGGCGGTCTTTCAAGAGACAGGGCCGGATTCGAGGTCAGGGACGTTCACTACACACACTACGGCAGGCTCTGCCCTATCGAGTCTCCTGAAGGCCCGAACATCGGTCTTATCTCCTCACTGTGCGTCTACGCCAGAATCAACCAGCTGGGATTCATCGAGACTCCGTACCGCGAGGTCCGCAACGGAAAGGTGGATCTTACAGCCAAGGGCTGGCACTACATGACCGCCGAGGAAGAGGAGAACAAGCTCGTCTCCCTCGCGAAAGTCAAGATGGAAGACGACGGAACGATCAAGGAGGACAGAATCCAGTGCCGTCTTGAGGCTGACTTCCCGGTTGTGTCGAAGGAACAGGTTGACTACATGGACGTGGCTCCTAACCAGATGGCCTCCGTGGCCGCCTCACTGATCCCGTTCCTGGAGCACGATGACGCTCACCGCGCGCTCATGGGCGCGAACATGATGCGTCAGGCGGTTCCGCTTCTCCGTCCGGAGTCTCCAATTGTCGGAACAGGACTGGAGGAGAGGGTATGCCTTGACTCCAGGACACAGTACGTCGCCGAAAGAGAAGGCGAGGTGACCTATGTGGACGCCAAGGAGATCAGGATCAAGTACAACAGGACGGACGACGAGAAATTCGTCTCCTTCGCTCCTGACGAGACTGTCTATACCCTTCCTATCTACAGGAGGACCAACCAGAGCACGACCGTCACCCTTAAGCCGATAGTACGCAAGGGAGACAAGGTCGTCGGTGGCCAGGTACTCACGGAAGGCTATGCCACACAGGACGGAGAGCTTGCGCTGGGCCGTAACCTCAAGGTCGCCTTCATGCCTTGGAAGGGCTACAACTACGAGGACGCCATCGTACTGTCGGAAGAGATGGTGAAATGGGATGTCCTGACATCCGTGCATGTGGATGAATATCTCACCGAGGTCCGCGACACAAAGCGCGGTATGGAGGAGCTTACCTCCGACATTCCAAACGTCAGCGAGGACGCCACAAAGGATTTGGACAGCCAAGGTATCATCAGGATCGGAGCCCACATCGAGCCGGGCGACATCATGATCGGTAAGATCACGCCTAAGGGCGAGAGCGATCCGTCACCTGAGGAGAAACTTCTCAAGGCCATCTTCGGAGACAAGGCCGGCGATGTCAAGGATGCCTCGCTCAAGGCCAATCCTTCACTCAGCGGCACCGTCATCAAGACAGCCCTCTACGCCAAAGCCGCCAAGGAAGGCAACAGAAGGGCCGCGAAGACAGACCTTAAAGCCCGTCTTGACCTCATACAGGAAGATTTCGACAAGAAGGCCGCCAAGCTTTACGCTGACTTCATCAAGCGCCTCGCCGTCCTCACCAAGGGCAAGAAGAGCGCCGGAATCAACGACCTCTACGATGTGGAGATCTTACCAAAAGGCAAGGAGATCACCAGCGAGAAGCTGAAGGGCATCGACTTCCAGAACATCAACTCCAGCAACTGGACCACGGATGAGAAGACAAACATCCTCGTTCAGGAACTCATCAACAACTACTGCCTTACATTCAAGGTGGCGGAGGCTGAGTGCAAGAGACAGATGGACAAGATAAAGGTCGGCGACGAGCTTCCTAACGGCGTGATGCAGCTTGCCAAAGTCTACATCGCCAAGAAGAGGAAGATCACTGTCGGTGACAAGATGGCCGGACGTCACGGTAACAAGGGTATCGTGGCCAAGATCGTCCGTCAGGAAGACATGCCGTTCCTTGAGGACGGAACTCCTGTGGACATTGTCCTCAACCCTCTCGGCGTGCCTTCACGTATGAACCTCGGCCAGATCTACGAGACCGTTCTCGGATGGGCCGGAGCAAGGCTTGGAGTCAAGTTCAGCACCCCTATCTTTGACGGCGCGACCATCGACGAGATCTGTAAATACACAGACAAGGCCGGCGTGCCGAAGTACGGTAAGACACACCTCAGGGACGGCGGCACCGGCGACTGGTTCGACCAGCCTGCGACCGTCGGCGTGATCTACATGATCAAACTGGGTCACATGGTTGACGACAAGATGCACGCCCGCTCCATCGGACCATATTCACTCATCACCCAGCAGCCTCTCGGCGGTAAGGCACAGTTCGGAGGCCAGAGGTTCGGAGAGATGGAGGTCTGGGCCCTGGAGGCATTCGGAGCCGCAAACGCGCTTCAGGAGATCCTCACGGTCAAGTCAGACGACGTGACCGGACGTTCGAAGACTTACGAGGCTATCGTCAAGGGCGACCCGATGCCGAATCCTGGCATTCCAGAATCCCTCAACGTCCTGCTTCATGAGCTTAGGGGCCTTGGTCTCAAGGTTACTTTGGATTAATTTTCAAGAATATTGACATTCAAGAATATGCCTACTTTCAATAATAAGGAAAACAAGGTAAAGAGCAACTTCTCGAAGATCAGCATCTCGCTGGCCTCGCCAGAGGACATCTCGGCGAGGTCCTGCGGCGAGGTCCTGAAGCCGGAGACAGTCAACTACAGGACCTACAAGCCTGAGAGGGACGGTCTCTTCTGCGAAAAGATATTCGGACCTACAAAAGACTACGAATGCTATTGCGGAAAGTACAAGAGGATCCGTTACCGCGGAATCGTCTGCGACAGATGCGGTGTCGAGGTGACAGAGAAGAAAGTCCGCAGGGAAAGGATGGGACGCATCGCCCTGACAGTTCCTGTGGCTCACATCTGGTACTTCAAGTCGGCTCCTAACAAGATCTCCGCCCTTCTGGGACTTCCTGCCAAGAAGCTCGAATCCGTCATCTACTACGAGAAGTACATCGTGGTGAATCCGGGTGACAGCGGTCTTGAGAAGATGGATCTGCTCTCGGAGGACGAGTACCTCGACATCATGGCAAGGCTTCCGGAGAACGACAGCCTCGCCTTCGACGATCCGAGAAAGTTCGTCGCCAAGATGGGTGCCGAAGGCATCTACGAACTCCTCAGGGACACTGACGTGGAGAGCCTGTCCAAGGAACTCCGCCTGAAGATGCTCAACGAGACCTCGCAGCAGAGGAAAGCTGATCACCTTAAGAGGCTCAGCGTCGTGAAGTGGTTCATTGAGTCAAAGGACATCAACCGTCCGGAATGGATGATCATGAAGGTCATCCCTGTCATTCCGCCGGACCTCCGTCCTCTTGTTCCGCTCGATGGCGGACGATTCGCCACCACCGACCTCAATGACCTGTACCGTAGGGTCATCATCAGGAACAACCGACTCAAGAAGCTCATCGAGATCAAGGCTCCTGAGGTCATTCTCAGGAACGAGAAGCGTATGCTTCAGGAGGCCGTTGACTCGTTGTTCGACAACTCCAAGAAATCAAGCGCCGTCAAGAGCGAGTCCAACAGGGCTTTAAAGTCTCTCTCAGACTCCCTCAAGGGAAAGCAGGGACGCTTCCGCCAGAACCTCCTCGGAAAACGTGTGGACTATTCCGCCCGTTCCGTGATTGTGGTCGGCCCGGAACTGAACATGCACGAGTGCGGTCTGCCTAAGTTCATGGCAGCCGAGCTCTACAAGCCGTTCATCATCCGCAAGCTCATCGAAAGAGGAATCGTCAAGACCGTAAAGTCAGCGAAGAAGATCGTGGACAGGAAAGATCCTGTGATCTGGGACATCCTTGAGAATGTGATGAAGGGACATCCGGTTCTGCTTAACCGTGCCCCTACCCTCCACAGACTTGGTATTCAGGCATTCCAGCCAAGAATGATCGAAGGCAAGGCCATCCAGCTCCACCCTCTCGCCTGTACCGCATTCAACGCGGACTTCGACGGTGACCAGATGGCTGTCCACCTTCCGTTGGGCAACGCGGCGATCATGGAGGCTCAGCTCCTCATGCTCGGATCGCAGAACATTCTTAATCCGGCCAACGGCTCCCCTATCACCGTTCCTTCACAGGACATGGTCCTTGGACTTTACTACATCACCAAGATCAGACCTGGAGCCAAGGGTCAGGGGATGAGCTTCTACGGACCGGAAGAGGTCATCGTGGCCTACAACGAGAACGCGATCGACATGCACGCCGAGATCGGCGTGAGGCTTCCTGTGGACAAACAGGACGCGGGCAAGGGCTACGAGATAAAAAAGACGACCGCAGGCCGCATCATCGTGAACCAGTACGTGCCGGAGGAAGTACCTTTCGTCAACGAGGTTCTTGGTAAGAAAGCGCTGCGTAAGATCATCACCGAGGTCATCAAGAACACAGGTGTGACAAGAACCGCCCAGTTCCTTGACGACATCAAGAACCTTGGTTACTACCAGGCGTTCAGGGCCGGTATCTCATTCAACCTCGGAGATGTCATCATCCCGGCGGAGAAAGCCGACCTCATCGAACAGGGCTACAAGCGCGTTGAGGAAGTCAAGAACAACTATGCGATGGGCTTCATCACCAACAATGAGCGCTACAACAAGGTCATCGACCTCTGGACATCAATCGACAGCAAGCTCACGAGCATCGTGGAGGAGCAGATCTCAGCTGACCAGCAGGGCTTCAACCCGGTCTACATGATGCTGGATTCCGGAGCCCGTGGTTCCACACAGCAGATCAAGCAGCTTTGCGGTATGCGTGGACTTATGGCCAAGCCTCAGAAGTCAGGAGCGGCAGGAGCGGAGATCATCGAGAACCCTATCACCTCCAACCTTAAGGAAGGTATGACGGTGCTCGAGTACTTCATCTCCACCCACGGAGCCCGTAAGGGTCTTGCCGACACCGCCCTCAAGACCGCCGACGCCGGTTACCTTACCCGTCGTCTTGTGGACGTGTCACACGACGTGATCATCACGGAGGAGGACTGCGGCACGCTCAGAGGTCTGATCGCCACCGCCATCAAGAACAAGGACGAGATTGTCGAGTCACTTGGAGAAAGGATTCTCGGACGTACTTCCGTCCATGACATATTCAATCCTCTCACAGGAGAATTGATCATCAAGGCAGGCGAGGAAATCCGCGAGGCCACAGCCAATCTGATCGACCATCTGCCGATCGAGCAGGTCGAGATCCGTTCGGTGCTCACCTGCGAATCCCGCAAGGGAGTCTGCGCCAAGTGCTACGGACGTAACCTCGCCACCAGCAGAATGGTTGAGAAGGGAGAGGTTGTCGGCGTGATCGCCGCACAGTCTATCGGTGAGCCTGGTACCCAGCTTACCCTGCGTACCTTCCACGTCGGTGGTACGGCTTCCAGCACCGCCGCTGACTCATCCATCGAGTCCAAGTACGACGGCAAGGTTGTCTTCGAAGAGCTCAGGACCATCCAGAAAATCGGAGAGGACGGATCCGCCCAGGACATCGTCGTCAGCCGTATGACCGAGGTCAGCATCATCGACGAGAACACGGGCATCACCTATTCCCACTACGATGTGCCTTACGGATCAAGGCTCTACTTCAAGGACGGAGACACGATCAAGAAGGGCGACCTGCTTTGCGAATGGGATCCTTACAACGCCATCACGATTGTAGAGACCGCCGGTAAGGTTCAGTTCGATAACCTTAATGATGGTGTCAACTTCCGTGAGGAGGCCGCCGACGAGTTCGCGGTCAACAAGGATAAGGTCATCATCGAGTCCAGAGACAAGACCAAGAACCCTTCTATCCTCATTCTTGACGACGAAGGCAACCAGATCAGGCAGTACAACCTTCCTGTCGGCGCGCACGTCATCGCCAACAACGGGGACAAGGTCAATGTCGGCGACGTGATCATCAAGATTCCTCGTGCCATCGGTAAGTCAAGCGACATCACCGGAGGTCTTCCTAGGGTCACCGAACTCTTCGAGGCCAGAACCCCGTCCGCTCCTGCGATACTTGCGGAGATCAACGGTGAGGTTCTCATGGGCAAGATCAAGAGAGGAAACCGCGAGATCATTGTCAAGAACAAGTCCGGTGTCGAGAAGCACTATCTCGTGCCTCTGACAAAGCAGATCCTGGTTCAGGAGAACGACTACGTGAAGGCCGGCACAAGGCTTTCGGACGGAGGAGTCTCCCCTACCGACATCCTCAACATCCTAGGACCTGTAAAGGCTCAGGACTACATCGTCAACGAAGTCCAGGCCGTCTACCGTCTGCAGGGTGTGAAGATCAACGACAAGCACTTTGAGATCATCGTACGCCAGATGATGCGCAAAGTCCAGATCACCGATCCGGGAGACACCGAATTCCTCAATGAGGAGCTTGTGGACAAGTGGGACTTCATGGATGCCAACGACAGAATCTTCGGCAAGTACTTCGTCATCGACGCGGCGGATTCTCAGCGCTACATACAGGGCGACATCATCGATGCCCGCGACATGAGAAACGAGAATTCCTCCCTCGAAAGGCAGGGCAAGAAGATGATGGCTGTCCGCGAGGCGAATCCTGCCACCGCTAAGCTCGTGCTTCAGGGTATCACCAGGGCGGCCCTCAGGACCAACAGCTTCATCTCCGCGGCATCATTCCAGGAGACAACCAAGGTTCTCAGCGAGGCGGCCATCAGAGCCCGTGTCGATCACCTCGAAGGTCTCAAGGAGAATGTCATCTGCGGTCATCTCATTCCGGCCGGTACCGGTCAGAAGGAGTTCCAGGACATCATCGTCGGACGCAAGGATGAGTACGAACAGGAAATGAGCGAACTCTAGCGGTTCCTTCATCACCAATGAACATAAACAACCGGCCGGGGACGAACCTCGACCGGTTTTTTTTGTTGCCAGGGATGTCAGATCGACCGGAATCAAAACCAACACAACATTTTACCCGGATAACGCACGGGGCAAGGGAAAAAACTCGTATATTTACAGAATAAAATAGGAATAAATAAACCACAACGACGAATGAAGAAAATTCTGCTTGCCGTCGCCTGCTGCGCGATGACTCTTCTCGCCCAGGCGAATCCGACGCACAAAGTGAAGATCAACGATGGCCTCACGGTCAGTGTAGAGGCTTGCTCCGAGAGCATATTCAGGATCAAGGTGTCTCCGAGGAAGGATTTCACCGAGTCCCTGATGGAGCGCTACGAGCTCATCAAGACCGACTGGAGTGAGGTCAAGACCGACATTTCCGACAAGGGAGGAGTCTGGACGCTGAAGACTCCGGAATATTCATTGGCCATCAACAAGAAGACGGGAGTGATGACCGTGAAGGATGCCAAAGGCGGGAAGGTGATCCGTGAGGTTAGGTTCCTGCCTGAGAAGGAAGGGCTCTGCGGGGAGATGAGGTCATTCATCAACGAGAAATACGCCAATCTGAAGGTCGCAGACAACGGCGGAGGCATCATCGGCGACGACAACGGGAAATTCGGAGAGGTTGACAAGCACGAGATTCCGGCTGCGGACGCGGTCAGCATCCTCAGCATCAGCATGGAGGACGGCGAGCGCTTCTACGGCGGCGGCAGTACCAGCCGCGACCACATCCAGCACAGGGGCGAATTCCTCCGGATGTGGACGACATACCAGCAGACCGAGATACCGATGCCGTTCATGATGAGCTCGCGCGGCTGGGGCGTTTACAACAACTCAACCCGCAAAAGTTTCTTCGACATCGGCAACCAGCAGAAGAGCAAGTTCAACATTATCAACACCTTCGACGAGGCCGACTTCTACCTTATGATGGGCAAGGACATGCCTGCAATCCTTAATGAATATACCCTCGTCACGGGCCGTACCTATGTCCTGCCGAAATGGGCCTACGGACTCTGCTTCGGACCGAACATGCGCGAGGAGCAGTTCGACATCCTCAACGACGCGGTGCGCTTCCGCCAGTTCGACGTGCCTTGCGACGTGTTCTGGCTTGAGCCTCAGTGGATGGAGAAGCGATACGACTTCTCGACCAAGAAGAAATGGAACTACGACAGGTTCTCTCCGGAGCCTTATTGGCTTCAGGATCAGTACCCTAAGACGATGCACAACCGCCTCTTCATCGGCAAGCTGCGCTCCATGGGCTTCCACCTCGGACTCTGGCTCTGCGAGGAGTATGACCTCAGCATCCAGGAGGAGGACATCATCGCCGAGCGCACGGGCGGCAAGCTTTCCGGCCAGGAGCATTGGATGGATCACCTGACCGTGTTCATGGATCAGGGTGTTGAGGGATTCAAGCTGGATCCTGCCCGAACGATCGACAACCACACGAACTGGGAATATTACAACGGACGCACCGACAAGGAGATGCACAACCTCAATCAGGTCCTTCTCCCGAAACAGATGCGTGAGCTTGGCCGTAAGTACAACGGCAAGCGTACCTGGCATCACTACTGCGGCGGTTGGTCCGGGACACAGCACTGGACAGCTTCGACCTCCGGCGACAACGGCGGCGGCAAAACCGCTCTGTACGACCAGCTCAACCTCGGCATGAGCGGATTCCTCAACACCTCCTGCGACGTGATGAGCGTTCAGCGCGAGCTTGAGATGCAGGGGCTTCATTTCGGTCTGTTCCTGCCTTGGGTGCAGATAAACAGCTGGTTCTCGATGATGCATCCGTTCTACTATGCGAAAGAAGAGCAGGACATCTACCGTTTCTACGTGAAGTTGAGATATTCATTGGCTCCATACATCTACTCGATGGCGCTTGAGGCCGCACAGAACGGTATGCCGATCGTGCGCTCCATGCCGCTTTGCTTCCCGGACGACCGCAACTGCGACGACATGACCTACCAGTACATGTTCGGCGACAATTTCTGCGTGGGAATATTCACTAACGAGATTTACCTGCCGAAGGGAACCTGGACGGACGCCTGGAGCGGCGAGAAGATTGTCAGCCAGGGGGAGACTTTCACTCGTGAATATCCTTCCAACCGCGCGGGGCTGCTCTTCATCCGCGAGGGCGCGATCATTCCGACGCAGCCTGATGTTGAATATCTTGGGGCGCGTCCGTTCGACCGCGTCATCCTGAAGGTCTATCCTCACGGGGACAGCGCATACACGATGCTTGACGACGACGGAGAGTCTTATGAATATGAGAACGGAGGTGTCGCCTCGACGCTGTTCGAGTCGCATGAGAGGGATGGCGGTGTAGAGGTTGTTGTGAACCCGGTTCAGGGATCGTTCAAGGGAATGCCTTCGGAGCGTGAATATTCCTTCCGCATCCAGAGGGATTCGCGTCCGGCTTCGGTTTCGCTTAACGGCTCCGCCGTTCAGGATTGGACCTACGAGGACGGAATGGTCTGTCTGTCAGCCGGGAAGGTAGACGTGGGCGACAAAGTCGTAATTAACGTAAGATAATTTTTAGTAAGCGTTAAAAAATAAGTTGAACTAGATTTTGTGTCAGATTTATGAGGATAGATTTCTTTTGGAAGAAGGAGCTTGCCGGTGGCACATGAATGATGAGAAAAGAAATATAGACCATAAAGATATACAAATTGTTCAAGTTATTTTTTAATGATTACTTAGTTGGCTTTCATCATTGAAAATGAAAAGAACAGTAATAATACTATGTCTTGCGGTGGCGATGGTGTCGTGCTCGCGGAAGGACTGGAGGGACGCTTCACTGACGTCAGACCATAGGGCGGCGCTGCTGCTTAAGGAGATGACACTTGAGGAGAAGGTCGGACAGATGTGCCAGTACGTGGCGCCGTGCTATGTGGAGCCGGGGAAGGGATCGGCCAGGAAGAACATCGACGCGACCGACGAGAATCTGGGCAACAAGGATCTCTCCGACAAGGTCCGCAGAGGCGAGGTCGGGGCGTTCCTCCACGTGATGACTTCCGACGAGGCTGTCGCGCTTCAAAAGATGGCGCAGGAAAGCAGGCTGGGGATTCCGCTGCTGCTGGGGATCGACGCGATCCACGGCAACGCCCTGATCGAGGGATGCACGGTCTACCCTACGAACATCAACATGGCCTCCACTTTCAATCCTCAACTGATGGAGGAAATCGGTGAGGAGACCGCACTTGAGATGCGCCAGAGAGGACTCTTCTGGACATTCGCTCCTAATCTGGACATCGCCCGTGACGCCCGCTGGGGAAGGATGGGCGAGACGTTCGGCGAGGATGCCTTCCTGACCTCCGAGATGGGGAAATATGCCATCTGGGGGTTTCAGGGACGTGACGGGAAATATTCAGGAAATCACGTCGTGGCCTGCGCCAAGCATCTGATCGCCGGTGGCGAGCCGGCCGGCGGACTGAACGCGGCGCCGATGGACATCTCCGAGCGCAAGCTCCGCGAGCTTTACCTGCCGCCTTTCGTGGCTGCCGTCAAGGAAGCGAAAGTCGGTACGGTGATGGCCGCGCACAATGAGATCAACGGCATCCCTTGCCACGGCAACAGCTGGCTGCTCAATGACCTGCTCCGGGACGAGCTTGGATTCGATGGTTTCGTTGTCAGCGACTGGATGGACATCGAGAGGCTTCATTCTATGCATCACTGGGTTCCGGACTCCACCGAGGCGTTCGTGGTCTCCGTAGAGTCGGGAATCGACATGCACATGCAGGGAGACAAGTACTTCGACGCGGTGGTCGCCGCCGTGAGATCCGGCAGGATTCCGGAGTCCCGCATCGACCAGGCCGCCGGCAAGATTCTGGCCGTGAAGTTCGCCCTCGGACTGTTCGAGAAGCCGGTTCCGGAGATTCCTGAGGTACTGGAAGGAGCCGCGGAGCATCGTCAGACAGCCCTTGAGGCAGCGCGCCAGAGCCTTGTGCTGCTGAAGAACGACGGCACTCTTCCGCTGAAATCCCCTCGCCGGATCTTCGTCGTCGGGCCGAACGCCGACAGCCAGACAATTCTCGGAGACTGGGCGGTGCCACAATCAGGCAAGGATGTAATCACAGTGTTGGACGGACTTAAGACCGCCATGCCTGGTGTCTCGATCGACACGCTCTGTTTCGGTGGCAAGATCACGAATGTTGATGCGAAAGGTATCCAGATGGCTCGCTTTAAGGCCTCCGCAGCTGACGTGAACATCGTGGTGGTCGGGGAGAACTCGCAGAGATATTCAGCCTTTGGCCGCACCTGCGGCGAGAACTGCGACCGTGACGATCTCAGTCTGCCGGGAATGCAGGAGCTTCTTCTTCAGGCCGTAGTGGCTTCCGGGAAGCCGACCGTTGTCGTGCTGATGACCGGCAGGGCGCTCAGCATCGGCTGGGCAAAGGACAATGCCAACGCCATTCTGAACGTCTGGGAGCCAGGCCAGATGGGCGGCCAGGCGATCGCCGAGGTGCTGACCGGCAAGGTCAACCCTTCCGGCAAGCTGCCAGTGACCGTGCCTCGCAACGTCGGTCAGGTCCAGACAGTCTACAACCACAAGCACTCGCAGTACTCCCGCCTCTTCGCCACCTCCGAGACAGGATCCCTTTGGCCATTCGGTTATGGCCTGAGCTACAGCGCTTTTGAATATTCCGAGGCCTCACTCTCCAAGTCAGAGATCGGCCTAAACGAATCGCTCAAGGCCAGCGTGACCGTCACCAACCGCGGTCCGTACGACGGCGACGAGGTAGTCCAGCTCTACATCCGTGATGAATATGGCTCCGTGACCCGTCCGGTCAAGGAACTGAAGGCATTCCGCCGCATCAGCCTGAAGAACGGCGAAAGCGCCAAAGTCGAGTTCGAGATCACCCCCGAAATGCTCCAATGCTGGGGAGCCTCCGAAAAATGGACAGTAGAGCCGGGCGACTTCACAATCCTCATAGGCTCCTCCTCCGCCGACACCGACCTCACTCCCCTGCCACTCAAAGTCAAGTAATCAAAACCGATAAACACCTCGCCCATGGAGCTGTCAAAGTGACCGGGTGTTGAACATGAAACATAATAGCGGGAGGCGCAAGTTTTTGCGCCTCCCGCTATTATGTGGTCCCAGTAGGGCATGATCCTACGACCCCCTGATTATGAGTCAGATGCTCTAACCAACTGAGCTATGGGACCGGTTCCCGGCACTGAAGCCGGGCGTATTACTTTGGACGGAAACGGTCACTTGACCGCCCGGCCATCAATCTGAATTCTCAGACTTTGATCTCAACCTCAACGCCTGAAGGAAGCTCAAGCTTCATGAGAGCGTCGACTGTCTTAGCATTGCTGTCGTCGATGTCCAGAAGCCTGCTGTAGGCGCAAAGCTCAAACTGCTCGCGGGACTTCTTGTTGACGAAGGTCGAGCGGTTCACCGTGAAGATCTTCTTGTTGGTAGGAAGCGGAATAGGACCGTTAACCTTAGCACCAGTAGCCTTCACTGTGTCCACGATCTTAGCGGCTGACTTGTCAACCAGCATGTGATCGAATGATTTGAGTTTTATTCTGATTTTTTGACTCATATCAAAAATACTTAATTACGATTAAACACTTTCACTACTCGTCATCGTCAGAGAGCTTGTAGCCACTCTTCTCGATAACATCCTTAGCCAAGTTGGCAGGAACCTCAGCATAGTGGTCGAAGGTCATCGTGCTGGTCGCGCGGCCGGATGACAAGGTTCTAAGAACCGTCACATAACCGAACTGCTCGGCAAGCGGAACGAAGGCTCTTACGATCCTCGCGCCGTTGGCGGTTGAATCCATTGCCTGGATCTGACCGCGGCGACGGTTGAGGTCACCCACGATGTCACCCATGTAGTCCTCAGGAGTAACAACCTCAAGGGACATGATAGGCTCAAGGAGAACAGGCTTTGCCTTCGGGCAGGCGTGGCGGAATGCCAGACGGCCGGCCATTTCGAAAGAAAGCTGGTCTGAATCGACAGGGTGGAATGAGCCATCGAGTACAGTAACCTTCATTGACTGAACCTCATAACCAGCGAGAACGCCATTGGACATAGCAGCCTTGAAGCCCTTCTCGATGCAAGGGATGAATTCCTTAGGAATATTACCACCCTTGACCTGGTTCTCAAACTGAAGTCCGGTAACGCCCTCATCGGCAGGGCCGATCTCGACGATGATGTCGGCGAACTTACCACGGCCACCGGTCTGCTTCTTGAAGACCTCACGATGCTGAACTGTAGCGGTGATGGCCTCTTTGTAGTTGACCTGTGGAGCGCCCTGATTGATCTCGACACCGAACTCACGACGGAGACGGTCCACGATGATGTCAAGGTGAAGCTCACCCATTCCGCTGATGACTGTCTGGCCGGTCTCGTGGTCTGACCTCACCGTGAAGGTTGGGTCTTCCTCAGCGAGCTTGCCAAGGGCGATGCCAAGCTTGTCCAGGTCGCCCTGGGTCTTAGGCTCGACAGCGATACCGATAACAGGATCAGGGAATTCCATAGATTCGAGCACGATCTGATGATCCTCGTTGCAGATGGTGTCTCCGGTACGGAGATCCTTGAATCCCACAGCCGCGCAGATGTCTCCGGCCTCGACGAACTCAATAGGGTTCTGGTGGTTGGAGTGCATCTGGTACAGACGCGCGATTCTCTCCTTCTTTCCGGTACGGACATTATAGACATAGGTACCGGCGTCAACACGTCCCGAGTAGACCCTCATGAAGGCAAGACGGCCGACGAACGGATCCGTGGCGATCTTGAACACGAGAGCGCAGAACGGCTGGTTTGCGTCTGGAAGAAGATCCTCTTCCTCCCCGGTCTTAGGATCAGTACCCTTGACAACGCCCTTGTCAAGAGGAGAAGGAAGGTAACGCATCACGGCGTCAAGGAGGAACTGGACACCCTTGTTCTTGAAAGAGGAACCGCAGCATGCCGGAACGATCTGCATAGAGATCGTACCCTTGCGAAGGGCGGCGATGATCTCCTCCTCGGTGAGGGAGTCAGGATTCTCGAAATACTTCTCCATGAGAGCCTCGTCACATTCGGCGGCAGCCTCGACGAGTTTGTCTCTCCATTTCTCGACTTCTCCGGCCATGTCCTCCGGAACGTCCTTTATTTCATAGTTGACCAGTTCCTCGCCAGAGTCATAGTAATATGCCTTGCGGGAAACGAGGTCGATGATGCCCTTGAACTTGTCCTCCGCTCCGATAGGGAGACAAATAGGAACAGCCTTGGCACCGAGTTTGGTGTAGATTTCCTCAACGCAAGCGAGGAAGTCAGCGCCGACACGGTCCATCTTGTTCACGTACGCGATCTTCGGAACGCCGTACTTGTCCGCCTGACGCCAAACAGTCTCTGACTGAGGCTGAACGCGTCCGACAGCGCAGAAAGTAGCGACAGTTCCGTCGAGCACACGGAGCGAACGCTCCACCTCAACGGTGAAGTCGACGTGACCCGGAGTGTCGATCAGGTTGATCTGATAAACGTGACCGTTGTAGTGCCAGAATGCGGTGGTGGCGGCGGAAGTGATGGTGATTCCTCTCTCCTGCTCCTGAACCATCCAGTCCATTGTGGCAGCTCCTTCATGTACCTCACCGATCTTGTGTGTCTTTCCGGTGTAGTACAGAATACGCTCGGATGTGGTCGTCTTGCCGGCATCGATGTGAGCCATGATGCCGATGTTTCTTGTGTAAGTAAGATCTCTTTTAGCAGCCATCTGCGAATAAAATTAGAAACGGAAGTGGGCGAATGCCTTGTTGGCCTCAGCCATCTTGTGCATATCCTCTTTTCTCTTGAATGCACCACCCTCGTTATTATAGGCGGCAACGATCTCTGCACAAAGTTTTTCTGCCATCGAGTGGCCGGAACGCTTGCGGGCGAAGTTGATCATGTTCTTCATTGAGAGCGAGACTTTCCTTTCCGGACGCAACTCGGTAGGCACCTGGAAGTTTGCACCTCCTACACGACGTGACTTGACCTCGATCTGAGGGGTAACGTTTTCGAGTGCCTTCCTCCAGATATCTAGAGGAGCCTTGTCAGAATCCTTCATCTTCTCGCCTACCATGTCAATGGCATCGTAAAAAATTGAATACGCGATACTCTTCTTCCCCTGCAACATAAGATTGTTCACGAAACGGGTTACCTCGACATCGTGAAACTTAGGATCAGGAAGTAGAATCCTCTTTTTAGGCTTCGATTTTCTCATTGTGAGTAAAAATTAAAGGTGATAAAGATTAATGAAACGGACTACTTCTTAGATTTCTTCGGCCTCTTGGCTCCGTAGAGGGAACGGGACTGTGTCCTTCCTTCCACGCCAGCGGTGTCCAAAGCTCCTCTAAGGATGTGGTAACGCACACCAGGGAGATCCTTCACACGACCTCCGCGGACCAGCACGATGCTGTGCTCCTGAAGGTTGTGTCCCTCGCCTGGAATGTAGGCATTGACCTCTTTTGAGTTGGTAAGGCGTACCCTGGCAACCTTTCTCATCGCTGAGTTAGGCTTCTTAGGGGTCGTCGTGTAGACACGAAGACATACGCCCCTCTTCTGAGGACAAGCTTCCAACGCGCGTGACTTGCTCTGATAGACAATGTCAACGCGTCCTTTGCGAACTAATTGTTGAATTGTAGGCATAAATGATTGTAAATCTAATATTTATGTTTCCCCCAAACATTTGGGGCTGCAAATTTACGGATAATTCTTCAATTTACAAAGCATCCAGCAAACAGATTTGCCAAATTTATGAATGGCATACCCTGACAACACAGAAATCACTTGTCAGCAAACGTATGAATCCAACAACCGTTGTGATAGCACAATAGACATACGGGCTGATGCCGTAATACTTCTCGGACATAGGGTCGGAGGTTGTCCAGCGAGCAATAGTCGGGTTGTACATCCTGGCACCGAAGTCGAGTAACGGTATGTTTGCATATAGGAAGGACTGGGACTCCTTGCCGGAGAAGAGCCAGCGATTCGGGGAGGATGTGGAGGCCACCGAGGTTGCCGGGGCTACCGGGGCGACGGCTGGCTCCGCGGCATATAGTGACCCTCCAACGGGTTCGGAGACCGGAGCAGTTACCTGAATCCGCTTGCCGAACGGGTAATAGTCGCTGGCCTCTACGACCGCACCGGTGTCGCCGTCGATGACGGAGCGCAGCTTCGTGCCGTCATAGACGTGCGTGTAGTGAAGCTGGTCTCCGGAAGCGGCACCGATCTCACCTGCAAGGTTCAGATGATTGTAACTGGGGTTCAAGCCAAGCCTGCCGATACTGTCATACGCATAACTTACCGTGTTGGAGGCGCTCAGCCCGTTGCCTGCCGAAAGGATCATCGTCTTGTTGGCACAATTTCTTCCACTATGATCGTTATTTACGATGATTCCATTCATTTCGAAAAACTTTACGGATCCAACCTGTTTTTGATAACCTTTTACTCCATATCGGTGTCAATTTGATAATATTGATAGTGTTATATGGCGACCTGTCATCGTACATTAGTAACTCGAAATCCGGATTATTGTATTTAGGATAATCCCCTATATTATATTCAGGGAACTCTCGTGGACCTGACCAATTCTCAACAGAATGAAACAGCATAAATCTTAACGATTCACTATGAACTTTTGTTATCGCATCCACTCCGCCTTGAATATAGATGATATTCGAACCATTTGGCTTTTTGCTGAACCCTTGAGCGGGAAAACTCCTATGCATCCAATTATAGACATAGTCAGGAGCAGTCGGGACAAACTGTAATGTAAGGAACTGATTCCTGCCATAATTCTTGCATCTTATCCAATTGGTCGCAGTAGTTGGACCCGAGATGTGATCTTTGTTGAAGAAAAGATAATAGTTGTTGGAAATAGGTGATAAGCAAACGCTTATGTATAACTTCTCCGAAGGGATATAGTACATGCATTCTCTCCCGCCCCAACTATTAAATAAATATAGGACTGCGATAATGAAAACCAACAATTTGGCTATTCCGCTCTTTTTCATCATGATAGCTATGCAAACATTACCTAATCAATAACTTGTACTGTATTCGACAGAAAGGACCTGAACCGTGATGT
>HF986008.1:2497-35772 GCA_000431015.1 Alistipes sp. CAG:514 | reverse complement strand
TTGCTGGAATGTCGCTCAAGGGTTCCGCACGGCACGCTTGGGGAACGATAAAGGCATGAAAAGTCACCCTAGGGTGCCACACGACATGCTCGGGGAACATTAAAGCATAAAACATCACCCGAGGGTGTCACACGACACGCTTGGGGAACAATTAAGGCATGAAACGTCGCCAGAGGGTGTCACACGACACGCTCGGGGAACGATAAAGGCATGAAATGTCGCTCAAGTGTGTCACACGACACGCTTGGGAAACAATTTTGGCATAAAACGTCGCCCGAGGGTGCGGCGCGGCACGCTCGAGTGACGTTTTGGGGCTGGAATGTCGCTCTGGCTCCTGGGCGAGGACAGAGGCTTCGGCTAGCTACTTCAAAGTGTACTCTACTACCAAAGCGGTGGAAGGAGGAACGACGGTGGAGTCGGAGATCTGGACTGGCTCGCCGGTGAGGACGTTGCGGCCGGTTGTTAGGTCGGAGGCGATCTCGGAGTAGTGGGACCACGGGATGGTTTTCGGCTCCGGGGAATTGTTCACATAGACGAAGACCTTGTCGGTGTCGTTGTAGCGGAAGAAGGCGTAGGTGTTGTCACGGCCGAGGAAGTGCATCGTGCGGCCGGTGTGGATCACGTCCTTGGTCTTTCTCCACTGGAAGAGGGTCTTGGCATAGTCGTGAAGCTCAGCGAGTTGTCCCTGCGAGATCGTTTTTCCGCCGACTGTGACGGTGGCGGAGGCACGGCCTTCCTCGGTGAACAGATCAACCTTGTCGCCTTCCCAGCCGCCAGGGAAATCCATCCTCAGCTCGCCGTCGCTCTTGTAGGTCTTGCCGGTGGCGAATCCCATCTCGTCACCGTAGAAAATCTGAGGGATCCCACGGACTGTGGCCAGAAGGGTGTAGGCGATCTTCAACTTGTCCGGATTCTGCCTCCAGGCGTCAGCGACACGATAATGGTCGTGGTTGGAGAGGAATATCAGCATCTTGGACACATCATTATAGGTGGCGTCGTGAGAGAGGGCTGAATATACCCGGACCATTCCCTGACCCCACTGCGGCTCGTACTCGCAAAGAGCGGCGTTGATCGCCTCCTGGAGAGGGAAATCCATAATCGAAGGCAAGTGGGAGTCAAAACCGTCACGGTTGGCGTTGCCGCCCTGCCAGTAGGCAAGCTGGTCGATGTTGGAGTCCCAGCACTCACCCACGATGTTGAAGTTTGGATATTCATTCATCACGGCCTCGCACCACTTGCTCATAGGGACTTTCTCGTTGTACGGGTAGGTGTCCACACGCAGGCCGTCCTGGCCGGAGAACTCAGTCCACCAGATTGCCCATTGCTGAAAGTATTTCAGCATGAACGGATTGTCGAGATTCATGTCCGGCATCGAAGGCACGAACCAGCCGCTGACCTGTAAATTCGCATCGTACTGCGACGCGTTCGGATCCATCGCCGTTGAAAAGGCGATGTTCGAGCCGGTATATTCAGGAAACTGATGGATCCAGTCCTTGAACGGAAGATTATTCATCCACCAGTGGCCGGTGCCACAGTGGTTGGTCACGATGTCCATTATCACTTTCAGACCCTTCTCGTGGGCTTTGGCGACATATTCCCTGTACTGGGAATTGCTGCCGAAACGTGGGTCGATGCGGTAGTAGTCGCCACAGGCATAGCCGTGGTAAGACCCCTCGGACTGGTCGTCCACCAGAAGCGGAGTACACCAGACGGCGGTGGCACCAAGGTCGGTGATGTAGTCCAAGTGATCGATAATGCCTTGAAGATCACCACCGTGGCGGCCAAACGGCTCGCTGCGGTCAGCCTTCTCGGCGGTGTCATCGGTGTTGTCATTTCCCTTGTCGGCGTTGGCGAAACGGTCGGGGCAGATCAGATAGATAAGATCCGAAGTTGTGAAACTGCCACGCTCGGCGGAACCTTCCTCCCTCGCGGCGATCCGGTACGGATAGCGGAAGGAACTGCCATCCTTCGTGAATATGATGCCGTACTCACCGGGCTTAGCCGATGAGCTTACGGCCACGTCAACAAAAAGATAGTCAGGGCTGTCCGCCTTATGGATCTCCTTGACGCCGACACCTTCACCCTCGATCCTGACATCATAGCCGGCGATGCCATCGCCGTGGATCATCAGCTGGAGAGGGGTCTTCATGCCCACCCACCAGCTCGGCGGCTCCACGTGCGAAACCCTTGACTCCGGGACAGTTATACTCCAGTTCCACGGAGCCTGCAACTGAACGCTGACGATCACGCTGTCCTGGTCCAAAGCGCGCTTGAAGACCAGAGCGGAATCGGTGCAGGAAAGCACCTCGAAGGACGGATTGTCAGAATCCAGAGCCGGATGAGCGTGCTTCACCTCATTGAGATAGGTGTAGAAATCCGTGGTGGCGTTGTGGTGCCAGTCCGGCATCGGATCCTTCTCGAAGAACTCGAAACGGTGGTTGTAGCCGACCTCCTGACCGGTGTAGATCAGCGGCTGGGAGTTCGGAAGTGTCCAGCAGAGGACAGCCATCGCCTTCCAAGCGTCGCCCATCCTTTCATATTCAGTGCCGGACCAAGAGTTCTCGTCATGGTTAGTGACGAACGTAAGCCTATGGCTGCCGGATGGATAGGCAGTGGCGTTCCATTCCACATAGCGGACAAGGCTGTCGGCTCCGGCCTTCCCCTGCGCGATGTCGTTCAGCAGATGGTGCAGTTTCCAGGCGTAAGTGGCGTCGAAGCCGGCCTCGTGCAGCCAAGGCTCCTCCCCCTCGGCGAGGAAGTAGAGTCTGCGGGAATATTCAGACCTGAACTTCGAGAACACATCGGCCCAGAAATCCTGCGGCACCTGATAGGCCACGTCGCAGCGGAAGCCGTCGATCCCCCTGTCAAGCCAGAAACGCATGCTCTTCTCCATCTCGGCCCGCATCTCCTTGGACTCGTAGTTGAGCTTGGCGATGTCCGTCCAGTCATATTCGACAATCGTGTTGCCCTCCGCGTCGCGGACGTACCAGTCGGCAGGTTTCCCCGTCACCCACGGATGATCCGGAGAGGTGTGGTTGGCCACCCAGTCGATGATGACCTTGAGGCCAAGGTCGTGGGCCGCGCCGACAAAGTCGTCGAAATCCTCCAGGGTGCCGAACTCCGGGTTGATGTCGCAATAATCCTTGATGGCATAGTAGGAGCCGAGAGTTCCCTTGCGGCCTTTCTCGCCGATCGGATAGACAGGCATCAGCCAGACAACGTCCACCCCAAGTTCCTTAAGTTCAGGAAGTTTCCTCTGGGCTGCGGCGAAGGTGCCTTCGGCGGTCGCCTGACGGGTGTTCAGTTCATAGACCACGGCGTCGCGGGTCCAGTCACGCTCAACGGCAGCCTCTCCGGGATCGCGCCCGCAGGAGAGCACCAGAAGCGAGGCAAGCAGAATGAATAGTGTGCGTCTCATATAATGTCAAATTAACTATTGCAGAAAAACGACTGATGAATATGCTCCCAGAGTCAACCTGGAGCCATTTACCTTCACGGTTCCGTTCGTGGCGACGGCGTTGTCCAGCTTGTCGGACGTAAAGTTGACGGAGGCGTTGCCAGCGGAGAAATTATGGACAACCAAGACCTTCTGGCCATCATAGGCACGGTACCATGCGGAGACGGAAGCCACAGAAGATGCAGCCGGACAGTAGTCGAACGACCCCTTGGCCAAGGCCTTGTACTGATCCCTCAGCACACCGAAACGGCGGTAGACATTGAGGATGGAGCCGTCGTCCTTCGCCTGGCTCTCGACAGAGATTCCGGAGGAGAGCATCGTCCTGTCCACCTTGCCGCTCAACTTGCCGTCGGCGAGCGACGAACCGTCGGAGTTCCACATGATCGGTGTGCGGACATATTCATCGCCGCTGGACTTGGACCCCCAGTAGCCGAGTTCCTCGCCCTGGTAGATGTAAGGCTGGCCGCCCGCCGTAAGGAGAACCACGCCGGCGAGTTTCATCTTGGCCACACTTTTTCCGAGATCGTTCCCGGCCCTGTCCTCGTCGTGGTTGGAGAGTTTAGTGGCCTCGATGTAGTCGGAGCGGTAGCCCGCATAGAGTTTCTGATAGCTCTGTATCGTGCCGACGAAGGAACTTCCGTCACCGTTGTTGATGCAGTCCTTCAGCCTCCACCAGAAACTGAACTCAAAGAGGGCTGGAATGCCTTTGTAGTATGGCGCGACCTCGGAGGCGTCACTGAACTGCTCGCCCACCATGTATAAGTCACCCTTGCCGCCGGCAGACTTGTAGGTGGAGTTGCAGCGGTCGTAGAACTTCTTCAGGAATGTCGGGTTCTCGTCCGAATCGGCGTTGTGGTAGATGTGCTTGACAGCGTCCAGACGGAAGCCGTCCACTCCCATCCTGATCCACTTGTCAGCGGACTCGCAGACGGACTTGAAAGCTGCGGACTGCTCGCAGGTGGCCGCCGGGCCGTAGTTCAGGTCGGCGAACCAGTCTGTCCCGAAATGCGAGTGGTACATCGTCGTGGTCATTCCAGGCAGAATGATGTCCTGAGCATTGGTGTTCGAAAGCGCGAGCGGAACGCCATAGGAAAGCTGGTTCTTTCCGGACGGAGCGCCGTACTTGTGGGAGTCCCATTGGGTCCGGCTGGTTCTCACAAGCACGCCCCAGGAGGATTCAAACTCCAGTGACAGAGTGCATTCCTTAGCCCCCGTCTTGTAGAACTGCGCCATGCTGTCATCGCCGTAGTACAGCCATATCCCCGAGTTCTGACCGCCGGTGTTGGACACCTCGTCAACCTTGTCCATCCTCAATGTCGAAGGCTTGCCGGCGTTGTCCAGGGCAAGGGTAAACTTCACCTTGAGCTTGCCGTCAACGCCTGTCACGGCGGAGAACCACTGACCGGAGTCGTAGCCGCGCGCGCCCTCGGTGGCGATCATCGGAATCTTGCCGTCGCGGATGTCAACCTGCGGGTTGTCGGAGAAGATATAATAGTCGCGGTACTGACTGTCCGCGCTTTTTTTCGCGTCGAGGAACCACGGATGATCCTTGGATGTGTGGTTCAGCACATAGTCAAGATAGATCTTGATTCCCTTGGCGTGTGCCGCGTCCAGAAGGGATTTGAAGTCGGCCTCGGTGCCATAGTCGGGATTGACGCCGGAATAGTCCAGGACATCGTAGCCGTGATAGGATGAAGCCGGGTGGATCGGAGAAAGCCAGATGGCCTGGACTCCCATCTCCTTAAGATAGTCAAGTCTGGATTGGATTCCCTTGAAGTCGCCGCAGCCGTCGCCGTCACTGTCGGCGAATGAATATACCAGCATCTGGTAGGATATTCCCGATTCGCCGGTACGTTCCGGAGTCTCCGGCCCCGGAGTCGGAGTCGGATCGGGAGTCGTGCCTTTCTTGTCGCACCCCGCAAGGAGCGCGGCGGCCAGGACAAGGCCTATAAGCCTCAAGAGAAAAGAAGATCGTCTCATAATCTACGAATATAATAAAAAAATCAGACGCACCCTTGGCATATTCCTCCATCGGGTGCGTCTGAAAAAAGTGGATATTACTTCTGGATGGTCACGGCGAGGGTCTTCGCATTGAAGATCACCTTGTAGTCACCAGCCTCGGGAACCTTGATGTTTCCGCCCGGCTGAACCACAGTGAATTCCTTACCTATCTCAACGGTAGTCCCTTCAGCCACACCGTAGGTGTTGGTGTCCTCCCAGGAGTAGTCATAACGGATCTTGAACCCTCCGGTGATGTTCACTACCGGGCTGGTCCAGACATCACCGTCCTGAGTCATCACGAAGTCCTTGCTCCAAGAGCTTCCGCCGATCTCGCCGATGAGGGAGAAAGCGGTCTTGTGCTCTTCGATGAGTATGGTCTGGGCGGCATAGTCGTAGGTGATGTCGTAGACTCCCTCTGCCCCTACTTGGATGTTCTTGTCACCGGCGGCGAACGCCTTGCCAAGCTCAGGCTTGAACACGCCGTAGGCATTGGCCGGATCGATGGTGCTTGTGGAGTTCTCCTCTGGTCCGCCGACCACCACAGACCAATCGTGGTCGGCGCGGATCTTGAACTCGTCGCTTGCGGTGAGTCTCACGCTACGGGCGATCCAGATGTCACCCTCGGTGTTGGTCATGTCAACGTCCGCCGACCAGCTGTCCCCGTTGATGGTACCGATGAGTGACCACGCGCCAGGCTTGCCTGGCTCAGGCTCGTCACCACCTGCGCTCGGCTCGGTCTTGCCGTACATCTTCTCGTTCAGCTCGACGGTACCCTTGTTAAGGTCAAGATAGACACGGTACTTTCCGGTACCCACCTTGATGTTGTCACCGCCCGACTTCGCGTCGGCGCCCCAGTTGTACACCCAGTCCTCGTCGGCGCGGAACTTGATCTCCTGGTCGCCGGTGACCTCAAGGTCAACCCAGAAGCGGAGATAGTCCTTGTTGAACGCCATCTCCACGTCAGGAGCGGCCCAGTTGTTGATCGTACCCACAACACCGATCTTGTCAGCGCCCCACTCCTTGGTCAAGACGAGGGCTTTCTTGTCAAGGGTGAACTTGTAGAAACGCTTGCCGTAGCACATGATGTTGTCGTTGGATCCATTGAGAAGCGTCACAGAGGCAGCCTCGGACGCATCGTCAGGATTAGCCGTTCCCCAGTTGCCAGTGGCCTCGTCCCAGGAAGCCGCACCGGTGAACTTGATGCCGTTCGCAGCCTTGTCCTCAAAGTCAACAACACCTGTGAATATGTTGCCGTCCTTGCTGTAGTTGTAGAGGAGCTGCGCCTTGTCGTGGCTCCATCCGCTGTAGTCGCCCATCACCCAGACGTGATCATAGATATCCTTGTCAAGGATCAGCTGGCTGTAAGGAACGAATGTGGCGGACAACACGCCGGAACGGGCCAGCGAGGACTCCACAGCCATGTTCTTGTTGTTCGCTAGCCATGAGTCAAGCCTGAGGTAGACCGTGAACTCCGCGCCAGGCTCGCCGCCCAGATTCAGGATCACCGAGTTGAGGGCGGACTGCTTGACGGTCACGGTCGTGCCGCCGATGGTGGCGGCGAGTTTCTCCTGCTTCCCGAAATCCTGAGAATCAGAGGCGTAGAGAGCGTATAGCACGCCGGCATCGACATTGTACTTCGGCTGTGTGAACTCGAAGGTCAGGTCAGCGCCGTCGGACGAGAGCGTGGTTCCGGCCAGGGTTCCCAGAGTCGGGGCCACGGAGGATGATGGATCGAAGACCAGCTTGTCCTCATCCGTTGAGCAGGAAGCCGCAAGGATTCCCGCAAATGCGATTATCGTGTAAAATAACTTTTTCATAATCTGTTAATAACCAGGATTCTGCTTAAGATTACCGTTAGCGTTGAGGTCGCTGGACATGATCGGATACAGGTTGAAACGATCGTCAACAGCCTTTCCGGCCTGCACGCCTCCCTTGAATTCCCAAAGGTACTTGTCGGAAGTGAAGAGTCCGAACCTGATCAGATCCTGACGGCGGAAGCCCTCGTAGTAAAGCTCGCGGCCACGCTCGTCGATGATGTTGTCAAGAGTGAGGGCGATGCTGCCCACACCCGCTCTCGCGCGTACAGCGTCAAGGTACTGCTGTCCCTTGGTCTTGTCGGCAGCTCCCCTGGCGGCGCACTCGGCGTACATCAGATAGGCGTCGGCACCGCGGAAGACAGGCCAGTCAGTGTCCACGAAGCCATCGGCCTGAGCCTTGCCGCCATCGTGGTTCACATTCAGGAATTTCATTGACTTCCAACCGTTAGACCAGCTGTCGGACTCACGGCGCAAGGCATCGACGTACTGATCGAACTCCTCGCCCCTGTAGAATGTGGCGCGAAGGTCAGCGTCCTCGAACTTGCTGGTGAAAGCCCCTGTCAGGGAAAGACCGCTCCAACCTGAGGAGATACCGATCGCAGCGGCGTCCATCTTGCCACCCGTGCAGCCGAAGACGAGATAGTTAGTGGCTCCGTAGGACTGAACAAGGATTCCGTCCTGCTCCACGGCGAAGATGATCTCGTCACCGTTGTAGGTCGTGTTGGCTGTCCAAAGGTGGTTGTCGGCCATGAATAGCTCCTGCCAGGCGCTGTACTTACCGGCGCTCTTGGTGTGGAGAGGATATTCACTGATAATCTTCTCACAGACAGCGGCAGCCTTGTCGTACATAGCTGTACCCTTCCAAACCTCGGCGTTGAGGTAGAGTTTGGCGAGAATCATCTGCACCATACCCTTGTCGCAGCGGCCATATTCATTCTTACCCGGCTCGGCGAGGTCGCTGCCGCCAAGAAGGTCGTTGCACTCGCTCTCCATCCAGTCGAAGAGGTCGGCGCGGGAGATCTGCTCGGCTCCGGTTGAACCCACAGACTGATGCTCTGTCGCGAAAGGCACGTTGCCGAACAAGTCGATGGCGTGATAGTAGCTGAAGAGCCTGAGGGCTCTCGCCTCGGCGATGTAGGCGTTCTTCAGGGTGTAACCGCTGATGTCGCTGGCGTTGGAGCGGCGTATGAACTCGTTGCAGAGACTGATCTGGAAGAAGATACGGTAGTACATCGAAAGGATAAACTCATTGGATGCGTTCCAATTGAGATTGTGAATGTCAAAGAGGCCGCCATCGTTCCAGCAGCAAGTCGCCACATCCGTGGAGAGTTCCTCCATATTGAAAAGCGCTCTCATGTACTGGCCATAGCCGCCGTCCACACCTTCGATGTCCGGATCGCTGCTCGGCCCGGAGGATGCGGAGCAGGAAAGTCCCTGATAGCACTTGGCGAGAAGGGCTGTGAAAGCCTCCTGGCTGTTGAGCACGTCCTCAGGAAGCTCGATGTTAGGATCGATAGGCTTCACGTCAAGGTCACCTACACAGGACGTGGCCGCTGAGGCGAGCATTGTCGCGGCGAGGGCGACCGCTGTAAATCTGATAATATTTTTCATTGTCTATGTCGCATTAGAAGTTGAACTTGACACCAAGGATGTAGGTACGAGGCCTCGGATACATGTTGTTGTCGATACCGGAGAAGATCTCAGGGTCGATTCCACCGTACTTGGTGAAGCAGGCCACGTTCTGAACGGTCGCGAAGACGTTGAACGACATCGGAGTCTTCTGGCCGAAGTTGAACGAGCGGCTGAGGGTGATGTTGTCGATCTTCAGGAAGGATGCGTTCTCGACGTAAAGATTGGACCAATACTGGGGGTATGACGAGAAGTTGTGCTCCTTCGCCGTGGAATAACGGTTGTTCACGAAGTTGTTGGCCCAGAGGTCGGTCAGGAGGTCGCCGTTGGAGGCGATGTTGTTGTAGACATAGTTGCCGACATTTGAATGGGCGCTCATTGCGAGGGTCCACTGCTTGTACGCCACCTGCGTGTTGAAGCCGAATGTCCAGTCCGGAGCGGCATTGTGGAAGCAGTACTTGTCGTTGTCGTCGATCTTTCCGTCCTTGTTCAGGTCGGCATAGAGGCCTTCGATCGGCTTGCCGTCCGTGTCATAGACCTGCTTGTAGACGAAGAACGAGTTAGGGGCGTGGCCGGTCTGATGGATCTGGACCATGTTGCCTGTACCGCCGGCGATGCCGCCGGTAGTGATTCCGAAGTAGTCGGCGCGCTCGTCGTCGGTGGTAAGCCTGGAGATCTTGGTCTCATTGAAGGTCGCGTTGAAGCCCAGGGTCCAGCTCCAGTCCCTTGTATGGACAGGAATGGCGTTGAACTCGAACTCGAATCCTTTGTTGGTAAGGTCTCCGATGTTGGCGTTCAAGTAGTTGGACAGGTTGGCGCCGGCGGCCACAGGAGTGCGGTTCAGGAGATCCTTGGTGTCGCGCTTGTAGAGATCCACGCTACCGAAGATCCTGTCGCCGAGGAAGCCGTAGTCAAGACCGATGTTGTAGGTCGTGGTGGTCTCCCACTTGAGGTCGGCGTTGTAGCCAAGCGGCGTTATCGGAGTGATCAACTTGTTGCCGAAGTAGTACATCGACTGGTTCGTGTTGTACTTGTAGGACGACAGTGTCGGGTAGTCTCCGGACTGGAGATCCTGCTGGCCAGTCTGTCCCCAGCTGAGCCTGAGCTTCAGGGCTGAGACCACACCGCTGTCCGCGATGAACCTCTCCTTGCCGAAGTTGTAGCTTACCGCCACCGAAGGGAAGAGCCCCCACTTGTTGTTGGCGAAACGGGAGGTGCCGTCGTCACGCAGGGTGGCGGTCACGAGAAGGCGGTCGTTGAACGAATAGTTCACACGTCCGAAGAAAGACACGAGGAAGTACTCGGTTCTGAAGGTGTTAGGACTGCTCAGATAGTAGTCGGAAGCGGTAGGAAGGGTGCCGTCAGCCTTGTACTTCTCGTTGAAAGTCGAATTGTAGAAGTGCTGCCAGGAGTAACCTGCCATCGCGTTGAAGGTGTGCTTACCGAGAGTCTTGTCGTACTGGGCATAGAACTCAAGGGTCTGGTCACGCCTTATCTGGGAATAGTTGTTGTGATAACCGGAACCGGACTCCTGGGTGTTGTGGAATGACATTTCCGTGCCGGGAGCGACATCAACCGTACCGTCTGACTTGGACCAGTCCAGACCAAGGTTGAGGTTGAGGCTCAGATCCTCGAATCCATGGACCTTGTAGTTGAGTTGGGCGTTGCCGATGAAACGCTTGGCGTTGGACTTGTCAAGCTTGTCGTTCAGAAGGGCGACAGGGTTCATCTGGGCCTGTGCGTTGCAGTTATCGATGGTCTGCGTGCCCTTGCCGTAGTTCCACCACCAGTAGCCGTTCAGGCCGTTCGCGTCGTAAACAGGCTGGGTAGGATCCATGCGGACAGCGCCGCCGATGGCGTCCTGATTGGCGAACCTGTTGTTCATGTTCATCAGCTTGCCGTTGAGATTGACAAGAAGATGGTCGTCAAAGAAGCTCGGGTTGAGATTGACAGAGATGGTCTCACGCTCAAGGTTGGAGGTCTTGAGGGTACCGTCCTGGTTGTGGTAGCCGATGGACACGCGGTAAGGCATGCGGAAGATGTCGCTCTTCCCTACCCTGCCGGACACTGCCACGTTGCCGTCAATGGTTTTACCCAGCTGGTAGATTTCCTTCTGCCAGTCGGTGTTCTCCTTGCCGAGGGCGGCGTAGGCCGAACCTCCGTCACCGATGTACGATTTCATAAGGTCACGCATCTCATCGCCTGTCAGCACATCCACGTACTTGGCGTTCTGGCTGACGCTTCCGGTGAAGTCCGCGCTCACGTGGATGCCTTCGGAACCCTTGGAACCCTTCTTGGTGGTGATCATGATGACACCGTTGGAGGCTCTCGATCCGAAGATGGCGGTCGCCGAGGCGTCCTTCAGGACAGTGAAGCTCTCGATGTCGTTAGGGTTGATGGAGGAAAGCGCGTCGGAGACTCCGCTGATGCCTGTCTCGGAAAGAGGCAGACCGTCAACCACGACGAGAGGGTTGTTGTTGGCCTTCAGAGAGGAACCGCCACGGATTCTGATGGTGCTGGCGGAACCCGGAGCGCCGTCACCCATCGTGACGACAACGCCGGCGGACTTGCCCTGGAGCAGATCCGATGGTGATGTCACCATACCCTTGTTGAGCTGGTCGGCCTTCACGGAGGAGATCGAGCCAGTCATGTCGCTCTTCTTGACGGTACCGTAGCCGATCACGACCACATCGTCAAGAAACTCGGTGTCGGTGGTAAGAATAATCTTGGCCGGAACCTCGGAAGCCTTGAAAGACTGTGTCTTGTAGCCGATGCAGCTGATTTCGACAGTGGCATCCGGGCCGGAAACGTTAAGGATGTAGTCTCCGTCGAGACCGGTCGCGATACCGTTCTGCGTGCCCTGTTCCATGACAGTGGCACCGATGACCGGACCGGCGGCGTCAACTACAACTCCCTTCACCTGATACCCGCTCTGAGCGGATACGGTAGTGCCGACCAGGCAAAGAAGCAAGGTCGCCACGGCAGCTATAATCCTTTTCATCTGGAATGTTTGAATTGTTTGAATATTCATTTATATGATTATTAAGGTTATTATTGTTTCCTTTCCTTTATGAGACGGACGCTCAGCGCGCCAAGCACAAGCAGGACACCCGCAGTGACGAGCATGTTCGCCTGGACTCCGCCCAGAAGTCTCAGCACCACTCCGCCGAGCGCCGCGGCGACGATCTGCGGAAGGCAGATGGTGCAGTTGAACAGGCCGAGATAGCTGCCCAGATGCTCCCCGTCGAGAGCGTTGGTCAGAAGTGTGAACGGAAGCGCGAGCATCGCGGCCCAGGCGGTTCCGATCAGCAGGTACGACACGCAGAGCAGGTACTGGTTGTGGATGAACGCAACGGAGATGAAGCCGACGGCTCCGATCAGAAGGCTCACCACATAGGCCAGTTTCAAGGAGCGGAACTTAGGAAGTACAATCGCCCACAGGATTGATCCGACAGCCTGCACGGCGAAGACTACCCCGACCCAGTTGCCAGCGGCCTGATAGCCTTCGGAGGCCGTGTCGGTGGCGTTCCAGCAGTTGGCGGCGATGGCTCCGTTGGAATAGGTCCACATGTACATGAACGCCGCCCAGCAGAAGAACTGCACGAGTCCCACGGTCCAGAATGTCTTGGGAGCATGGAGCAGCAGTCTGATGAGTCCCGGATTGTCCTTCTCCTCCTCAGCCTGACGCTTTGGATCGATGGAATGGAACTCGGCATATTCCTGAGGATTCATCTCCTTGACTTTCAGGAAAGTGTATAGCACGCAGAGGATAAGGATCGCGGCGCCGCACCAGAAGCTCCAGATCACGGACGGCGGCACCTGTCCCTTTGGGGCGATGTTGGCGATGCCGATCCAGGTGAAGAAAATCGGGAAAAGGTAGCCCACCAGGCTGCCGGCGTTGCAAAGAAGCGACTGGATCGAGTAGGCCTGAGCCTTCTGTTCCTCGCCGACCATGTCCCCGACCATCATCTTGAACGGCTGCATCGCGACATTGATGGAAGTGTCAAGGAATATGAGCGAGAACAGTCCGAACCACATGGCGCCGTTGAGTCCGAGGATCAGCCTTGAGGAGAAACTCAGGCTGCCGGCGTTCGGCAGGAAGATCATCACGAGAACCGAAATCAAGGCTCCGATCAGCAGATAAGGCTTTCTGCGTCCCATCCTGCACCAGGTTCTGTCGGACCACTTGCCGATCAGCGGCTGGACGATCATGCCCATCAGAGGCGGGAGGATCCAGAAGAAGCTCAGCTGGTGCGGATCCGCTCCCAAAGTGGCGAAGATCCTGCTGATGTTCGCGCTCTGGAGGGCATAGGCGATCTGCACCCCGAAAAAGCCGAAGCTGAGGTTCCACATCTCCCAAAACGTAAGTTTGCTCTTGGATTGCATTTTACGGTACTAATTTCAGTGTCAATTTCGGCGTAAATATAGTTGATTAGCACCGATTTGTAATTATTGAAACGATGAATGGAGAGAAAAAGCGGATGAATTGCTGGCTTTTAATGACGAAATGAAAGATATTTTTCTTAAATTGCAGTACTCAAGTTTCGCATTTGCGAAACACCACTCTTCTTCACTGCTTGCAGTGAAAGCAAGTCCCTCCCCCGAGGGGAGGGATTTAGGGAGGGGGTAACGTTAAATGATGTGGGTGGGCAATCACCTCCGAACGTGAGATAATGTATTTGACAGCAGGTGATTGCCTACTTGCGAAAGTTGAGTTGCAGTACTTTGGCGATTGTGAATAGTTAACGGTCACCCAACCATCATTAACGGCATGAAACTAAGGACCTCATCCATAATCCACGCTTTCGCGCTGCTCCACGTGGCCACGGCGGTGCTGTGCAGGTTACTGAACCTCGGGGACGAACTGGCCCTGACCACGCTCACGATCGTCCTCACGGTCATCCTCTGCCTGAGGTACCGGCAGAGCGTGGAGTTCTCCTCCATCGTCATCATCATCGCCAACATTCTCGGCTACCTCCTCGGCAACGGGATCGCCGCGCTCGCAGGGACGTTCATCAACCACCCCCTGCTTTCCCCCGCGATCGCCACATTCACGACCACCGAGCTGATGGGCTGGGGACTGGTCACCTTCATGAGACGCTACGCCGGCAGGTACGGTAAAGAGTCCAAGGCAAGAAGCTTCGAGATCACATGGCTCGCCGTCGCCGTGGCCATCATCTTGATTGTCAGGATCATAATCTACATATTCAGTTCCACCCTCTTTGAAGGGGGATCCGTGGTGAACGCGGTCGCCGCATTTGCCGACAACACCTTCATCCTTCTGGTGATGGTCTGCCTGACGATCCTCTTCGTGGAGCATACCAAGAATATGTCGGACCGGAAATCCTCGGCCGGACACATCCTCGCAACGGCGGTCTTCCTGATAGCGCTTTCCGCGGTCGCCGCGGCCCTGGTCGGCTCCGGACTGCCGTTCGAATTCCGCCGCCCGTCCACCGCGAAGAGTTTCCTTGAGCTCGCCCTGGTGGCGTTCATAGCGGAAGTGATGATCTATTCAGTGATCTACATGATTGAATATGCCATCACGGCCCGCCGCAACGCCGAGAAGGAAAAGAATCGCGCCGACCTCGCCAAGTTCCAGTACCTCAACCTCAAGCAGCAGGTCAACCCGCATTTCCTCTTCAATTCGCTGAACATTCTGGACGCCCTCGTGCTGGACGGAAGGGACAGGGAGGCGAGCGAGTATATTCATAAGCTGGCGGGAATCTACCGCTACATGCTCCGCAACGAGGAGGAGGGCACGGTGACGCTCCGGGACGAGATGACCTATGTGGAGATGTACCGCGACCTGCTGAAGGTCAGGTTCCAGGAGGGGTTCGACGTGGAGGTCGGCATCCGGCCCGAAGACTTGTCCAGGCACGTGGTTCCGTGCTCGGTGCAGCTTCTGATCGAGAACGCCACGAAACACAACGCCGTCTCGCCGTCAAGGCCTCTGAACGTCAGCGTGGTCTCCGACGGACAGACCGTGACGGTGAGCAACAATCTGATACCGAGAGTCACCGAGGCGCAGTCCAGCGGACTGGGTCTAAACTACATACGCCAACAGTACCGGGATCGTTCCGGCAAGGGGATCGAGATCATCCGTACTGACGATTTCTACAAAGTAAAGTTGCCGCTCTTATGAAAGTCCTTATAATAGAAGATGAGATGATGGCTCGGAGGAGCCTTGAGAAAATGCTGGAGACCAGTTTTCCTGACATCGAGGTTGTCGGGGAGTGCGCCTCCGTGGCCGAATCCGTCGCCCGGCTCAGGGAGAAGCCTGACGAGGCCGACCTGATTTTCATGGATGTCGAGCTATCGGACGGCGAGTGCTTCGAGATTTTCCGTCAGGTGACCGTCAAGAAACCGGTCGTGATGACGACGGCCTATGACAGCTACGCCGTCAAGGCGTTCGAGGCCGGATCCATAGACTACCTTCTCAAGCCGATAGACGCTTCCGCCCTGAAAAGGGCCGTGGAGCGGTGCCGCCAGTTCTCTACCGGAGATCTGGACGTGGAGAAGATCCTCGGAGCTATCTCGCGCAAGGACTCCGGCCACGGCTACAAGGAGCGCTACCTGGTGCAGTTCAACGACAGGATCGTGCCGGTGAAGGCGGACGAGATCGCGTTCTTCTACTCCGAGGACAAGAACAATCATGTCGTGACGCACGGCGGCGCCGTCTACATCGTGGACTCCACGATGGACTCGCTCATCACCGGACTTGATCCCGAACGGTTCTTTAGGATCTCCAGAAGCTGCATCTTCTCGAAGGATGCCGTGGAATGTGTCACGAAGCTGATTGGCGGCAGGCTGCGTGTGACCCCTAAGGTCAGGATCTCCACCAATCTGGGTCCCGCTCCAGACCTTACCGTAAGCCGCTCCAGAGCGGATGACTTCCTCGCCTGGCTGGGAAACTGACCAGAAGCAGGAAGCCATTGACTCTAACGTAGTTCTCTATGACGACTCGGTGTTCCGGGCGACCATCTCGGCGAAATCCATCACCTTGACAGGATCCTCCACTGACCCGGAGGCGGCACCGCCTACGGATTCGGAGAAGGTCTTGAGGCAGAGAGGACAGGCTGTGACTATGGTCTGAGGATTGTTTACCAAGAGGTTACCGACTGAAGACTCGGTGATCTTGGCACGGTCACGAGAATCCAGAGTAAGGCTGCCGAGACTGCCTCCGCAGCAGATGCTCTCATCGCCTTCCTTGGCGGCTTTCACCAGCGTGCCGGCTTGGGCCAGAACCTCACGAGGCTCTTTATAGACTCCACAGCCACGGCCCAGCTCACACGGATCGTGATAGACTATGCGCTCGTCCCCGGCGGTCAGTTTAAGTTTCCCTTCATCGACAAGACGTTTGATGAACTGGGTGTAATGAAGCACTTCTATGCCATCGAGAGCATATTCATCCTTGAAAATCTTGTAGCAGATCGGGCAGGAGAGGACCAGGGTGCGGCAGCCGGAGCCGAGGATCATCCTGCGGTTGGCGGAGATGGTCTCGTAGGCGGCGTCGGTCTTGCCTGCCAGCATCAGAGGACGGCCGCAACATATTCCTCCGTCACGGTCGGCGAAAACGTAGTCCACACCGGCGGACTTGAAGACTTTTTCCACGGATTTGATGATCCTTGGGGTGAGATGGGTCATGCAGCCGGCGAAGTACATGACTTTCCCGGCGGACGGCCTCTGGACATCCGAGGTCGGTTCAGCCGGAGCAAGTACAGGTGCCTCGGCAAGACCGGCGGCCATTCCGGCACCGGCGGCCTTGAGGTAGGAATAGTCATACGGCAGCGAGTTGTTGACCGTGGCGCGCTGGGCGCGGCGGAGAGCCGGAGCGTCCACCCCCACAGGACACAGCGCATGGCACTTGTCGCACATCAGGCACTTGTCAGCTATAGCATTGATTTTCTTCTCATTATGCCGGCGCAGAAAGCGAATGAAATAGACCGATGAGTATTTCAGATTCTTCTTCCGCACGTTCATCGGACAGGCGTCCAGGCACAGGCCGCAGCTGGAGCAGGCATAGATCTCCGCCTCGGCGACACCCTTGCGCGGATGCCTCGGCTGAATCCCGGCGTTGCGCAGCAGGATCCACAGCACCTCCGTCAGGATGTGCATGTAGCGGCTGAACGGCATCGCGGCGAAAAACAGCCCCAAGCATATTGAATATGCCCACCACACCGGCATGAAGAACAGCTTGTCGCCGAAGATCCAGTGCCACAGATGGTTGACAGGAACCGTCAGGAAACTTCCGCCGCTGAGGTCGGCGGTGAAGCTCTCGGCCAGAAGCCTCAGCGGAAAGATCATCCAAAGGCTGTACAGAGCCACCCGGTCGGCCAGCGACGGCTTCGTGGTGTGGCGCATTCCCAGCACGATGGATCTGAATCTTTTGAATATTGCCATTCCCACTCCGGTAAGCACATAGAGCAGGAAGAAGTCCATCAGGAAAAAGAAGAACCAGCCCCGGAGCGTCACGTGGCCCGGATTGATCCAGACGAAGAAGCGGTAGAAAATCGGATAGAACAGTCCGCCGTCCGTCCAGGCCAGATGCTTCGGCACGAACAGCGCCACCTCAAGATGCCCGAGGACAATCAGCATAAACCAGCCGAAGGCGATCGAGGAATGCATGTAGCCCAGAAGCGGCTTGCGCTTCCAGATCTTCGTGTGGAAAAGGCAGTCGCAGAACAGATCCTTGATGTTCTTCAAGGCTATCTTCGGATTAATCAGCGACTTCCAGAAGAGTCGTCTGTCCTCCGAGGGGATCATCGCCAGAAGCCTGAAAAGTCCCACCGTCAGCCAGACCAGCATGAAGCTGATGCCGACCACGAAAGGAATCACGAAGTTGCTGTAGCCCGACGGAATCCTGTCGATGACCTCCGGAGCGGCATGAAGGGGCAATGAATATAGTGGGGTCATTTCGTTCCGTAGATTTTAGCGATGGAGAGTATCAGATGGCGGGTGTTTATGCCTCGGGGGCAGACCATCGAGCATTTCCCGCACAGCTGGCAGGATGCCAGAAGACCGAGAGCCTTGTCAGGATGGGCGTTATGCAGTTCCTCGATGGCGGAGCGAAGGCTTGTCGGCACGAAATGTCCCGCCGTGCAGACAGCGGTGCAGCTTCCGCAGGCCATGCACTTGCGCACATCCGGCTCTACCGCGGCCAACTCTTCGAACTTCTTTCTGTCAAAGAGGTCAAGATTGATTCTGGAACTTGGAACCAGACCGAAACCGAAATCTACCATCTCTCTCGCACCAAAGTCTTGTAATTCTTAGCATTAGGAAACACGTCGGACAGGTACCGGTCAATCTCCGTGACAGCTCCCCTGGCATCGGCGAGGGTCTCCGGCAGGGTTTTCGGCCCGGTCGCCGCGCCGGCGAGGAACAGCCCCGGAAGCTGGCTTCTCTGACCGGACAGGATGCCGTCACGGACTGCGAAGAAGCCATCCTCCTCCACAGGCATCTGGAGTAGGCCGCCCACCCTTCTGCCAGCGGCGGACGGTCTCATCCCGGCCATGAGCACGAGAAGGTCAAGCGTGACCTTCAGCGGCTTGCCCGCCACAGTGTCCTCGGCCTTTACCAAAAGGCTTCCGTCCACATTCTCAGACACTTCCGCGACACGTCCACGGATAAACCGCACGCCATATTCCTTCTGCGCACCAAGGTACAGATCCTCATAGTGACGGCCAAACATCCTCAGATCCATGTAGAAGCAGTAGATCTGCGCGTCAGGAAAGGCCTGTTTCATCTCGCAGGCCTGCTTCACGGCGGTGGCGCAGCAGACTTTCGAGCAGGAACGGCAGCCGGACTTCTCGTCGCGGGAGCCGACGCAATGCACGAATCCGATCTTATTCGGAGAGTCGATCCTCGTATCGGAACCGGAAGCGAACCACGCCTCCAGATCGGCGTTGGTGATCACGTGGTCGTAGATCCCGTAGCCATATTCCTCCTTCCTCTCGGCCTTGAACAGGTCGAACCCGCTGGCCACCAGCACAGCGTCCGCAAGCACCGTGATGCCGTTGGAAAGGATGACATTGTAGGATTTCTCCAGTCTGTTGATGGACTGTACCTCGGTGTCGGTGAAGCACTTGACGCCGTCCATCCTTGCGAGCAGACCATCCAGTGCCCCGGTCGCCGAGGCTCCGTCGGGGAACAGCCTGTCCCACGAGGCCAGATGACCGCCAAGCATCGTCGTCCTTTCGATCAGTATGACATTGTAGCCAAGCCTCTGGAGTCCCGAGGCCGCCTCCAGGCCCGCAGGCCCCCCACCTATAATAAGAACATTATTTTTCATCACTTCATCTCTCGCCGGCAGGTAATTACCAACTGTAAAAAAATATCTCACGTTTCAGATGACTACCCATCCATCAATTTACGTTACCCCTACCCTAAATCCCTCCCCTCGGGGGAGGGAATGCGCCTTGCGCACCCCTTAGGGACTTTTACGTTACCCCTACCCTAAATCCCTCCCCTCGGGGGAGGGACTTACCTTCGCCACAAGTGGCTCAAATGGCATCGCTACAAGTGGCTCAAATGGCCTTCATTGAACTATTCATAAATAAAACTATTTCAGGCAGACGCAGCCGCCTGGTCTCCCGATGTCCTTGCCGTCCTTGCCGAGGTACTTGCGTGCGGGATCATATTCAATACCCATCTTGTCCAGGAGCGGCTCGACGCTGACCTGATGGGTCTGCAGCCCGAGATCCCAAGGGTCGTAGCCCAGCACCAGCCCCGCCACTTCCTCGTAGGTGAAGACCGGGATGCCGTGGCCGTCCTCCCCGTAGGTCTTGCCGGTCGATTCGGCGATCACATATTGCCATCTGTCAAGGAAATACGGACAGCCAGGGCAGTTGGTGACGATCATGTCGGGATGGAACGGCTCCATGCTCTCGAACTTCTTGTGGGTGTTGGACAGGGAATATCCACGGTTGCCCTTGACGAGATATTGCCGGAATCCGAAGCCGCAGCAGTGCCGTCTCTCAGGGTAATCGACGATCTCGCCGCCCCACGCCTCGATCATGCCGACGAGGACGTAGGGATATTCAGCGCCCCCCACCCCCTTCGAAGGGAACATCTTCGAATAGTGGCAGCCGATGTGCTCCACCACCCGGAGCGGGCGGCCGGTGCGCGCGTCCACGAGCTTGTGCCTCGCCTGCGCCGCGATGAGATTGCGGTACTTGAAGATCAGGTCGCTGGCATGCACGAGGAATTTCGGCTTGGCGAACTCCAGCCCGCAGGACTTCCAAAGATTCTCCCGCACCTTCGCCTCCAGCTCCGGGAACTCGCGCCAGGTCTCCATCGTCTCGCAGTAGAGTCCGAACGAGGTGATGCAGGAGCAGACGTAGTTCTCGTAGCCGTGCTTCGCCATCAGAGCGAACTGGCGCGCGATGATCGTCATCGCCGTCTCCTGGGGGATGGAGTCCGAATGGTAGGCGATGCCGCCGCAGGTGGTGTGATGCTCGGTCTCGAATATGTCCTTACCCAGTTCCTGCCTCGTTATCTTCAGGAATGTCGCCTCCGAAGCCGGAAAAAAGCTTTGTCTGATGCAGCTGCGGACGTAGAAATAGTGGTCGTCCGGTATCTCTTTCTGGTAGTCTGACCAGATTTTCTGTTTGCCTTCGTAGATCATTGAGGGCTATTGATTTAAGTGTTTCGGATCGCTGTCCGTGTAGATTTTTGCCATGAACTCGTCCTCGGTGAGACCCATCTCGGCGGCCTTTCTGAGACCCGCCTCCCGCACCTTCTCCATCCTTTCGGTCGCCCCGGTCTCGTCGAAGATCCTCCTGAGCTGGTCAAGATCCTCCTGCGGGATGCGGCGCATAGCTCCCGGCCCTTCGCCGTCAAGATTGCCGCCAAGCCTCTCGAACACATCGTCCAAGTGCTTCTCCTCCCATTCCCAGACCTTTCCGGCCTCTGGATGTCCGGCGTAGTCGAAACGGCGCGGATAGACGCAGTAGCCATAGTCCAGGATGTTGGCGCACAGATCCTTGACAAGAAGGCACTGCTGCCGCCCCTTCTCGGACTCAATGAAGTAGCCGAGGTCGATGGACAGGCTGCGCAGAGCCATGATGATGAGTCCCGGAGCGTTCTTCCGAGGACATCTCGTCACACAGCTCATGCACTCTCCACAGTACCAGATCGTGTCGCTTTTGAGCAGTTTCTCGATCTCCTCATCGTCCTTGCTCTGGACGATGTCCACGATCCGCCGAGGATCATAGCGGTAGAACTCCGCCGCCGGACAGATGGCCGTGCAGGTGCCGCAGTTGATGCAGGCGTTGAGGCCTTCCTTCAGGCGGTAGTCCTTCATCAGGAGGTCATACAGTCGTCCCATCTCACTTCTTTTTTGTAGGATACTTCCTCGCCAGAGCCTCCAGGTCGGACTTCGGGTTCATGTTCCTCTCCATTCTCGCCAGCGTCCTGACAAACGACTCCAGATCCTCCCTCGGGATGTCGCCGACAATCGTGGCGACCGCCTCAAGGGAAAGCTCCGTCACGGCATCCTTGATTTTTCGTGAATATGGCGTGACCTCGATGAGGTTCTGCCTCCTGTCCTTAGGGTTGCTGACCCTGCGGACCAGCTTCCTGTTCTCCAGTCCGTCAATCAGTTTGACGATGGAGTTCTTGTCCCTCATCGTGATGTCGGCGATCTGCTGCTGGGTCAGCACACCCTCGTCCCAGAGCGTGTCCATCACCAGGAACTGCTCCGGTGTCAGGTTGAACCCGCCCCTCTGGAACACCTCCGACATACACTGCTTCACACTGTTGTGGGCAATGTTCAGGAACATAAGTATCTGCTTTTCAAGTACCATATCTTACAGTAAGACCTTTTACTCTTTTCGCAAAGTTAATACAAAATGCCGATTTGGCAACAGAATCCATGAATATTATGATGATATTATGATGTTTGTTTCGTTAACTTATCAAGTAAGAAGCGGGTTTGATTTGTTTTGGAAAAGATAATTCCAAATTTTGCTCGTTCTCCACCCTATTCCTAAATCAGGAGTCAGCTAGCCTTGCCTTAAGATCCATTGCCTAAAGAATGGGTCCTCCAGCTCATAGTGGTCGGAATAGACTGCATAGCCGTCCTTTTGAAGACGCTTCAGGGCACTGTAGATGGTGCTTGTCCGATACTCTCCGTCCTGAAGAGTTTTTCCACCGGCCAAACGCTGAAGAATCCAACGGTTAGTACGCTTGAACCCCATCCAGATGCGCTCATAGTCGAGAGCATGCGACACAACGATGTGATCGACCGCCGCTTGGAGAACATCCTCCGATTTAGGTTGCAAAACACCAATCTGCCATACGTTCGCGGCCAATTGCTGCGAATAGTATGGATGGCATTCCGTGAAGTTCAGAATACGATCAGCCAAAACCCTGCAGGATTCCGGGAATACAGCGGAGAGTCTCTCCACAAGATAGTCATAAAAGTCTTGCCTTGGGAGTTTTCCAAGTGCGTCGGTTCACATACTACGACTTTTTTCGTTACGACTTTTTTCGTAATGCAAAACTAACGATTTTCAGTCAAACATCCAATAAGGGGACTACCAGCTGATCAATTTGTCTTGTAAAGAACTACCTGAACTTCTTGTCCTCCTCAAGCATGCCGAGGTAGGAGTTGTAGCGTTCGGCGGAGATAAACCCGTCTTCCACAGCCTGTTTCACGGCGCAGCCCGGCTCGTGGGTGTGGGTGCAGGGGGCGAAACGGCAGGCCCGAGAGTACCTGAGCATCTCCGGGAAGTAAAGGGCGATCTCCTCCTTTTCAAGGCGAACCAGCCCGAAGCCCCTGAGACCCGGGGAATCGATGATGAAGCCTCCGGACGACAGCGGATACATCTCATAGAGGGAGGTGGTGTGCCGTCCCTGAAGATGCGCGAGGGAAATGTCACCTACCTTCGGGTTCAAGGACGGGTCCAAAGCCTTGATTATGGAGGACTTCCCCACTCCGGACTCTCCGGAGAAAAGGCAGACGCGGCCATCCTCGGGCGACCCGATGGCTGCCCTCAGCTCATCGATACCCTCCCCCGTCAAAGCCGATGTCTCTATCACACGATAGCCTGCGCTCTCGTAGATCCGATGGAAATCAGCAAGCTGCTCCGGAAATTCTTTTCTGAATATGTCAACCTTGTTCAGGACGATGGTGGCCGGGATGCCATACACCTCGCAGGTCACCAGCAGCCTGTCCAGGAACGGCAGTTTGATCTCCGGGAAGAAAAGCGTCACGACGATGAACGCGCGGTCCAGGTTGGCGGCGATCACGTGCGACTGCCTCGAAAGGTTGGTCGAGCGGCGGATCACATAGTTCCTGCGGTCCAGCACCTCGACGATCGAGGCGGGACAAGCGGCGGAGGGCTCTTCTGAATATTCATAAGTCACCCGGTCGCCGACCGCCACCGGATTGGTCGCCTCGCTTCCCTTTAGCCGCACCTTGCCTTTGAGCACGGCAGGGAAAGGCCGCCATTCCGGCAACCTTGACAGCAGGAAATGACTTCCCGCGTTCTTGACCACTGTCGCTTGTCCTGTCATATTCATCGACAAATATAATGCTTTTTTCCGTGGCGGACAATCGCCGCCGGAACCGGAAGGAGCGCCGCTACCTCCCCAGACGCGCGAGGGTGAAATGCCAGAGGATGACCCCGACGGAGACGGAGACGTTGAGCGAGTGTTTGGTGCCGAACTGCGGGATCTCCAGAGTGAAGTCGGACGCGTCCACCACAGACTGGTCAACGCCGTCCACCTCGTTGCCGAAGACCAGCGCATACTTCTTCCCGCCGGAGAGTTCCGGGGAGAAAGTCTCAAGGCTGACCGAGTCCACCGTCTGCTCGACGCTGACCACCGTGTAGCCGTCGGCCCTGAGCCGCGCGACCACGTCCAGCGTGCTGTCCGAATGCTCCCAAGGCACGCTGTCCTCCGCCCCGAGGGCTGACTTGTGGATCTCTGCGGAAGGGGGAACCGCACAGATTCCGCAAAGCCAAAGCTTGTCGATCTTGAAAGAGTCGCAGGTGCGGAAGGCCGACCCGACATTGTGGGCGCTACGGATGTTGTCCAGCACCACAACTACTCCAATCTGAGGAAGTTCCTTGTATTTTTGGGGAGACACTCTACCCATTTCTATGCTCAAAAGCTTTCTATCTTTCACCGAATTTCTCTTTTATAGTTACAAATATAGCAAAAATGGTTTTTTAATCTTATCTTTGTGAACTCTCGGCCCATAATGGACGAGTAACACTAACTAAAGATTTTATGAAACAGGATCTCCAGATTTTTGATCTGATCAGAAATGAAAAGGAAAGGCAGTCTTCCGGACTCGAATTGATTGCATCAGAAAACTACGTAAGCGACCACGTGCTTGAGGCGATGGGGTCCATATGCACCAACAAGTACGCGGAGGGCTACCCTGGCAAGAGGTACTATGGCGGCTGCCAGATCGTCGACCAGATCGAGCAGCTTGCGATCGACCGTCTCTGCAAGATCTATGACGCTGAATATGCCAACGTTCAGCCTCACTCCGGCGCCCAGGCGAATATGGCCGTCATTATGGCTTGCCTCAAGCCTGGCGACACCTTTATGGGACTTGACCTCTCACAGGGAGGCCACCTCACGCACGGTTCGCCTGTCAACGCTTCAGGAATCCTCTATCACGCTGTGGCTTACGGCCTCAACGAAGAGACCGGTACGGTTGACTACGACAAGATGGAGAGCATCGCCCGCGAGTGCAGACCGAAGCTCATCATCGGTGGAGCCTCCGCCTATTCACGCGAATGGGACTATGAGAGAATGCGCGCCATCGCCGACGAGGTGGGAGCCCTCCTTTGGATCGACATGGCCCACACAGCCGGGCTGATCGCTGCCGGACTGCTAAAGAACCCTGTTAAATACGCCCACATCGTGACTTCCACCACCCACAAGACCCTGCGCGGACCACGCGGAGGTATCATCCTTATGGGGAAGGACTTCGACAATCCTTGGGGACTCAAGACCCCTAAGGGCGAGATCAAGAAGATGAGCGCCATCCTCAACTCAAGCGTGTTCCCTGGCGTGCAGGGCGGACCTCTTGAGCATGTGATCGCCGCCAAGGCCGTCGCTTTCTACGAGGCCATGCAGCCTGAATATGTAGAGTACCAGAAGCAGGTGATGGCCAACGCCAGGAAGATGGCCGAGGAGTTTGTCGCGAAAGGCTACAAGGTGGTTTCCGGCGGCACCGACAACCACTTGATGCTCATCGACCTGAGAACCAAGTTCCCTGAGGTTACCGGCAGGATGGCCGAGAAGGAGCTTGAGAAGGCAGAGATCACCCTCAACAAGAACATGGTTCCGTTCGACTCCCGTTCTCCGTTCAAGACATCCGGAGTCAGGGTCGGCACACCGGCCATCACTTCCAGAGGTTTCGTGGAGAAGGACATGACCGAGATCGTCGAGCTGATCGACACCGTTCTCAGCGCCGTGGCCAAGTACGCCGATGTTGTCAATGGTGTCTCCCAGGAAGGAGCCGAGGAGTACGCCAAGGTTCTTGAGACCGTAAGGCACAAGGTCCACAACATGACCGCAGGCCGTCCTCTGAACAAGTACTAGCGGATCTGCCCCCAAAGGCAAGTGACATAGCGTTACACGCGATCAAGGAGGAGAACCCGGGCGGCTCTCCTCTTTTGCATATTCATGGATTTTTTGCGGTTTTATTTTTCATTCGTATCTTTGCATCCGCAAAAAGGGTCCGGCCCTCTGACAAAGGAATGGCCCTGTGTTCTTGAAACCACGTTAAAAACAAGATGAAAACATGTCAAAATCTACAAATCAACAGCGTGAGACGCTGTCTGTTACCTACGTCTGGATGTCAGTGGCATTCTGCGTGTGTCTGGTAGTCTCAAACATCTTCATTCCAAGGCTTTGGCAGGTTGGCTCCCTCCCGGTCCAACTCACCGGAGCGGTGCTGCTGTTCCCGATCTCGTACATCCTGAACGACTGTCTGACAGAGGTCTACGGCTACCGGAAGGCCCGTCTGACAATCTGGATCGGCTTCGCGATGTGCCTCTTCGTGTCCGTCGCCTCATTCATCGTCACCAAGTTGCCGAAACCGCTGTACGAGGACAGCTACGCCGCCGCCGAGAGCTTCAACTCCCTCTTCGGACTCGTGCCGCGTTCCATGATCGGCTCGCTGCTGGCCTTTGTCGCCGGCTCGACCGTCAACGCCTGGATCATGTCGAGGATGAAGGTGGCGACCAAGGGCAGGGGCTTCGGCTGGAGGGCCATCATCTCCACCATCGGCGGAGAGGCCACGGACTCCCTGATCTTCTTCCCGATCGCGTTCGGCGGACTGCTGCCCCTCGGCGCGGTCATCAATCTGATGCTTACGCAGGTTGTCGCCAAGACCCTCTACGAGATCATCATCCTCCCGGTCACATCCTGGGTGGTAAGACAGGTAAAGGCGCACGAAGGGATCGACACCTACGACCACGACATTTCGTACAATCCATTTAGAGTTAATGAAATATAGGCCCGGAGCAGGTCCCGGGCCGCTTCCGGCGGAATGTCCGGGGAATATGCCCGCGCGGGTCTGAAAGTTTTTGAATATGGCAGAAGGAAGAGAATCGGAGGGACTGAAGTCCCTCGGCAGGAAGACTGAATACAGAAGTGACTATGCTCCGGAGGTTCTGGAGACTTTCGTCAACAAACATCAGGACAACGACTATTGGGTCAGGTTCAACTGCCCGGAGTTCACGAGTTTGTGTCCGATCACGGGACAGCCGGACTTCGCGGAGATCCGGATCAGCTATATTCCTGATGTGAGAATGGTTGAGAGCAAGAGTCTGAAACTCTACCTGTTCAGTTTCAGGAACCACGGGGATTTCCACGAGGACTGCGTCAACAAGATCATGAAGGATCTTATCAAGCTGATGGATCCGAAGTACATCGAGGTGACGGGGCTGTTCACCCCGCGCGGCGGCATCTCCATCCACCCCTACGCCAACTACGGTCGCCCCGGCACAAAGTACGAGACCCTCGCCGAGCGCCGTTTCGCCACACACGAGTAGCAGCGCCCTCTAACCATGGGAAGAAAAGCCCTCCGGAGGCGGAAAACCACCGGAGGGCCAGTCTGTTGTGAATAATGATTTCAGCAGACTTAGGTTTATTGGACATCCCACCAGATACGGCCTTCGGTCCTGTCGGTGTCGGAGCCGTACTTGGCGTCTTTCTTCAGAGCGTCGATGGCTGTGTTGTAGTTGGCAATGTTAAGCGTGTTAGGCGTGCCGAGAGAGTTGCGTCTCGGGATTGTGAGAACATTCTTGGCATCCTTGATCTCCTCCAGGAAGGCCACGCCGCCCTCCGGCTCAGGCTTGGCCTTGAAGGCCGGCAGGCCAGTGCGTTTCCAGGTCGCCCACATCTCCTCAGGATGCATGTAGAGGTTGACCCACTGCTGGGAGATGATCTTCTCCAGGGTGATGTCCGAGAACTCCGGACGGGCGAGATAGGCGTTTATCTTCTCGTCGGTCACAGGATTGTAGTTAGGGGCTTTCTCGGACGTCTGAGCGACCACGAACATGTTCTTGGCCCAGTCACGGTACTGCTCCATCGAGGCTTTTACACCCTCGCGGAACCATCCCTTAGCGTCTTTCCCAGCCACAGAGCCACCTTTCTTCACGGCAATCTCAGCCAGCATCAGGCAGGTCTCCGGGTAGGTGATCAGCGGAGTGAATGTGTGCATCTTTTCCTGGTTGATGTAGAAGTCCTCCCCCTCGATTGCTCTCGCCGGCATGTTGTTGTTGCCGATGATGCCTCCGTTCTTGATGTAGAAGCGGCTCTCGATCTGGGAGTGCATGCGGATGTCCAGGTTGGCCTCCGAACCGTCTTCCTTGTGGTAAGGCAAGGTAAGGTAGGCACTCTTGTTGAACGTCGTGGCCGCACTGTCAGGATTGGCTGACATCCCAACGTAGCGGCCGGTGAACTGCGGCCATCGGGTCTCGTAGTCAGGATATTCCTTCTTGAATATCTCGAACCACTCGTCGTTCTGCTTGTTGTTGTTCCCCGGGCCGAAGCCGTTGCGCCTCACCAGAATCGGAAGCCTCGGATCGTCGCAGGACTTCAGGAAGTTCACGAAGGCCGCCGAGGCCACGTAGCGGCTGGTGATGTCCTGGATGTCGTCGGTGTTGTTGTTGTACTCGTTGGTGTGGTGGTAGACGCAGGACTCCTCGTTGCTGGCCATGATGTTGGCGGCGGAGGAAAGCACCTCGCCCACAACGCCGTTGTAGAACGCGGCATCGGCCTTCTCCAGACGCTGCGCCATCTTCACCCTCAACGTGTTGCCGAACTTTATCCATTTCTTGACATCTCCGGAGTAGAAGAAGTCGTTGCCGCCGAGGGCATACTGGCTCTCGTTGGAGGCCTTGAGCGTCTCCACCGCAGCCTTGACCTCGGAGTCTATCTTCTTGTACATCGGTGTCCCGTCGATGCCCTCCTGATAGAGGTCGTAGCGCGGGGTTTGGTTTCCATCGCTTTGCGCGCGAAACGCCTCCGTGATAGGAGCCGCCCCATAGGTGTCAAGCACCCTCCACTGCTCGTAGTTGAGAAGAATCTGAGAGATGGCTTTCACGTCGGCATAGCGCTCGGCGTTATCCTTCTTCGGGATAACCATGTTTATGAGGTTGTCAAGACGCAGACCGTAGGTGCCGTAGTAGTCGCCGTAGGCCGGACTATAAGGCTGTGGATGTTCGTTCGGCTTGGCAGGAGAGACGTAATAGCCGGCGGAGGGTCCGCTTGCAGAGACAAGGTACTGCATGTAGACCATCACACCGCCGTACTTTCCGGTCAGGTGCGAACGGCTCTGGTTGGTGAAGTTCATCGTGGCTCCGGTGAACACGTAGCGTGGGTCAGTCGTTGCCAACTGCTCAGGGTTGGTGTTAAGCTCCTGGTACTCATCCAGACAACCGGCCAACATCATCGGCAGGAGAATCCACGCGAGAATATATCTTATTGCTTTCATTATTTCTTTCATTTAATTGTTTAATCAGCGTTAAATGCTCTATGATGCTTTCTTAGAATCTGACGGTCAGATTCAGGGCGTAGGTGCGGTAGAACGGCACGCCTCCGATGTCAAACGGTGTCAGAGGGTTGTTGCTCGAAATTGAGGCAGGGTTCAGGCCGTCGGTCAGTTTGTTGATGAGGTAGCAGATGTTGCGGGCCGTGAATCCGAGACGCAGGTAGTTGGCGCCAAACTTCTTGCAAAGGCTTTCCGGAAGGCGGTAGCCGAGGGTGATCTCGCGGAGCGCGAACCAGGTGTTGTCCTGGATCGAGTTCGGCATCGCCGGCATACCCCAGCCGTAACTGGCAAGATACCATGCTCCTGTCATCACAGGGCGGATGTTCATCTTCTCGACGGCATCCTTGTATGTCATACCGGAAACATCGACCTCCGGACCCATTGTTCCGTCAGGATTCTGGGTCGGAGCCTTCGCTCCTTCGGCGAAGACGGCGTCCAGCATCAGACCGTCATAGACAGTCTCTCCCTTGTAGTTGATTCTGGCGATTCCACCGTGTTCCTTGTCACGGCCTTCAAGAGTGGACTTGAGCGAACCCGTCGGCACGGAGTATTTCCACATGTTGGAGAAGTAGTTGCCGCCGAAGCGTCCGTCGGCCTGTACGTAGAGGTCAAGATTCCTCCATGACAGGGAAGTGTTGAGGCTCAGCGTGAAGTCCGGTTCTACCTTTCCGAGGATGTGCCGGTCACGATCGCCTTCCTCATTGCGGTCGTACCTTGTGACAGGGCCATAAATTGAAACAGAATTCTGCGCGCCTAGTTCTTGCCAATATTCGATTAACATCTTGCCGTTGCGAGGGTCTCCCTTCTCTCCCTGGAATGTCACGAGAGGGGACATATAAGGACTATTCAAGTAGGAGGTCAGCACTCCGAACGGCCCGTTCTCGTAGGCCCAGATCTCGGGAGCCGTATCATACGCGCCCATCAGCTGCCATTCCTTGACCTCGCTGTCCAGTTTGACGACCTTGCCTCGGTTTCTGGCCAGATTGCCTCCGATGGTCCAGCGCCAGTCGCTGGTGCGGATCGGCGTGACATCCACTTGCAACTCGATACCCTTGTTCTGGATGTTACCGGCGTTGATGAGCTTGGTGCTGGCACCGGATTCCGCGACTGAACCCACAGACAGGATCTGGTTGAAGTTATTCTTCTTGTACCATGCGAAGTCGATGTTCAGCCTTTCGTCAAAGAGCCGAACGTCGAAGCCGAGTTCGATGGCCCGCTGGATCTCCGGCTTGAGATTGTCGTTGTAGTATGTTCCGAGGTTAGGATAAGCCGACAGCACGGAGCCGCTCCTGTCCGGAGTGTAGACAGACTCCTGGGAGAACACGCCGAATCCGCGGCTTGTGGCGTAGGCGGATGTTCCCATGCCGACCTTGGCGACGGAGGCACGGATCTTACCGAATGAGAACCAGTCCGGAATCGCATTCCGGAAAGAATCCGTAAACACCCACGAGAGATTGGCCGACGGATAGAACACCGTGTAGTTGTTCTGTCCGTTCATGTATTTCGGATAAGCCAGGGAAGATAGCCAGTCGTTTCGGGCTGTGAGTTCAAGGAACAACTGGTCGCGCCAGCCGAGGTTCAGGATTCCCGAAAGGCCGAAGGTCTGCTCGCTGCGTGGTGAATAGTTAAACTTAGGGTCGATCTTATTCATTGAGTTCGAGAAGGAGAATACGCCCGGGGTGACAAGTCCTCCGTTGGTCTGCTTCTCCCAGGAGTGAGCCTCGGTGTTGCCGTAAAGCTCGGCGGCGGCGATTGCCGCCACGGTGAAGGCCTCACCACCGATTCTGAAAGTCTGTTCCGGCATCTGGAGCATTCCCATAAAATTGTAGTAGCCGGAGATGCTGCCACTTCTGCCGTAGCCTCCGGAACCGGAAGGACCTCCGTACTCTCCGGTACCAACCCAATGGCTCTCGTGACTTGTGCCGTAGTAATTATGGTTGGCCTTCAGACTTGCCCTAAGCCATGGAGCGATGTTCGCATGGAGAGCCAGATCCGAGAGAATAGAGTTCTCGTTGCGCCTTTGGAGTTCGGTGTCCCGCTTGTGAAAATAAGCACGAAGTTTGTCGTATCTTGAGGTGGATTCCACCGCCCCGGTCTCCGGGTCGCGGTACTGCTTGTAATAGGCGGCGATGTCCACGTTTCGAGGCAGGTGATATGCCGTCATCATACCGACATTGTTATCCCAGTCCCAACCTCCCTGGCTGGCACCGTTCTTGGCGGAGGAGAAGGCGTACTTCACACCGAGTTCCACAGAGAAGACATCATTGAGCTGAGTGTTGCCCCTGAACGAGATGTTGTGACGCTGGAAGTCGTTGTTCAGAAAGACGCCCTTGGTCTTCGTGAAACCGTAGGACAGGCGGAAGGAGGACTTCTCGCCTCCGCCGCTGATGGCCACGTTGGTGATGTTGTTTACTCCTGTCTGATAGAACTCCTTCCAGTTGTCCGGGTGAGGTGAGAACGGGGTGTCCTTACCGTCAGGCATCCATTGGTTCCTGAGACTGCCGTCCATTTTAGGACCCCAGCTCCATCCGGAGCTTAGGATACTTCCGTCAGGTCTGAAGTCTCCCTGATAACCATCATGCACGGCACCCGCTCCGTAGATGTTCTGAAGCTCGACCGGCGACTTGTAGACATCGGTGACCTCCACTGTCTGGTTGACCTCTACACCAAGACCCTGCTTGCCGTACTTGCCGCCTTTGGAGACGATCACGATCGCTCCGTTGGCTCCACGGGAGCCGTAGAGCGCGGTCGCCGCCGCTCCTTTGAGGACGGTCACGCTCTCGTAGTCGGCGGGGTTAAGGTTCTTCAACTGGGATCCCCAGTCTGTTCCGGCCAGTTGACCCGTGATCGGCTCCTGGATGATCATTCCGTCGATCACGAAGATCGGGGAGTTGTTCTTGTCCACGGAGTTCGCTCCACGGATGGTTATGGATGACGAAGACGTGACGCCTGAGGCCCCCCCCGTGTTGATCTGGAGACCGGCCACCTTACCTTGAAGAGCGTTGACCGGATTGATGGTGTTGGTACGCTCGATCTCGTCCGTGGACACCCGGGTGGTAGCGTAACCTACCTGTTTCGCCTGTTTCGGCAGACCGAGGGCGGTCACGACAACCTCTCCGAGCATCTGGGAGTCATCCTTGAGGACCACTCTCAGGGTGTTGCCGGTCACAGTGACCTTCTCGGTGATGAAGCCGATGGAGGAAATCAGCAGCACGTCGCCTTTTTTGGCCTTGATCTCAAACCGACCCTTGCTGTCGGTCGCCGTACCGATGGATGTCCCTTGTATAATGACCGAAACTCCTACAAGGGTCTCGCCGCGCTCGTCAAGGACCGTACCCTTGACGATGTTGTCCTGTTGGGAGGCGTAGGCTTCCGCTTCGTCCGAAGGGTTGCCGCCCGCCACGACAGGGTTAGAGAACAGCAGACAAAGAATCGCTGCCGCCGTCAGGCCCAATAAATGGGGTTTTTGAAATTTTGCACTCATAAACTAATAAGATTAAGGTTATTATAGATAGATGGTGTCTAAAACATGTTATGGTTCTAATACTTGTCCTCGCTGATCTCCATCTCCCTTCGGGTGATCCGTCTGCGGTCGATTGCTCTCCATGCGCAGGCGATGTAGGCCAGCACGAACGGAATCGCCAGTGACACCCAGGCCATTGTCTTGAGGGTGAACTCGCTGGAGCAGCTGTTGCTGACGGTAAGGGAACTCTGGATGTCTGAGCAGGACGGGTAGTAGGCTGTTCCGTTGAAGCCGGCCACCATAAAGAGCGACATCACGACCAGCACGGTTCCCGGCCCTGAGAACCAGATGCTCCTGCCTCTCCGCCTCCCGAAGAACTGGAGACCGATGCCCGCGAGGACCAGAATCACTCCGAGCAGGAACAGAATCATGACCGGAGGCATCTGAATATAGTTGTGCAGGTACTTGCACTTCTCGACCGAGACTGCCCCCGAGGCGTCCACCGCATAGCCCGGCATCGTCAGAAGCAGGGTCATGCAGCCAAGGAAGGAGACCAGAAACAGCGCCGAAATCCATCTTACGGCGCGTCCGAGCCTGCTCCGGAGCGCCTCGTCATCGATGTTGCCCTGCATGTACATTCCGCCCAGGATCTGCGTGAGGAACATCACTGTGATTCCGAACACTATCGTGAACGGGTTGGCGAGGGCCTCAAGGCCGTGCCATCCGTTGCCCCAGACGCTTATCGTCGGGGCGAGGCTCGCTCCCACAGCGTCCTTGTTGACAATGAAGTCAGAGCCGGTGAAGAATGTGCTGACGGCGGCGCCCACGATGAACGGCCCCAGACAGCCGTTGATCAGCAGGGAAGCCCTGAATGTGTTCCTGCCC
>HF986008.1:0-2492 GCA_000431015.1 Alistipes sp. CAG:514 | reverse complement strand
CAGCAGGAAAGCCCTGAATGTGTTCCTGCCCAGCAGGTTGCCCAGTTTCGTCTGGAACTCATAGGAGACGGCCTGGAACACAAAGGTGACAAGCAGCAGGATCCAGACCCAGTAGGCTCCGCCGAAACTGGTGCTGTAGAAAAGCGGGAAGGACGCGAAGAACGCGCCGCCGAAAGTGACCAGCGTGGTGAACGTGAGTTCCCACTTCCGCCCTGTCGAGTTGACGATCATCTGTCTTTCCTCCTCATCCTTGGTAAAGAATATGAATGAGTTGCCTCCCTGCACGAACATCAGGAAGACAAGCAGCCCTCCGAGAAGGGAGATGATGACCCACCAATAGTTCTGTAGAAATTCGTATGTAAACATGGCTCAGTTTCTTAATGTTGTTTTCCAAATGTGGTTACATGCTCAGAAAGTGTTTCCGGGACCCTTCCGGATCGTCCTGATGAGAATCCTGATCTCGATCGCGAGGAAGAGTGTGAATATTCCCAGGAAAAGGAAGAAAGTGGTCTGTACCGCTCCGACGCTGACGCTGGACACTCCGGCCTTCACCGGCAGCAGACCCTGGATTGCCCACGGCTGCCTTCCGACCTCTGCCACGATCCAGCCGGCCTGGCCGGAGAGGTAGACAAGCGGAATGGACAGCACGCAGATCCACAGGAACCATCGGTTCTTCTCCAGGGTCTCCCTCCTGACGTAGTAGAAGGCAAGGATCATCACAAGCAGCAGAAAGCATCCCAGCCCAACCATCACACGGAACGCCCAGTAGACAAGACCGACAGGCGGAACCAGTTCCTCCTCGGAGGAGATGTAGCCGTAGCCGAAGTACCCTGCGTTCTCCATCAGAGTCGCCCTTGCGGCGGCGGCCAGTTCGGGGTCGCTCCCCTTGGCCTCCCTGTAGGTTCTGAACGCGGAAAGGGCGGTGTCGCCTCTGGCCATCATCTCGGTGGCGGACGGATGTCTCGTTCCGTTTCCGTCCACATAGCCGTCCAGAATGTCCTGTATGCCAGGCACATGTCCGTCAAAGTCGCCGGTGGCGAGGAAGGAAAGCATACCCGGAATCTCAATCCCCGGGACAATGGAGAACGACGCGCGGGCGCCACCTCTCTGAAGTCCTTCGGCGGCAGCGAGTTTCATCGGCTGGTACTCGGCGACATGAACCGCGGACCTGTCTCCGGAGAACATCAAGGCAACCGTGCCCACGATGCCCACGACGGCGGCGACTCTGATGCTGCCGAGGGCGAAGCGCTGCTCTCGCCTACGGAGAAGGTACCAGCTGCTTATTCCTATCACCACCACCGCTCCCGTCATCCATCCGCACAGCACGGAATGGAAGAACTTACTGACAGCCACCGGGTTGCTCACGACAGCCCAGAAATCCACCATCTCGTTTCTTACAGTGTCGGGGTTGAAGACCATCCCGACCGGATGCTGCATCCAGCCGTTGGCGATGAGTATCCAAAGCGCGGAGAGGGATGCTCCGAACGCCGTCAGCCAGGTGGACGCAAGGTGGAATCCCTTGCTGACCCTTCCCCAGCCGAATAACATCACAGCGATGAAGGTTGCCTCGATGAAGAAGGCGAAGATGCCTTCGATGGCAAGCGGCGCTCCGAATATGTCGCCGACGAACCAGGAATAGTTGCTGAAGTTTGTTCCGAACTCAAACTCAAGGATGATTCCGGTCGCGACACCCAAAGCGAAGTTGATTCCGAATATCTTCATCCAGAACCTGGCGGCGTGTTTCCAGAAATCCACCTTGCGGATGACGTAGATAGTCTCCATGACGGCCATTATCACCGAGAGTCCCAGTGTGAGAGGGACGAATAACCAGTGATAGCATGCAGTCAGGGCGAACTGCGCCCGTGACCAATCGACTAAGGCTGATTCTATCATAGTTTTGGATTTTTGTGCCCGGGACAATCTCGGGCGAGATTGAACTTATATCACGTCCGGCGGCTATTGCCCTCCGCCGTCTACAGACACTGTCATATTCACATTCATTGTTGAAAGATTAGTCCCCACCGCCTCGACTTTCTCTTCATAGGTCTTTCCCGCGAGGGTGGGTCTGAAGAAGAACACCCTGAGTACGGCGAACATGATGAATAGCTTGAGGAGTATCAGGACACACAGCGTGCGACCCAATGTCTTTTTCCCGAGCCCTGTATTGGTCTTCTCCATACCCATCAATACGTTTTCCTAGTTATACATCAGTTTGTACACCATCGAGGATGTCATTGCAAAAAGTCGTTTCTCCCCGTACGTTCCCTGTGTCGAGTCATAAACCAACAGCAAATATAATAAAGAATGTTTCTAAATTACAAAATTATCTGAACAAATTGATTCATTGACAGTTGCGCAAACGTTTTTGTAGCCTGTCCGAAAAAAAAGACCCACAAACGAAGAACAGAAAAAAAAGACGGCGCCAAGGACGTTGGCGTCATCGGTGACAGAGTCAAAAAGCAAGAGCGGCACCGGCGGGCCAGTCCGCCGGT
>HF986007.1 GCA_000431015.1 Alistipes sp. CAG:514 | reverse complement strand
GCCCCTTCTGCTCACCAGGAGGCCTCCCAACCCGATTCCCGGCACCCGATTCCCGGCACCCGATTCCCGGCACCCGGTTCCCGGCATGCGGCCTACTTGGCGGCCTACTTTTCCAGGAAGTGGAGGTAGCAGGCTGTCACGGCTGTCACGGCGGCGGTCTCGGTGCGGAGGCGGCTTGGGCCCAGGTGCACAGGGATGAACCCACACTCCACAGCCAGGCTGGCCTCATTCGGCGAGAAATCACCCTCCGGGCCGATCAGCACCGTGATCCCGGAGTCCTCGGAAGCCCCTTGCAGAACATCCTTGATGGAGCGTCTTACGGTCTCACCCTCAAAGCAGTAGCAGATCATCTTGATGCCGGCATCCTCGCGGTGGGCAAGGATGAAGTCACGGACAGAGACCGGCTCCTCCACGACCGGCAATTTGGCCTTCAGGCTCTGCTTCATGGCCGAAAGCACGATCTTGCAGGAGCGCTCCGTCTTGAACACCTTCCGCTCGGAACGCTCTCCGATGACAGGCGAGATCACGTCCACGCCAAGCTCGGTGGCTTTCTCGGCGAACCACTCGAAGCGGTCGTTGTTCTTCGTAGGACACACTGCCATATTCAATGAATATGAATGCCCTCCCCAGTCGGGAACGGTTTCCAGGATTTCCGCCGTCGCTCCTTTGTGCGAATCGTCGGCCAGGCGGCACCGGAACATGCTTCCGCACCCGTCCACGACGGTGATCGCGTCACCAGCCCTGTGCCTCAGCACCTTGACGCAGTGCGCGCTTTCGTCGGCATCCAGAAGAGCAAGGCTCCCGTCTAATTTGTGAGCGTAAAAAATCTCCATGCTGCAAAGATACGATGATATTCTTGAATTCTATCCCGCCGGTGACCGCGAATTCCGTCTGAATTCCGCCCTGTGGCCGCCAAACCTCCACATCTTTACCAACTTTTTTGCGCTTGGAACCTGTTTTGATTTGTACGAGATGAAAAATAAAAATTCTCAGACAAACAAACCAAAACAGCTTCTTGCTAAAATTGTTCAGCAGGGTACTAGTATATTGAAGAATAAGGAGTAACTTTGCCCCCATGAAAAAGCGTTATGAATCATTGGATGTCCTTAGAGGACTGACAGTGGCCTTTATGTGCATCGTGAACAACCCTGGTTCCTGGGCACACATATTCCCTCCACTCAAGCATGCGGCTTGGGTTGGCTGCACGCCGACTGACCTGGTCTATCCTTTCTTCGTGTTCTGCATGGGATGCGCCATGGCATTCTCTTTCTCGAAATATGAGAAAGCCACCTCGAAGGCCTATCTGAAGGTGCTGAAAAGGGGGGCGCTGATCTTCCTGGTCGGCTTCGCGCTGAACCTTTATCCGTTCTTCCCGACATCCGTCCACGACCAGACCTGGACCTTCGGCCAGAACTATCTCTACTGGCTCCAGCATAAACGAATATTCGGAGTACTCCAAAGAATAGGAATGGCCTATGCCATCGCCGGCTGCCTTGCCCTCTGGCTCAAGAAGCCAGGCAGGATCCTGGCCGCCATCGGGACGATCTGCGTGGCCTACACGGGAATATTACTGATCTTTGGCCGCGACCCAGGTGCGTTCACCCTTGAGGGCAACGTTTCGATGAGGATAGACACCTGGCTGGTGGGCGGCGACCATTGCTACCATGGCTTCGGCGGGACCAACTTTGACCCGGAAGGCGTTCTCGGCTCCCTGCCGGCGGCCTGCTCGTGCCTCCTTGGCTACCTGATCGGCTTTATGATCCACGGATCGCAAAAGAATATGTCCGCTCTCTGCCAAGGCTCTTCCCACGAAGGTTCCATGCCGTCCGAAGCTGTCAACTATTCCCCGGACAGGGTGGTCAACAGAACATTCATCTACGGCTGCCTGTCCCTGATTCTCGGGATTGTCCTCAGCATCTGGATTCCGATCTGCAAGCCGCTATGGTCGGTCTCCTATGTCTTCTACACAGGAGGATGGGCGATGCTCACGCTCGCTTTCCTGGCCTATCTGCTTGATGTCAAGGGCTGCGAGAAGCCATTCGTGCCATTCAAGGCCATGGGAATGAACGCGTTGATGGCCTTCGTCTTCTCCGGAGTCATCGCCAAGAGCTACGGCTTCTTCGGATTCGCTCCGGCGCGCTACTTCGGAGCCAACGAGTACCTGTCCCTTCTCTGGTCCCTGATCTTCGCCTCGGTGATCTTCGCGATCCTCTGGGTTCTCTACAAAAAGAAGATCGTCATCAAGTTGTAGTAGGAACATGTTCATCGGCCTGATTTCCGACACTCACGGCGTGTTTGCCGAGGATGTGAGAAAGTTCCTGGAGCCTGTGGACCAAGTCTGGCACGCCGGGGACTTCGGAACCCTTGAGTGCGCCAAGGAGATCGCGGCGTTCAAACCGTTGACCGGCGTGTACGGCAACTGCGATGGACTGGATGTCAGACAGGATTATCCGGCGTACCAAAGCTTTGAGTGTGAGGGATTGAGAGTTCTCATGACCCACATCGGGCTTAGCCGTGGCAGTTACTGGGCTTATAATCCTCGCCAGCCACAGTACGATCTGCGGGCCAAGGCGCTCATCGACAACTGGCACCCCGACATATTCGTTTGCGGACACACTCATATTCCTCAAGTCTTCCGTGACGCGCGGTACGGCTTCCTCTTCATGAACCCCGGCGCATGCGGCTACCAAGGCTCCCGCGATGTGCCGAGAATGGCTCTCCGCTTTCAGATTGTAAGCGGTCAAGTGACCGATTTTGAGAAGTGTGAGTTTCCGAGAGAAACGATTTAGTTAAAAAATATCGAAAATTATTGTTAATTGCGGAAAAACTATGTATTTTTGCGCTTTGAAACTTGGATGTAATAAACTGTTTTTTTAATTTATAATTATTATGAAGAAGGTATTTATGTCTGTTGCGGTTGTGGCTCTTATGGTAGCCGCTTCTGCTTGCGGTAACAAAGCAAAGAAATCTGAGGCTGTTGAGACTGAGGCTGCTGCTGTTGAAGAGACCACTACTTGCTGTGGCGATTCAACCGCTTGCTGCGACTCAACAAAAGCATGCTGCGATTCAGTAAAGGCTGAGTAATTTCAGTCACATCCCTTTGGGAGGCTTTTTATGCGGTGTCCGGGTCAAAACCCAGATGCTGCAATTTTTTTTGTCTTAGCCCGTCGGTTTGCCTATCTTTGGAAAAGCTTCCGGTCATTGTGGCCAATCCGGTCGCTGGGCTTTTAGAAGCGCCCGACTAAATGGCTCGGCAGGCCCACAACCGTCGAAGCGCCCGGGAAACACATATTCATAAAGAGTCATGAAAGAGAAAACAGTCTGGTTCTGCTCCAATTGCGGCAACGAGTACCCCAAGTGGATGGGGCGCTGCCCCGCCTGCGGTGAGTGGAACACCATGGTCGAACAGAAGGTCGTGACCGGAGCCTCCCGCAGGGTCTCCGCGCAGGAGACGGTTCCGGGAGCCGGACGCAGACCGCAGAAACTGAAAGATATAGACTCGTCCTCCGAGGCCAGGCTCTCGTTGAACAACGAGGAGATCGACCGGATCCTCGGTGGAGGAATAGTCGAAGGCTCCCTTGTCCTGATCGGAGGAGAACCGGGGATAGGCAAGTCCACCCTCTCGCTCCAGATTCCGCTTGGATGCCCGTCGCTGAAAACCCTCTATGTCACTGGCGAGGAAAGCCTGCGGCAAGTCAAGATGCGCGCCGACCGCCTGGGTGGAGACGCTGCCAACTGCCAGATCTACAGTGAGACCCTGATCGAGAACGTGGTCTCGCAGGCCCGTGAGATCGAGCCGGATCTGATGATTGTGGATTCCGTCCAGACAATGTTCTCGCAGACGGTCGATTCGACTCCCGGCTCGGTCACACAGATCAAGGAAGTGGCCGCCATTCTCCTGCGTCTCGCCAAGGAGACCGGCATCCCTGTGATCCTGATCGGCCACATCACCAAGGAAGGCTACATCGCCGGTCCTAAAGTGCTGGAACACATCGTGGATGTTGTACTTCAGTTTGAGGGGGACAATCGCGGCACGTACAGGATCCTGCGGAGTATCAAGAATCGCTTTGGCTCCACTTCCGAACTCGCTGTCTTCGAGATGACAGGCAAGGGTCTAAGGGAGGTGTCCAATCCGTCCGAACTCCTGATCCCGATGCATGAGGCCGGCCTCAGCGGAACCGCCATCAGCGCGATGCTGGACGGAACGAGACCGTTTCTCTTTGAGGTTCAGGCGCTTGTGAGCTCTGCAGTCTATGGCACGGCGCAGCGCTCGGCGACCGGATTCGATGTCAGGAGGCTGAATATGCTGCTGGCTGTCCTGGAGCGCAGGGCAGGCTTCAAACTGGCGCAGAAAGATGTTTTCCTGAACATGGCGGGTGGCCTTAAGGTCAGTGACCCGGCCTGTGACCTGGCCGTGGTGGCAGCTGTCCTGTCGTCGAATTTCGACTTCGCCATCCCTTCGGACAACTGCTTCGCCGGCGAGGTCGGCCTTAGTGGCGAGATCCGCCCCGTGGCCCAGACCGACCGCCGTGTCGGAGAGGCTTCCCGACTGGGTTTCAAGAGGATATTCGTGTCATCCTTCGCCTCGCTGGATCGTACGCCTCAAGGCATTGAGGTCGTCAAAGTCGCCGACATTCCCGCCCTTGTCCGCAGCCTCTTCAAATAGTCCGTTGCTTTCACGGTCGCAGAGGTCCGTCGGACTCTCCAACAGCCAGAGTTCTAATCCGTCCGCCGCGGTCACATTGGTCCGGTGAATCCTCCAGCAGCCGAAGCGCATGCAACCGATCTTCGAGGAGGGCGACACGAGTCGCAGTGGTTAGACGTCCTTCCAGCAGCCGAAGCGCCGCGAAACTCCAAAGTGTCCGACAAATTCGTTAATTGAAAAAAAATGCGTATATTCGCCAAGTTTTAAGACTAAACAAAACGTAATATGAATCTTAGAGACATCAAAAAGGACATTGAATATGTCATCGGAGCCTTCATCGATGATTGCTCCCTTTTCAGCGCGATAAATCAAAAAGCCGATGACGAGGCACTGGGTGGACTTTTGGATGAGGCCGTAAAACTCTACAACGACCTCAGGGACAAGGTTAACGCAAAGGCCGAAGGCAAGAAGGCCGCTTATTTCGCCGGCATCCGCAAGGAACTCCTTGAGAAGACCGACGCTCTGTACCAGAAGCTCAGCGAGGTCATCAAGACGGCAGCGAAGGCTGAGGAGAAGTAGGCAAGCTTTTCACCGAATCATATTTGGGGAAGGCTTGAGAGTCTTCCCCATTTTATTTGTGGTCGTTAATGAATATGCCACAGTAAATCACTAAATCTTTACCAGCATATTTTTAAACGTTTAGCATATTTTTTAACGCTTGCTGTTGAACAGAATTTATACTAAGAACATGAAAGTTGCGGTTGTCGGTGTGACCGGCCTTGTGGGAACACGAATGGTCGAGGTGTTGGAAGAAAGGCAATTCCCTGTGGATGAGTTTCTTCCTGTGGCATCGGAAAAATCTGTCGGAAAAAAGATCCCTTTCCGAGGGCGTGAATATTCAGTCTTGGCCATCGAGGAGGCGCTTGAGGCGAAGCCCGATCTGGCTCTGTTCTCCGCAGGAGCCGGCATTTCCCTTGAATATGCCCCGAGATTCGCCGCGGCAGGATGCCGTGTCGTGGACAACTCTTCCTGCTGGAGGATGGATCCGACGAAGAAACTGGTTGTGCCGGAGATCAATGCCTCCGTGCTGACCGAGGATGACCGCATCATCGCCAACCCTAACTGCTCGACCATCCAGATGCTTCTTCCGCTGGCTCCGCTACATCGTAAGTACGTGATCAAGAGGATAGTGGTCTCGACCTATCAAAGTGTGACGGGTTCAGGCAATCCTGCCGTCGCGCAGATGAAGGCCGAGCGCGAGGGGAGGAAGTGGGGTGAATATCCTGCCTTCTATCACTATCCGATCGATGAGAATGTGATCCCTCACATAGATGATTTCCTGGAGGACGGCTACACGAAGGAGGAGATGAAGATGGTCAACGAAACCCACAAGATCTTGGATGACTATTCGATAGGGGTGAGTCCTACCACGGCGCGCGTGCCGGTGCTGGGAGGACATTCGGAATCCATCAATCTGGAGTTCGAAAAGGAGTTCACGCTTGAGGATGTCAGGAGGTTGTGGTCTGAGACAGAAGGTGTTACGGTTCAGGATGACCCTACCCGCAACATCTATCCGATGCCGCTTTTCTCTCTTGGCAAGGATGATGTGTTCGTCGGTCGTCTGCGCAGGGATCCGTCCGTGAGATCCGGCCTGAACTTCTGGTGCGTCAGCGACAACATCCGCAAGGGGGCCGCCACCAACGCCGTCCAGATCGCCCAGTACCTTCTGTCCAAAGGCTTCCTGCCACGTCGCTGAGTCAGGTCTCCCGGACGTTGCGTTCGACGAACTTGTCAACCGTTCAGGCGCGGAGCCGCCTCTCGATGTCTCCCGGCCGCTGCGTTCGATGGACTCACCAGCCGTCCAAGCGCTCCTTTATTCCTTGTCGGCCAGATGCCTCTCCCAAGCCCAGGCAGAGGCCAGAGTCTCCTCGATCGACCTCTCGGCCTTCCAGCCAAGCTCTTTGTTCGCAAGGGTCGGATCCGCCCAGATCGCTGTCACGTCACCGGAACGCCGAGGCGCAAACTTATAGTTGAGCTTCAGTCCGTTAGCTTTCTCGAAAGCGGTGATGAGCTCCATCACGGACAGCGGCTTTCCAGTACCGATGTTGAAGATTTCATATTCATTCTTCATCTTCCCCTCAAGCATCCTGCGCACCGCGAAAACGTGCGCCTTGGCGAGATCCACGATGTCGATGAAATCCCTTTGGCATGTGCCGTCCGGGGTAGGGTAGTCGTTGCCGAAGACGGAGAGGTACTCGCGTTTGCCGATGGCGGTCTGCGTGATGTAAGGCACCAGGTTGTTAGGCACGCCGCGCGGAAGCTCGCCGATCAGAGCGGACGGATGCGCCCCGATCGGGTTGAAGTACCTCAGCGCTATGCCCTTGACATTTGAATATGCCTTCACGGAGTCCCGCAGGATGTCCTCGCACATCTGCTTCGTGTTGCCGTAGGGAGAGGTGGCGGGCTGCCTTGGAGATTCCTCTGTGACAGGAAGTTGTTCCGGCTCGCCATAGACCGTGGCGGAAGATGAGAAAAGAATATTCCCGCATCCGTGGTCACGCGCGGTCTCGATGACATTCATGAACGACTCCAGATTGTTCTTGTAGTACTTGAGCGGCTCGCTCACCGACTCACCGACGGCCTTGAATCCGGCGAAATGAATGACCGCGTCGATCTTGTTGGCCGTGAACAGCAATTCCGTGGCCACAGGGTCGCAAAAATCCATTTTCACGAACGGAATGTCCTCTCTTCCAGTGATTTTCTTCACACCCTCGTAGCAGGTCTCGTCACAGTTGGACATGTTGTCTGCGACAATGACATCGTAGCCGGCCTCGATAAGCTCCACCGTGACATGGCTTCCGATAAATCCGGCACCGCCGGACACAAGAACGCATTTTTTCATATTCAGAACAATTTGATTCAAGTTCGTGTCGCCCGCATTGTTTATGGCACCCTTGCGGTCCGAGCGGTTCGTTCTATCTGCGCCGTACCATCTGCGCCGTGCCACCCATGCTGTCCGCGCGGTTTTATGGCATCAGCGCAGTTCGCATTGTTTGTACCGCCAGTGCCGTCCGCTGCAAATTATAGTTACCGCTCGCTCTCGCAATGCTGGCATACAAACTGCAAATTTAACAATAAAAACACTATTTTTGTACTCCTGCCGTTCCCGGATTTTATCCTGTGGCATTGGAGCGGCCTGTAAACCATAATTTTTTTTGCCATGAGAGTCGGAATATTCATAAATAAAAGTGTCGGCGCGCTTGCGCTGTCGTTGGTTGCTGTTTTAACTTACGCCGCTCCTGCCATTGTGGCTCCGGTCGCTGTGGGTCCTGCTGCTGTGGCTTGGCAGGCTCACCAACCCGTCGGGACACCCGTCCCGGCCCTTTTTTCCAAGGGAATAACCGAAGCTCCCGTCCCGTCCCTTCCTGCCGCTGAGATTGCCGAAGCGCCTTCCTCTCCGACCCTTTCAGCCGCTTGCCTTGCCGAGGCATCCACTCCGACATCCCCGCAAGTCACCTCTTCGAAAAGATTTTCCGTCAAGACCAAGGCCCAGCGCTACATCGAGACTGCCGCGCGTGGTGAGGCTCTCAAATCTTCCGTCTTCGGAGTCCTTGCCGTAACCGAAGGCGGCGACACCCTGGCCTGCTGGAACAGCGACCAGCGCATGGTTCCGGCCTCGACGATGAAACTCATCACCACCGGCATGGCCATCCACCTCCTCGGCCCTGATTTCAAGTACATTACCCGCATAGGCTACAGTGGCGTCATCAAAGACGGAACCCTGGACGGCGACCTTTACATAGTCGGCGGCGGCGACCCGACCATAGCCTCGAAAGACTCGATCTCCATCTCCCGCACCGACCTCTTCCGCCAGTGGAAATCCTTCCTGGACAAGGCCGGCATCAAGCGTGTAAGCGGCAACGTGATAGGCGACGGACGCTACTTCGACGGTCCCATGGAACACGATACATGGAGCTACCAAGACATTGGCACCGCCTACGGAGCCGGTCTTAACGGCCTGAGTTTCTACGAGAACGCCCAGGATTTCAGGGTGAGTGCCGGCCCGTCGGTGGGTTCGCCGGTCAACGTCTCCGTCATATTCCCCGCCACGCCGTGGATGAAGTATGAATATTCCTGCAAAACCGCCCCTGCCGGCACCGGCGACCAGCTCTACCTCTTCAATTCCGACTTCGCCCCCCGCGCCGAGGTCCGCGGCTCATTCGCCATCGACCGCAAGCCCAAAGTGGAGGAATTCAGCAACAGATTCGGCTCCTACACCTGTGCCTACTATTTTTGTGACTATCTGAGATCCAGCGGAATAGCGGTCTCCGGAACTCCTGCCGACATCATCCGTGGCCGAATCCGCACCGACCTATCTTCCTCTGAATATTCCCGTTACGCCTCAAAGGTGGATGATTTGAATATGCTAGGCCAGACATATTCACCATCCCTTGCCCGCATAGCCCGTGAGACCAATCTGAAGAGCGATAACTTCTACGCCGAGACTCTTTTCCGTACCCTTGGCCGCCGACTCCATCATTCCGCCTCCTACGATTCCTCCTATGTAGCTGTGAATGAGGTGATGAAGAGTTTGGGCATCAGCGCCGATGACATCCGGATCGTAGACGGCAGCGGCCTGGCCCGCCACAACTACATATCCCCGTCCTTCTTCGTCCTCTTCCTCTCCGCGATGATGGACAGTCCCTCCTTCGCCGACTACATCCAGACCATAGCCCAGCCCGGCTCCCGTCACTACGAGTCACGCCTTCGTGAGTCCCCCGCCTCCGTGAAGTCCCGCGTCCATCTGAAAAGCGGCTCCATGAACGGCGTGCGTTGCTTCAGCGGCTACATCGAGCCCTCCGCCGGCTCCAAATCCGACACCATAGTCTTCTCCATAATGACCAACAACTCCCTAGCCCCCGCCTCCCGCCTGGATCCCATAATCGACCGCATAATCACCCTCCTCGCCACCGACAATTAGCCCGCCGCCGATTAGCCCGCCGCCGATTGGCCCTCTGCCGATTAGCCCTCTGCCGGCCAATTGACCGACCAGTTATCCCTCCGCCGATTCGGTCCGCCGACCAATTTGCCCTCTCCTAATTATCCAGCCGCCGTTGTCCGGGTGTCCACTCCTACACCAAGTCCTCCCATCCGTTTTCCGCTGCGCCTCTGCAGACACGAATCCGCCCGAATCCCGCTCTTGGCCTCCCGTCTGTGCCT
>HF986006.1 GCA_000431015.1 Alistipes sp. CAG:514 | reverse complement strand
GGGGGCGCTTCGGCAGGGGCTCTCCGAGAGGGGGGCTTCGGCAGGGGGACTTCAACTTTTTCAAAATATTATGAGTTTCCTGTAACAATCAACGGAAATATTCGTTTATATTGTGGAACGACAAGAAAAAGAAGACAAGAGAAAGATTACAAGAGAAAGCAATAGAAAGATGACTAGAGAAGAGTCCATACAGTTCTACAAGGCGCACGCCAAACGGCTGTACAACATCAGCCTGAGGATTGTCCGCGACAGCGGGGAGGCCGAGGAGATCATGCAGGACACTATCCTCCGGTTCATCTCGTCGGATGTCGTTTCCAAAGAGCCGGCGAAGGTGGCGGCGTGGCTCGGCAGAACCTGCATCAGGATGTCAATCGACGCGGTCAGAAAGAAAAAGCGCGAGAAGCTATTTCTTGATGAATATGCGGGCGAGGTCTGTGAATATGACGACGGCGAGTCCGCCGAAGTGCCGGAAGTCAGCTTGGAGGAGGTGCGCGGGGCAATCGACTCCCTGCCGGAGTCCTACCGACTGATTCTCAATCTGGTTCTTGTGGAAGGGCTTGACTATGAGGAGATTTCCGGGCTGACGGGAGAACGCGAAGGAACGCTACGGACGCAGTTTTCAAGAGGGAAGGCTAAATTGGTTGAAAAATTAAGGAGGGTAAGACAATGACGGACATTAATGAATATATTAAAAGAAACGCCTCGGCGTTTGGCACCGCGGAACCTCCGGAAGGACACGAGGGGCGGTTCGAGGCCAAGCTGGACGCCTTGCTTTCCGTGGCGGAATCCTCCGGGCGGGAAGAGCGTAAAAGGCGGAAGACTCGGATGGGAATATTCAGTGTCCTCACCACTGCTGCCGCAGCCGCCGTCGCCGCTGTCATATTCATCAACCGTCCGGAAAGGGAGGTTGACTGGTTCGCCGGCGTGGCAGATGATCCCGTGCAGGTGTATCTGACATATTCAGAGAAAGTTACCGCTCTTTACGAAGAGATACTCTCCAGGGATCTGGACGGGAGGTGGGAGACTACGGTCGGGAGCATTGCCGGCGAGAACGTCGCAATGATTGACCAGCTGACGGACGAGCTTGACGACGCTGCCAAGGCGGCCATCATGAAGGAATATTATGGAGAACTTCTTAGAGGATTGGATAAAATTAATAAAATCAAAGAGTTATGAAAAAGTTTATGATTATTGGAGCCGCCGCGCTCCTGTTGGTTTCCGGGGTTGCCGCGATTGCCGCACAGCCCGTTTCAGAGTCGCCGGCCCGCACAACCGAGGCTTCGGCCAAGACGGACTACGTTGACTGCAAGTTCAACTGCCGGGACTTCACCGGACTGGATGTGAGCGGGATCGTGAAGGTAAAGCTTGCCAAGTCCGACTTCTACAAGGTCAAGGTGACGCTGCCGGAGGAACTTGCTGAGTATCTTGATGTCCATGTCAGCGAGGGTGTCCTGAGAATCGGTTGGAGCAAGAACATTCCGTCAAGGATCCAGAGGAAACTTGGCGACTGGACCTGCACGGCAGAGGTCACCATGCCGGAGCTTCGCAAGTTGGAGATGTCCGGGGCGACAAGCCTTTCGTGCGAGGACACATTCGAACTCGGCCACAGGGACTTCTCGCTTGAGATGAGCGGGGCGAGCAGCATCAATTCGCTGAAAATCAATGCGGAAGAGCTGGAGGCTGAGATCAGCGGAGGTTGCTCATGCTCGATTTCGGGCAACTTCAGGGAAGCGGATCTGGATCTCGCCGGAGCGTCCAACGGGCGGTTCGAGATCAATGCCGACAAGCTTGAGATCGATGCCAGCGGAGCCACGAAGACCAAGGTCAACGGCGAGTTCGGAAAGGTCGGCGTGGACGCTTCCGGAGCCTGCGACGTGACGCTCACGGGAAGAACCGGCTGGTTTGAGGTGGACGCTTCCGGGGCGTGCAAGGTCAACGCGCTGAACTTCAATGCCCAGAATGCCGTACTGGAGACTTCCGGGGCGAGCATCTGCAACGTGAACGTTGAGCGTTCGATCACGATCGAGGATGCCTCCGGAGCCTCATCAATCAACTACAAGGCCCCGAAAGACCTTGGCGTGAACATCAAGTCACTCGGCAGGTCGGCCTCGCTTAAGAGGGTCAACTAAAAGGGGCGGCCAACAGGGATCAACCAAGGGATCAACCAAGGAATCAACCAAGGAATCAACCAAGGAATCAACCAAGGAATCAACCAAGGAATCAACCAAGGAATCAACCAAGGAATCAACCAAGGAATCAACCAAGGAATCAACCAAAACCAAGGGTGGTTCTCAGACAGCTTGCAGGGAGGCGTGGCAGAGGGTCGCGTCTCCCGTTTTTGCCATGAAGAGGTACTCGCCGTCGCTTGCCTTGCGGATGCCGAAGGAGACATCGTCGCCACGGTGGACCTCTCGACGGAAATTGATGTCGATCCTCGTGAATATGCCGCTCGACAAAACGCTGTCCGGCAATAGGTTGTAGAACATCTCGATGTAGTGCGTGTTGTTCATATGGCCATTGAAGTCGCACTCGCTGTAGCCGATCTCCTTGTGTCTGATGAAATCCGGCAGGAAGTCGATGATCCGTCTGGGACTCTTGCACGGAGCCGGGAGGTCAACGTCGGTCAAACCGAGTTCCGGAAAGACCGGTCTTCTGGTGGCGATGTCAATCACGCACCATTCGGTCGTTCCTCGGCCAATCTCCTCGCCCTCGGAGTCGGTGATCCGGACACACCTGTTGTAGGTAAGGCCGCTGCCCTTGACCGGCCAGACCTTTACATTGTAATTGTCATAAAGCATAGGGCGCTCGTCAATCTCGAACGCGGAACGGAGAAGAACCCAGGAGCGGCCCGCGTCCCTCATCACGTCAATGCCGCAACCTTCCTTGCGGATGTTCTGACCGATGGCGTTGATGATGCTGCCGCAGATTGACGGCACGGTGGCGTGGCCCTGAAAGTCAATGTGCTCAGGGGCTACTGAATATTCAAAAGTGTTTACTACCTGTCTCATAGTTCCAAATCATTAAGTGAACGTAAAACAACCTGGTATTTTTAAACGCTTGCTAAAGCTGACACAAAAATAGCTCATTCGCCGTCCGTGACGAAAGAAGTGTGGTCGCTGGTGCCAAAAATGTAATAAAAGCTTGTTTTGGCGGAAAAATTGCTGTATTTTAGGGACGAATTTAAGGTTCCGCGATTTTCGTCCCAACAGATTATGGGACAGATTCCGGAGACCGTGACTAAAATCATAGCTATGAACACACCTTTAAGAGTCTCCAAGGGCTATGGCAGCCAAGTGAAGTATGCGGTGCTGATGCCGCTGTTCTACTTCGTGTTCTGTTTCGTCTACAACCCGTTCTCGATGTCGGCGATCTACAATGTTGGCGGAAAGTCGTGGACATTCCACCTTCTGATGCTCACCTGCATCATGGTAGGGACGCTGGCGCTGACACGGCTGGTTTTCTCATTCCTCTACAAGTATATTCCTTTCAAATGGTGGCACTATGCGGTGTGGTGCCTTGGAGAGACGTTGGTGACATCGTTCTTCTTTGCGCTCTACACGTCACTTTTCTACCGTAAGAGCGGCGGGATGCCTTACTTCACGGCTCTTCCCTACTGCTTCAAGACTGTCAGCCTGACGCTGATCTACCCTTACCTGCTGTGCATCCTGCTAAGGATCGTCTCCAACAAGAACGCAGATCTGGCCGAGGCAGGACAGAAGCCGGAGGAGTCGCTGATAAAGTTCTACGACGAGCACAAGCGGCTGAAACTGACGATTGATCCGTCGGCGGTGCTTTACGTCAGCGCGGACGCGAACTACATCAAGATCCACTACATCGAGAACGACAGGGTCAAGGCGTACCAGCTGAGGAATTCGATGAAGAGTCTTGAGGGTGACGCTCAGCGGCATGGGTTCGTGCGCTGCCACAGATCCTACTACGTGAATCCGAGGCACATCAAGGTTTTGAGCAGGGACAGGGAGGGCGTGATCTACACGGAGTTCACCCGTGAGGGAGTCGGACATATTCCGGTCAGCAAGCAGTACTATGACAGCCTCGCCAAGTTGCTGTAGCTCACCGTCTGGAGCTTCGAAAAACCCTTCGACCTAAGCCGCTGACGCGCGCGACAGACTCAGACGCTTCGCCCCCCCTTCAACCGGGCAATCGTCAGTCAGCCAAACGGCCGAGGATCCTGACATTTGGATCACGCGAGAGCTGGCCGGGATTGGTGCCAGGCTCCCCTTCGGGGACGGTCAGCCCTCTCGCGGCATAGAATTTTGTCCAGAACTCTGTCACCCTGCCGGTACTGTCGTGGAACGACATCGGAATCGTGGCGAAGACCGCCTCCGCGGCGGAATCCTCTCCGTCAGTGCAGTCTGTACCGTCAGTGCCGTCAGTGCCGTCAGTGCCATCAGCGGCACCCCTTTCCCGCTGCCCGCTGAAAACAAACGACATCTGCACAAGCTCCGAGCAATATACGGCGCTGTCACCAGGCATGAATATGTCATCGTAGGGAAGTCCAAGGAGCCTTCTGGCATTGTCCACGCTCGCCCTGACATCCAATCCATCGACTCTTCCCACAAGCACAGTCTCATTCTCTGACAGCCTGGCCAGAAAACTGTCCAACGGACTTTCCACAACCCCGGATTCCGGGATCGCCTCGATTACGTTCCCTTCCGCATAGACAGCGACGTGGTCTATTCCAAGTCCGTCCACACCCACGGTCACATCGGTGATGTTGTTGCCATTCCCATTCACGACAAAGAGCAGATCCCCATCCTTCAAATCCGGAGCGTTCGTCGAGGAGCACCCGAGCGCGATAAGGAGAAGGAGCATGTAAACGGCAACGGCTTTGATCAGTCTGGTACCGCAAAAGGCCTTTTTATGTACCAACATGGCAATCATAGGCGATTGGTACATCAAAGAGGCTTCTCCTGTACCAAAGCGGGATGATGACGAAAAACGGGAGGCTGATGGATAGCAGGAAAACGACCGATAGCGGGAAGGTGACGAAAAACAGGAAGCAGATGGATAGCGGGAAGACGACCAATAACGGGAAGGTGACGAAAAACAGGAAGCTGATGGATAGCGGGAAGACGACCAATAGCGGGAAGATGACCGATGGCGGGAAGGAGCGGACACGCGGGACAAAACGGAGCCGGACATAAGACTGGGTGAAAACTAAAATGATAATGACAATACAAATGAAATGGCCTGACACCTAAAGTATGTCAAGCCATTATACTATCTGGAACACCGTCCGCCAAACTACTCGGCGGAATCATCGTCGCCTCCGTACTGGGAGATGTTGTCGTCAGGAAGGGTGCTGTCGGCGGGGGCGTCGGCGGAAGATCCGGCAACATCCTCGTTCTCGGCATCCTCCTCGCCCTCAAGCCACCTCTCAAGAGCCTCGGCGTCATCGGTCTTCACCTTGATCTTCACGAGATTGATGGAGTCATCAGTCTCGACGGTCACGGCATAGAACGTGGTGCCGTCAGGCTTCGGGTACTTCACAAGGTCAGGAAGATAGTCACTGAACCCCTTTGGATATTTCTCATTGAACGCGGCGGCAAGCGCCTCGGACATATTCTCGTAGCTTACCACGTGTCTTTTCTTCTGATCTGGTGCCATACTCATTTATAAAACCAAATAAAACTATATTCTTAACACAACCGCGGCACATCGTTCCGGAATATGAAATTCGGGAATTTCAGGCCATTGCAAGGTGACGGAAAAGGATCTTTTCAAAAGTCCCTCGTTTTCGGGTGCAATATTAAGACATTTTTCCGAATTGAGAAGCAATCGGCAAACTATTTTCTGAAAAAAAACGATTTCTGCCTCTTCTTCTTCTCCGGATCGCGCTCTACGAACACCGGTCTCATGTTTCGGGGATCGATTCCGGTGTAGTACATGACAGAAGATGTGGTCATCGGAGTAGGGGTGAAATCCTGCACCTGATCCATGTATATTCCCTTCAGGGCCGGATTCTTCGACAGATTCTCCATGTCCTTCATCGTGCAGCCCGGGTGGGAGGAGATGAAGTACGGAACGATGCCGGTGCGGCGGCCATTCTGCGCGCAGATTTTGTCAAACTCATAGCGGAGTCTCTCGAACAGTTTGAACGAAGGCTTGGCGATGTACTGAAGAACCTTGTCCTCCGTGTGTTCCGGAGCGACTTTCATACGCCCGGATGTGTGGTCAAGAATCAAAGTCTTGAGATAAGGCTTGGATGTCTCGTCCACAAAACCCTTCTCATCGAGGAAGAGGTCGTAACGGATGCCGCTGCCGATGTAGGAATGACGGATACCCGGCACAGCATCCACCTTGCGATAAAGCTCAAGTATTTGTTTGTGAGACCGGTTCATGTTCGGACAGGGAGCTGGAAAGAGACACGATTTCCTTCGGCATTTGTCGCAGAGATCCGGATTTTTTCCCCTCATTCCGTACATGTTGGCGGTCGGGGCGCCAAGGTCGGAGATATTCCCGGCAAAGCCCGGCATCCTGGCCAATTTCTTAACCTCTGCCAGAATCGAAGCCTGCGAACGGGACTGTATGAACTTGCCCTGATGCGCGGCGATGGTGCAGAAATTACACCCTCCGAAGCACCCCCGGTGCGTGATGATGGAATCCTTGATCATTTCATAGGCCGGGATCCTCTTCCCCTTGTAGCGCGGATGCGGCAACTTGGTGAAAGGCAGGTCCCAGAACGAATCCATCTCCTTAGTAGTGGACGGTGAATATGGCGGATTGATCTGCACATAACCATTCCCGACAGGCTCGATGATCGTCGCCGGATGCATCATATTGGCATGAGTCTCAATCAGATGAAAGTTCTCGGCGAACGCCTTCTTATCCTTCTTGCACTCCTCGAAGGAATGAAGCACCAGCGGATCCTTTACCTTCCACTTCCCGCTCATACGGAACGCTATCTGCGGAATCCGATGTATCTCATGAATATTCCTCTGCGCCTCTATGGCCCTTGTCAGCTCGATCATCGGCTTCTCCCCCATCCCGTAGCAAAGGTAGTCAGCCTTGCACCACTGCAGGATGGAAGGCAGCAGCTCGTCCTTCCAGTAGTCATAGTGAGTAAGACGGCGCAGCGAAGCCTCGACACCGCCGATGATGACAGGCACACCAGGATAAAGATCCTTTAATATGTTCGTGTAGACGCTAACCGCATAATCCGGCCTCTGTCCGGCCTTGCCTTCCGGCGTGTAGGCGTCATCGTGACGGAGACGCTTGCCGGCAGTGTAATGGTTCACCATCGAATCCATAGCACCGGCGTTCACTCCGAAATAGAGCCTCGGAGCGCCTAACTTCTTAAAATCCCTGAGGTCATCCCTCCAGTTAGGCTGCGGAACGACAGCGACCCTGTAGCCGAAATGCTGAAGCCAGCGGGCTATGCAGGCCGTGCCGAAAGAAGGGTGATCCACAAAGGCATCACCCGTGAACAGGATGATGTCGATGTAGTCCCACCCTAAGGCTTCAACCTCCTTTTTGGAGGTCGGGAACATATAATCCGTTTCGGACATCGGAAATATTCCTACATTCTTTCAGGCAGTTCGATTCCAAGGATGCCCATCGCCTTGCGAAGGACAGCGGAAAGCGTGTCGATCAGCACCAGACGCATCTTGAGCACATCCTCGTTCTCCTCCTTGAGGATCGGCGTGTCGTGGTAGTACTGGTTGAACTCCTTGGCGAGGTCGTAGGCATAATTGGCGATGACGGCCGGTGAATATGCCTGCGCGCCTTCGGCGATCTTAGCCGGGAATGTGTTCAGCAGCTTTATCAAACGGATCTCCTTGGCGCTGAGCTCAACCTTCGGCAGAGGAGAGGCGGCATATTCAATGCCCTTCTCCGCGGCCTTGCGCAGGATGGAGCGGATGCGGGCGTGGGTATATTGGATGAACGGGCCGGTGTTGCCATTGAAGTCGATGGACTCTTTCGGGTTGAAGAGCATGGTCTTCTTCGGATCCACCTTGATGATGAAGTACTTAAGGGCACCGAGACCTATCATGTGATAGAGTTTCGCCTTGTCTTCCTCGCTCATGTCGGCCAGCTTTCCGGACTCGTCGGAAGTCGCCCTCGCCTCCTCGTACATCTTCTGAAGGAGGTCGTCGGCATCCACGACCGTCCCCTCACGGGACTTCATCTTGCCTTCCGGCAACTCGACCATACCATAGGAAAGATGGAATATGTTGTCGGACCATTCGAATCCCAACTTCTTGAGGATCAGTTTCAACACCTGGAAGTGGTAGTTCTGCTCGTTGCCGACCACATAGACGTGAGAGTCAAGGTGATATTCAGCGAAACGCCTTTCGGCCGTTCCCAGATCCTGGGTGATGTAAACCGACGTTCCGTCAGAACGGATGAGAAGCTTCCTGTCCAGACCGTCAGCCGTGAGGTCGCACCACACGGAACCGTCCGGATCCTTGACGAACACTCCCATATTCAAACCCTTCTGTACCAACTCTTTGCCGAGAAGGTAGGTCTGGGACTCGTAGTAAACCTTGTCGAATGTGATTCCGAGAGCCTTGTAGGACTCGTCGAAGCCCTTGAGCACCCAGCCGTTCATCCTGGCCCAAAGGTCGCGGACCTCCTTGTCGCCGGCTTCCCATTTTTGGAGCATCTCGTGGGCTTCCTTGAGGCAAGGGGCCTCCTTCTTGGCGGTCTCCTCGTCCATTCCCCCGGCAATCAACTCCTCGACTTCCTTCTTGTAGATGTCGTTGAAAGCCACGTACATATCCCCGACAAGATGGTCGCCCTTAATCCCCGTGGACTCCGGAGTCGCGCCGTTGCCGACCTTCAGCCATGCAAGCATGGACTTGCAGATGTGCACTCCCCTGTCGTTGACAAGGGTGGTCTTGATCACGTTGTTGCCGCTGGCCTTCAGAAGCCTTGACACCGAGTCACCCAGAAGGTTGTTCCTGATGTGGCCGAGGTGCAGAGGCTTGTTGGTGTTCGGCGACGAGAACTCGACCATGATGTTCTTGCCGGTCGTCGGCAGGTAACCGAAGTCCTTGTCCGCAACGATCTCTCCGAAAAGTTCGTTCCAGAAGAGATTGGAGAACAGAAGGTTAAGGAAACCTTTGACGCAGTTATATTCAGAGATTTCCGGTACGTTCGCCTTCAGCCATTCTCCGATGGCGTTGCCCGTGTTCTCCGGAGTGGAGTGCGACAGACGCAGGAGCGGGAAGACGACGAGCGTGAAGTCTCCGGTGAATTCCTTCCTTGTGACGGAGACCTGAAGCGCCGACGGTTCGATGTCGGCGTTATAGAGTGCCTTGATGGCTTCTGAAGCCTTAGAGGCGATAAAAAGTTCCGGGGTCATTAACCGAGATAGGTTTTAAGAAGTTTGCTTGCGGATGGTTTCTTTAGCTTGCGGATCGCCTTCTCCTTGATCTGGCGGACTCTCTCTCTTGTGAGGTCAAGCCTCTCGCCGATCTCCTCAAGGGTCATCTCCTGACAGCCGATGCCGAAGAACGACTTGATGATCTCGCGCTCACGGGTCGTCAGGATCTGGAGAGACCTTTCGATCTCGGTGCTGAGGGACTCGTTCACAAGGCCTCTGTCGGCCATCGGCGAGTCGTCGTTAGGAATCACATCCAGAAGGCTGTTGTCCTCGCCCTCTACGAACGGGGCATCCACAGACACATGCCTTCCGGACACCCTGAGGGTGTCGGAGATCTTGTCCTGCGGGATGTCTATCATCTCGGAGAGTTCCTCATTGGAAGGGCTTCTCTCGTTCTTTTGCTCGAACTGTGAGAGGGCCTTGTTGATCTTGTTCAAGGATCCTACCTGGTTGAGCGGAAGCCTGACGATCCTGGACTGCTCGGCGAGAGCCTGAAGGATTGACTGGCGGATCCACCACACAGCGTATGAAATGAACTTGAAGCCTCTTGTCTCGTCGAATTTCTCGGCGGCCTTGATCAGGCCGAGGTTACCCTCATTAATCAAATCCGGAAGGCTAAGACCTTGGTTCTGGTACTGTTTCGCTACAGAAACAACGAATCTGAGATTGGCTCTCGTGAGCTTTTCAAGAGCTTTCTGGTCGCCCTTGCGGATCCTTTGGGAAAGCTCGACCTCCTCCTCCGGTGACACCAACTCCTCGCGGCCTATCTCCTGAAGGTACTTGTCCAGCGAGGCGCTCTCGCGGTTGGTGATTGACTTCGTAATCTTTAATTGCCTCATATCTACTTGTAATACACAATATTCCCTGACGGAAGGCTGTGATTCCTTTCCGCCAGGGAAAATCAGAATCTCAGCTTTCTATTCCTTGCTGAATCCGAAGAAGGCCTTTCTACCGTTGGCTGTCACGCCCTCGACGTAGACCGCCCTCTTGGCGGATTTGGCGATGTTCAAAACATCCTGAGGTGTGCCTACAGGCTGATCGTTGACATAGGTGATGATCATTCCCTCGGAAGCGCCGGCCTCAAGCATCTTGCCGGTCCCCACGGAAGTCACCTCAACACCTTTCTTCAGGCCGAACCTCTCAAGAGCCTCCTTGGAAGCCTCCTTAAGGGTCGTTCCGTAGAACGCGATCTCGCCGTCTCCGACCTCGGTACCGTTCTCGGTGCTGCTGCCCATCAGCGTGACTTCGAAATCCTTCTCATTCCCGTCACGGACAACCGTCACCTTGGCCTTGTCGCCAGGATGGAAGGAATTGACCTTCACCTGCACGGCGGAACCGTTCCTGACTGGCTTCCCGTCGATGGCGATGATCACATCACCTTCCTTAAGGCCGGCCTTGTGGGCGGAGCTGCCTTTCGCAACCTCTCTGATATATACGCCTTCCGGAGAAGAAAGTTTCATTTTTTTCAACATATCGTCAACAGAGTCGTATTTCAGCACCTTGGCGAGACCCTCGTTGAGATCCGACATCGCTATTCCGAGGACAGCCCTCTTGACGGAGCCGAAATCAATAAGGTCATCGACGATCTTCTTCACGATGTTCACCGGAACCGCGAAGGAATAGCCCGAATAAGCTCCTGTCTGTGAGACGATCGCGGTGTTGATGCCGACCAGCTCGCCTGTCTTGTTGACAAGGGCGCCACCGGAGTTGCCCGGATTCACAGCCGCGTCGGTCTGGATGAAGGACTCGATCTGGATGCCGTTGTTGTTCTCCCTCGGATCATGCGCCATGGAGCGTCCCTTGGCACTGACGATGCCGGCGGTGATGGTAGATCTGAGCTGGTAGCCCAAAGGACTGCCCACGGCCAGCACCCACTCTCCGAGCCTCAGCTGGTCGGAATCACCGAATGGAAGGGTCGGAAGTCCCTGGGCGTCAATCTTTATCAATGCGACATCGGTGGCCGGGTCTGTACCGATCACCTTAGCTTCGTAGGTCTTGTTGTTGTTCAGTGTCACCTGCACCTTGGTGGCGTTCGCGACAACGTGGTTGTTGGTCACGATGTAGCCGTCCGGACGGATGATCACACCAGAGCCGCTTCCCTGCTGCTCCCTTGTCTGAGGCTCGCCGTCCCCGAAGAAGAAGCGGAAGAACGGATCGGCCATCTGATACTTCTGCGTCACGGTCACTTCTACATAGACGACAGCGTCCACGGCGGCCTCCGCCGCATAGGTCAGGTCAGGATAGTCCGACTGTGCCAGATTGACAGTCCTTGTGACCGTCCCGTTCTCTGTCCTTGCCACTTTGTCTCCCTCATCCACGGTGGCCGCCTTAACGACACCGTAAGCCGCCAGCACGCTGAACAACACTGACAGCACCACTGTAATTAAACCTTTTTTCATTTCAGACATATTATTAAAACTTATTATTGTCAAAAACCGCCGAAAGGATCCAACCCCTTGCCTTTAACCCCGTTAAAGGTGGCCTGCCACCTTTTTCAGGACTTCCGGAACGGCGTTTCCGGAACCCAAGGCAAAAAATCAAATATGATGCCATAATATTACAGGGCAACCGCATCAAATTCTAGCGCC
>HF986005.1 GCA_000431015.1 Alistipes sp. CAG:514 | reverse complement strand
GAAAAGATTCCTTAAGATGATGCAGGTTATTTTTTGAATGTTACTTAGGCCTGTATTATCTGGAACGATGGCATTTGTCAGCATATACTTTTCCCTCGGCAGCAACCTTGGCAACCGCGAGAGGAACATCGAGGAGGCTCTTCATCGGATGGATGAAGCCTTTGAAGGCCACTACACGGCTCTTTCAAGGCTGATAGAGACTAAGCCGATGGGTTTCTCCGGCGGCAAGTTTCTGAACGCCGTGGCGCTTTACCGAACCTTCAGACCGGAAATTCCGGCGGAGGACGCAGCCAAGGATGTGCTTTCCAAGGTCAAATCAATAGAGCGCGCGATGGGTAGAACCGATCCTCCTGAATATGACGGAGCAGGCAACCGCATCTACCACTCCCGCGTAATCGACATCGACATTCTTTTCTACGGCTCCGAGCACATCTCCGCTCCCGATCTGATCATCCCCCACAAGGACATAGAGAACCGCCCCTTCGTGATGATCCCCCTCCAGGAAGTGGCAAAGCCGTCATTGAAATCAGCCTTTCCCGAATATTTCGGCACAGAATAGTGGTTTTAATCTACTTTTTCAAGTTTGTGCCGCCATTCTCATGGAAGGTCACAACCGTATAAACTCCGAATATTTTTCGTCAAAATAACACTGTTTCAACAACCGAAAATTGTCAAAATAATGCATTTCGTAATGTTATTTTTGTCAAAATAGCGCAATTGTTCGAAATGTTTTCTATATTTGTGCCAATAAATCAAGTGTTTATGGATGAGAAGGTGATTTTGCAGGTTTTGGCGGAGCAAAGAGAGGAAATGTCAGGGTATGATGTCTCTGGCTGGATATCCCGTCCAGAGGAGGATTTTTTCGAGTGGGACAGCGATATGGCACAGGTTGTCATAGGTGTTCGCAGGAGCGGAAAATCAACATTGTGCCATAAGGCACTTATCCAGCACGGAGTAAAGTACGGCTATTCTGATCTGGATGATGATAGGTTGTTGGGAATGGAAGCCAAGGATCTCAACACATTGTTGGGTTGCATGTACCAGCTTTATGGTGTTGATGTGAAGTACTTGTTTTTTGATGAGATTCAGGATGTTCCGGGATGGCATCTGTTTGTGAACAGACTGCTTAGGCAAGGCTTGCGCATTGTGCTTACCGGGAGCAACGCCAAACTGTTAAGTAGTGAACTTGCCACACATCTTACCGGAAGATACAATGAGATAAAACTTTATCCTTTCAGTTATGCAGAGTTATGCGATGCGGAAAAGGTTGATGTCAAAGGGATTACGACAAAGGCTGACGCTGCCAGAAAAATCGCTTTGGAAGCTTATCTTAATGATGGGGGATTCCCTGAATTGATGAAGCTTAGGAATCCTCGCGGTCGCCGAACGTACATAGAGGGGCTTATCGAGACAATCATCACAAAAGACGTAGCGAAGCGTTTTAATATTCGCAATCCAGAGAGCATCAGACGCATAGCTTATCATCTTATTAATAATTCCTGTCAAGTTATTGACTATAAAACTTTAGCGGAAATATCCAACCTCAAGACAGCTGCCACGGCTCAGAAATATACATCTTATCTGGCTCAGGCATTCTTGATCCATCCTCTGCAAAAGTTCTCATACAAAAGCAAAGAGAGGATAACCGGCGAGAAAGCTTATTTGGTTGACCAAGGATTCGTCTCCAACCGTGGCAACTCGCTTCTTGGTGAGAATATGGGCTGGCGTTTGGAGAACGCGGTCCTTATGGAGTTGCTTCGCAGGTATTGTTCCGCGGCTGAGGACATATACTATTACAAGCCTTCCACACGGCAAAAGGAGGTCGATTTTGTCGTGTGCAGACAGAATGTTGTATTGGAACTCATTCAAGTGGCCTATGACATTTCTGACAGTAAGACCTACAGAAGGGAGACCGAATCCCTTATTTTGGCTTCCTCAAAGTTGAACTGCGGAAACCTTTGGCTTATATGTATGGACGAAACCCGTGATGTTACAGTCAATAATCAGACAATACATATCGTGAACGCTATTGAATGGTTTTTGAACAAAAGATGATGTATCTTCCTGAAAAGCCGAATATGGAAAGGTGGGCGGAGATGCCGTTCATCGTTCAGATGGCCAACATAGGCAGTGAGGTAGGCAGAACATTTAAATGGAAGCGTAAAGGTAACGAGAATATGGCCAAAGGCGCTTTTGTACGTGCTCTTGATCTTTTTGACCTGACCATAGCTGTCGGACGAATTAGCGAGCCGTTTTCATTAAGGGGCTCGATGCTCAAAGAGGAAATAAGGGCTCGGGACCAATTCTGTGAGGAATATCTTTCAGAGGACAATGACGCCTTGCTTCTGTCAGACAAGTACTTTTCCCACTTCGCCAAAGCCTGCGCGCTAAGATCCTCCCTATGAATTGATACTGTTGTACAGTGTCATCAATATGCAGGATCCGGAGATGCAGGAAGAATATGCTGCTACTGCCGCGTTTAAGAATATCGTAGGCTTGTCTCAGAATGGGGTGCTGTGGGTGTTCATATGGTAATCTTGACGAATCGCATTTCTAATAGCGTTATAACCAAAGAGATAAAGGAGAATTTTCCTGTAAGGATGGGGTTCCGCATGTTGGACAAACGAGGTTCTATAGTCACGTTGGATACGCCGGGAGCGGAGTGGCTTAACGGAAAAGGCGACATGCTTCTGCTTCGCGAGTCTGATGTTAAAAGAGAGCTGAGTACCTTCATCTCTTTTAACTTTCCAATTTGTATCAGAATTCGTTCCGGTGTCGAAAGAGTGCAGGGCACGTTCCTCTCCCCTGATGAATGTATGTCGATTAAGGTCAAGGAAGATGTTGTAGAGAATAATGTGAATAAAAGATGAAATACTTGGAAAAGTTGCAAAAATAGCATAGATTTGCCTTGGAAAAGTTGCAAAAACTGTGGT
>HF986004.1:5160-13898 GCA_000431015.1 Alistipes sp. CAG:514 | reverse complement strand
GACAAAGCCGTTCCGTCCACCGAACCGGCCATTTTGTGGAGGAACGTCCAACAAGACTTCTCTGTGGCTCTACTTTTCCTGGATCGTCTCGTCTCTGGGAAAGAGCTTGTTCTTAATTTCCAGATAAACAAATCAAAACTGCTTCTTTTTTTCTTATTGATGTTGAAAATTGCAAACAGAGAGTTTGTTAAATAAATTTGGTTTATATTATAAACTTGTTTATATTTGCAAAGAGCTTATGGCGTATGCGCAGCGTCAGATGGCTCCAACGGATTATAAATCAATAAGAAAATCAAAATTATGGAACAGAGTTCACAAATGAGTGCGGAACAAAGCCTCAAACTCATTAATGAGACCTTACGCGACAGTCGTCTGGTCATTACGAAAAGATCGGGAAGTCATTTCATTCTCTGGGGCGCTATTCTCACGCTGATCGCCCTTGCCGTGTACTTCCTTTGGAGGTCAAGCGGTAATCCGGCCTGGAATTTACTGTGGTTCGCCATGCCGGCTATAGGGTATCCGCTCGCTGTGGTACTGGACAAGGACGCAGAATGTGTCCCGTCCAATCTGATCAGCAATCTCCTTGGGTGGACATGGGGAGCGTTCGGAGCGTTTGCCGTGACAGTCAGTCTCTGTGCGTTGCTGTTTGCCCCGATGAACCTGACCTTGGTCATTATCCTCCTTTTCGGCTTTGCGGAGAGCATCTCAGGGATGATCCTCAAAAACCTGCCGATTGTCATCGCCGGATTTCTCACCGGTGTCCTTGGTGTCATAGCGGCAGTGAAACTTTCCGGAGATTGCAGCCAAATGTTGCTTTTTGTCTTAGCTGGAGTGATCCTGGCGCTTACGGGAGTGTGTGTGAAATGCTTAAGGAAATAGTCGATGTTCAAAAAACTCAACCCGCTTCTGCACTCGGAGCTGAGGCTTGCCGTGATGTCGATTCTCGTGGGGGTGGACGAAGCGGATTTCGTCTACATCCGTAAACAGACGGGAGCGACGGCCGGCAACCTTAGTGTCCAACTTGACAAACTGAGCGAGGCGGGCTACATAACGGTGGAAAAGGGATTCAAAGGCAAGAAGCCATGCACGACATGCCGTGTCACAGAAGCTGGAATCTCCGCATTCTCCGAATATGTCGCCGCCTTGATGGACTACATCACGTAGTCTCCTCAACTTTCGTGCGTCTTCGCGCGTACCTTCTGCCATAGAAGTATTGACTTCTTGCCGCAAACAGCCAGATGGCTTTCATCCTGAAGCCCGTGGAGAAGGACTGTGTGTGCCTCGTGAGCGGAAAGCGGCATTTTGCTCACGAGGTGTCGAAGATGAGTGTTTTCGTGAGCGGGAAGCGGCAGATTGCTCACGAAAGGACTGAGATGAGCGTTCTCGTGAGCGGAAAGCGGCATATTGCTCACGAGAGCGTTGATTAGGGAACTCTCGTGAGCAATCTAGACTTATCTGCGCACGAGAGCCTTATGTCTGTTGAGGACTCGGCCTCAGACGCTAATGGCGCTTCGGCAGACTCGGAGACCGGACTGGTGCATCGACTGACTTGGCGACCGGGTTGGTGCTTCATCTAGCTTGGTGATCTGTCAGGCGCTTCAACTTACCCGGTGACCTGTCTGGTGCTTCGGCAGACCTTATGTCCGGGAATGAACCTCTTGTCCTCGAAGGAGAACCTTGGCGATGAACGGGGTCTGGTGGCAGTACGGGATGAAGGCTAGGGACGGGACTGGTTTCGTGACGATCAGGTTGGCGAGTTTGCCGACGGTCACAGAGCCGAGTTCCTCAGCGACGCCCATCGCGTAGGCGGAGTTGAGGGTGCAGGCGTTGAATGCCTGAGCCGGGGTGAGGCGCATTCTGATGCAGCCTAAGGCCATCACGAAACGCATGTCGCCGGAAGGTGAGGATCCCGGATTGTAGTCTGAGGCCAGGGCTATGCCCAGACCTGCGCTGACATATTCCTTGGCCCTGCCGTAGGGGATGCCGAGGAAGAATGAGGAGCCGGGGAGCATCGTCGGCATCGTGCGGGAGTATCTAAGTGCTTCAATCTCAGCGTCGGTCGTGCGCTCAAGGTGATCGACCGAAAGAGCGTTATGCTTCACGGCCACCTGCACGCCGCCGGAGCAGGCAAGTTCGTTGGCGTGGATTTTCGGAATGAGACCGTAACGCTCACCGGCGGAAAGGATGCGATCCGTTTCAGCGACCGTGAAGAATCCCTCGTCGCAGAACACATCGACATATTCAGCAAGCCCTTCGGCGGCGACGGCGGGGATCATCTCCTCGCAGACGAGGTTGACATATTCATTCTGCCGGCCTTTGAAGGCTCTGCCGACGGCGTGCGCCCCGAGGAAGGTCGCCTTGATGGTGGCGGGGGACTCGTTCTTGATGCGGCGGATCACCCGCAGCATCTTCAGCTCGTCCTCCAAGGTGAGGCCGTAGCCGCTCTTGATCTCGATGGCGCCGGTTCCTTTGGCGATCATCTCCCGCACGCGCGCCATTGTCTGTGAATATAATTCCTCTTCGCTCGTGCGGTGGAGCAGATCGGCGGAGTTGAGGATTCCGCCTCCACGGGCGGCTATCTCCTCGTAGCTCAGGCCGTTGATCTTGTCGATGAACTCCTGCTCACGGGTTCCGGCGTAGCAGATGTGGGTGTGGGAGTCGCAGAAGGCCGGTATCACCATACCGCCCTCTGCGTCAATTACTTCATCTTGTGGGCCGGGCACCGGGCACTCGGACATATTCCCGAAACCAGAGATTCGTTCGCCCTCGATCGTGAGGTAAGCGTCCCGCAAGGAGCCGACCTCGTCCATCTCGGCGCCTTGCTTGCGCAGAACGCCTTCAGGAACGATTCCGACCAGTTCGCCGATGTGGGTGATTATGGTCATCTTATGAACTCGATAGATTTCTGGATGAGCGGGTGCATATAGACATCATCGCTGATGAACGGCACGACCTTGCGGTAGTCACTGAATATGCCTTCGATGGCCTCCGAGGACTTGTTGCCGGCGATCTGGTGCCTGAAGTCGAGCGCCTGTGCGGCGTTGAACAGCTCTATGGCAAGCACTTCCTCGCAGTTGTCGATGACGCGGACGAGCTTTGTCGCGGCGTTGGAACCCATGCTGACGTGATCCTCCTGACCCTGTGAGGATGGGATGGAGTCCACTGACGCCGGCCAGCAGAGTCCCTTGTTCTGGCTCACGATCGAGGCCGCCGTGTACTGCGGAATCATGAAGCCGCTGTTGAGTCCCGGCGTGGCGACAAGGAATTTCGGCAGACCACGCTGGCCGGAGATCAGACGGTATATTCGTCTTTCAGAGATGTTTGCGAGTTCGGACATGGCGATCGCCAGGGCGTCCATCGGGATGGCGATAGGCTCTCCGTGGAAGTTGCCGGCGGAGATGATCATGTCCTCGTCAGGGAAGACGTTCGGATTGTCCGTCGCGCTGTTGATCTCGTTCTCGATCACCGACTCGACGTAGCGGATGCTGTCTTTTACCGCGCCGTGTACCTGAGGGATGCAGCGGAATGAATATGGATCCTGAACATGTTCCTTGTGGTTCCTGATCAGCTCGCTGCCATCCAGCAGGGTCATGAATCTGGCCGCGGTGTCGATCTGTCCCTTGTGCGGACGAAGCTGGTGGGTCAGAGGCAGGAACGGCTCGACGCGGCCGTCATATGCCTCAAGGGACATCGCGCCGATCCTGTCGGCCCATTCGGAAAGCCTGTGGCACTGGATGAGCGACCAGATGGCGTGGGCGCTCATGAACTGGGTTCCGTTCAGAAGAGCGAGACCCTCCTTGGACTGAAGGCTGATAGGTTCCCAGCCCATCTCGTCCCAGACCTCCTTGCTTGGTCTGACCTTGCCCTTGTAGAGAACCTCTCCGAGACCGATCAGTGGTAGGCTGAGGTGGGCGAGGGGAGCGAGGTCGCCGGAAGCGCCGAGGGATCCCTGCTGGTAGACTACCGGGAGGATGTCGTTGTTGAACATGTCCAGAAGCCTCTGGACAGTAATCAGCTGCGCTCCGGAATGGCCGTAGGAAAGGGACTGGGCCTTAAGCAGGAGCATCAGCCTCACGATCTGCGGGCGTACAGTCTCGCCGGTTCCGCAGGCGTGGGACATCACCAGATTGTGCTGGAGCTGCGAGAGCTGGTCGGCAGGGATGGTCACGTTGCACAGGGAACCGAATCCGGTGGTGACTCCATAGACCGGGCGACCGATGTCCTCCATCTTGCTGTCCAGGTACTTACGGCATTTTTCAATGGCCGCCACGGCCTCCGGGCCGAGTTCGACCCTCTCGTGGTTCTCAATTATCTCCTTAAGCCTTCCAAGGCTCAGATGTTCGTGTGAGATGATGTGTGTCATAATTCCTCAATCGCTTTTCTGACAATGTTTTCGTCTGTGTGGTTCGCAACTGTCACCGTAAGTTCCGATGTGCGTTCCATTTCCCTCATTATGGCGTGTTCCGCGCCTTCGTTGCGCGCCCAACTGCGGCGGGCTATTCCGTTGTTCACGTCCCAGAACAGCATCCGGGTGATGTGCCTGTCCGAATCAGCCGATCCGTCGATCACCATGCCGAAGCCTCCGTTGATGACCTCACCCCAGCCGACTCCGCCTCCGTTGTGGATGGAAACCCAGGTGGCTCCCCGGAAACCGTCACCGATGACGTTCTGGATGGCCATGTCGGCGGTGAACCGAGATCCGTCGTAGATGTTGGATGTCTCGCGGAACGGGGAGTCTGTGCCGGAAACGTCGTGATGGTCGCGGCCAAGCACGATCGGAGCGGTGATCTCACCCTTGCGGATGGCCTCGTTGAAGGCCAGGGCGATCTTGGTCCTGCCCTCACAGTCGGCGTAGAGGATGCGGGCCTGCGACCCTACTACCAGATGGTTCCTGCCGGCTTCCTCTATCCAATGAATATTGTCGTTCAGCTGTCCCTGAATCTCTTCCGGAGCCGTTTCCAATTCCTTTTTAAGAATATTCACGGCTATCTCGTCGGACTTGGCGAGGTCTTCCGGCCTCTCGCTCATGCAGACCCAGCGGAACGGGCCGAAACCGTAGTCGAAGTAGAGCGGTCCCATGATGTCCTGCACGTAGGACGGATAGCGGAATGTGCCGTCTGCCTTTAATATGTCCGCTCCGGCCCTTGAGGATTCCAGCAGGAAGGCGTTGCCGTAGTCAAAAAAGTACATTCCCTTGGCTGCCAGCTCGTTGATGGCGGCGACGTGCCTCCTCAACGACGCGCGTACCGCCTCACGGAATCTCTCCGGCTCCTCGGCCATCATCTTGACGGACTCCTCAAATGTCTGTCCGACAGGATAGTAGCCTCCGGCCCACGGGTTGTGGAGCGAGGTCTGGTCCGAGCCGAGATCCACAGGAATATTCTCGGCCGCGAGTCTCTCCCAGAGATCCACGACGTTGCCCACATAGGCCAGCGAGACGGTCTCCTTGTTCTCCATCGCCTTTCGGACGCGCGGGATAAGCTCGTCCAGATTCTCGTGCAGCTCATCGACCCAGCCTTGGTCGTAACGCTTGCGGGCGGCGAGCGGATTGATCTCGGCTGTGACGCTCACGACCCCGGCGATGTTTCCGGCCTTAGGCTGCGCTCCCGACATTCCGCCCAGGCCGGCTGTCACGAATAGCATTCCCTTCATATTCTCCCTCGTCCCTGCGATGCCTCTGGCTTTCAGTTGCTTGCGTGCCGCGTTCATCACCGTGATTGTCGTTCCGTGCACGATGCCCTGAGGACCGATGTACATATACGATCCGGCTGTCATCTGGCCGTACTGTGACACTCCCAATGCGTTGAATCTTTCCCAGTCATCCTGCTTCGAATAGTTCGGGATGACCATTCCGTTGGTCACTACGACCCTCGGAGCGTCCTTGTGGCTCGGGAAGAGTCCCATCGGATGGCCGGAGTACATCGAGAGTGTCTGCTCGTCGGTCATCTCGGCCAAATACTTCATTGTCAGCCGGTACTGCGCCCAGTTCTGGAATATTGCTCCGTTGCCTCCGTAGATAATGAGCTCGTGCGGATGCTGCGCCACCCTCGGATCCAGGTTGTTCTGGATCATCGCCATGATGGCCGCGGCCTGGCGGCTCCGGCAAGGATATTCATCGATCGGTCTGGCGTACATGTCGTAGGACGGGCGGAAGCGGTACATGTAGATGCGTCCGTAGTCCTTGAGTTCCTTGGCGAACTCCGGCGCCAGTTCGGCGTGGAACTTGGCCGGGAAGTATCTCAGCGCGTTCTTCAGCGCCAGCACTTTCTCTTCGGCTGTGAGGATGTCCTTGCGCTTAGGGGCGTGGTTGATCGTCTTGTCATAAGGTTTCGGCTCCGGGAGCCTGTCCTGCGGGATGCCCGCAAGTATCTCTTCCTGAAACTTATCCATTGATCTTCGAGTTTACGATGTCCAGAATCTCTTTCTCTTCCACAACTGCCTTCGCCGCGATCTCATCGGCCTCGGCGACCAGCTCGGCGGCCTTTGCCTTGTCGCCAAGGGAAGCCGCGTTGATCTTCACGTTGAGTTGCGCTCCGAGAACCGCGCTTCGTGCCGCCAAAGCTCCCACTCCGGCGTCTGAAACGGAGTTTGGGTTTCCGGTCTCGGCCATCGCCCTTGTGATCTCGAAGGCCTTGAACGAGGCTTTCATCGTGCGCAGAGGCACCTGTGTGGCGTATAGAGTGGCCTTTTCGATTGCCTCAGAACGTGCAGCTTTCTCCTCATCCGTTCCCTTAGGAAGCCCGAACGCGGCCATAATCTTGTCGAACGCCGCGGTGTCCTCATCGACGAGGCTTACCAGCTCCCGCATTACGGCGTGTCCCTTCTCAGCCCAGTCGGAGAACTCCTTCCAGCGGTCATCCCAGCCTCTCTTGTGGGCTGAAAGATTTGCGACCATTGTGCCGAGGGCCGCTCCGAGAGCGCCCATGTAGGCGGAGATCGATCCGCCGCCCGGGGCAGGAGACTCGGATGCCGTCTCCTCGGCGAATCCCTTGAGCGTCATTCTGATGAGCCTCTCCTTAATGGCCATCTGCTCAGGATCTTCCATAAGATATTCAATGACCTTCTCGTGCGGGTTGAACGGCTTGAGGTCGTCAAGGCTCATCGACTTGACTGCTATCTTCATTATTTCTTCGTCCGAGATTCCGAGCGAGCGCTCCTGCTTCTCAAGGTAGAACTTTCCGGCCTCCATCAGCACACGCTTCGGTACCAGTCCGACGATCTCGGCTCCGGTGACCCTGAGTCCTCTGGCGGCGGCGGCTCTGGAGACTTCCTCGTAGGCCACGTGCAGAGGTGTCGTCTTGATGTCGGTGATGTTCATCGAGACCTGAGCGATGCCATATTCATCAATGTACCAACCAATTGCCTTGCACCCCTTGAGGGTTCCCGGCTGCCAGCGGTCCTTGCCGTTCTCGTCCTTGAGCACTTTCCCGGTCAGGCTTCCGCCCTCGCGCATCTTGCGTCCTTTCTCACGCACATCGAACGCGATCGCCATCGCGCGGCGGGTTGAGGTCGTGTTGAGATTATAGTTGACGGCCACAAGGAAGTCTCTGGCTCCCACATTGATAGCCCCGCTCTTCGCCACTGTCTCGTTATATTCCTTAGGCCCGAAGTCCGGTGCCTTGGCAGGATCGGCGATCTTCTCCGGCAGGGCTTCATATTCCCCGGCCCTGCAGACCGCGAGGTTCTTCCTTTCCGGCTTGAACGCCGCCGCCTCGTAGCAGTAGCAAGGGATGCCGAGCTCGTCGTAGATCCTTTTCGCCAGCCCGCGCGCCAGTTCCGCGCACTCTTCCAAAGTCGTCTCCGCGACCGGTACGAGCGGCAGCACATCGCACGCCCCCGACCGAGGGTGCGCTCCGTGGTGATGCCTCATGTCGATCACCTCGCCGGAACACTTGACTCCTTGGAAAGCCGCCTCCAGCACAGCTTCGGGGCTGCCCACGAAGGTCACGACAGTCCTGTTGGTCGCCTCGCCCGGATCCACGTCGAGCACCTTGACGCCCTCCTCGTTGCCGTTGACCGTCACCTTGGCCGAAGCGATGGCCTTAACGATCTGATCAATAACATTTTTGTCTCGCCCTTCACTGAAATTGGGCACGCATTCTATAATCTTTGCCATAGTGGTTATGTGTTTTTAATATGTGGCTATAAATTTATGAATAATTTGCCAATATTCATTGCAAAACCGAAGGGAATCTTCCGATTCTCTTTTAAATATGAACAGAAAATGCGTTTTTCATGGTCGCTGAGCCTGTCGAAGCGACCGATGTCCCCGCCCGGTTCATTTGAACGGCTGCCTTTGGGCTATAATTACCGGGTTATTCCGCCTTCCGCCAGCGGATGTAGGACTCGTTCCGGTAGGAACGGCGGTGCACGTTGATGCCGAATTCCAGGACTTCCCCTTCTTCAGGAATATATTCTTTACGCCATTGGGCATTGACATTTAAACTGACACAACAGCAAATAAAAACAACAAGATTCGCACACCATTGGGATACAACAATTCGATGCCGCTACTTTTGCCGGCATCGTTTGTATTCGCGTCTGACAACACCACATCGGCGAACGCCGATCTCCGGCCGCGTCTCTCGACCGGACTTGGCTCCTGTTTCTTTCTCATCTTTTCCGTTTTTGCGCGAAGGTATAACTCTTCTATGCTCACGTCAAGATGGGGTTGCGGTGACGGTTACCCACTGAAAACCCGCAGTTCCGCAGAAACTCATCATTTCAGAATTCCTGCT
>HF986004.1:0-5131 GCA_000431015.1 Alistipes sp. CAG:514 | reverse complement strand
TCCTGCTGTCCACTGCACGGGGTCATCGCTCCGCACAGCGTCTGAACAATCGCCAATGTCACCTTCAGGTTTTGCCAACTGAAATTCATTTCACATATTTGTTTATCACGCTGACGGTGTTATGATAAGTCTCCAGTCACCGTTGCCGGCGGAGCGCTGGATGTACCCTTTGGAAACAAGCTGCCTGATGTGCTTGTTGACTGCGGCAACATTTACCCCCGCCTCCTCTGATAATCTTGCAATGGTTATGTCTGGACTGGCATACATCAGATTGAGAATCCTGCTGGTAGTGTTTGTTCGGAATGTGACCCGCTCACCATCAAACCACCAAACATTTTCGCCTCGTTCCGTAAGGAAGCGAATATTGAATGATACCTCCTCCACAAACAGGTTTGTGAAGTAAGTGAGAAACTGCTGTATGCTTCGCTTAGATGCGTGAGCTCCCAATGAAGGGGTGGCTCCGACGGTCAAGTCTGTCTTGTGAAGAGCCTCGAGATATTCATTCTTCTTTCTGCTTCTCACAACAATCATAGGATAGCCGTGCCGCGAGAGGATGTAGTTGACCATCATCCTTGCTATGCGCCCGTTGCCGTCCTCGAAAGGGTGAATACGAATGTAACGATAGTGGAATATGGCCGCAAGCTCGATAGGTGTGAACTTGCCGGAGTGTTCCTCCCCGTTGTACCAATTCACAAGATCTGTCATCAATGCAGGTGTCTCTTCCGGCAACGCATACTCAAAACGGTCTCCGTAACGTGTGATGACACTGTTTGGGCGTGTCTTGTATTGGCCGGCGTGAATGACATAACTGCTGGTCTGCCCGCCGGGTAGATTGCGGTGTACCGTGTAGTCTTCTCGCAGGAGGGTCTTGTGCAAAGTCCGGATGAAGTTCTGTGTGAGTGGTATGTCTTTGAGCCCGGCCTCCTCGGTCATCATTTTCAGGCCAACATTGCTGGCGGTCATTTCCTGCACATCCTTGACTTCCGCTTCTCCGACTACCTTTCCGAAGAGGAGCAGAATCTCGGTCTGTCCATACGTGAGTGTGTTGCCCTCAATATGGTTGCTGTTATAGTTGAAATCAATTGTGAACCTCCGGCTCAACAATTCCCTGTCCCTGTCAGAAAGAGGTTGCAAGGCATTCCAACGGTTCATTATCGCCTCTACTTTATCCATATCATATTGCCTTTAATTTGCGAAATATCGTGTTTAAAGGTATATACCATCTACCTTTTGTCGCATTTGTTTGCAAATATACTCAAGTTTTTCAAAGAATATAAACAGTTTGAACCTAAATGCCTCCGATATGCGCGGCACCGGTCGCCGCTTTACGAGATTCCTTGCAGATCAAGTTTATAGATGGTATCCTTGTCAATGCGTTCGTTTTTGAGAAACATAAGCATATAGATTGGACAATACGTGACAGGACCTTTCACGGAAAGGTTGTCATTGCAGAAGACCATCTCGCTTTCTATTTCATAGTTAGGAACTTTCAGGACATTGTCCATAGCGCTGTGACGCTCGTAGTTTTTGCCGGATTTGATTTCGATCGGAAGAATCTTTTCTTTGTAGGTCACTACAAAATCCAACTCTCCCTGCTTCTTGTTGTTGAAGTAAGCCAGAGAGAAACCGTGGGCTGTCAATTCCTGCGCGGCGGCATTTTCGAATATCCCGCCATAGTTGACATTCATTTCGCCGCGAAGAAGTTTCAGCTGCAATCCATCTGAATATTGGCAGGCGAGGAGTCCGACATCGTTGAGGAACAACTTGAACAGATTTCTCTGCTCGGCCAGTTTCAAAGGATATTTTGGCTCCTCCACATTGTATGTCGGCAGGGCGACACCTGCGTTCCTAAGCCACAGGAAGCTGTTGCAGTACCGATTGAACTTGAAATTCTCATTGAGATTCTTGAGAATGAAGCGTTTGTTCTTCGTGTTCAGCTCCGAAGGAATCAAATCGAAGATGTCGTTCAGGTACAGTTTATCCCTTGGATCATATTTGGCGATATCCTTCTTGTAAAGTTTGATGATGGCTTTTTGTTCCTCTTCCACCAGACGCAGATTGTTGGTGTCAATATATTTGGAGACGGCGGCAGGCATTCCTCCGACCACCAGATAAAGCTGGAACACCTTCATCATCCTTTCGTGCACTATCCTGTCAACCGGAGTTCTGTTCCTGAAACTTTCCTCAAGCGTGCCAATGATAGTCGGAGCGACACCAACGGCAAGCGCAAATTCCTCAAAATCCAGCGGATACATATCGAATATGTCCATATATCCTACCGGCTCGCTTCGAAGATCCTTCAACTCGACACCAAGAAGCGATCCGCTCAGAGCATATCTGTAGCTTCCTTCTTCCACCAGGAATTTTATCAGAGTGACGATTTCCGGATATTCCTGCACTTCGTCAAAGAAGATAAGTGTCTTGCCGGGAATCATTTTCGTCTTGGCAAGCGCTGAAATCCTTAATATCATCTCTTTAGCGTCCACCGCACCGTCAAGAAAACCAATGGCGTTTCGACTTTCGACAAAGTTGATCTCCACAGTGCTGTCGAAATTCTCCGCTCCGAACCTCCTTATGGCGAATGTTTTTCCCGTCTGCCTTGCCCCTGTGAGAAGCAACGCTTTGTTATGATTCTTGTAGAAACTTTCTATCTTATTGTCAATCTTGCGTTTAATCATCTTTTTGTCCGCTTTTCCAAGGCAAAAATACATATTTATGTCCGTTTTTTCAAGGTGAATAAGTGTATTTCTGTCCGATTATTCTATTTTTTAGGAATTCGATAGATGTCCATACTTTCCTTGATAATCTTAGATCCAAGGACAAATACCTTTGGACGACCATTAGAAAGTTGAACTTTGCAAGTAATGACTGGTGTCCTTTTCCCTCCTACAGTCTCAATCCTTCGATATGCAGATACTTTGACGCTTCTATCAATGCTTAAACAACCATCTTCGTTGAAAGGATTAAAGCCATCACCTGAAATGATGAGGTCCTTCTGTCTTTTAAGTTTTTCTGTTAGAACTGGTTTCATCGGAATCGTGATTCCTTCACCGGATTCTTGAATGGTTCGGTACGTCTCAACAAGCTCCGCATATTCCTCCATGCTTGAATACAAGCCCCATGGAGTAGATAGGTTTTGAAGGTAATGCACATACTCATGGAGCATCACTCCAAAATCGTGTTCAGAGAGTGAATCAAAATCTCCCTGGAAACTAAATGGCAGTTTTATCTCCATAAAAGATGGTCTATAAGAGGCATAGGCCTGATGAAGTTGGTCAGGGTTTGCACCTCCCTCTCTTTCCACCAAAATGGCGATATTATGAACCAATGATGTTGTATCCATTATTAATAATTATGCAAGGCTAACCGTTACATATCATCCAGGGAGAGGCTTGAAAGTACAATCTTGTTCTTTCTTGCCAGTTTCTCCTTGGAAGAGAAGTACGCTGTTTTTTCTTCCAGAAGGCCTTTATTGAACTTTTCCAGATTGCGCTTTACCTCTATCACATCGAGAATATTCTCTTTCAGACGATGGGCAACTATGTCCAGTTCTGCCTGTTGATGATGTCCCTCCTTGTCAATGTACCCTTTAGGGTCCCACCACCCTCCGATATCGCGGTATTCCATACTCTCCACAAGTTTAAGCTTGAAGTATCTCTCAAGTATGTCACCAGAATAGGTCTCATAATCATCCTCCATTATTCTGCGCAGTGCCGGATACTGACCGATTTCGATGAGCCGCTGGTTCTTCTCCACATAGCGGAACCAAAAACGGAGGAAGATGTCGCTGATCTCATATCGTACAGTCTGAGTTTTGGGCTTTGCCCATATTGGCCGGACTTTCCGAATCAGGTCATAAGTATCTTCTAGTTTTAATAGTTGCCCGCCTAGACTCTTTCCTCCCAGGTAGTCTTCAATGGAAGCCTGAGTATTATACCCCAACGATATTGCTTGAAGGATCGAGAAGTACGTCGCATACTTCTTTCCAAATTCCTGGATGAGGAGTTTCCTGCCCTCTTCTATCAAGGGAGAATCCTCCTTGCAGATTTTTGCAATCATCTTCCCACAAGTCGTGGCCTTCACATCAATGAACAACTCCACATATTTCGGGATACCGCCAGTAAATGTATATAGTGCAAGAAGATCGTCGTTGGAATAACCCGGAGCGTTGTCCTCCATGATTTGTTTGAGGACTGAAGTGGGGAAAGCCTGCAGTTTGATGGTCGAATCCTGTCTCCCGTAAAGGGGTTCTTTCCTGTCTTTGAAGAGTTTCTCCATCAGGGAATAAACAGAACCGCTGACAACCATATTCACATGGCTCTCCTTCTGGTACTTGTCCCACCAGTTCTGAATATCGCTGTATATGGATGGATTGATCTCCAGGAAATTCTGAAACTCATCAAAGACAAGCGTGTATTTCCGGCGCGTTCCTTCCTCCATCAAGAAACGGAAGACATCACGGAAAGCACTCATCGGAGGGACGAATACCCCTATCTTCTCATGGAACTCTTCGCAGAATTCCCCGCATAGGACTGATTCACTTTTTTTACCTACGAATAGATATACATAGGTTTCATCCTGATAGGCTTCCTTTATAAGAGTCGTCTTCCCTATACGTCTCCTTCCGGTGACAACAGTAAGTCGAGAATAACCATTGTACGATAGTTCCCTCATTTCGCGCAGTGTCTCCAACTGCTCTTCTCTGTCATAAAACCTCATTTCAATAAAATTTTACAGTCGTAAAATTTACGGCTGTTGCAAAGTTAGCAAAAAGAATCGAATACGCAAGAGTAAAGGTGAAAAAGAGATAGACGGCGGAGTATGTCTGCGGATTCTTCAAGGGAAACAAGAATCAGTCGACAATCCGGCTGCTCTTCCTTGAAGGCTTTCAACCCGTTCTTATGGCGGGTCTTCACTTCCTCGCTGGACTTGATCTCAATAGCAACCTTTGCGTCTCCGATAATGGCGTCGACTTCCTGGTCATTGTATGTGTGCAATAGGAGATTTTCTCACGGCGACGGTAATTAACGTGAGTTTGATGAAAATTAACTAATTGATTATTAGGAAAATAGCGAAAGTTTTTGTAAATTTGTTAGAGCAAATAAACTATTACAAACACTTTCGCTATGAC
>HF986003.1:55649-55935 GCA_000431015.1 Alistipes sp. CAG:514 | reverse complement strand
ATGCTTACGGCCTTTCTTTTTTTAAGGATTACTATGCCCCGACTAGCAAAAGGCGGGTGGCTAAAAGTCACCTTTTAGCCACCCGCCCTCGCGGATATATTCAAGTAGATTACTTGATCACTACTTCCTTGACCTCCCAGGTAGGAGCAGCTGTCTTTGAGCCGACATACTTAAAGGCTAACTGGAACTTTGTTCCAAGATAATCCTTAAGATCTATGTCACCGGACTCCACAAAATTCCAATCTTTGCCTTTCGGATAAGTGTAACCGGTCAATTCTTTCCACTC